>CAVXSB010000007.1:0-135361 GCA_963764315.1 uncultured Zetaproteobacteria bacterium
TGTTGTATCCAAAGTAATTGCTAATATTGATTCTTCGATTGCTCAAGATCGACTTGCTCGCGCAAGGAAATATAACCTTGTCAGTCGTATCGAGAATAAAGTTTCTGAAGATCTTCAGAAAACGGGAAACTACGATACCAACAAAGGAAGAGTGGCGTTATATATTACTGTGACTTCCTTCCGCCTTCGCTCTGGTGCTGCAGCATTTTGGCTCGGTGTAATGGATGGGGCTGATATTCTTGCGGTTGATGTAAAAGTAGAGCAAGGAAATAAAACGTTGCAAACATTTAACACTAATACTTCAACTGCGTTGGGTGGGTTGATATTTCCTGCACCAAGTGAGCGTCTTAACCGTATGGTAAAGGCCCTATCCAAGCGTATTATCAAAGATTTGGGTTAATGCCTAAACTATTCTATAAGGGCGCGGTATATACCGCGCCCTTTGTTTATGAAAATGATGCTTTGAGTCTAGTTAATGATTTGTGTGACATGGCCATAGTCATCGAATACAACCGCAACCTTATTCCACCTATTTATCCAATACAGCCATCTATTGGCTTTCAGGCTTGGCGTCCGGTGTGCAGGAGGATACCCATAGGCCACCAAAACAGCCGCTTTGCTCATTCCTTTTCGCACTTCCGCGGCAGCGATCGCTTCCTGCTCGAGCCTGGAGAACTTATGTAGGTCGACCCTGTTTGGGCCAAAATGCCGCTTGGTCCAGGCCTCCCCATCCAGGCCCGAATGCCTGGAGTTCTTCAGACGTAGTTTTTGACCTGTTGCCTTGATGGTGAAACTCATGCTGGAGCCGCCGACATAGTTGATGACTACTGGGGTATTCACTGGGATCAACGTGTCTACATGATAATTTACCCAGGTCACCACTTTACCTTTAAGGCTGTACATGTTTTCTTGAGTGTAGAGAGTCTTGCCTTTCATGCCGGATGTGTCTTTGTGGGAGAAAGAAAAAAAGCCTGCCTGGGCGTTCGTCGCAAGGGCTGTGGTGACAAGGGCCATGACTATCGCCCATAGGATTAAACGGGGTGTATTAAACATTCGCATGGTCTTCCTCCATTGTTATCGCATCGGTGGGAATTCGCATATGGCGCGCAGCGCCCATTCGCTGATGACCCCACAATGGCGATGCGTTTATCCTTCCATGGTCGATGGACCGGCTCAAGCCGACGTCTTTGCACCTACACTTCGCACGTCTTTGGCCATAGAGTAGTGTTTACAGTGCATTGGGTGCGAATGCTCGGGAGGGAAGGATTCAAATGATGGATGACCTGAGGGGGTTTGTCTTACAGGAGCTGGTGTTCTTACCCGACCCTATAGCCTTCTCCGCCGACGACGACCTGCTGGAGGCGGGTCTGGACAGTATGGGCATCATGCGCCTGATGGTGTTCATCGAGGAGCGCTTCGGTGTCTTGCTGCCTGACGAAGAGCTCGAGCCCGACAACATCAGCAGCCTGAACAGGATATGTGCCTGGATCGAACGCCATCGCTGACGGGCACGAGGAATGCGCGTTGCAGGCCTTGAACACCGCCGACCATTTTACCTTGATGATGGACCACGAGATTCGCCGCTCGGGGTTGGCTGGCAATTTCTGCGCCTTGGTTTTCGAGTTAGACGGCGTCCCCGATGCCGGCATGCTCGCCCGTCGCGCCGCGACATTCGGCGCGCGCTTTCCCGACGTGCATGTACGGCTACGACAGAAGGGACGGCGTTATTTCTGGGAGGAGCAGCCTGCAGGGTGCGACATCTTCTTCCGCCATGCAGCGGCTGACAGCGAGCAGGCCCATGCATGCATCCTGGACATCATCAACACTGCCACCCCTGCAAGCGAGGTGGCGCCGATCGAATTCCATCTCGTCGAGATGCCGGACTCGGCGCTATTCCTGTTGCGCTGGTTCCATCCGATCTGTGATGCTAAAGGCGCGGAGCTCATCGTCCATCATCTGTTGAACGACGCCGAGATGCCGGATGGTGGAGATGCCTTTGTTCATTTCGCGGCGAAATGGCGATGGTGGCAAAAGCTCGGCATGATGTTCAAGGCCAAGCGCCATATCGACGCGCTGGATCGCCTGTCCAGCGCACTGCCACCCGATAGCGGCGCGGCAAGCGATCGCCTCGATTACCGCATCGTCCGCTTCGATGCCGATGCCTCGAAGCGCGTCATGCAACAGGCCATGAAGGCCGCCGGCATGACCGGCACCGCCCTCTATTTCATCGGCTGCTTGATGCGGGCGATGGTCCATGCCGGTTGCGACGCACGCGACGGCTTCTGTGTCCCCTATGCCATGAACATGCGCCGACGCAAGGCGTTGTTTCCCATGCTCGGCAACCAGGTCAGCTTCCTGTTCGCACAGGCCGACATGGCGCAGGTCGGGGACCGCGCCGCACTGTTCACGGCCCTGCGTGAGCAGCACAAGGCGACCGTACGCCATGGTCTGGACTATGCGCTGGTGCCGCTGATGGAGGCGGGAAGCTGGTTGTCCCTGGAGCAATACGGCCGCATCATCCGCAATTCGCCGAAGGGGAACGAACGCAGTTCATTCTGGTTCTCCTACACCGGCGAACCCGATCCGAAGCCGACCGAAATCGCCGGCACCGCCATCACCGGCATGTATCAACTCAGTCAGGTCACGGCACCGCCGTCGCTGGCCATGCTGGTCAGCCAATACAACGGCGAAATCAGCCTGAGCTTCAATTATGTCGCCAGCCGCATCGAGCCCGCGTGGCTGGATCGGCTGATCGCGCACATGCGTGCCGAGCTGCAGGAACAAGCCCGTGTATAGGCTCGCCAGCCTCGATGCCCTGCTTGCCCGCCAGCAGGATCGGCATGGCCATGCCGTTTTCAGCGAGGGGGAACGGCAACTCGATCATCGCCAGTTGTTCGCGGTCGCCGGGCGCATCGCCCATGCCCTGCAGGCCCACGGCGTCCGTCCCGGAGATCGCGTGGCCATCCTGCTGCCGCGCGGCATCGATGCCGCATGCGGCATCTACGGCGCGTTGCTCGCCGGAGCCTGCTACGTGCCGCTCGACCCCCAGAACCCGGCGACGCGCCTCAGCTATATCGCCGAAGACGTGGCGCCGCGCTGCCTGCTCGGGCGCGGCACGCGCCCCGCCTGGTGCCCCGATGCCGCGGTATGGGTCGATATCGATAGCCTGGCCACGCCGGGCGCGCCGTTCACGCCCGTCCCGCACGCTTCCCCGGAGGCGCTGGCGGCCATCCTCTATACCTCCGGCTCGACCGGGAATCCGAAAGGCGTATGCATCAGCTGCCGGGCCGTCGACGCCTTTGTCACCTGGGCAATCGGCAGCTTCGACATCGGCGAAACGGATCGCATCGCCAGCCTGGCGCCATTCCATTTCGACCTGTCGCTGTTCGACCTGTTCGCTACCGTCGCCAGCGGCGCTTGCGTCCATTTCGTGCCGCCGGCACTGACGCTGGCACCGAGCAAGCTCGTGGCCTGGCTGGAGGCGCAGGGCATCACCGCCTGGTACACCGTACCCTCCATCCTGGGCTTTCTCTGCCAGCGCGGCGGGCTTTCCCCCGAGCGCCTTCCCGCCATGCGGACCTTGCTGTTTGCCGGCGAGGTGTTTCCGTTGGCCGGGTTGCGCAAGCTGGTCGCCGCCCTGCCGCACGTGGCGTTTCACAACCTGTTCGGGCCGACCGAGACCAACGTCTGCACCTGGTGGCCGGTGGATCGCGAACGACTGGAAACGCTGGATGCCTTGCCGATCGGCGATGCTGCTTGCGGCGCAGCGCTTCGTATCGACGCATCGGGGGAACTGCTGGTTTCCGGCCCCTGCCTGATGCAGGGCTACTGGCGGGAAGGCCGGCTGCAAGCCGCGCAAGGGGTATGGCACCACACCGGTGATCGCGTATCGCGCAACGATAAGGGCGAGTTGCTCTATCACGGCCGTATCGATCGCATGATCAAGGTGTCCGGCTATCGCATCGAACCGGCGGAGATCGAGGCGGCGATCAATCGATACGCGCAACTCGATGGTGCCGTGGTGGTTGGTGAACCCGACCCCATCGGCGGCCAGCGGCTGGTCGCGGTCGTCGCCGGCGAGGGGGCGGACATCAACGGGCTGCGCATCCATTTGAAGCAACATCTGGCCAGCTATATGCAGCCCTATCGGTTCGTGCAGCTTCAGGCATTGCCGCGGCTGTCCAACGGCAAGGTGGATTACCGTGCCGTGGCGACCCTGATCTGAGGAGGGGGGACATGGGAGATACAGGCATTCCCGAGCTAGGACTTGCCGAGGGTTACGACAAGCAGGCTGCGCAGGAGCGGCTACGCCGATGCGGTAGCGCAGGGCTGTTCCGGCATGGCGTTCCCGAGGCATTCGGCGGCCTGGGGGACCGATTCGAAGACCTGTGTCGCCACTACGAGCGCCTCGGCAGCCAGAGCCGCGATCCGGGGTTGATCCTTGCCGTCAACGCCCACGTTTGGGGCAGCATCTTCCCTCTGCTGCGCTTCGGTAGCGACGCGCAACAGGCCTCGCTGCTGGCCGCGTTGGTGCGCGGCGACCTCTTCGGCGGTCATGCCATCACCGAGCCTCAGGCCGGCTCCGATACGGCGGCGATGCAGGCAACGGCGCGGGCGAACGCCGACGGCTTCGTGCTGGAGGGAGGCAAACGCTATATCACCAACGCGCCGATTGCGGACCTGCTGGTGGTCTACGCCAAGCTCGACGGTGCCATCTCCGCATTCCTGGTGCGTCGCGACGATCCGGGGGTCGAGTTTTGCGACGGGCCGACGGTGCGGGGCTGCGCCGGTGCCACCATGGGCGACGTGCTGCTGCGCGCCTGCCGCCTGCCGGGCGATCGCCTGCTGGGCAAACCCGGTTCCGGCAGCATCATGATCCAGCGGGCACTGGAGCTCGAGCGCGCATTCATCTTCTCCGGTCTGGCCGGGATCATGCAGTGGCAGCTGTACGAGGTGGTCGCATTCGCCAAGCGGCGGCAGGTGAAAGGTGGTCCGCTTGGCGATTGCCAGGCCATCAGCCATCGCATTGCCGAGATGCAGTTGCGCCTGGAAACGGTACGCCTGTGGGTGAAACGCTGCGCCGAACTGTGCGATGGCAATCGCCGCATTACCGTCGAAAGTGCGGCCACCAAATGGTATGCCAGCGAGGCCTTCCTCAACTCTTGCCTCGATGCGGTGCAGATCTTCGGCAGCTTCGGGCTTGCAGGCCAGCACGCCGAACTGGTGCAGGATGCCATGGCCGGACGCCTGTTTTCCGGTAGCACGGAAATCCAGAAGAACATCATGGCCGGCATGCTTGGGCTCGGCCGCTGAAGCGAAGTGGAAGCGCGGCGTAGCAACGAAGAGGTCTTGATCATCGGTGGTGGCCTGCCGCGCAAAACCGGCGTACGTATCATTGCATGAAGCGTTCCATCGCTACCCTGCTCATTCCTGTCGTGATCGCCTTCACGGCCATCACCGACGGACAGGCAAAGGAAAGCACACCGCGCAAACCGCTGTGGGAGATCGGCCTTGTCGGCGGCGGGCTATCGATACCGCAATATCCCGGAAGTGACGAGCGCTTCATGCTGCCGTTCGTCCTGCCCTATGTGATCTACCGCGGCAAGATTCTGAGGGTCGACCGCAGTGGCTTGCGCGGCCGTCTGTTCGATAGCAATCGGCTGTCCCTCGACCTCGATTTCTCCTTCGGCCTGCCAGTCAGAAACGGCAATCGTGCCCGCCAGGGCATGCCGCCATTGCACCTGACCGGAGAAGTGGGGCCGCGGCTCAACTACATCGTCGCCAAAAGCCGGGCATCCTCGCTGAGCCTGCACCTGCCCGTGCGTTTCGCGATGGATACCAGCCGGACCTACCTAGGTTGGGTATGCCAGCCGGGCCTGCGCTATGAACGCGATGATCTGCTGGCCAGTCCGGGCAAGCTGATGCTACGCCTGGAGGGCGGCCTCCTGTATGCCTCACAGCATTACAACCAATACTATTACGGTGTCGATGCGCCCTATGTGACGGCCAGTCGCCCCGCCTATCAGGCGCATCAGGGGTTGCACAGCTATTACCTGTACTCGTCCATGCGCTACAGGATCGACGATGCCCATAGCGTGGGCCTGATGGTGCGCATGCAGATGCTGGCACCGGGCGTCAATGCCGATAGCCCGCTGGTACGAAGCAAATATGCCCTGTCCGTCGGTCTCGGCTACATTTGGAGGCTCTGGACCTCGCAGGAAAACGCGCCGCGCTGATTCCGGCCGGGATCGTCAGGCCTCGGCCGACTGCATGGCCGCCTCGTGGGCGGAGAGCTTCATCGCCTGCCGGCTTCTGAGCAGTTTCTTCTGGAAATCGTTGCGTCCGGTCCACAGGTCACCGGCCAGGATGCTGAGGATGTCTTCCTTGAGCTCCTCGCTGCGTTCGGCGACGAAGAACAGGTTGTGCACCATGCCGGAGTGATAGAAGCGCTCGACGAACAGTCGCATCGAATTGAATCCGGTCTTGTAGACATCATCGTCGACCGCATGCAAATCGGGATCGTCCTCGCAGCCCTGCATCAGTGCGGCATGCAGGCGGTCGGCCACGGTCTCGGCGGTTCTTACCGCAAGAAAAACGCCGGAGGAAAACACCGGGTCCAGGAAGCCGGCCGAATCCCCGCAACAGGCATAGCGCCGGCCGTAACGCGCCTGATTGACGAAACTGAAATCAGCCTCGGACTTGATCTCGAACTCCTGCCTGGCACCCGCAAGCCCCTCGGTCAGCATCGGCGAGGCGGCAAGGTGCTGCTCGAACAGCTCGGGTCCTCGCGGCTGACCCGGATGCTCCTTCTGCACGACCAGCCCGACGCTGAGCCGGCGCCCGACCATCGGAATCACCCAGAGCCAGCCGATATCGACGATGATGATTTTGACATCGCCGGTCTCGAACAGCGTATCTGCCGCCATTGCATCGACCGCGCTGTAATGGGCGTAAAGGGAATACTTGCCGAGGTTGTCGATGCGCTGCACAGCCTGCCGCCGCCGACCCATCATGGCGCTGCGGCCGGTGGCATCAATCAGATAGCGCGCCGTGTAATAGCCCTTGTTGGTGCGCACCTCGACCCCTGTTTCACCGCAGTCCGCGGCCATGACCTTCTCCTGCTGGTGTACCGCCACCCCTTGAGCGGCCGCGTTGTCGATCATCATGTGATCGAACTTGGCGCGCTCGACCTGATAGGGCTGGTATTCCCCGGCCAGCGGGAAGCGGATGCGCTGACCCGTTGCCTCGTCGATGAACTCGGCACCGTTCTTCGGCAGGTAGTCGCCCGGCTTCCAGGTGATCCCCAGCCTACGGAACACCGGTTCGCTCATGGGCAGCATGGACTCGCCGATGTGAAAGCGTGGATGCTTGTCGCGATCGATCATCAGCACGCGGTATCCCCGTTGCGCCAAAAGCGTGGAGGCGGTACTGCCGGCCGGGCCGCCGCCGGCCACGATGACATCGTAATGGCTCATGTGTTCATCCTCCTGATCGCCATGCAACCCTTCCATGTCGGGGCTCAAATGATGCCGCCGCTGACATTGATCACCTCGCCGGTGACGTAGGAGGCTTCGTTCGAGCACAGAAAGGCCACGACGTTCGCCACCTCCTCGCTGCGCCCCATCCGCCCCATCGGCACGACCTGACGCACCTGTTCGTCCGTGATCCCCGCGGTCATCTCCGTGTCGATAAAACCGGGGGCCACGGCATTGACGCAGATGCCGCGGCTGGCCACTTCCCGCGCCAGCGAGCGCGTGGCGCCGATGATACCTGCCTTGGCCGCGGCATAGTTGGTCTGACCGCGGTTGCCGTGCAGCGCGGCGATCGAGGTCATATTGACGATGCGCCCCCAGCGCTTGCGGATCATCGGCATCACCAATGGCCGGCAGACGTTGTAGAAGCCACCCAGCGAGGTAGCCATGACACGGTCCCACTGCTCGTCTTCCATGCCGGGGAACGGCGCATCCGCCATCAGGCCGGCGTTGTTGACGACGATATCGAAGGCACCATGCTGCGCGACGGCTTCACCCAGCACGGCGGCACAGGCAGCGCGATCGGCGACGTCGAACTGCACGGTCGAGGCTGCACATCCCCGGGCACGAATGGCAGCCGCCACCGCCTCGGCGGCGTCGGCGACATGGCGATAGTTCACCCAGACATGACGATCTTCGGCCGCTAGCTTTGCTGCGATGGCGGCGCCGATACCGCGGCTGGCACCTGTCACCAGAACCTGCTTCGTCATCGCATGCCTCCTTCTGGGAAACGGATTACTGTTAGTGTCGCATCCAGCACGCCCCTCTCATCCTGACGGACATTGCCACGAAACATCGCTGAATTATCATTGCTACCGAGGCATTCGGTCTCGATAATGAGAGTCTCGCCCAAAGCTATAGAGGCGACATGCACCTGCATCTCGCGCACGCTGACAATGGCGCCGGGGCCACTTTCCCGTCCCGGCTGAGCAGTTCCTAATAGAAGGCCGCAGGCCTGAGCCAGCATCTCCAGAGCCGCATAGCCTGGAAGGCGGCCATTTTGCAGCAGCGGATTATCGGCGCTGACCACGGCCCGAGCCGTCAACCGCTCCTGAGTACAGGCGACGATTTCAGACAACATCAGCATCGGGGAGCGATGCGGCAACAACTCTGAGGGTTTTGGCATAGCCATCAGCGCATGACCTCAACGTACCATGCACCATCGCTTACCGGCGAGACAGCCACACGTCCGCTGCTGCCGTTCTGCACGGCCTCCAATAAGGACAGGGCAGGTAGTATCGGCGAATGCGCGGCATAGCCACCCGCACCGCAGTCGCAGCCTTCCCGGACGGGTTGCGTCAGCCGCGCTATGGGTGCTTGCTCCAGAGACGCGCTTGCCAGTACCAGCGCCGCGGCGCAGCTCTGCCAGTCGTTGTCAGGCAACATAAGCTGCGGTGGCGTCTCCTCGAAATGGACCAACAACACTTTGTCCTCAACGGAGTACAGCTGGACCCATGACTCCAGCAATGCAAGCGCGAAGCTGTCCTGGTACGCGGCCATCGCCATTGCCGGGTTGCGGTTGCCAACAGCGATGCTCCAGTAGCCGGCAGCGGTATTGTGCACCGAATTGTGGAAGCGCGTCGGTGACAATGGGTAGTGCTGGGCAGCGATGTCGCTGCACAGCTTGTCGGTTACACCGATCTCGCCCAGCGACGAGGTAAAAATGGCCGGCATCGACGCAGGATCGATGCCGGCCTGCCGACAAGCGCGCTCGGCGGCGGCGAACGCCACCTTAGTCGCTATGCTGGTCCGCCTGCGAAGTGCGACAGGCAACAACTCGGCCTGCATATCCGCTCCATCGAAGCCATGACGCGACGCTTCCTCCGGCGCTGCGAAGGCTGCACCGAGACCGAGGATAGCCATGGTGCCCTTATGCACGGACAGCCTTTCGGCCGAAGATCAGGCTGACGTTGTTACCGCCGAATCCGAAGTTGTTGCTCATCACGTAAGCGAGATTAGGCGCTTGCTGCGTATGGGTTAGCACAGAGTTGTCGGCGAAATCGTCATCGACATGGCGGATGCCGCAGGTGCCGGGGGCGAAGCCGTGATGCAAGGCCAACAGTGCAATCACTGCCTCGACGGCGCCCGCCGCTCCCAAGGCATGGCCCATGATGCCCTTGGTGCCGCTGCAGGCGGTAGCCGGTCCAAAGATATCGGCCATGGCGCGCATTTCCGATTGGTCGTTCAGGCGCGTACCGGTGGCGTGCAGGTTCACATAGCCGATGTCGTCGGGTAGCAACCCAGCCATCTGCAGAGCGCTCCGCATCGCCTGCGCAGCACCGAGGCCTTCCGGATGCGGCGCGGTCATATGGTGGGCATCGGAGGATTCGCCGTAGCCGAGAAGTAGTGGATCGGCGGCAGCGCCGCGCGCTCTCTCGAGTAGCAGCAGCGCCGCGCCTTCACCGATGCTGATGCCGTCACGCTCGCGGTCCAGCGGCTGACACGGCATTTCGGAGGCCAACTCCAGACTGCGGAATCCATAGAGCGTCATATGGCATAGCGAATCGATGCCGCCGACCACGACCGCATCGCAGATGCCCGCTTCGATCATGCGCTGGCCGGCGGCAATGGCCTTGCCGCTGGAAGAACAGGCGGTGGAGATGGCGTAGCACATGCCGTCCAGACCAAGCTCTCTTTTGATGAAATCCGCCGTGGCCACCCAGGCATGCTGGTGGGCGAAATCGAAACTGGGCGGCATCTGTCCCGTCTCGGCTGCCGTACGATAGGCCAGTTCCGTTTCATAGATACCCGAGGTGCTTGTGCCGATGATGACTCCCACCCTCCTGGCGCCGTAACGGGCGACAGCTGCCGCCGTTGCCTGGCGGAAAGCAGCGTCTTCGCAGTCCAGTGCCGCCAGTGCCATGCGCGCATTGCGGCTGCCGTAGGCCTGCAGCCGGCCGTGGATCTGCGGCAGCGGCGTCTCGACTTCGCCGGTATAGGTCGGGAAGTCGGTCGCAATTAGGCGCGGCGGCTGCAGGCAACAGCGCTGTTCGCGCAAGGCATGCACATGCGCTTGTAGGCCTGAGCCACAGGCCGTAACCGCCGTCAGGCCGGTGATATAGACTGGCTGCATCTCTCCCCTTCGACATCGAACTGCCACAGATCGTTCATTATTGGCCCTCGCGCGGTGCTGACAAGCCCGCCGTCGGCGTACGAATGAGGATCGGGCAAAGGAAAAAGCCGAGGAATACGCCGGGTGCCACGGTCCAGGCCAGGATCTTCAGGGCGGGGTTCTCGGCCAGGCCGAGACAGGAAAAGGATACGATCGTGGTCAGGGCCGAAGCGACGATGGCCTCGTAGGTCAGGCGCATGTCATGGGCACGGTTCTCGACGAAGAAAATGCCGTAGTCCACGCAAATGGAAACCGCCAGCAGCATGCCGACCAGGTGCAGCATGCTGAGCGGCCGGCCCGATATGCCCCAGCAGCCAAATACCACGGCAACCGATACCATGGCCGGACCGAGCGCCCGCACCGCCATCCGTGGACTCCGGTATCTGAACGCCAGCATGATGAAAATGAACAGGCTGCCCAGGCCCAGGGCCTTGATGGCCTTGCGACGATAGCCGGCATTCATGTTTCTCATCAGCGACTTCTGGCTGACGTAGCTGACATCGGGGATGCCGGCCAGGGCCGCCCGCAGGCTGGCCGGGTCATGGCGACCGAGCCAGATGGTCAGCACCGTTTCCCGCCCATCGTTGACGACCTGCCCGGCGATCAGGTGCGCTGCAGGCGAGGCGGCGACATCGGCCATCGACAGCAGCCGATGGCCCGGCGGCGCCGGTTGTCCCAGCACGGCGCTGTTCAGGCCCGCGGCATCGAGGGCCTGGCGCCATCTGGCCAGGGATTTGGGCGTCATCTGGTGTCTGAAGGCCTCGAGGTTGCGCCGCTGCAGCGCATCCGAGGCGATCCATGGATAAAGGGAATAGTATTTTTCCAGCTTTCCCCGCCGTTCCAGCCCGGCCAGTACCCGCGTCGCCTGCTCGTTGGCTTGGAGCGCAGCCTGGAGGCTGGGCGCATGCACCAGCACGAAGCGCCCCGGCTCGACGCTTTGCATGCGGCTGCGGATCAAATGGTCCTTCGCCTTCAAGGCCGCCAGCGGCGGGGCCAGGCGGCTGAGATCGTCGACCCAGCGCAGGTGGAGCAGTCCGACCACGAGGGCCACGAGGGCCACGATCAGCACAGGGGCTTGTAGTCGATGCCGGCCAACGAAGCGCAGCCATCCGGTGCACGGGAATCTCACGTGCATGCCGCGCCCGCCGCCGGCGATGGCATGGGGCAACACGTAACGCGCCAGCAGCAGGGATGTCAGGATACCGATCGCGGCGTACACCGCGATTTGCTGCATGCCGGGATAACCGGTCAGGCTCAGGGCGGCGTAACCGACGATGGTCGTCAACGCCCCCATCAGTAGGCTCGGCCAGATCACGCGTGTCGACGCCTCGGCATGCCCGGTGTCGGCGGCGGCATGCACCATGGTATGGATCGGATAGTCGACGCAGATGCCAATCAAGGTCGTGCCGATGGCCAGCGTCAACGCGTCGATGCGGCCGAACAGCAGGGAGGTGCTCAAGGTCGCCAGCATCGCCGCCGCCAGCAGGATCGGGATCACCATCACCAGGGCCCGCACGGAACGGAACATCAGCAGAAAAAAGAGCACCATCAACAGGGAGGAGATCGTCCCCACCCGTCCGACGTCGCCGGCGACCTGCTTCTGGGCCGCCATGGCGAAGACCGGAACGCCCGTCATCTGCAGCGTCAGGTGTCCGCCGCGTTCGGCATTGAGCTTGGCGAATACGGTGTGGATGCGGTGATCGATCGGGGCCTGCTCGGCCGTATCGAGGCCGGGAGGCGTCGTCTGCACCACCATCGATACATATTTGCCCGCCGGCGCCTTCACCGAAGGCAGCTGGTGTAGCCAGTCCATGCTCAGAAACAGCGGGTCGGCCATGACGATGGGCTGCACCCACGCCCCCATCGGGCTCAACAGCGCCTGTTTGACGGCCATCGCCCTCTTGTGCAGCTCCACCGCCGAGAACAGGGCCGTCACGTCCGTCTCCGGCTGCAGCGAATACAGCGCATAGCGCCAGGGCAGATAGAAATCGACCAACTTCTGCATCTCGGCGGCGCCGCGGCCGCGGCCCCAGACGCGCGCCACGCCGGGGATGGCGGCAAGCCGCCGGTGCAGCGTCTCGACGGCATCGAGCGGCACATGGCCCTGCTTGCTGCCGATGCTGAGCAGGTAGCGGCGGGAGATCTCCCCCGTCTGCATGTTGCTGGCCACCAGGGCCGCTTGCGGTGAGTTGCCGGCGATGAAGAAGCTCGAGATATCGGTCGAGATCCTGACCTGCCATACGGTGATGAGCAGGAGTACGGGCAGCATGGCCAGGAAGACGATGACCCTCCAGCGCATGGCTATTGCCCCCGGGCCTCGGTCACCAATGCCTTGAGTCTTGCCGCCGTCTTCGCGGTATAGCGGCGTGGGGTGAAGAACCAGTCCGTGGCATCGCCATCGGACATTTCGATCCGTACGGCGTCGGCGGCTTGGCCGATATGGCCCTTAACGACGATGTGCCGGTAATGCGCACCATCGGCTCGTTTCGGACGCAAGGCGATGCGCCATTCACGGCCGTCGACGGAAAAGCGCACATCGAACCGCCGCGTCAGGCCCTGGCGGTCGCCGCGCATGATGGCGCGGAACACCCCGAAGTCCGCCGTCGCCAGACGGTCACTGACCATGCCAGCACGGCGGAAATATTTACCCGGAATGTAGAGCCAGTACATCGACTTCCGGGTCACGAGCAATTGCCGGTAAGGCTGATGCTGGGCCATGACGAAGCGGTCGGCGTCGATATACATGCGCCCGGATGCCTGCCATGGCTTGGTCAGCAACTGCATATGCCGCACCTCGCGGTAATCGACGACGACCCGCCGCTGTGCCGCCGCCCTCGCCAGCACGCTGTCCAGCGTCTCGCCGGCGGCCGCGGCGGAGGGCGCGAACAGTTGAAGCAGCCCTAGCGACAGCAGCAGGCTAAGGGCGAATCGCATCGACCACCTCGTCCGGTACGGCGATCAACAAGGTGCCGTCGGGCTCGCACACTGCTTGTTTGGTATGGCCGTATGCCATGCGCTTACCTGTAGCCTCGTCGCGGATCGTGTAGACGATCTTGATGTAGCTGGAGTGCTCGACGAACTCGGCGTGGATATACACTGACTGGCCGTATTTGAGCGGCTGCACATAGCGGCATTGGCTCTCGATCACCGGCAAGACATAGCCCATCGCCCGTATCTCGGGGATATCGAGGGCGCAGGCGCGGTAAAGCTCGGTGCGTGCCAGCTCGAAGTACTTGTAGTAATGCCCATGCCAGGCGATGCCGAGGCTGTCGATATCGTGGAAGGGTACGCGCAGGCTGACCATGGCGCCGCCGTTCACCGGGTACCCTTCCGGCGCGGCCACCAGCGCGACACTTCTTGGCAATAGTCGACGTAGGGCTGGCCGAAGCGCGCCTTCAATAGCGGCTCCTCGACATGGTCGACGAAGAGCACGCCGGCCCGCATGGCCAGCGGAATCCACAGCAACATCAGCAACGAACCCGTCACCAGTAACTCGCCGATGCCGACGATCAGCAGCGAATGCATCATCGGATGCCGCACATAAGCATAGGGGCCGGAGCGAACGATCCGCGTCGCCGGCATCGACGGGATCGGTGTGCCGCCGCCGCGTCGCATCAGCCAGGTGCACCAGAGCGCCAGGGCAGCGCCGATATTCATCATGGCGAAGCCGGAGTGGGCCTGCCCTGACGATGTGAAATGCGGTAAGGCCAGAGCGGCGTCGGCGCGCATCAGCAGCAACGGCACCGTGCCGATCACCGTGAACGGCCCCAGCAAGAGGTAGATCAGGCTGTCGATGGCGCCGACGATGCCCTTCCTCATGCCTGTTTCTCCCAGTAATCATAGAAATTGAACCAGTTATACGGATAACGGCGGCAGTACTTCTCCAATTGGCTGGCATAGGTCTGGGCATAGGCATCCAGCGCGCGTTGGCGTTCCTGCCGCGGCAGCACGACCCGCTCCGCGACGCGTTCCACATAGCTGTCGTAGCGATCCTTGCCGGCCAACAGGCCGAAGAAGCTGTAGACGGGGCAACCCAGCGCATGCGCTAGCAGGTAGGGGCCGGCCGGCAACTCGATGGCGGCGCCAAAGAATTCCGCCGTGGCACGCCGTTCACCGATGCCTACACGGTCGGCCAGGATCGCTAGCGCGCCGCCGCCCTCGACGACCTCGCGCATCCGGAACACGGCATCCGGTGCCGTGGGGTCGATGATGCGATTGGCCAGTTCCGGAGCCAAGGCGTCGAGTACGGAACGGATCTTCTGTGAAGCGCCGAAGTAGGCGACCATATGTACATCGAGACCCGCTTTCTGCCGCACCAGCATGCGGCAGGCCTCGAAGCTGCCGAGATGCGAGCCGAGCAGGATCATGCCGTGGCCGTGCGCCTGCTCCTCGATCAACATCTCCCGACCCTCGGAACGCACGCTGTAGCGCGCGCTATTGCCCGAAAGGATGAAGATGCGATCCAGCAGGGTACGGGCGAAACAGAGCAATTGCCGATAGAAGTCCGTCCAGGCGCCAAGCCGCCCTCGCTCCCCCCTGACGCGAGCGTAAAAACCCAATGAGGCGGCGCGCGCCTCGGCCGAGGTCACGAAGAAGTAGGCGACGATCGGATAAAGCAACGGGCGCACCAGCCATGGACCGATATGACGGCTGAGAAAGAGCATCAGGCGCATGGTCCACAGCGACCCGCGCTCCTTCTTTTCCATCCACGCGCTCATGCTGGCTTCGAGCGCGACCGGCCGAGCAGGCGGAAAGGTGCCTGCAACAGCAGGCGCAGATGCACCCAAGTATGGCGAACATTATCGTTGACCATGCGGAAATGCGAGATGCCCCCTTCTTCGGGGGCCAGGTAACGCACCCGGGTCGGGATGCGTCGCAACGGGATTCCCGCCCAATGGGCGCGGATCATCACCTCCGGGTCGAAGCTCATGCGCGGGTCCATGCGGCCAAGCTTGCAGATCGCCGCCACGGGATAGGCACGGTATCCGCACATGGCATCGGGCACATCCCAACTCCCCATCTCCAGGGCGATCATCAACTGCGTCAGCTTCCGGCCATGCTTGCGGATTGCGGGGATATCGTCATCGAAGATCGGAGCTCCGAGCAACAGCGACTTGGGATGTTCATGGATGCCTTCCAGGAATTTCGGCAGGTCGTCGAGATCATGCTGGCCGTCGGCATCGACCTGCACGGCATGGGTGAAGTCCAGGGCATGGGCGCGATGCAGGCCGCTCTGGACCGCCGCCCCCTTGCCGCGGTTATGCGCGTGATGCAGTACATCGAGGCGTTGCGGGTAGGCTTGTTGCAGCCGCTCGACGATGGCCCCGGTGGCGGCGTCGCTGCCGTCGTCGACGACGATGACGAAGTCGAGTTTCTGCAGCAGGCCTTCCACGACCTTGGCGATGGTCATGGGGTTGTTATAGAGCGGCACCAGGCCGGTGATTTTCTCGCTCATGGGGCTTCCAGTCGGTAGCGCACGCTTCCCTTCGTCACCGTCGTGCCATCGTGGCGCAGCGTAAAGTCGGCGGCACCGATGCCGCCCGGCTCGAGCATCACGGTCAGTGCCATGCCTGGACGGATCGGTTGCAGGAATTTGACCGAAGGGATGGACGCGATGACGCACGCCTGACCGTGCATGGCGGCAAGCGCCTCGGCCAGCAGGGCGAACTGCGCCACTGCCGGCAGGATGGGCAATCCGGGGAAGTGGCCGGAAAAACACGGATGATCGGCGGCGATAGCGACAGGGTGGTCGATCATGCCGGCACCTCCTCGCCGAACAGCGATAACAGACGTTCCCTGCACAGTTTGCCGTTCGCCTCGCGCGGCAGTTCGTGGAGAACCACGATGCGACGCGGAATCTCGATGCCATCCAGTTGCGGCAGCAATTCGCTGCGGATGCTCTGGGCATCGATCGCCTCGGCCGCATCCCCGATGGCGATCGCTGCCCAGATCGCCATATTGCGGACATGTCCCTGGACCGGCACCGCGGTGACGGCGGCATCGACTACCCCCCGGCAACGCCTGACCGCCGTCTCCACCGCCAGCAGCGATATGCGCTTGCCGGCGATCTTGACGATGGAATCGGCGCGTCCCAGCAGCAGGAAGCGCCTGTCGTCCTGCATCTCGACCAGATCCTGCGTCTGGAAGAAGGCGCCGTTTCCGGCATGAATGAACGGAGAGGCGACCCGCAACAGGCCCGTGTTGCTGGTCTCCAACGCCAACTCGGTGAGGGCAAGCCATGCCGGATCGCGCAATTGCCGGCGATAGGCGATGACGCCGGTTTCGCTGGAGCCGTAGATCTCCAGAATCTCCTTGCCGAAGCGCGCATACCACTGTTCGGCGATCTGTTGATCCATGGCGCCGGCGGACGAAACCACGCGTAGCGGCGCACGGCCGAGCGGGGCGCCGAGCAGCGCCCGCAAATGCACCGGCACCGTCACCAGCGTGCCGGCCTGCACCGCGGCGAGCTGTTCGGCAACCTCATCGGCGTGCAACGGACACTCGTCGGTAAACGGGATGCCCAGCACCCAGGGCAACAGCACCGAGAAGGTCAGACCATAGAGATGGTTCGGCGGTACGCTGGCGACCAATGGCTTTGACGGCCATGTCATCGCATCCTTCAAGGCGAAGGCCTCGGCGAAGAGATCGCCGATATCCTTGTTCACCGACTTCGGCGTGCCGGTCGAGCCCGAGGTATAGAGGGTCAGCGCGGGTTGCGTGCGTGCCAAATGGAATGCAAGCGCCGGGACCGGCGCTCCGGTCGCCATCCCACCGTTCATGACGCCGTCATCGCATTCCAGCGCCACCGCGCGAGTGGCCCGGATATGCGCCAGCATGGCGGGATGACGGTTGGGAGGCAGGATCACCCGCTTGCCGGCCAACCAACTGGCCAGCATCGCGACGGAAAAATTGTAGCGGCCGTGGCAGGTGATCAGCACCTCGCCATCGCATTCCTGTAGCAAAGCCATCGTCTGTCGCAGATCTGCCGAAAGCTGCGCTGCACCGATCGGCTTGCCGTCGCGGTAAGCCACCGGCCGGTCGGCGGCAAAGCGCAGCACGACCTCTGTGACGGTCAGCTCGCTGCTCTGCATCATCCGTTGTCTCCCGGCATGGCCGGGCCACCCCAGATCGTGTGCCCGTTCTTGATGATATTGGCGACGCTCTGCCTGAACGGCGGCACCTCCAGCCAGGGATAGCGTAGCCGGCGCCAGACGTATTCGGAGACGATCAGCAGGCCGAGCAACACATAGATGACGACGCCGTTATACAGCGCCCAGAAGCCATTGCCGGCCCAAATGGCCAGTGCCGAGCACCAGACGATATTGGCGGCGAAGAAGGCGGCCCACACCCAGGTCACCTTGCGGCAATATTCGGCGATGCCGGGAGGCAATTCGGGAAAATCGAGGCGGGCGAAGCGTTCGATCAGCGGCGCGCCGCTACGTAGGCTGCCATAGAACAAGAGGAACATGCTGGTATGGATCAGCACCGGGATCATTTTGGCCGCGTACTGTCGGAAGAATACGGCGCCGGCCAGCAGCGCCAGCGCCAGCAGCGCCAACAGCCAGGTGTGGCGTCCGCCAGCCCGGAACATGCGGTAAAGCAGAACGCTTGCCACCAGTGGAAAAACCCAGGAAACGCCGTGGCGGATACTTAGATATACCAATGCCGGATATCCCAGCGTCAACGCGATGAAACCTACGGTGCGAATGAGTATCTTCAAGCTTATCGGGTACGGTTCGCTTCGAGATATTCGGTCAAGGCGGTAAGGGAAGCAAAAATCTCCACGTTTCTGTCATCTCCCGACTTGATTTTCACCCCATAGGTCTTTTCCAGCACAATGGCCAGTTCAAGGGCATCGATCGAATCCAGCCCTAGGCCGTCCCCGAACAGAGGGGCGTCTGCCTTAATGTCTTCCGGCTTCATTCCCTCAAGATTCAATTCGGCAACAATCAAGCCCCTCAGTTCGTCTAACAACCGCCCCTCCAATACAATAAAATTGCAATAAATCATAACTATTAACTAACTCGAAATAAAGTTGGCAGACACGACGCTGACATCGTGGGGCCATTTGGCCCGGACGTACCGATGGTGTTTGGCATGGTGCCGAAACCGGCAATGGCCGCTGCACGGGATCAAGGCGTCGCTTGCGATGCCATATCCGACCCTGGCTGGTCGAGGGTTCGCGCAATGATTCTTGGGGCAATTCTTGATGCATGACTACTTCGAGTGCCGGGAAGCCATCCGCTGCGGTAGTCCTCGGCGTAAAGCCAGCTCGTACAGTCGGCTCCAAGTCACCCAATTGTGGGAGCCATCCATCGTCAGTACCTGCTGGTGCGGAAGCAGTGCCGCCAGAAGCTGGTGTCCTTCGTGGAGCCTGTCCTGCCGACCGTACAGCAGCAACAATGCGCGCGGCAGACCCCCGGCCGCATCCCGCCGCTTCAATGCCTTCCACAGGCGGCAGAAATTTCCGGGTGGACACAGGGCAGGGTGCCATCGGCGTACGCCGCCGGCGTCGCGAATAGCGTCGAGCAGGGGCTTATCCCCAAGATAGGGCGAGAACAGGAGCAGGCCGTCGATTCCGGACGGATGGCGCAGCCAGTACGCCAAGGCGCCAGTCGCTCCCATCGATACACCAACCAACACGATATGGCGATAACCCGCCTTGCGGGCTGGCTGGATTACATCCTGATATAGCCTGGGCACGATTGTGCGCTTTATATAATAATCGAGATAGGCATCTATGGCCTCAAAATCTCCATTTACTTTGGCAGCCCTAGCTTTGGTAACCCACCCATGATCCTCGAAACTGGTGATGGAGTCGTAACGGCCAGGTAACAGCACCCACAGCGTATCATGCTTCTCTGATGATTCTCGGTACCACCGACCATGTAAGGGCTGCAGCCCATTGCCGATTGGCATACACCCGCCAAGCACCGGCAATAGAATCGTAAGTAGGAGCCAATGCCAAAGGTTTACGCATGGCCGTATTCGGACTTCTTTATAGGCATGGCAATTGTCACGATTCTCTAGCTGGCAAGGCATTTATAAACCCGACCATGGTTTTGGCTGTTTATATGGATAACTGAAAGCCCAAGCATCATCAACAAGCCATCCCCCTCCCCATCTTTTGCTACTCGTCTACGTGATGTTTTAACAGGTCTCCAGGAGTGCACTCAAAATATTTGCAGAGCGCATCGATTGTATCGGTGTTGGTGTTATAGCCAGGCACGTTGGCAATGCGGGTCAGCGTGGCGCGCGAAATTCCAGTCGCGTCACTGACTTCATTCAAAGTAATACGGCGCCGTTCCTTGAATGACTTGTCATCCAGCATCTGTTTCAACAGCACTCTGATCATTGCATGTCCACCAGCCTACTCCCCTCTCTCGCATCTCAAACGCTGGCATCTAATCAGATATGAGTCAAACAAAGCTTGACAGATTAGTTTGGTGATCTAAATTGCTCACATGTGATTAGTAAAGATCACATGAAAGCAATAGGAGGCACTTATGCTTGATAGCTATCTGACAACAGAAGAACTGGCCCAGCGTATCAAATACGATCCGCGTACTATTCGGGAGCGGTTGAAGGACTCGGTTCTCCTTGAGGGTATCCACTACTTCCGCCCCTTCGGTGGCCGGAAGATTCTGTATATCTGGGATGCCATCGAAAAAGACATGTTCACCAGTTCTGGTGCGCAGGATCTGCTGATCCCGATGGCTAAGGGCGGCGCCTGCCATGGCTAGCATCAGAGCCAGGACAGATAACGCCAAGTTGTTTTTCGACTTCCGGTTCCGAGGTAAGCGCTGCCGTGAGCAGACGTTACTGGACGACACACCGGCCAATCGGAAGAAGCTGCAGAAGGTCCTCGACCGGATTGAAGCCGAAATCACTCTCGGCTCATTCAACTACGCCAGCTATTTCCCGGACAGTCCGCGAGCAGAGCAGTTCGAGATGCCTACATCGCGTTCAAAAGGAGGGGGGCCAACCCCGTTGTTCAGCGAGTTCGCTGAGAGCTGGTTTAACGAGATGCGCATCCAGTGGCGGAATACCCACATCAAAGGGGTACTCACCTCTCTGAATAAATACATCCTGCCATGGTTCGGAAACAAGGAGGTTGGCTGCATCACCAAAGCAGACATCCTCGAATTTCGCGCTTCACTCGCCATGGTGAAGAGCCAGAAGGGTGGAGGCCTCACCGCTTCCCGTATCAACCATATCATTACGCCACTGCGAATGGTCCTGAATGAGGCAGCCAATCGCTTTGAATTCAGTTCACCCTATAACGGCATCAAATCGCTCAAGGTGCCAAAGACTGATGTGGAGCCGTTCACGCTCGAAGAGGTTAAGTTGATCATCGACAACGTGCGGCCGGACTTCCGGAATTACTATCTTGTCCGTTTTTTCACCGGCATGAGAACAGCTGAGATCGATGGCCTCATGTGGCAGTTCGTGGACTTTGATCGGCGACAGATTCTTGTCCGGAAGGCACTGGTGGATAAAGAACTGCTCTACACCAAGAACGATGGATCGTTCCGGACAATCGACATGTCACAGCTCGTATACGATCAGAGACCCTTGCCGGAACCCCAGGCCGCTTCCGTATCCATCGCCCACGACAACATCCGTGGCTCCAACTACTTCCACTGAAGGAGAAGCCCATGCTGACACATCCCATCATCGACCAACTCTCATCCCTGCGGCTGACTGGCATGCACAAGGCATTGAGCGAGCAGCTCAACATGCCGGACATCGAGTCCATGGACTTCATGCAGCGCCTTGGCCTGCTCGTGGACAGGGAAATGACCGAACGCTCCAGCCGTGTCCTGCGCACGCGTCTGAAGAAGGCGAAGCTGCGCCAGAACGCCTGCATCGAGGACATCGACTTCCGGACCCCCCGAGGCATGGACAGGCAGCTCATCCTCTCTCTGGCATCATGCGACTGGATCAGGAAATCACATAACGTCCTCATCACCGGCGCCACCGGCACCGGCAAGAGCTATCTGGCCTGCGCCCTGGCCCACAAGGCCTGTCTGGAGGGGTATACGGCACGCCATCTGCGCCTGCCAAGGCTCATGGAGCAACTCGCCATCGCTCGGGCAGATGGCAGCTATGGCAAGCTGATGCTGGAGCTGGCCCGATGCGACCTCATCATCCTCGATGACTGGGGAATAGCCTCCATGGCCAAGTCACAGCGCCACGACCTGCTGGAGATCCTGGAAGACAGGCACAGCCTCAAATCCACCATCGTCACCAGTCAGCTGCCCATCGAGGCATGGCATGAATATCTCGGCGATCCCACCCTGGCCGACGCCATCCTCGACCGCCTCGTTCACAACGCCTACAAGATCAGTCTGAAAGGAGACTCCATGCGAAAACGAAATGCATCGTTGACCACAGAAAACCGCCCCACAGAATGACACCTGTCCAGCGTCGCTACGCTCCGACCAGAGGGTGGCTTTTTTCCGTCGGAACAGGTGGCCGGATAACTTTGGAATGGGTGGCCGAATTCGTCGGAATCCGCACCAACCGGGCAAGCCGACCCAGAACGCGTACATCGAGTCATTCAATGGCAAGTTCCGGGACGAGTGCTTGAACGACCACTGGTTCAGCAACATGGCCGAGGCCCGAGCCATCATCGGAGCCTGGCGCCGGGATTACAACGAACGCCGGCCGCACAGCTCACTGGGTTACATGACCCCGGCTGAGTGGGCCGCACAGCATCGCGCTACGGCGCGAAATACGGAGCAAGAAGAAAGAAAATAAGGCGGATTTACTAACCAGCAAATGGCCCTATGCATGGGGGCAGGTCACTGGCAACGGGCAGGATAGTTGCGGGGGAGGGTATAGAGCGCCGATTAACTTGGCCGCGTCGCGACAATTACGATGGCCGGTTAGCGATTCACCAACCTTCCATCGAATCGAAATTCTTCCGGCGTATCCACAGCGACCTTCCCGATATCCTTATGCGCTGGGTTGAGCAGATAGTTCCATTCATCAGGCATAACGACTGACGGCACACGAAGCGCAAGGGAGGCCTGGGAGGCTACCCATGCATCTCCTGCTGCGCGTGCATGAACGGGATCGCTGTTACTCCATCCAGTCGGCAATGGATCAAGATCGATACAAAGAGCTTCTTCAAAGTTGACCTGGATTATGGAGTAAGGGAGCCCGATGAGGGCCTGATCTGCATGAACCAGGATTTCCAGGGCGGCAAGGGATTTTGATTGAGAAAGATAGACAACCCTTGTTCCTGGGTTGTTCCATCTACCACCATACATATATGCGCCTTCGCCATCCATGGCAGACGCCGCCAACGATGCCTGAACAATGCGCCAGGCAGCAATCAACTGAATACGCCGTGGCGAATGCGCCCAAGCACGGCCTCAATCTCGCTCGTGCCGGCATCGGTATCAAGTAGTTCAATGGGTCGATGGTTGTCCAGAGGCGCACAAGGCCTAGACATCCATTCCCTAGCGTTCTCCATGTTGCCGAAGGTGTTTACAGCGTCACTAAAGACCTTCAAGGAACGCACGATGCGATCGGACGTGACCGGGGACAAGCGCTTCTTGCTCTCGATGTGGCGCTGCAGGGTTCGATAGGAACTGCCGGCGATGGCCTCGATTTGGACGGTGGAGAATCCAGTGGATTTCTGGATGAAGACGACTGTTTCCGCCGGCAGACCGTCGCGAGTCACGCGGACCAAGCCCTTTCGTTTTACCGCATCCGAAAGCTTCTTGTCACCGATAACAGAAAAGATGTCCGCTGCAGGCATAGCAACCTCCGACAATTGACATTATTATAGCGTCATATGTCGTCATAGCAATGATCCCCAAGGTTGATCCAACCACAGTGACCAGGCCAACCTAATTGTCGCGACGCGGCCAAGATAATTGACGTTCAATATCTCGATGTTTATTCATCATCAGGCAGGGCAGCATCGAGATCCACGTCGACGCCGGCGGTCAGCGACTCCAACCTCTGCACAAGGCCTGCATCTACGCGCACCAGATTCTTTTGCAGCGAGCCGGGCAAGCCCTCCAGGTTCTCGGCCCTGTGGAGATCCTTATCAGTCCATTGAGGGTTATCTTTGTCGTGTTTCATTTAATGCCACCTCTCGGTTGCTCCATAATACGCAACCGACACCACCGAGAATCAAGCCAATCTGTAGGTCAACCTACACATTCATCGCCTGGTTCGCGGCCGATGGCGCGAGCAAAGTTGTAGGTCAACCTACACTTTCATCAGCTCGCTCGGGCTCACATCTGCAGGGCAACCTGTAGGTCAACCTATACGGCAAGCTCGATTCCACTGGTGAAACCCTCATCATCAAGCGCGGCATTCTTGGGGACTTCCCCCGTGCGCCAGGATATCTCCGAAGCACTGAACAACCTGCTTAGTGTTTCCCAGGCCCAGGCCGCAGCCATGAAAAGCGGGAATATGTTTGGCTGGCACTTGCCTTGCGCCGATCCGGCTTACTGGGCGAGCGATCCGGCGCGATCCTCTGATGGCAGGGCACCGCTGCATCTTCCGCCATGCGATCACTGCAGATGGAACCCCTGCGGCTGCGGCTAACCGTGTCCTTCAACGGACACGGCCCCGATCTCAGCCAGCGTGTAGGTCAACCGACATGGCCTCCGATTCCAGCCGGCGTGTCTGCCACCAGTAGGTGGCCTCCCGCACATCGTCCAATGATGTGAACAGGTGCTGGTCGAGCACCTCCTCCCGATAGGTACGGTTGAAGCGCTCGACGAGCGCATTCTGATTCGGTTTGCCAGGCTCGATCAGTTGCAACGCCACCCGATGAGTATGCGCCCAGGTCAGCATGGCACTCAGCAAAACTCTTTGCGGGCAGCAGCGTCGAAGCCAATGGTCAAAAATTGACCGGAAAAAAATCCAAACCTTGTGCCTGCGTGGCGCTTGAAGAGTCCGTTCTCTAAGATATAAATCGGGGTTGAGTGGCCACTATCGGCGGTTCGGGCGTGCACATAACATATTAATATTAAAGGATTAATGTGAATTTACGCCTGCTTATGCCATCTGAGGTCAGATAAACCAATTGCCTTCGGAGGGCAACGCTCTATCCAGCTGAGCTAAGGGTGCTTTTCACGTGAGCAAGCGCAATATATTGTTTTCAAAAGCGCATTCCAACTACGTGGTCACATTGCCGTAAAGCCGAGTATGACCGTTATCTTCGGAGGGTGCACTCTATCCAGCCGAGTTGTCGCACGTTGGCCGGCATCATAGAGAGGATGGCGAAGGCAGGCAAATACGTTCAGGCTAGGGGGCAGCGGCATGCGGGCCAACTGGACACCTGAAAACCGGGGCGGCATGGCTATAATGGCGCGCCAACGCCGACATGGCTCCACCGTGGCCGGCGCCAGGATGAAGAGGGATGACAATGACACATCAAGCTGAGCAAAGACCCTTGGTTGGCATCATCATGGGCTCGACCTCCGATTGGGAAACCATGCGCCATGCATCCGAGACGCTCGAGGAACTGAAGGTGGCGCATGAGGTGCGCGTGGTATCCGCCCACCGTACGCCGGACTTGCTGTTCGAATACGCCGAGCAGGCGGCATCGAGAGGGATCGAGGTCATCATCGCCGGCGCGGGCGGTGCCGCGCACCTGCCCGGCATGGTGGCCGCGAAGACGTCGTTGCCGGTGCTGGGCGTACCCGTCCAGTCCAAGGCGCTCAACGGCATCGACTCACTGCTTTCCATCGCCCAGATGCCCGCCGGCGTACCTGTGGGCACCCTGGCCATCGGCAAGGCCGGCGCCATCAATGCGGCGCTGTTGTCCGCAAGCATCCTGGCCAACCACGATGCGGCCATCAAAAAGGCCCTGCTCGCATTCCGCCAGCGGCAAACCGACAGGGTTCTGGCGAGCCCGGATCCACGTAAGCCTGCATGAGGATCGGCATCCTTGGTGGGGGGCAGCTCGCGCGCATGCTGGCCCTGGCCGGTCACCCCCTCGGCCTGAGCTTCACCTTCCTGGACCCGGCTAGCGATGCCTGTGCCGCGCCTCTCGGCACGCATCTGCAGGGTGCGTACGATGACGAGGGCATGCTGGGGCAGCTGGCCGACCGCAGCGACGTCATCACCTACGAGTTCGAGAATGTGCCGGAAAGCGCCGTGCGCAATCTGTCGCGCCATGTGGCCGTGCATCCGAATGCCAAGGTGCTTGCCGCCTCGCAGGACAGGCTCAGGGAAAAGTCGCTGTTTCAGGAGATTGGCCTGGACTCGCCGACATTTGTTCCCGTCAGCAGCCGTGAACAATTGAGGCTTGCCGTGGCCAAGATCGGGTTGCCGGCGGTGGTCAAGACGCGAACCCTCGGCTACGACGGCAAGGGCCAGTTCGTGCTGCGCCGGGATGCCGACATCGATACGGCCTGGAGCCAACTGGGGAGCATGCCCCTGATCGTCGAGCAGTTCATCGATTTCGAGCGCGAGGTTTCCATCGTGGCCGTGCGAAGCGTCAGCGGGGAGGTTCGCTTCTATCCCGTCGCCGAGAACGTGCACAGCGATGGGATATTGAGGGTTTCGCGCTGCCGCCCGGCGGATGCCATGCAGGAGCACGCCGAGCGATATGCCCGGCTGCTGCTCGAGTCGTTCGGCTATGTCGGCGTGCTGGCCATCGAGTTTTTCCAGGTGAACGGAAGGCTGCTGGTCAACGAGATGGCACCCCGCGTCCATAACTCCGGGCATTGGACGATCGAAGGAGCCGAGACCAGCCAGTTCGAGAACCATCTGCGCGCCATTCTGGATCTGCCGTTGGGCTCCACCCGGGCCCGGGGCTTCTCCGGCATGGTGAATTTTATCGGCAGCATACCGCCCAGGGAACGATTGCTGGCGCTGGAGCATGTGCATCTGCACGATTACGCAAAGGCATGGCGACCCGGCCGCAAGCAGGGACACGCCACCGTTACCGCCGAGGATGAGCGGCAGTTGGAGGCTGTGCTGACGCAGGTGATCTCGTTGCACCAGGGCCAACCGTGAGGCCCTAGCCCGTCGCTCGGCACGGCGATGCCGATGTTGGCGGCCTGCTCCATAGCCGATCGTCTATGTATCGCATCGGTTCTTTCAATTAGCCCAAATGCGTCATCCTCCCTAAGGATTAGGCGTCATGGCGGATCATCACAAGCAATCACATCGCGGCCTGCCAAAACGGGTGGTGCTGGCATCCGGTAATGCCCACAAGGTCCGCGAATTCCGCAGCCTGCTGTCGGGCCTCTGCGAGGTGCAGGCCCAGGCGGACTTCTTTGCCGAGCAGGTTCACGAGCACGGCCTGTCGTTTCTTGAGAATGCCTTGATCAAGGCAAGGTTCGCCGCCGAGCGGAGCGGGCTGCCTGCCCTCGGCGACGATTCCGGATTGATGGTCGCCGCCTTGCATGATGCGCCCGGCATTTATTCCGGGCGCTACGCCGGCGAGGATGCAAGCGACCAGGAGAACGTGGAGAAGCTGTTGTACGTGCTCAGGGACGCTCCGGGGGGGCGGCGCCAGGCCCGCTACTTCTGCGCCATGGCCTATATCCGGCACGCCTACGACCCGACCCCCGTGTTTGCCGTGGCGGATCTGCATGGCGAGATCCTGGAGCGCCCGCAGGGCGATGCGGGCTATGGCTATGATGCCATCTTCTATCTGCCCGAGATGGGCCGCAGCGTCGCCGAGCTTTCGGAACAGCAACGCCTGGACATGGGTAACCGCGCCGTGGCCCTGAAACAGCTGTTGGGCCAGCTGCAAGGATGAGCACGCGATGGCATTGAACACCTCGAATGCCCCGGTGCGGCTCAGGACCTATATCTTCATCGACAAGCTGCAGCCGCAGCTTGCAGCCTATATCGCCACCGCCTCCCAGGGCTTCCTGCCGGTGATGGGGGATTCCTGCCTGTGGCTTGAGGTCGCCCCGGGCATGGCGGTGCATCGCGTCACCGATATCGCCATGAAGGCATCGAACGCGCGGCTGAGCCAGCAGGTCGTTGAGCGCGCCTACGGTTCCATGGTCATCCACCATCGCGATCAGGCCGATGTACGAGAGGCGGGCCATCGTGTTCTGGAGTATCTGGGTGCTTCCGAGCAGGACCGCCAGAAATGCCAGATCATGTGGCATGAGGTCATCCGCAGCATCACCCCCGACCATGCGGTACTGATCAACCGCGACAATCGTCGCGGCTCGATGATCCTGGCGGGTCAAAGCATGTTCATCCTGGAAACGGAGCCGGCAGGCTACATCGTCTATGCCGCGAACGAGGCGGAGAAGGCTGCCAATGTCACGCTGATCGAGGCGCGGGCGGTGGGTGCCTACGGGCGCCTGATCATGGCGGGCAAGGAGGCGGATATCACCGTCGCCTGCCAGGCGGCATCGTCGGCTATCGAGCGGCTGACCGGCGTCGCCGGCCCGTAGCCCGAGGTTCATTTCATAGAAGTTTCTCAATGAATCACATCATTCTTTCCAATTAGTCATTATGGGTGCCCGTGATTAATGTCGGCCGGGAAGTTTGAAAAAAAATTCCATAAAGGGGAAACCATTATGGCAAAGAAGTTTGATGCTGGTGTTCAGGACTACAAGCTGACCTATTGGACGCCGGACTATACGCCGCTGGATACGGATCTTCTGGCGTGCTTCAAGGTTGTGCCTCAGGCGGGCGTTCCGCGCGAAGAGGCGGCCGCTGCAGTGGCGGCCGAGAGCTCGACGGGGACCTGGACCACGGTGTGGACCGACCTGTTGACGGACATGGACTACTACAAGGGCCGCGCCTATCGCATCGAAGAGGTGCCTGGCGACAAGGAGGCCTTCTACACCTTCATCGCCTATCCGCTGGACCTGTTCGAAGAGGGCTCGGTGGTGAACGTGCTGACGTCCCTGGTGGGCAATGTGTTCGGCTTCAAGGCGGTGCGTTCGCTGCGTCTGGAGGACATCCGCTTCCCGGTGGCCTACGTGAAGACCTGCATGGGTCCGCCGAGCGGTATCCAGGTTGAGCGCGACAAGCTGAACAAGTACGGGCGCCCGATGCTGGGCTGCACGATCAAGCCGAAGCTTGGCCTGTCGGCCAAGAACTACGGGCGTGCAGTTTACGAATGTCTGCGCGGCGGCCTGGATATGACCAAGGACGACGAAAATGTGAACTCGCAGCCGTTCATGCGCTGGCAGAACCGCTTCGAGTTTGTGGCCGAGGCGGTGCACAAGTCGACGCAGGAGACCGGTGAGCGCAAGGGTCACTACCTCAACGTGACGGCCCCGGACTGCGAGCAGATGCTCGAGCGCGCCGAGTTCGCCAAGGAACTGGGCATGCCGATCATCATGCACGACTTCCTGACGGGTGGCTTCACGGCCAACACCTCGCTGGCCAAGTGGTGCCGGAAGAACGGCGTTCTTCTGCACATCCACCGCGCCATGCATGCGGTGATCGACCGCAACCCGCGCCACGGCATTCACTTCCGCGTACTGGCGAAGTGCCTGCGCCTGTCCGGCGGCGACCATCTGCACACCGGTACGGTGGTGGGCAAGCTCGAGGGCGATCGTGCCTCGACGATGGGCTTCGTGGATCAGCTGCGCGAGGCCTTCGTGCCGGAGGATCGCTCCCGCGGCGTGTTCTTCGACCAGGACTGGGCCTCGATGCCGGGCGTGTTCGCCGTGGCCTCTGGCGGCATCCATGTCTGGCACATGCCGGCACTGGTGAACATCTTCGGCGACGATTCGGTGCTGCAGTTCGGCGGCGGTACGCAGGGTCACCCGGGCGGCAACGCTGCGGGTGCGGCGGCCAACCGCGTGGCGCTCGAGGCCTGCGTGAAGGCCCGCAACGAGGGTCGCGAGATCGAGCGCGAGGGTGGCGACATTCTGCGTGAGGCGGCCAAGCACAGCCCTGAGCTGGCGGTGGCGCTGGAGACGTGGAAGGAGATCAAGTTCGAGTTCGACACGGTCGACAAGCTCGACGTGGCCTAATCAGAGGAAGAAGGAAGGAGCAGGAATATGGATATGAACCAATCGGGCGATTATCGCACGCAATACACACTGGAGACGTTTTCCTTCTTGCCTCCGCTGACGCAGGAAGAGATCTACGACCAGATCGTATACATCATCAGCCAGGGCTGGGCGCCGGCGTTGGAGCACGAGGCTCCGGAGAGTGCATCGAGCCATTACTGGGGCATGTGGAAGCTTCCGTTCTTCGGCATGCAGAACCCGGACGAGGTGCTGCAGGAGATCGAGGCCTGCCGTCGCACCTATCCGGATCATCTGATCCGCGTCATCGGCTACGACAACTACACGCAGTGCCAGGGACATAACTTCGTGGTCTATCGCCCAAGGGGTATGTGAGGAACCGCGAGATCGGATCGACAGGAGGATGCGATGAGCAACAGTAAGTCTGAGCGTGCGGCTGCCATGGAGCGCCGCTGGTTGCAGAAGTCGGGTCGCGGGGCGCAGGGCACATCCGCGTCCGATGCGGCCCCGGCCGGACCTAAGCCTTCGGGCCGCGAGGTCGCACGCGCCCATCGACAGAGCCAGTCCCTGGGTCGGACGACGCCGGCTGCAAAGCCAGCCCGAGCGGCAGTTCGGGCCACCGCGCCAGCGGCTGAGCCCAAGGCCGAAGCGGCGCCAGCGCCCGAGATCCAAGAGTCGGCTCCCCGCAAGGGTGGGCGCATGAAGCGTCGCGTGCAGCCGAAGCTTGTTTCCGCATCCGATTCCGGGCGCATGATGTCCAAGGCCCGTCGGGCCGCCCTGGCGAAGGGCAAGCAGGGCTTGGCGGCGCAGAAGGGTGAGTCGGGTGGTGTGGCGAATCTGATGAAGATGGCCAATCCCACCGCCAGCGGTCAGGACATCGCCAAGCAGATCCGCAAGGAGCGCTGCAAGGGCAAGAAGGTCGGCGGCCAGCAGGCCAGCGGCGAGCCCAGGCGAAAGGGTGCGCGCACGAAGGCCGGGCCCGAGAAGGTTGGCATCTCCGAAACGGCCCAGGGCCAGTCGGTGAGCGGCAGCCTGGTCGGCCAGGCGCAGGCCACCGGCACCGAAGCGGGTATCTGCCAGCGGGTCAGCGGCACCGAATACATGGGCACCGAGGAGATCAAGACGCACTGTCAGGATCGTCCGCAGCCCAGCATCGGCAAGCGGGCCGTCACGCGTACGACGCGCGGCCAGTCCGTCTCCGGTACCACGGTCGGACGTTCGACCAAGGTCAGCGGTGATCTTGCCGGTCAGTGCGCCTCTGTCACCGGCACCGAGTATCTGCCGGCGGACCAGAGCGAGATGTTCTGTGGCACGCAGGGCAAGCCGAAATCCGAGCGCCGCAAGGATGCCGGCAGCAAGGCGCAGAGACAGGGTGTTGCCGGCGAGAAGATCACCGGCGTCGGTAGCCGGTCGATGGTCGAGCCCCGTGAGGACGGCGGCCCCAGGAAGGTCGTGGCCTCGACGACACCGACCGGATCCCGTATCACGGGCACTCAGGTCGGGCGAGGCACGCAGGTGACCGGCGATGAGCCCGGTTTTTGCAAGAATGTCACCGGCGATGGCTATCAGGGCATCGAGGACCGGCAGCCACGTTGCGATACCCCGCCCGCCTCGGGCAAGACCAAGGTGCTGTCTTCCGACACCTTCAGTGGACAGCGGATTACCGGCGATCGTGCCGGTCTGGGCGAGGGCATCACGGGTGCTGAGGCCGGAACCTGCCAGCGGGTGACCGGTACCCCCTATATGGGCGCCGAGGGTGCCCGCCAGCAGTGTGCACCGGAGCAGGCCGAGGCGATCGAGCGCACGGTGAAGCGCCAGCATCGCGATGGCGGTTTCAGCATCAGCGGCACCCAGCCCGGACCGGCCGGATTGACCGGCGCCCAGGAGGGCGTGTGTGAGCCGGTGACCGGTACTCCGTATCAGGGCCAGGACCAGATGTCGGCATTCTGTGCCACGTCGCGGGCGGCCGAGGTCGGTGATCTTGATTTTCCGCAGCGTCTGACGACCGCCATGCCGGCCGCAGAAAGCGAGCAAGCGTCCTTGACCGGCTCCTTCTCGCAGGCCGTCGGCAAGCTGACGGGCGATGATATAGCGGTTCCGCGGCGCGGTCGTGCGGCGGCCAACCCGACGGTGCAGGCGGCCGCCTCCAAGGTGACCGGCGAGGGCGCCCAGTCGGGCTTCTCCATCACCGGCAATGCCTGGGACAAGGGCGACCGCGTCACCGGCATCGACGGTGCCTGGGCGCATGGCCGGAATCCGTCGATGCGCGGCACGCCGTCGACGCCGGTGGCCGCGGCCAACGACTATCGGCCTGTTACGGCGCCGCAGGTGCCGGACAGCCCGGTTACCGGCTCCGCCGGCAATACGAAGCTTGGATCCAAGGTCACCGTTTCTGGCGGTGCCCGGGCCTAATCATGGCTACGGGGTGAACGAAACATGATGCGCTCTACGATGAAAAGACAGCGTTCATTGTTTTGGGCCCCGATCGCCGGACCGAAGACCGTGGTCCGGCCATCGGGGGAAGCCTCTTCCTCTGCGCTGGAGCCCGGCCGCTCTACGCCGTATGTGCGGCCGGGCAACGTCGCGGCAAGCGGCGCGCAGCACGCACTGGTGGATGGCAAGCAGAACGAAAGCCTGCGTCAGTATGAAGCCCAGGTCATGGAACGGTTCGACAGCATCGAGCCGCTGCTGCGGCGCATCGCGGCCGAGCAGCATCGGGATGATTTCACGGATGTGGCGCAGCGCATGTGCATGGATCAGCTGGGGTTCTCTCTGCCGGCAACGATCCTGAACACGGCCTGGAGCGACGGCCTGGATATCAAGAGCCTGTACGCGTACTGCGTGTTCGAAGTGTTCAAGCGCATGTCCCGGGAGTTTTTCGAGCAGGATCCGCTGCATGGGCAGCAGGTCGAGGCGATGCGGCAGCGTTTCCTGGCTTCGGGTATCCACGCCATCGGTGTGGCGCCATGCGCGGATGGCCGTTTGGCGCATGTGGTCAGTTATCTGCTGCGCCTGCCGTACGGGCTGGTGAGGCGGAAGGCCCATGCCGGTGCCCTGTTCGATGTCAGTGAGAGCGTCAGGAATTGGGTCTTTGTCGAGCATGGCCGCTTTCGCCAGGCCATACCGAATGCGGCGACCGATCCGACCCGCTATCTGAAGATCGCGGTGTACCACTATTCGGCTTCGGATCCGCATCACAGCGGCTGCGCCGCCCACGGCAGTGACGGCGAGGCGGCAGCCCGGGCCGCGAAAGATCGTTTGAAGGCATTCCGGGATGCCATCGAGAACCGCTTCGGCTGCGGTTCGACCATCGAGACGCTGCTCATCGGCGTGAACACCGATGACGACAGCCTGCGCCTGCACGTGCCGAACCGGGATGGGAAGGTCTGCCTCAATCGCTTTGTCGAGACGGCGCATCTCTACGAGATGACCCAGGGCATGAGCGCGGAGGTGGCGCGGAACACCCTGCAGGCACAGGTCATCGAGTCGAATGTCAGCAAGGGCTCCACGGCCCCGGCCAAAGGCATGTTCGAGATCGCCTGCTTGCTGATCGAAAACAACTTTTCGCAGATCGCCTACGTGAAGACCTATCACGATGGGCGATATGCGGACATCGGGCACGCCGAGCGATTTATCGGCATCGGCCACGGTTTCGAAGAGGTACAGCTGCGCAACCTGACCTATTACGGCTACCTCGACACCCTGGAAGAGGGTGCGGCGGACATGGACGTCGGGGTGAAGATCTTCGACGGGCTGAATATGCGTCGGGGACTGCCGATCCCGGTGGTGTTGCGCTGCGATTACGACGGAAGGGTGCCGGGCTCGCGCGAGCGGGCGCTGGAAAAGGTGAATCGAATCGAGGCTGCCGTGCTTTCGCGCTATGCGGCCCTCGCCGAGGAGGGCCTGCTCGCCACCCTGCGCACACTCAGGGATCTGGGCGCGCACGTGCCCTGCGAGCTTGTCGGTTCATCGTTGGATCTGGAAGCACAAGGAGGCCACTGACATGAAGATCTATCAGGTTGAGAAGTCCCTGGTTTCGACGAATCGCATCGCGCTTTTGGACCATAAGCCGCTGCAAGTGGTTCGCGAGAAGCCGGGCGGTACGCCCATGGTGGCGGTCGACCCCGTCGGCTGTAAGCCCGGGGACTGGGTTCTGTGCGTTGGCAGTTCCGCTGCCCGCGATGCCTCCGGCACCAAGGGTTTTCCGAGCGATCTGACCATCGTCGGCATCATCGACCACTGGGAGAGCGACTGATGGACATCCATCAGGTCCGCGGCTCCCTGGTCATGACCAGCCGGCTGGACGGGCTCGGGCACTTTCCCCTGAAGGTACTCGTGGATACGAAGGGACAGGAAACCGTGGCTATGGACGCCGTGGGTGTGAAGACGGGCGACTGGGTATTCACCATCGCCTTCTCCGCCGCCCGGGCCGCCACCGGCAATCCGGAAATCCTGACCGATCTGACGGTGGCCGGGATCATCGATATCGGGAACAACCCGGAAATCACTTCTGGTTCCGGCGTGGACGGAGACAGCGCGGGATGACGCGATGATGGTCTGGCATGGCGTCAGGCCTTGTGCCTCATGGTGTATTGGGAAGGAAATGGCCGTTTTTTCTACATAGAAGTTTCTCAATGAATCACATCATTCTTTCCAATTAGTCATTATGGGTGCCCGTGATTAATGTCGGCCGGGAAGTTTGAAAAAAAATTCCATAAAGGGGAAACCATTATGGCAAAGAAGTTTGATGCTGGTGTTCAGGACTACAAGTTGACCTATTGGACGCCGGACTATACGCCGCTGGATACGGATCTTCTGGCGTGCTTCAAGGTTGTGCCTCAGGCGGGCGTTCCGCGCGAAGAGGCGGCCGCTGCAGTGGCGGCCGAGAGCTCGACGGGGACCTGGACCACGGTGTGGACCGACCTGTTGACGGACATGGACTACTACAAGGGCCGCGCCTATCGCATCGAAGAGGTGCCTGGCGACAAGGAGGCCTTCTACACCTTCATCGCCTATCCGCTGGACCTGTTCGAAGAGGGCTCGGTGGTGAACGTGCTGACGTCCCTGGTGGGCAATGTGTTCGGCTTCAAGGCGGTGCGTTCGCTGCGTCTGGAGGACATCCGCTTCCCGGTGGCCTACGTGAAGACCTGCATGGGTCCGCCGAGCGGTATCCAGGTTGAGCGCGACAAGCTGAACAAGTACGGGCGCCCGATGCTGGGCTGCACGATCAAGCCGAAGCTTGGCCTGTCGGCCAAGAACTACGGGCGTGCAGTTTACGAATGTCTGCGCGGCGGCCTGGATATGACCAAGGACGACGAAAATGTGAACTCGCAGCCGTTCATGCGCTGGCAGAACCGCTTCGAGTTTGTGGCCGAGGCGGTGCACAAGTCGACGCAGGAGACCGGTGAGCGCAAGGGTCACTACCTCAACGTGACGGCCCCGGACTGCGAGCAGATGCTCGAGCGCGCCGAGTTCGCCAAGGAACTGGGCATGCCGATCATCATGCACGACTTCCTGACGGGTGGCTTCACGGCCAACACCTCGCTGGCCAAGTGGTGCCGGAAGAACGGCGTTCTTCTGCACATCCACCGCGCCATGCATGCGGTGATCGACCGCAACCCGCGCCACGGCATTCACTTCCGCGTACTGGCGAAGTGCCTGCGCCTGTCCGGCGGCGACCATCTGCACACCGGTACGGTGGTGGGCAAGCTCGAGGGCGATCGTGCCTCGACGATGGGCTTCGTGGATCAGCTGCGCGAGGCCTTCGTGCCGGAGGATCGCTCCCGCGGCGTGTTCTTCGACCAGGACTGGGCCTCGATGCCGGGCGTGTTCGCCGTGGCCTCTGGCGGCATCCATGTCTGGCACATGCCGGCACTGGTGAACATCTTCGGCGACGATTCGGTGCTGCAGTTCGGCGGCGGTACGCAGGGTCACCCGGGCGGCAACGCTGCGGGTGCGGCGGCCAACCGCGTGGCGCTCGAGGCCTGCGTGAAGGCCCGCAACGAGGGTCGCGAGATCGAGCGCGAGGGTGGCGACATTCTGCGTGAGGCGGCCAAGCACAGCCCTGAGCTGGCGGTGGCGCTGGAGACGTGGAAGGAGATCAAGTTCGAGTTCGACACGGTCGACAAGCTCGACGTGGCCTAATCAGAGGAAGAAGGAAGGAGCAGGAATATGGATATGAACCAATCGGGCGATTATCGCACGCAATACACACTGGAGACGTTTTCCTTCTTGCCTCCGCTGACGCAGGAAGAGATCTACGACCAGATCGTATACATCATCAGCCAGGGCTGGGCGCCGGCGTTGGAGCACGAGGCTCCGGAGAGTGCATCGAGCCATTACTGGGGCATGTGGAAGCTTCCGTTCTTCGGCATGCAGAACCCGGACGAGGTGCTGCAGGAGATCGAGGCCTGCCGTCGCACCTATCCGGATCATCTGATCCGCGTCATCGGCTACGACAACTACACGCAGTGCCAGGGACATAACTTCGTGGTCTATCGCCCAAGGGGTATGTGACTGCTGAACCCCTCGGATTACAGGCGTAAGACGTATTTTGACACTAAAGGAGAAAGACCATGAGTAACGAATATGGCATTGCTTTGGGAATGATCGAGACCCGGGGCCTGGTTCCGGCGATCGAGGCAGCTGACGCGATGACGAAGGCAGCCGAGGTTCGCCTGATCAGTCGCGACTTTGTCGGCGGCGGTTATGTGACGGTGATGGTTCGTGGCGAGACGGGCGCGGTGAATGCTGCGGTTCGTGCCGGCGCGGATGCCTGTGAGCGGGTCGGCGACGGCCTGGTTGCGGCGCACATCATTGCCCGTCCGCACCGCGAGGTTGAGCCGGTGCTGAACGGCAACCTGGCCGAGTCCAAGGCCTAACGGTTTTGACACTAAAGGAGAAGGACCATGAGTAACGAGTATGGCATTGCTTTGGGAATGATCGAGACCCGGGGCCTGGTTCCGGCGATCGAGGCAGCTGATGCGATGACGAAGGCAGCCGAGGTTCGCCTGATCAGTCGCGACTTTGTCGGCGGCGGTTATGTGACGGTGATGGTTCGTGGCGAGACGGGCGCGGTGAATGCTGCGGTTCGTGCCGGCGCGGATGCCTGTGAGCGGGTCGGCGACGGCCTGGTTGCGGCGCACATCATTGCCCGTCCGCACCGCGAGGTTGAGCCGGTGCTGAACGGCAACCTGGCCGAGTCCAAGGCCTAACGGTTTTGACACTAAAGGAGAAGGACCATGAGTAACGAGTATGGCATTGCTTTGGGAATGATCGAGACCCGGGGCCTGGTTCCGGCGATCGAGGCAGCTGACGCGATGACGAAGGCAGCCGAGGTTCGCCTGATCAGTCGCGACTTTGTCGGCGGCGGTTATGTGACGGTGATGGTTCGTGGCGAGACGGGCGCGGTGAATGCTGCGGTTCGTGCCGGCGCGGATGCCTGTGAGCGGGTCGGCGACGGCCTGGTTGCGGCACACATCATTGCCCGTCCGCACCGCGAGGTTGAGCCGGTGCTGAACGGCAACCTGGCCGAGTCCAAGGCCTAACGGTTTTGACACTAAAGGAGAAGGACCATGAGTAACGAGTATGGCATTGCTTTGGGAATGATCGAGACCCGGGGCCTGGTTCCGGCGATCGAGGCAGCTGATGCGATGACGAAGGCAGCCGAGGTTCGCCTGATCAGTCGCGACTTTGTCGGCGGCGGTTATGTGACGGTGATGGTTCGTGGCGAGACGGGCGCGGTGAATGCTGCGGTTCGTGCCGGCGCGGATGCCTGTGAGCGGGTCGGCGACGGCCTGGTTGCGGCGCACATCATTGCCCGTCCGCACCGCGAGGTTGAGCCGGTGCTGCAGGCGAGCCTGGGCCGCGAGTAAGCCCCTGCTAGGATCCTTGTCGGCATAAGGAGCGAATCATGCGATACCAACCGAGAATGCCCGGCAGTGTCATGGCCGGGGTCGGGCAATACGCAAGGCATTCGGCACTGCCGGAATCCCGTACCGATGTCCGCATCCTTGGCTATCTCGGCCGGGCCATCAGCCTCGAGTTCAGCTCGGCCCAGGAGTATCTGGCGCAGGCGGCGCTGGCCCAGAGCCGTCAGGAGATCGAGCCCGCCCGTGGTTTCGTGATGCTGGCCAACGAGGAGTTCAACCATGTGGCCCTGCTGACGGAGCGGCTGGTGCTGCTGGGCGCCCTGCCCTCTCAGTCGGTTCTGAAGGCGACGACGCCGTCAGGCCAGCTGTCCGAGGCCCTGGCCGTGTGTGAGGTCCGGGAGAGGGAGTTGATCGCCCTGTATGCCGAGGCGGCGGCGTATTGCACCAACACCGGTGCAGGCGAGGATGCCAGCCTGTTCACGCAGCTGCATGAGGAAGAGCTGGCACAGCTGCAGCGTCTCGGACAGTGGCGCGCGTAGCCATGGAGGTTGATATGCATGCACGATGGAAAGAGCGTCAGAAGCCGGGAAGCCTGGAGGCCAAGTTCACGTTTCCGGATTATCCGACCCTGCGCGCATTCCTCGACCAGGTGGCCGATGCTGCCGAGGAGCAGCAGGTGCAGCCCAACATCAGCTTCGGCAAGGACTATGCCTCGGTGATGATCTACGCCATGCAGGAAACCCTGAATGACGCCGAATATGCCCTGGCCGAAAGGCTGGACGAGTTTTACGAAGCCAAGCCCGGCCAGACAGAGGAGTAAGCGATGAGTGCAGAAACCGATAGCAAGAAGAGCGCGCCCGCGCAGGGCAAGCCAGCCGCAATTGCAGCACCGAAGGCGCCCCAGGCCCGCCGCAAGCCTTCGGCACCGGCCAGGCCGCAAGCCAGCAGCCCGGCCAAGCCCAAGTCCGCCACCCCATCGTTTGCGCGCCGCAGGGTCTGGCCCGACTAAGCGTCCTTCCGCCGGCCACCGTCCAGCAGGACCGACCTGCTGGACGCGCCGAATGCGCACGGCATTCCATCTTCCGGTCCAGCCTTCGCGGCATCGCCGCATGCCTGCCAATCCATAGACAATTACCTATTCCTACCCATAGAAAATCCAATTTCTCATTATGAGATCATCCCCATAGCGTGAAAGCCGTGGAGGTGCCGTCCATGCATGGTTTACAGCCTGGGGCTCATCATCGTAGGAACCAAGGGTATCAATAGAAGATGGCAAACCTGATCATCATCATCCCCTTGTTGCCTGTCCTTTCTGCAATTCTTATCCAGCTGACGGCCTCCAAATTGCAGCGACGTGCAGCCTGGGTGAGCGTCATGGCTACCGGCCTGACCTTTGCCCTGACGGTGATCGTCCTGGTGCTCGAAATCAAAGGCGTGAAGCTTCCCACCGTGGGCCTGACGCACGCATGGGGTCAATTACTCTGCGATCCCTTGAGCGCGATCATGGGCGCGCTGATCGCCGGCATCAGTTTCATTGTGCATCTGTATTCGGTTCGCTACATGATCGAAGAAACGGGCTATGCGCGTTTCTTTGTGCTGTTGGATCTGATGACGGCATGCCTGCTGGTGCTCGTGGCTGCGGCCGATCTCATTACCATGCTGATGGCCTGGCATGCCATTGGCGTGCTGCTGTATTTCCTGCTCGGACACGACACGCGGCGTCAGAGCTGTTTTCGTTATGCGTTCTGGACCTTCATTACCTACCGCCTTGGTGACATTGCGTTGGTGGTTGCTGCGGCGCTGTTGTATCACGCTTACGGAACATGGTCGTTGGCGGGTATCTTTACCCAAATCCAGGCTGACCCCGACAAGGTGGGCTTCCTGGGGATCTCTGTCGTTGTAGGGACAGCGACTTTCCTGGCGATTGCCGCCTTTGCCCGATCGGCGCAATTCCTGTTGCATAACTGGCTGCCCTATACGATGGATGGGCCGACCCCGGTGTCCGCACTGATGCATGCGGGTATCGTCAATGCCGGCGGCTTTCTGGTGAACCGTTTTGCCCCGGTATTCGTGCATGCGGGTGATGTGCTGCACGGTTTGTTCATCGTGGGCCTGTTCACGGCGGTGATCGGTTCGGTGCTGATGCTGACGCAGAACGACATCAAGAAATCCCTGGGCTATTCCACCATGGGTCAGATGGGATTCATGATCATGGAATGCGGGGTGGGTGCGTTCTCGCTGGCGGTCTATCACCTGATCGCACACGGTCTGTTCAAGGGTACGCTGTTCCTTAGTTCGGGGAGTGTGATCGGGGAGGCCCGTCGCGATGATGGCGTGCCCAAGGACGATCTCTACACGTTTGTGGTCGAGCGCAGAACCGCAAAACGTCGGCCCCCATGGCTGATGATGGCGGCGATGACCTTGATGATTCCGGCGCTGGTGCTGGTGCTGGCGCATTGGTGGGTGTCGCCCGCGTTCTATCAGAAGCAGGGCGCCGTCATTCTGCTGTTCTTTGGCTGGGTGACCGGCGCGCAGCTGATCTTCGCGACATTCCGCATGCGCACCGAGCGTGCCGCACACCTGTTTACTATTGTACTGGCCTCATTCACGGTCATTGTCATCGGCTATACCCTGATTAGCCACGCCTTCGAATTGTTCATGTACCCCGATCCGGCTTTCCGCGAACGCATCCATCTTGCCTCGAACATCAATGTCGCCTGGTTCGATATGCTTATGGCCCTGACGACGATCGCCATTGTGTTCGGATGGCTGATTACCTATTACGCCGAGCGCGGCGGAAAACGCGATCAGCACAAGCCGCAACGCGCGTGGCTGGGTTTTTATGCGCTGATCTCGCGCGAATTTTATCTGGCCGACATCTATGCCTGGTTCACACGGGTGGTCTTGCGGCTTGCGGCCAATCTGAATATCTGGCTCAGGTGGGTCTGAGATGTCCGCCATGGCCCTCATCCCTGCCGCGATTTTTCTGCCGCTGTTTCCGTTCAGCATGCTGTTCAACCTGCTGTATACGCGCGTGAGAAACCCGTGGCTGCGCAGCTTGATGCTGCTGGCGTGGCCGTTGATCGGCCTGGCCGTGATCAAGGCCTCTGCGCTCGGTCTCCCGGACGGGTTACCGACTTGGGCCGTCGTGACGTCGATCCTGTATGCCCTGCGCGCCCTGGCCCTGCGGGAAGTGGGCCTGTGGACCAGCTTTATGGCGACATCGTCCTGGGCCTTGCTCTGGGTGCTCGGGGCCGATGGTTCGAGTCATGTCCAACTGGAGCTGTACGCCATCGGCATCAGCGTGCCGCTGGCACTGATGGCCGTACTGACGGGTGGACTCGAAAAACGCTACGGTGCGGCCTATCTCGGTCTGTACGGTGGCTTGGCGCAATCGATCCCGCGTTTCACCGGTGTCCTCGTCATGGTCGTGCTTGCCGTCATCGCCACGCCGCTGTTTCCAGCCTTTTTCGCCATGCTGTCGATCATCATCAAGACCATACCCGTGGCTCCTTGCGTGGCGATGGGCGTGGGACTCGTCTGGATGTTGTGGAGCTGGGCAGGGGCGAAATTGTTGCAGGGACTGATCGTCGGCCCCAAACAGGCCGTGGTTGTGGATCTGAGCATGGCGAACATGGGCTTGTATGTCGCCATCCTGGCGGCACTGCTTCTTGGCTCGCTGTACGGGTTGGGGGCGACGCTATGAGCGTGACATTGGGCCAGCGACTGAAAATCCGAAGCATGATCTATGTGGCCGCGGAACCCGTTCCGTATTTCTGGCCCATGCGTTCCTTTATCCATCACAATCCCCTGCATGGCCTGGAAAAACTGCCGTTTGATGCGGCAGTGAAAAAGGGCGCGAGCCTGTTTCATGGACGGGTCTTCCTGCCGCGTTCCGAGTACCAGACATATCTTCACAACGGCAAGGTCGACAAGTCTCGCCTGGAGCACGAGATCACGCGCTTCCTCGCGGACCGGCCCGCCGTTGCCGATCTGGATATGCAGCAACTGCTGATGGCGCTGCTGACGAAAACCGAGACGCCGGTCATGTTGCCGACGCTGCTGGCCACGGCGGCCGATATCCAGGCGTCATTGCAGGGCCAGGCCGTTGAAGATGCATCGGATCAGTCCAAGGACATCATCACACAGCGATTGCGTCAGTCGCTGCTTCAAGAGCGCACCGTCTATGAATCCGTGGACGCATTGTACGGCACAGACATCGGGACCAGCCTGGATGAGCTGGTCATCAAGAGCTGTCTGGACTTCTTTGATGAAGGTCAGTCGGTCTGGCATATGCCCAATCGCGAGCAGGGATTTTTCCCGGCATGGCGCGAGGTGGCAAGACGGAACATCCGCCTGTTCCTGCGTGGTCTGCACATCAATGAGGTCCTGGCCCATCACGAGACACCCGAAGAGATCATCCATTATGTGATGACCACCCTGCGGGTGCCGGAAGAGCAATGGATCAGTTTTTTCACCCGCGAAATCGCGCGCCTGCATGGCTGGGCCGGATTCATTCGCTGGCGCGCCAATGCCAAGCACTACTACTGGGCCCAGCGTTTCCCGGCGGATCTGGTGGATTATATGGCGGTACGCCTGACGCTCGCGCTTGCGCTCATCAGCAAGCGCGAACGCCGGTTCATGATGAGCACGGCCGAATCGATCAGCCAGCTGATCGAAACGCGTACCCACGAGGCGTATCTGCGCTACGAGCTTTATGGCGGCACCGTCATGCCCGCCATGGCGCACCGGATCGAAACGGCGCTGCAGCGAAATCATGATGGCAAGCTCGATCAGATCTTTCAGGCTTATGCCAAACAAAAACGCGTTGACGAGGCCCATCGCCAGAGCGAGGCATTGCGGAATCTGCTGGCCGGGTCCGGCATGGCAGACAAACTTATCGCTTTACCGGCAGCTGCATTTAACCAGTTACTGGACACCCTGCGTACATTCGAACAACAGGAAGGCATGTGCTGGTTGCGGGCAATGGAATCGCATGCCATGAAGCACCTGCTGCAAGGCGTCAACGTGGAGCCTGCCGGCGCGCGTGACAAACGTCCGTTTGCGCAGGCCCTGTTCTGTATCGATACGCGCTCCGAGCGGATCCGGCGCCAGTTGGAGTCCATTGGCGATTATCAGACCTTTGGAACGGCAGGCTTCTTCGGTGTGCCGGTCAGCTTCATGGAATTGGGCAAGGGCAGTGAAATGCATCTGTGTCCAGTCCTGCTGACGCCAAAGAACCTGGTGCTGGAAACGTCCGTGCATGGCGAAGAGACGCACGCATTGGGTGCCCTGGAAAAGGGATTGCATGCACTCAAGGAATCGGTGTTGTCGCCCTTTGTGACCGTCGAAGCCATCGGCTTGTTGTTCGGCTTTGACATGATCGGCAAAACCGTGGCACCGCAATATTATCACCAATGGCGCAAACGCCTCGACAAGAAGAAACCCGCCACGCGACTGCTGCTCGACAAGCTGACGCGCGAACAGGCGGATTCCATTGTGCGCGCGGTACAACGGGCCGTGATCGTGAAGGCCATGGAACAGGAACTGGGGCAGGAAACGGAAACCCTGACCGATGAACTGATTCGTGACCTGCGCGAATCGGCCATGGGTCATGACGAGAGCTTCCGTCGCCATGCCGGGACACTCGGTGTCAGCGAAGCGGCGCTGGAAACATTTATCGAGCGCCTGCGCAAGGGCTATCGGATCAACCCCGCCTTTGCCCAGATACAACTGGAACGTCTGGGACGCATCGGTTTCACGATGGATGAGCAGGTTCATTTTGTCTCCACCGCTTTGAAATCCATCGGCCTGACCCGGGACTACTCGCGCTTCATCCTGCTGGTCGGACATGGCAGTCAGTCCGACAATAACCCGTATGAATCCGCACTCGATTGCGGCGCCTGCGGCGGCAATCACGGCCTGTCCAGCGCCAGGGTGTTGGCGCAGATGGCGAACAAGGCGGAGGTACGCAAGCGGCTGAATGAACAGGGGTTCAATATCCCGGATGACGCGTGGTTTGTCCCCGCCATGCACAATACCACCACGGATGAAATCACCGTTGCGGATGCCGATCTGCTGCCGCCGACACACCTGGTGTACCTGGCTCGATTGAGAAAGGGCCTGACGGCGGCGGCCAGGCTGTGCGCGCAGGAACGATTGCCGACCTTGTATCCCATGCAGCAGGCCCACCCGGAAGCGGCAGTGGCGCAGCGGTTGATGCAACGCAATGCACTGGACTGGTCCCAGGTGCGGCCGGAATGGGGGCTTTCGGGCAATGCCTATTTCATTATCGGGAACCGCGAATTGACCCGGCAACTGCCATTACATGGTCGCGCCTTCCTGCATTCCTATGACTACCAGCTGGATAGAAAGCGCCGTTTGCTGGAAAGCATCCTGACCGGTCCGCTCGTTGTCGGCCAATGGATTAACATGGAGCACTATTTTTCCGCGGTGGACAACGAGAGATTCGGCAGTGGCAGCAAGGTGTATCACAATGTCGCCGGGCGCTTTGGGGTCATGACCGGCAACATCAGCGATCTACGCACTGGCCTGCCGGCACAAACCGTGCTCGAAAATGGCAAGCCCTATCATCAGCCCTTGCGCCTGATTACGGTCATCGCAGCGCCGTTCAAACATGCGGTGAAGGCGATCGATGCTGTCGTTTCCGTGAAGACCCTGGTCCGTAACCATTGGATACGGATGCTGATCATCGATCCCGAAACCAGGACAGTACACTTGTATGAAGACGGAGACTGGCATGAACAGCCATGTGCCGTTGCATCAGTTTCAGGATATTCAGAGGAGTCCCATGCGTCATGAAAAACCTTAATTTCAGCACACTCAAAAAGCTCGAGATTATCCTGGAGGGCGAGCATCAGGCCTTCGCCACTGACGTGCTCGACCGCGCCGGAGTCACCGGTTATACGATCATCAATAACCTGTCAGGCAAGGGCAGTCATGGTTTTCATGAAGGCCATCTCATGTTTAATGAAGAAGACGTGTTGATCATGATCGTGGTGGCTGTGCCCGAAGACTTGGTCAAACCCATTCTCGAGGGCCTTGCTCCATTCTACAGTGAACACTCAGGCGTCGTGTTTATCACCGATATTCAGGTGACACGCATGGTCAAATTCCGCAGTGAAGAGAGGGTGTGACATGAAGCATAACTCTTCCTCGGGCGACGGGCCTTCTCCGGCGCCGCCACGCAGCCAGAGCCTGATCCGGCATGCCACCCTGCGCCAGATCCAGATCTTCGAGGCCGTCGCGCGCAACCTGAGTTTCACCAAGGCGGCGGAAGAGCTTTTTCTGACGCAGCCCACGGTGTCGGCCCAGATCAAAAGCTTCGGCGAGTCCATCGACATGCCGCTGTACGAGCAGATCGGGCGCACCATCCATCTGACCGATGTCGGCATCATGGTGGCCCGGGCCTGCCGCGAGATCATCAACCAGCTGGCGAACCTGGAGATGGGCATCGACGATTTCCGGGGCATGCGTCGCGGACGACTGAGGTTGTCGGTGGTGACCACGGCGAAATACTTCGCGCCGGTGGCTCTGGGCGATTTCTCCAGGAAATATCCGGAGATCGAGCTCGGGCTCAAGGTCATGAACCGTGAGATCATCTACAAGCGCATCGAGGAGAATCTCGACGATCTGTACATCATCGGGCAGGCACCTCCCTCTCACTTGGGCCTGGAAATCGTGCCGTTTGCACCGAATCCGCTGGTGGTGATCGCGCACCGCAAGCATCCGCTCGTCGGAGAGAAGAACATCCCGCTTTCCAGGCTGGCTGAGGAGCCGATGCTGATCCGTGAACGGGGCTCGGGCATCCGCTCGGCGGTGGAGCATCTGTTTAAGGAGAATGGCCTGCAGATCAATGCGCGGCTGGAACTGGAGAGCAATGAGGCCATGAAGCACGCGGTGTACGGGCGGCTGGGCATCGCCGTGGTGTCCATGCATGCGCTGAACCTGGATTCCGAACAGAGCCCGCTGGCCATCCTGGACGTCGAGGGATTCCCGATCCAGAAGCAGTGGAACATCGTCTATCCGCAGGGCAAGGCCCTGTCGATGATCGCCCAGGAGTTCCTGCAGTTCCTGATCGAGAACGGCAACAGCTACTTCCGTCTGGATCAAGATCTTTACTGACGCATAAGCCGTCAGGCCCGGGCGAGGACGCCCTCCATCCGGGCTCGATCACCGTGGAACACCCGGTCGTTGTGCCTGTGTCCATCCATAGATCTTTTTCTATTTATGGAAGCCAAAAATCCAATTTTTCATTATGAGAATGCCTTCATAGCATCCACACATTGGCGGCTGCCCCGCTTCGCGTCGGCGCCCCGACCAAGGAAATCGACCTTTGATGGTGGAAGGAGAAGGCCATGACCAATTTTTTCCTGTCTTTGACGATCTACGGAATTCCCGTCCTCTTTGCCGTCACGGCACTGGCCAACGCACGTCACGTGCAATGGAAGCTAGCCCAGCTGCTGTCCCTGCTGGCTCTCGTCATCGCCAGCCTGTTTGGGACCATGGTGCTGATGCATGTGCCCATCGCCATGAGCGTGATGCACCAGGGCTGGGTCTCCCATTCGCCGGTCAGTTTCATCATGCTGATCCTTGTCAGCTTCATCGCCCTGATCAATGTGAGCTATTCCCGATCCTACATGGCCGGGAACAGGGAGGATGAGGCTCGCTATGTGCGCTGGTTGATGGCGACACTGGCCGCGGTGGCGCTGGTGGTCGTCACCAACCATATGCTGGTGTTTCTGGCCGCCTGGATCGCCATCAGCCTAGGCCTGAATCAGCTGCTGCTGTTCTATCCGCAGCGGCAGCGGGCCGTGCTTGCCGCCCACAAGAAGTTCATTTTTGCGCGCATCGCTGAACTGAGCCTGTTCACGGCATTCCTGCTTCTGCATGCAGCCCATGGATCATGGCTGATCAGCGATGCGTACCGGGGCCTGCATGGAGATCTGGCCCTGCAGGCCATGCAGATGACGGCGGTCACCCTGCTGGCGTTGACGGCGCTGATCAAATGCGCGCAGTTTCCCATCCACGGCTGGCTGATCCAGGTCGTCGAGGCCCCGACGCCGGTGTCGGCGCTGCTGCATGCCGGCATCATCAATCTCGGCGGCTACCTGCTGATCCTGTTCGCCCCCTTGCTTTCCCAGTGTATGCCGGCGCAGTGGCTGCTGCTGGTGGTCGCCGGCCTGACGACGGTGGCGGCGGCGCTGATCATGATGACGCGGGTCAGCGTGAAGGTTCGCCTGGCCTGGTCGACGATGTCGCAGATGGGACTGATGCTGGTCGAATGCGCGCTCGGCCTGTATGAGCTGGCGCTGCTGCATCTGGTGGCGCATTCCTGCTACAAGGCCTACGCCTTCCTGAATTCGGGAAGCGAGGTTGAGTATGATCTGAAACGCCGCATGGCCATCAATGCCAGGCCGCATGGCAAGGACTGGATCGTCGCCGGCCTGATGATGGCGGCTGTGATCGCCGGGGTGATTCATGTGCTGGACATCCCGCCGCCGTACAGCCCCTGGTTCGTGCTGGGCTACGCCATGATGCTGATGGTGGCCGAGCGGCACAGTGTCATCGGGAAAGGCAGCCTGGTGCGCACGCTCGGCCTGGCCATCCTGCTGACGCTGGCCTACGTGTTGCAGAAGCAGGCGGCAGGCCTGATCCAGCCCCAGCTTCCGGTTTCCAGCGGTTGGCTGGGCGATCTGTGGATCGGCCTGTTGTTCACCACCCTGATGACGCTGTACTGGTTCATCCGCTTCCGGCCGAACAGCGAAATGGTGCAGAGCTTCCGGGTGGCCCTGTACGCCGGCTTCTATATCGATGAATGGGTGACGCGCCTGACCATGAGCTTGTTCCCCATGAAGCTGCCGGTGCGCGTGAATCCGAAACAGCTGCAGATCCCTGAAAAGGAGATGATTCAATGAGTGCGATTCTGAATCAGAAAGAGGCGGCGAGCCTCACCGCTTTCCAGAAGGGAACGCTGAACGAAGCCTGCGCCAAGATCGCGCCGACCTGGCCGCTGGATGAGCTGATCGCGGTCAATCCGTGGTGGGAGATGCGGGACATGACCATGCCCGAGGTGGCCTCGCGGCTGGCGGCCCTGGCCCAGGCGCACTGCCTGATGCCGAAGAGCTACTTCGAAACGAGATGGATGCAGCAGATTCAGCCCGAGCATCTGCAGCAGGCTGTGGCCGAAACGGGGGCGACCATCGGCGTGGACGAACTCGAGGCCTACCTGCTCGAGCACGACGAGGTCGCGCACTGGCATAATATCAGCGACCTGCTCGACAGTGGCCGGGACCGTCAGCACAAGATGGCGTGGCGGGATGAGATCACGCATCAGATCAGCCAGTTCTGCGCCTACTATTTCCACAACTCGGATGTTTCTACGCAGTTCACCAACGGGTCCGAGGGGCTGTACGCGGCGTGGCTGCGCACAACCCAGGTGGACAAGGGCATCGAGATCGTCATGGATGAGGCCGGCCTGACCCGCTTCTTCAACGGCCTGCCGGCGGACGTGGATGCCCTACTGGCCTCGGCGTTTGAGGAACTGGGCATCGAGGAGCGATATCTGGAGCTGTATGCCCATGCCCTGCTGCTGGATATCAACGGCTGGGCCTCTTGGGTCGCCTATCTGCGCTGGCAGGATCGCCTGAACGGCAAGGACAACACCCTGATGATGGATCTGCTGGCCATCCGCGTTGCCTGGGAGCTGGTGCTGTGGCGTTATCAGCGGGCCAGGTCCAAGTCGGTCTTTGCCCGCATGAACCTGCTGTGGCGTCATCAGATGTCGACGCTGCCGCGCCTGATCGAGGCCCACACCCTGTCCCAGGAGAAGGGCTGGATCTGGCAGCGCGCCGCGGAGATCGCCTATCAGCAGGGCCTGCAGCACACGCTCAGTCAGGCCGTGCCAAGCAAGCAGGAGGAGCCGCTGGTGCAGGCGGCGCTGTGCATCGATGTGCGCTCGGAGGTGATGCGCCGTGCCCTTGAGTCGCTGGATGCGCGCATCCAGACCATCGGCTTCGCTGGTTTCTTCGGCCTGCCCATCGAGTATCAGCCCGCCGGTACCTCGCTGAGCCGGCCGCAGCTGCCGGGCCTGCTCAGGGCCGGCATTCGGGTCAGGCCGAAGATGGCGTCCGGGGCAGTGGCGAAGCAGAGCGGCAAGCTCAATCGCAAGGCGCGTTGGGCCGAGTGGGGCATGGCCGCGCCAGCCACCTTCAGTATGGTCGAGTCCAGCGGCATGATGTACGTGCTGAAGCTGCTCAAGGACAGCTTCTTCCCGGCGCATCATGTGCATCCGGTGAACAACCTGCCGGTCGGCAAGGCCTGGGAACTGACCCAGGGCGATGTTCCGCTGTCCACCGACCAACTGACCGACAGCGCTTACGGCATCCTGAAGGCCATGGGCCTGGACCGGAAGCTGGCCCCATGGGTGCTGCTCGTCGGACATGGCAGCGTGGTCAGCAACAACCCCCATGCTGCGGGGCTGGATTGCGGGGCCTGCGGCGGTCAGACCGGGGAGCTCAACGTGCGCGTGCTGGCCTATCTGCTGAACCTGCCCGAGGTGCGTCAGGGGCTGCAGGAGCGGGGGGTGCCGATCGATGACACCCGCTTCGTGCCTGCCCTGCACGACACCATGACTGACGAGATCACCTGCTTCGATGCGGATGGTCTGGATGCCACGGTGGCGGACTGGCTGGATCGTGCCGGCGCGATCGTCCGGCAGGAGCGTGCCGGACGCCTCGGCCTGCCTGCGATGTCGGGCGAGGAGCTTCGAGAAGCCCTGACCAGGCGCGGCAATGACTGGTCGCAGGTGCGTCCGGAATGGGCGCTGGCGAACAATGCCGCCTTCATCGTGGCGAGCCGGCGGCGCACGCGCGGCCTGGACCTGCAGGGGCGGACGTTCCTGCATGATTACAATGCGGAGGCTGATGCGGATGACGGGTTCGCCCTGCTGGAGTTGATCATGACGGCGCCGATGTTGGTGACGAACTGGATCAATATGCAGTACTACGCCTCGGTCTGCGATAACTACAAGTACGGCAGCGGGAACAAGGTGCTGCATAATGTGGTCGGCGGCAATATGGGGGTGTTCGAAGGCAATGGCGGCGATCTGCGTATCGGTCTGGCCATGCAGTCGCTGCACAACGGCGAGGACTGGATGCATGAGCCGCTTCGCCTCAGCGTTTACATCGACGCGCCGCGTCATGCCATCGAGCAGATCGTGCAGAAGCATGATGCGGTGAAGAGCCTGATCGACAACGCGTGGCTTTACGTGTTCCAATGGGATGAAGACGGCAAGGTCAGTCGGTATTATGGACAGGCCTGGGTGGAAAGCCCGACCTGATTGCAGGTCGATGCTTGAAGTGAGGTGAATGCATGGATCATAACTTGGGCCCCGGCGAAGGTTCTTCGCCGGGGCTGCCACGCAGCCAGAGCCTGATCCGTCATGCGACCCTGCGCCAGATCCAGATCTTCGAGGCGGTCGCGCGCAATCTAAGCTTCACCAAGGCGGCGGAGGAACTCTTCCTGACGCAGCCGACTGTGTCGGCCCAGATCAAGAGCTTCGGCGAGGCCATCGACATGCCGCTGTACGAGCAGATCGGGCGCACCATCCATCTGACCGATGTCGGCACCATGGTGGCCCGCGCCTGCCGAGAGATCATCAACCAGCTGGCGAACCTGGAGATGAGCATCGACGACTTCCGGGGCATGCGCCGCGGCCGCCTGCGCATCGCCGTGGTCACCACGGCGAAATACTTTGCGCCCGTGGCCCTAGGCGATTTCTCCAGGAAATATCCGCAGATCGAGCTCGGGCTCAAGGTCAAGAACCGCGAGGTCATCTACAAGCGCATCGAGGAGAATCTCGACGATCTCTACATCCTCGGCCAGGCGCCGCCGTCGCACCTGGACCTGGAGATCGTGCCGTTCGCGCCGAATCCGCTGGTGGTCATCGCCCACAGCAAGCATCCGCTCGTCGGAGAGAAGAACATCCCGCTGTCGCGGCTGGCCGAGGAGCCGATGCTGATGCGTGAACCGGGATCGGGCATCCGCTCGGCCGTGGAGCAGCTGTTCAGGGAGAACGGCCTGCAGATCAGGGAGCGGTTGACGCTGGAGAGCAACGAGGCATTGAAGCATGCCGTATACGGGCGGCTGGGGATCGCCGTGGTGTCCATGCATGCACTGAATCTGGAATCGGATCAGGGTCCCCTGTCCATCCTCGATGTGGAAGGCTTCCCGATCCAGAAGCAGTGGAACATCGTGTATCCGCAAGGCAAGGCCCTGTCGATGATCGCCCAGGAGTTCCTGCGGTTCCTGATCGAGAACGGCAACAGCTACTTCCGGCTGGACCACAATCTTTCCTGACAGAGTCGTGTCTCCGGCCGGTTGAAGACGCCTCTCGTTTCGGGCGCTTAGCCTACCGGCTCGCCGCCAGGGGCGCGGTCAGTCCCTGGCGTCCATGTCCACGCCGACAATGCGCGAAACGCCCGGCTCTGGCATGGACACGCCGATCAGGCGATCGGCCAGCTGCATGGTGATCTTGTTGTGGGTGATGGCCAAAAACTGCACATGCTCGGTCAATTCGCGCACCATCTCGCCGAAGCGACCGACATTGGCATCGTCCATCGGCGCATCCACCTCGTCGAGGATGCAGAACGGCGCCGGCTTGATGCGGAAGATCGAGAACACCAGTGCCACTGCCGTCAGCGCCTTTTCGCCGCCGGACAGCAGACTGACGTCCTGCAGGCGCTTGCCCGGCGGTTGGGCGATAACCTCGACGCCGGCGGTGAGCACGTCGTCAGAGTCCAGGCGCAGCTCGGCGCGGCCGCCGCCGAACAGGCGGGGGAAGGTCTGCTGGAACAGGACATTGGTCTGCTCGAACACCTCGCGGAAGCGCTGGCGGGTGGTGCGGTCGATGCGGGAAATGGTCTCGCCCAGCGTCTCCAGGCTCGCCTCCAGATCCTTGCCCTGCTCGGATAGGAAGCGTTCGCGCTCGGCGGCCTGCTCGTATTCCTCGATGGCCAGCAAATTGACCGGGCCGAAGCGCTCCAGGCGCTCCTCCATGTCGCGCGCCTGGCTGAGTACGGCCTCCGGATCGGGGGCCTCATCCATGCCCTGGATACGCATGGTCAACGCCTCGGCCGACAGATGGCAGCGCTGGGCGATCTCCTCGGAGAGGTCCTGCAGGCGCGCCTCATCGGCGGCGATGCGCACCGCCACCTCCTGGCGTCGGGATGTCCCTTCCTGCCACTGCTGCCGCGCCCGGCGCTCGGCCTGCTCCTGCTCATGGGCTCCCTGTTGCAGCGCATGACCTTGTTGGCGCAGCTCGCTGAGTTCGGCATGCATGCGATCGACATCGGCCGCCGCCTGCGCCAGCTGCCGGTCGAGCTTCTCATGGCTTTCGCTCTCGGCCAGCTCCGCCTCGGTGCGCACCATGCGCTGACCGTCCTCCTCGCTCTGCCGGCGCAGTCGCGCCTGCTCACCCTGTAGCCGCTCGCGCTCGCGCAGCAGGCTTTGCTGGGACTGGTTGAACAGCGCCACGGCCTGTTCGGCTGCGGCCACGCCCTCGCGGGCCTGGCCCATCGCCTGTTCGGCCTGCTTCATCGATTCGCTCTGGCGATCCAGCGCCTCGCGCGCGCCGTCGAGTTCGCTACGGTCCAGTGTCGCCTGGCCGTCGAGCTGGCCTTGCCATTGCGCCAGTTCCTCGCCCAGTTCCTGCTGTTCATGGTGCAGACGGTCCAGGCGTTCGCGCAGGGTCTCGGCCCCGGCGCGCAGGCGCTGCTCCGCCGCCTGGCCGTTGTGCAGGGCGCTCTGGGCCTCGGTGGTTTCCAGGTGGCGCTGCTGCCAGGCGATCTGCTGTGCCGTCAACGCCTGTTCGGCAGTCTCGAAGCGGACTCTTGCCTGCTCCAGCGCCGCCGTCTCGTCCTGCAGCCGGGCCTCGGCCTCGCGAAGCTGGCGCTTCAGTGCCAGGCGCCTGGCCGTCTGGTTGCCGGCCGGGGGGACCAGCCAGCCGTCGGCCTCCCGGCGCCAGCCGTCGCGGCTGACCGCGCATTGCCCTGCCGGGGCATCCATGATGTCGTCGACCAGCGTCACGGCGGCGAACATGCGGTACAGCGGATGCCCGGCGTCCAGTTGCAGCACCGCGGTCAGGCTTTCGGAAACGGCAGCAGCTGCGCCGGCCTGCTCGGCATACAGGGCGATGGGTGCATCGGCTGCCTGGGCCATGGCCTCGCGCCAGGCATCAAGGCCGGCATCGGGCGGCATGCGTGCGTCCGCGGCCCGGCCGCGCAGCGCCGCCGCCACCGCGGATTCCAGTCCCTCCGGAACCTGCAGTTGCTCGTCGACCCAAAGTCCGCCGCGCTCGCGGATCAGTCCGCGCAAGGCAGCCGGCACGTCCTGGCCGGACAGCTGCGCGCGCAGCTCCTGGCTACGGCCCGACAGCTCCCGCATGCGCGATTCGCCCTCGTTCAGGGCCTTGGATGCCGCCTCGCGTTCCTCCCGGCATGCGTCCAGGGCCTGCTGGGCTCCGGAGAGCTCCTGCTCGGCCTGTTGCAGGCGGCCGGTCAGGGCATCGATGGCGGCCTTGGCCTCCGCATGGGCGGTATCGGCCTGACGTTGCTCGTCCTCGGTTTGCCCCATCTGCTCGCCCAGGCGTTGCTGGCGCTCCTGCAGGCGGGTCAGGGAGGCGCGGATCTGCTCCTTGCGGCGGCCGGCATCCTCGAAGGCATGGCGGATGCGCTCGTAGGCGGACAGCAGTTCGTCGCGCCCCTGGCTCTGTTCGGCGTAATGGCTGCGTGTGGTCTCCAGCGCCTGCTGTGCCTCGGCGAGCCGGGCTTTCAGCACCTCGTCGTTCTGATCGGCGAGCCTCCCGGCGAGCTCCGTGTCTTCTCGGGTGAGCTGCGCTAGGCGTTCGCCGGCCTCGGCGATGCGCTGCTCCAGCGTGGCTCTGCGCTCGCTCAGGAGCCGGCGCTCGCCGGCCAGGCGTTCCGTCTCCTGTTGCCAGCGCGCACGCTCCTGTTCGGCCTGGCGCAGCCTGTCCTGCAGGCCCTGCACCTGCTCCTCATGGCGGATCGAGGACTGGCGTGCATCGGCCAGGGTGCGCTCGATCTGGGCATGGTGGCTGGCGAGTTCCGCTTCGGCGGTGTTGGCCTCGTCCAGTTCCCGGCGCCGGCCGGCCAGCTGCGCCTCGGCCTGCTGGTAGCGGAAGCCGAAGCTCAGCGCCTGCAGATCCTTGAACTCGTCCTGCATCTTCTTGAAACGTTCGGCGCGCGAGGCCTGCTGTTTGAGGCTGCGGCACTGGGTGGACACCTCCTCCAACAGGTCGGTGACGCGCTCCAGGTTCTGCCGCGTGTCCTTCATCTTGCGCTCGGCCTCGCGGCGGCGATGGCGGTATTTGACGACGCCGGCCGCCTCTTCGAGCAGCTCGCGCCGCTCCTCGGCCTTGGCCGTGATCATGCGCGCGATCGCACCCTGTTCGATGATGGCGTAGGCGCGCGTAGAGATGCCGGTGTCGAGGAACAGGTCGACGATATCCTTCAGGCGCACCATCTTGCCGTTGATGAAGGCATCGGATCCGGACTCGCGGTGCATGCGCCGGCGAATACGGATCTCGTCCATCTCGTGGTAGGGAGCGGGCAGCTGCCCCGGCTTCACGGCGAAGGTCAGTTCGACGTCGCACATAGCCACAGGAGAGCGGGAATCGGAGCCTTGGAAGATCAGATCGTCCATGACGCCGCCGCGCAGCTGCTTGGCCGAATGCTCGCCGAGCACCCAGCGCAGGGCGTCGACGATGTTCGACTTGCCGGAGCCGTTCGGGCCGACGATGGAGGTGATGCCCTCGCCGATCTCGATCTTCGTCGGGTCGACGAAGGACTTGAAGCCGGCCAGTTCGATGCGTTTCAGCCGCATGTCGTCTTCCCCCTCATGCCCTGGCCGGCTGCAGGCGGCCCAGCATCAGGTGGCTGACCATGCAGGCAGTGAAGCTGGAGGCCACGATCATGTAGAGCACGATCAACTGGGCGCTGGCCGCGGCCAGCGGCGCGGCACCGGCGAGCACCATGCCGACGAAGATGCCCGGCATATGCACCAGGCCTACGATGCGCAGTGTGTCCACCGGCGGGATCATGGCCTGGCGCAGGCCGAGCATGGCGCCGCCCTCACCGTCCATGCGGTTGAACATCAGCGAAATGGTGTTCATGCCGTTGGCCACCAGCATGCTCCCGAGCGGGATCAGCGAGCGCGTGTCGGCATGGATCGCCCCGGAAAATGCCAGCCAGGGCAGGGTGACGGCGCAGGCCGCGGCAAGCCCGAGGCTGGCCGCAGCCCAGGCCTGCTTCGGCTCGGGATGGTGCGAGGCGGAGGTGCGCGCGGCGATGACGCAGAAGCACAGCAGCAGCCCTGCTTGTAGCCAATGGGAGCGGATATCGAAGATCCAGTGCAGCACGAAGGCCAGCAACAGCAGTTGCACCGGCCCGCGCAGGCTGGCCACCAGCATGCGTCGGCTGAGCTCCAGTTTTTCGCGCCATGCCCACGCTGCGGCCCCGCCGAGCAACAGCCATGCGGCGGCCAGCCCGGTCAGCGTGTGGGGATCCGGCAGCTGGATCAAAGTCGTGAAATATCCGCAAGCTTGAGGAACAGCCCGCGCAGGCGGGCGAGCAGGGACAGTCGATTGTTACGCACCGCGATATCATCGCACATCACCATGACATCGTCGAAAAAGCGGTCCACCGGATCGCGCAGCCCGGCCAGCACGGTCAGCTGCCCCTCGGCATCGTCCGGGAAGCCTGCCTCGGCCTTCTCGAGCGCCGCATACAGTTCCCGCTCCGCCGCCTCGGCGAACAGGGCGGCATCGATGCCGGCAGTGGCCTCGAGCTCGGCCTTCTTCAGGATGTTGGCGATGCGCTTATTGGCGGCGGCCACAGCCTGTCCGGTCTCGGAATCGGCGAAGCCCATCAGTAGCCTGGCGATATCGATCTGGCGGTACAGCGGACGCTCTTCGTCGCCAGCCAGGGTCGCATCCAGCGTGTTGCGGGTGACGTTCAACTGATCGGCCATATGGAGCAGGCGCTCCTCGACGAAGTTGGCGACGGCCTGCTTGGTCTCGCCCGAGATGGCGATGGTGGCACGCTGCTCATTCCATTGGCGTGCGGCCTGGTCGATGGCCCGGGTCAGCGTCAGCTTGGCCGGCATCTGCGGGTCGGACAGCAGGCGGATCAGGCCGATGGCGGCGCGGCGCAGGCCGTAGGGATCGGCGCTGGCGGTTGGCACCTTGCCGAGATGGAAATAGCCCAGGAGCTTGTCGGCACGCTCGGCGATGGCGATGAGTCGGGCCTCCGGGGTGGACGGCAGGGCATCCTCGGCACCGGCCGGCTGGTAATGCTCGGCGATGGCCGAGGCCACGCCCTGCGGCTCGTCCTGCATGCGTGCATAGATGCCGCCCATATATCCCTGCAGTTCGGGGAACTCGTAGACGAGGCCGGTGGTCAGGTCCGATTTGCACAGATAGGCGGCCCGCTGCGCTACGTTCGCATCGGCACCGATGGCATCGGCCGTATCGAGCACGAAATTACGCAAGCGCGCCACCTGGTCGCCGACGGTGCCGAGCCCGTCCTGGAACACGATATCGTTCAGTCGCTCGACGCGCTCGTGCAGGCTCTCTTTCGGATCGCGGTCGAAGTAGAAGGCGGCGTCGGACAGGCGCGCGTTGACGACGCGGGCATTGCCCTGGGCGACCTGTTCCGGTTGTTTTGATTCGATATTGGCCACGGCGAAGAAGTGGTTGGAGGCACTGCCGTCGGCCTTGCGCGTGATGAAGCAGCGCTGATGGTTCTTCAGCGTGATGCGGATGACCTCTTCCGGCAGGCGCAGGAAGTCGCTGTCGAACTCGCACAGGATGGGCACCGGCCACTCGGTGAGGTCTGCTACCTCGGCGATCAGTTCGTCATCGGCGACAATGGACAGGCCGTTTTCCGCAGCGATGCGGGCCATCCCCTGGCTGATGCCCTCGATGCGTGCGGGACGGTCGGCCTCGACCTTCTGCGAGCGCAGCCAGCCGAGCGGATCTTTGATGTCCAGTTCGCCCTGTCCGCCATGGATGCGGTGGCCGCGGCTTTCCACGCCGCTTTCCACGCCGGCGAACGAGAACGGGATCAGCTGATCGCCGAGGCGGGCGACGATCCAGCGCACCGGGCGGATGAAGGCGTCGTCGCGCGTCTCGCCCTCGTTCCATTTCATGCGTTTGGGACTGGGCAGCTTGCGCAGGATGCCGGGCATGGCCTCGGCCAGGATGTCTGCGGTGGTGCGCCCCTTGCGGTGCACGACGGCCTTCATGTAGCGGGCCTTGCCGTCGCCTTTGTCCTCCAGCGCGAAATCGGCAACGGACAGCCCGGACTTTTTGGCGAAGCCCTCGGCGGCCTTCGTCGGCTGGCCGTCCTTGTAGGCGACGGATTCCGGCGGCCCCCAGACGGTTTCGTCGCGGTCGGGCTGTTGGGTCGGGCATTCCCCTTGGTAATAAAGGATGCGGCGCGGCGTGAAGGCTTCGTTGATGGTCGGGCCGTTCGGGGAGATGTCGTTGGCCGACAGCAGTGCCCCGATCTCCCGGCAAAGGGCTGCGTATAACTGCCCGGAAACGCCGGCCGGGATCTCCTCGACGCCGATCTCGATCAGTAGCGGTGCAGTGCTCATTGTTCCACCCCCGCATAGGCGTGCGCTACGGTGCGCGCCAGTCCCCTGACGCGGCCGATGAAACGGGCGCGCTCGGCCACCGAGATGGCGCCGCGGGCGTCGAGCAGGTTGAAGGCATGGCTGGCTCTCATGACCTCTTCATAGGCCGGAAGCACCAGCTGCTTGTCTGTCAGGCGCTTGCATTCGGCCTCGGCGCGATCGAACTGCGTATGCAGCCAGGACGTGTCCGCCTCGTCGAAGTTGTAAGCGGAGAACTCGACCTCATTGCGGTGGAAGACCTCGCCGTAGCTCACCTTGCTGCCGTCGGGGGCCTCGACCCAGGTCAGGTCGTAGATGTTGTCCACGCCCTGCAAATACATGGCCAGGCGCTCCAGGCCGTAGGTGATCTCGCCGGGGGTGCGCGAAAGCTCGACGCCGCCGACCTGCTGGAAATAGGTGAACTGGGTGATCTCCATGCCGTTCAGCCAAACCTCCCAGCCCAGGCCCCAGGCACCGAGCGTCGGCGATTCCCAGTCGTCCTCGACGAAGCGGATGTCGTGCACCTCGGTGTCGATGCCGATCTCGCGTAGCGAGGCGATGTACAGGTCCAGGATGTCGGCAGGCGCCGGTTTCAGGATGACCTGGAATTGGTAATAGTGCTGCAGCCGGTTCGGGTTCTCGCCGTAGCGGCCGTCGGTGGGACGGCGGCATGGCTGCACATAGGCGGTGCGCCAGGCCTTGTCGTCGAGCACGCGCAGGAAGGTCGCCGGATGAAAGGTGCCGGCGCCCATGGCGCTGTCGTAAGGCTGTTGGACCACGCAACCCTGGGCGGCCCAGAAGCGCTGCAGGGTCAGGATCAGTTCTTGGAATGTCACGCGGTTGTCACTCCCCGGCTACAAACTCGCCGTAGCTTAGCGTTACGCCGCTTGGCCTGCCAGTTCGGACGGCGATTGCCATGCCTGGTGGGGTCACGGCCAGGGAGGAGTCGGTCGATGGCGGCCGTTTTTACATGCATGCAGCCACAGCCGGCGCGGCGCGGGGTTTGCCACCCGGCCCGCGGCTATTTATCCTTCATTGTTCGATGATCGAAACAGACGCCACCACTCCTGAAAACCGGGCCCGTTCGCTGGATACGCTGTATATCCGCACCTACGGTTGCCAGATGAACGAATACGATTCCTCGCGCATGGCCGATTTGATGCGCGAGGCTTACGGCCTGCGCCTGGTCGCCGAGCCCGAGGATGCCGACGTCATCCTGATGAACACCTGTTCGGTGCGCGAGAAGGCCGAGGAGAAGGTGTACTCGGAACTCGGGCGCTACCGCAAGCTCAAGGAAAGCCGGCCGGACATGATCATCGGCGTCGGCGGCTGCGTGGCCCAGCAGGAGGGCGAGCGCATCCAGAAGCGGGCGCCGTATGTTGACGTCGTGTTCGGGCCGCAGACCTACCACCGCCTGCCGGAGATGGTAAAGCAGATCCGGCGTGATCGCGTCGGCCTGGCCTTCACCGATATGCCGGAAATCGAGAAGTTCGACCACCTGCCAAAGCAGGCGGCCAGCGGGCTGTCCGCCTTCGTCACCATCATGGAGGGCTGCGACAAATTCTGCACCTTCTGCGTGGTGCCGTATACGCGCGGCCCGGAGCTTTCCCGGCCCGTCGACGACGTGCTGGCCGAATGTGCGGGGCTGTTGGACTCCGGCAGCGTCGAACTGACGCTGTTGGGCCAGAACGTCAACGGCTATCGCGGCATCGGCCCGGATGGCGAGGAATGGGATTTCACCATGCTGCTGTATGCGGTGGCCAGGCTGCCGGGGCTGAAACGCCTGCGCTTCACCACCAGCCACCCGATCGAGATGAACGCGGGACTGGCCGAGGCCTTCGCCGTCATCCCCGAGCTCATGCCCTATCTGCACCTGCCGGTGCAGAGCGGCTCGGATCGCATGCTCAAGGCCATGCACCGCGGCCATACACGCGCCCAGTACCTGGAGACTATCGCCCAGGTGCGCCGCCATTGCCCGGATATGGCGCTGTCCTCCGATTTTATCGTCGGCTTCCCGGGGGAGACGGACGAGGATTTCGCCCAGACGCTGGATCTGGTGCGGCTGGTCCGCTTCGATTCGGCCTTCTGCTTCAAGTATTCGCCGCGTCCCGGCACGCCGGCGGCCAAGGCGGAGGACTCGGTGCCGGAGGCCGTCAAGGATGCACGCCTGCAGCAGCTTCTGGCGCTGATGCGCGAGCAGTCACGACAGGCGCATGCGGACCAGGTCGGCAAGACGATGGCGGTGCTCGTCGACAAGGCCGGGCGCAACGCCGGCGATATGGAGGGGCGCACGCCCGATTTCAAGATCGTGCATTTTGAAGGCCGGCAGCGGCAGATCGGCAGCATCGTGCCGGTGCGCATCACCGCCGCCTACGGCCAGTCGTTGCGCGGGGAGCAGGCACTTGCCGAATAGCGATTTCCCACCTCGGCGCACGGCATGACGGTCCACCTCTCCCTGACCGAGTTGACACCGGATGCGCTGCGCATGCTCACCGGCGGCGACAACCGCATCCTGCGTCGCATCGAGGCGCATTTCGACGTGCATGTGCTGGGGCATGCCGGCGACTGGCATGTCGAGGGCGCGCGCGCCGAGGCGGCGGCCGACGTGCTGTTGCGCCTGGCGGCCAAGGCCGCGCACGGCCGGCTGGACGATATGGATGTCGAGGCCATGCTGCGCACCGAGGACGAGGAGATCGAGGCGACGGACGACGGGGCGGTGCTGGTGGCCGGGCGCCGCCATGTGCGCGGCAAAACCCCGAATCAGCGCCAGTATCTCGAGGTCATTCAGAATCGTGTGTTGACCATCGCCATCGGTCCGGCCGGATCCGGCAAGACCTATCTGGCGGTGGCTGCGGCGGTGGCGGCGTTGAACGGGCATCAGGTCGAGCGCATCATCCTGACCCGACCGGCGGTCGAGGCCGGCGAGCGCCTGGGCTTTCTGCCCGGCGATTTGCAACAGAAGGTCGATCCCTATCTCAGGCCGTTGTTCGATGCCCTGTCCGACATGCTCGGGGTGGAGAAGATGAACGCGCTGATGGAGGGCGGGCGCATCGAGGTGGCGCCGCTGGCCTATATGCGCGGGCGCACGCTGAACGACGCCTTCATCATCCTCGACGAGGCGCAGAACACCACGCGCGCCCAGATGAAGATGTTCCTGACGCGCCTGGGCTTCGGCTCCAAGATGGTGGTGACCGGCGACGTCACCCAGATCGATCTGGAGCACAAACGCCACAGCGGTCTGGCGCACGTGCTGGACGTGCTGGACGGCGTGCCCGACATCGGCATCTGCCGCCTGACCGGGCGCGATGTCGTGCGCCATCGCCTGGTCGAGCGCATCGTCACCGCCTACGAAGATGCCGAGGGCCCGGCATGATCGATGTCATCGTCGACGATGGCGTGGACATGGCCCGTATGCCCGAGGCGGCGCGGGTGATCGAGGCGGCGCGGGCCGCCTTCGCCCTGGCCGGCGGGGAGGGGGAGCCTTCGCTGTGCATCCGCTTCGCCGACGATGCCGCGGTGCAGGCCCTGAATCGCGATTGGCGGGCCAAGGACAGCGTCACCGACGTGCTGTCCTTCCCGATGCAGGACGGGGAGATCGATGCTGCGGCCTACCTCGGCGATATCGCCCTGGCCGTACCTTTCGTGGAGCGGGAGGCGGCACGCCTGGCGTTTCCCGTCGCCGACCATGCCCTGCACCTGATCGTACACGGCGTGTTGCACCTGATGGGTCATGATCACGAGGACGATGCCGAGGCGGCGCAGATGCAGGCGCTGGAGCGGCAGGCTATGGCCGGGCTGGGATTGCACGATCCGTACCCGTTTGAGGAGAGGGCCCATGTGGGATAGCTATGTTGGATAGGTGGCGAGAGCGCTCGCGCAAGCGCCTGATCGAGCGCCTGCGCCCCGGGCGCGACGAGGAGGAGCTGAACGAGCTGATCGAGCGTGCCGATGCCGTGCACTCCGACGAGCATCGGCAGATGCTGCAGCGCCTGATCGGCTTCCAGGACATCCGCGTGCGGGAGATCATGCTGCCGCGTTCGGCTATCGCAGCAGTGGAGCTGGGGATGTCCCTGGCCGAGGTGGAACAGAAGTTCGTCGACAGCGAGTCCAGCCGCTTGCCGGTGATGGTCGAAAATCTCGATCACATCGAGGGCGTGGTCGAGCTGCGCGACGTGTTCTCGGCGATGGTCCGGCACAAGCAGCCGTCGCTGGCGGAGATCATGCGCCCCTGTCTGAAGGTATCCGAGCTGCAGCAGGTTGCAGGTGTGCTCTCCGAGATGCGCGCCTCGTCTCACCGTCTGGCCATCGTCATCGACGAGTACGGCGGCACGGCGGGGCTGGTGACCATGGCCGATCTGCTCGAGGAGATCGTCGGCCCGATCGATGAGCAGGAAAACGACCCGGAGATGGTGCGCAGTCCGGACGGTGCCTACATCGTGCAGGCGCTGATGCATGTCGAGGATCTGGAGAACCTGCTGGACCGCGAGTTCCCGGAGGGCGATTACGATACGGTCGGCGGCCTCGTCGTATCCAGCCTCGGCCGCATCCCGGCCGCCAACGAGCGCGTGGAGGTGCTCGGCCTGGACATGAAGATCCTCGAGGCCGATCCGCGCCGGGTGCTGCGTATCCGCATCGAACCGCCCCAAGCCTGAGCGACCGATGGTATTGAAGTTCCGTCGCCATGGCCGCAACACCGGCACCCTGCTGCTGGGCCTTGGCCTCGGCGCCCTGATGCCGTTTGCCTATTCCCCCTATGACCACGCCTGGCTCGGCGTACTGGCGCTGTCGGCCTGGCTGGCTTTGGCGCTGGCCCAACGCGACATTGCCGGCCGGCTGGGCCTGGCCTTCGGCCTCGGCTGGTTCGGTACCGGTGCCTGGTGGCTGGCCCCGACCTTCCATCTGTACGGCGGCCTGCCCTATGTGGCGGCGGCCGGCTGTGTGCTGCTCGTCGGCCTGGCACTGGGGGCGTTCCCGGCGCTGTGGATGTGGCTGGTGCAGGCCCTGACCCGGCGCGAGGCCTGGCTGCTGGTGACCTTCCCCGTGCTGGCGGTCGGCGAGGAATGGCTGCGCGGGCATCTGTTCACGGGCCTGCCATGGACGGCGCTGGGTAATCTGGTGCTGGACACTCCCGCCGTCGGCTGGGTGGCCTGGTTCGGCGTCTATGGCGCCACCTTGTTGCCGGCACTGGCGGCGGCGGCGCTGGCGCTCGTGTGGCGGGGCGAATGGCGCTGGGGCGGCATCGGCCTGCTGGCGGTGCTGCTGCTGGGCCTCGCCGCACCGCACCCGTATGCGGCGGACGGGCCGGTGCGGCATGCGGCGCTGGTGCAGGCGAACATCCCGCAGGACGAGAAATGGGATGCGGCCTTTTTGAACGATACCATGCAGCGCTATGCGCGGCTGTCGGCGCGGGCGGCGGCGGATCATCCGGACCTGATCGTCTGGCCGGAGGCGGCCGTACCCTTCTTTCTGTCCCGCGCCCCGGGTTGGGATGCCTGGCTGAAGGCGAACATCCGTGCCTGGGGGGTGCCGCTGGCGTTCGGTGGCCTGAAACTGATGGCGGACGGGATGCACGGCGAGAACGGCGTCTACCTGGCCCTGCCGGACGGCTCACGCAGCTTCGTTGGCAAGCAGCATCTGGTGCCCTTCGGAGAATACGTGCCCTCCTGGCTACCGTTTCTGCATGCGCTGGTGCCGGCCATCGCCCAATGGACGCCGGGCAGCGGCAACGGCGTGCTGGCCGGGCCGCACGGACCGCTGGGCAGCCTCGTCTGCTACGAGTCGATCTTCCCTGAACAGGCGCGGGAACGCGTGCGTGCCGGTGCCCAGGTACTGATCAACGTCACCAACGATGCCTGGTACGGGCATAGCCCGGCCGCCTGGCAGGATCTGCAGGCGGCGCGCATGCGCGCGGTGGAGACCGGGCGCTATGTGCTCAGGGCGGCGAACACGGGCGTGTCGGCGATCATCGCCCCGGACGGGCGCCTGACGGCCGGCCGGCCCTGGTGGACGCAGGGGCTGGTTCAGGGTACATATCGACCATCACGGCGTATCACGCCATACGTGCGTTGGGGTGATGCGCCGCTCTCGGCCGGATTCGTGCTGCTGGCACTCGCCGTGTGGTTCGATCGCAAGAGGAGGTAGGGTTTGTCCGCATCCGATGCGAACGAAACGCTGCCGCCCGGATATGAAGTCAGGCAAGGCGCGAGGAGAGATGTTTCGTGAACCCAGATCAACGACGAACTGATGTGAGCAGGCCCTAAGATGCCTGTTTGTGTGATCGGGGCCGGGTCGTGGGGCACGGCGCTGGCCATCGCCCTGGGGCGCAGCGGCCGCGATGTGCGGCTGCTGGCGCGCACGCCGGAGGGGGCAGCGGACATGCAGTCCGCGCGGGAGAATGCCCGTTATCTGCCGGGCATCCGCTTCCCCGATGCCATGCAGGTGACGGCCGATGCGGCCGTGCTGCCGCATGCCCGTGCCATCATCGTGGCCACGCCGAGTGCGGCGGTGGAGTCGGTGATGCCGCTACTGCTCGACAATGCGGAGGCGCCGGTCATCGGCGCCTTCAAGGGCCTGCACCCGGAGACTCTGGAGCGCAGCGACGAGTTGTTGAGCCGTCATCTCGGGCGGGCGCGCGTGGCCATGCTTTCCGGCCCGTCGTTTGCCGAGGAGGTGGCGCGCGGCATGCCCACCGGCTTGACGCTGGCGGCCTACGATCTGGAACTGGCGCACCGGGCGGCACCGTTGTTCGACGGCACGAACTTCCGCATCTACACCTCATCGGACATGGTCGGTGTGGCCATCGGGGGAGCCCTGAAGAACGTCATCGCCATTGCCGCCGGCGCCGCCGAGGGGCTGGGCCTCGGGCACAACTCGGTGGCGGCGCTAATCACACGCGGCATTGTCGAGATCTCGCGCCTGGCCGACCTCTGCGGCGGTTCCGAGGAGACGCTGCGCGGGCTGTCGGGGCTGGGTGATCTGGTGCTGACCTGCACCGGCGCCTTGTCGCGCAACCGGCGGCTGGGTATCGCCCTGGCCCGCGGTGCCACGCTGGCCGAGGCCCTGGAAGAGATCGGGCAGGTGGTCGAGGGCGTGCGCACGGCCCAGGCGGCGCTGCGTCTGGCGGCCAAGCACGGCGTGGAACTGCCGATCACCGGGGCGGTGCAGTCGGTGCTGACCGGCGAGAAGAGCGCGGCCTCCGTCGCCTATGACCTGATGGCGCGGCCGATCAAGGACGAATAGTGGGCGACGCGGACGACGAGATGTTCGCCGAGGCTATGCGCGGCGTGCGTCCCGCCCGTAAGCCGGCCCCGCGCGTGCATCCCCAGCCCACCCCCCCACCGGTGCGGCCGGCACCCAGGGGCGAGCAATCGCCGGTGGCGGCGGCACCCGCGCATGCCCCGGAGGCGCTGGAGCAGCCTTGGACATTGTGCGCCAGCGGTGTGTCCCGCGAGCGACTGCGCCGGCTTGCCGGGGCGGCCGCCGATCGCGAGATCGATCTGCACGGACATACGCGCGACGAGGCCCTGCAGGCCCTGGAGCCGGCATTGGGTGCTGCCCTGGCCGCCGGGGCGCGCACCCTGTGCATCGTGCATGGCCGGGGCCTGCATTCCCAGGGCAGGCCCGTGCTGAAGCAGGCCGTGTTCCAATGGCTGCGCGAGGGCCCATGCGCCGGCTTCGTACTGGCGGCAGTGCCCCGGAACAACAGCGGCGGTGGGGCCTCAATGGTGCTGCTCAGGCGAAAGGCAGGGCGTTGATCCGGGGGCGAACAGGCCCTAAAACATCATGACAGGGTTGGTCTGCGGCGGTTGCGACAGATAGACGCCGATCAGCATGAAGAGGATGGCGCCGGAGGCGACGAGCACGGCCAATGGCAGGATCAGGATCATCAGCGCCCTGCCGCCGCTGACGCCGGCATATGCGGTCAGCCCCTTCCACTGCAGATAGAGACTCCACAGCCATGTGAAGACGTTAATCCCCGGAATCCAGCTGAACAGGCTCGGCACGTTGCTGTAGGCATACAGCTGGAAGGCTTCCCTTGTGCTCAGGCTGCCTTCTTGGACGAAGTGGCGCACCGCCCAGGCCAGGTACCCGGCCCAGAGCCAGGCACTGGCCAGGGCGAAGGGCATGGTGGTCACGATCAGCAGCAGCGGCGGGATATGGGGAATGAAGCCGCTGCTCAAGAAGACGCCGAGCATCAGCGGCGCGGCCAGCACGATCAGCAGCAGTATGGAGCTATGCCAATAGGAGCCGCCTGCCGGCATCTGTCGGAAGAATGCCGTCGGCCGGGTGAGGACATCGCGGATGGTGCCGGCCAGCGATGCCACGGGGTCCGCGGCGGAAAAATATATGGGCATCGGGCGTGTTCCCCCATTTTGCCGCTGGCGAAAGGCGGGGCCAGCTGATTATAATCAAAGCATGAAAGCCACCCTGTTGCCAATGCCCCTGATCATCGCCGCCGCCCTGTCGCTCCTGTCCGTCCCGCCGGCTATCGCCGCCGGCCCGGAGGCGTTGCCGCCGCCGTCGCATGCCGGTCATCCCCCGACCGCCGAGCCCTCGCCGTCCCAGGACAAGTCGGGCCTGAAAAAGGATCTGGCGCCTCCGGGCGAGCAGCAGGACGTACAAGTCCGCTCCTACAAGAAGCCGGACGGCACCGGCATCAGCGAATACTCGATGCACGGCAAGGTCTATATGATCAAGGTGCAGCCGCCGGGCGGCCTGCCGCCGTACTACCTTTACGACACCAACGGCGACGGCCGCTTCAACCGTCGTCTTCCGGGCGGCTACAAGATGATTTCGCCGCCGACCTGGGTCATCCAACGCTTCTGAACACATGCGCAGCAAGGGACTGATGGGTCTGCCTGCGCTCGTCCTGATCACCGACAGCCGGCGCCTGGAGCGGGAGGCGCTGTTGGCGCAGATTGAGGCCGCGCTTGCCGGCGGTGTCGACGCCGTACTGGTGCGTGAAAAACAGATGGATGCCGCCCGCCTACTCGCCTTCGCCGCCCGCCTCAGGCAGCTGACCCGCGATCACGGGGCAAGGCTTCTGGTGCACACGCAGGCGGACATTGCCGCCGCCGTCGAGGCCGATGGCGTGCATGTGGCTGCCGCCGGCATCGGCGAGCTTCCCGGCATGCGGCGCTGGCTGGCCGGGCAGCCGATGAGCCTGTCGGCTTCCTGCCATACGGCGGCGGAACTGGACGCGGCGGCAGCGGCCGGTGCCGATTTCGCATTCCTGTCGCCGGTATTCCCGACCGCCAGCCATCCGGGGGCGCCGCAGCTGGGCGCGGAAGGCTTTCTTCGGCTGGCCGCCGCAGCCCCGCTGCCGGTGCTGGCGCTGGGCGGCATCACGCCGGAGAACCGGGGCGAGCTAGCCGGCTACGGGGTGGCGGTGATCGGCGCCCTGCTGGATGCAGCGGATGCGCAGGCGGCGGCATACGCCCTCCTGGGGGGAAGCTGTGAAGCTTGATGTCGTGCTGCTGGTCATCAGCAGCGCCCTGACCTGCGCCCTGCTGCTGGCCAATCTGCTGCGCCTGTTCCGCCTGCCGGCCGCCATCGCCTACATCCTGACCGGCCTGATCCTCGGCCCCTCCGGTTTTGCCTTCGTGCAGGACCAGCAGGCGGTAGCCCATATCGGCGAGTTGGGCGTCATCATGCTGATGTTCTTCATCGGCATGGAGGTGTCGCTGCCGCGACTGATCGCCGGCTGGCGCATCGCCGTGCTGGGGGCGATGGCGCAGATGGCGGTCAGCGTGCTCGTGTGCATGCTCGCCGCCGAGCTTTTGGGCTGGTCGTGGCGGCTGGGGCTGTTGCTCGGCTTCATCATCAGCATGAGTTCGACGGCCGTGGTCATGGTCATGCTCAAGGATGCCGGCGAACTCGATACGCCGTTCGGCCAGAATGCGCTCGGCGTGCTGCTGATGCAGGACATGGCCATCGTGCCCATCATGATCCTGCTCGGCATTCTGGGCGGCAATGGCGTTTCCCTCGCCCATGTCGGTGCGCAGCTACTGGGTGGTGCTGCCCTGGTGGCAGCGGCGGTGTGGCTGATGCGCAGCCGCCGCCTGCGCCTGCCTGTACCCAGCGACCTGTCTGCCGACCGCAAGGTGCTGCTGGGCCTGCTCTTGTGCTTCGCCTCGGCTGCCGTCACCTCCGTCATGGGACTATCGGCCGCCTTCGGCGCCTTCCTGGCCGGCATGGTCGTGCATTCCTCCGATCAGGGCGATTGGGTGCGCGAGCATCTGGAATCGCTGCGCGTGGTGTTCGTGGCCATCTTCTTCCTGTCCATCGGCCTGCTCGTCGACATTCACTTCCTGGCCAGCCATGTGCTGTTCCTGGTGGCGCTGACGCTCGGGGTGTTCGTGCTGAACTCCGGTATCAATATGCTGGTGCTGCGCGGGCTCGGGGAATCCTGGGACATGGCCATCGTCACAGGCGGGCTGCTGAGCCAGATCGGCGAGTTTTCCTTCCTGCTTGCCGCCCTCGGCATCGAGACGGGCATCCTGCCGCAGACCGCCTACCAGACCATCCTGGCCGTGATCGCCCTGACGCTGATGCTCAGCCCCGTGTGGACGATGATGGTCCGCCGCATGCTGGGCGGCGGGGTGGCGTTACCCGGCTAGGCTTCGGCGATGAAACGGGTGATGCGGGCACGGATCTGGTCGCGCACGCGGCGGAACTCGGCCATGACCTCATCCTCACTGCCTGTGGCCTTGGCCGGGTCGTCGAACGGCCAGTGCTTTGCGCAGCGAACCGGTACGGCCGGGCAGGTCTCGTGGACAGGTCTTACGAGGAAACTGTGACCCGGACCGGCAGCCACAGCGAGATCAGGGCTCGCGGCCAGCACGAAGGCGGCCGACCACCACAGGCAGCCGGTGATGCCCGCGCTCTGGTAGATCGCGCCGGAAAGCACGGTGCCGGCCAGGCGGCCGCCGGCGTTGGCCATGTAGTAGAAGCCCACGTTCATCGACACCCTGTCGCGGTCCGACCAAGACACGATCAGAAAGGAATGCACCGCCGAATTGACGGCGAACACGACGCCGAAGGCCGTCAGCCCCGCCATCAGCACGAGCTGGGGGTCGACGCCGCGGCCCAGCATCGCCGCCATGGCCGCCGGCAGCAGGCAGAGGATGCCGGCCCACATCGCCACCGTGCGTCCGTCGGGTGCGGCCGCGCGGCGCAGCAGCGTGGGTACCGCCGCCTGCACGAAGCCGTAGCCGACCACCCACAGCGCCAAAAAGCCGCCGACCTGCATGAAGCTCCAGCCGAGCCGGTTGTACAGGAACACCGGCAGGCCCACGACGAACCACACGTCGCGCGCCCCGAACAGGAAGAAGCGCGCCGCCGAGAGAGTGTTGACCGCCGGGCTCTTGGAGAAGATCTGGGTGAACTTCGCGCCGCCCCTGATCCTGCCCAGATCGGCCGGCAGCAGCACCCAGGTGATCAGCAGGGCGACGGCGAGCATGCCCGACAGCGCGAACAGCGCACCGCGGAAACCGAGTGCGGCGAGCAGTGCCGCCCCGACGAAGAAGCCCGCGCCCTTGAGCGCGTTCTTCGAGCCGGTGAGCATGGCGATCCAGCGGAACAGCTTCGCCTCGCCGCCCTCGGGCAGGAACAGCTTCACGCCGGCCTTCGCGCTCATCTTGTTCAGATCCTTGGCGATACCGGACAGCGCCTGCGCCGCCATCACATAGCCGACCGACAGCCAGGCGTCGGGCACGGTCAGCATCGAGAGTGCGCCGATCTGCAGGATCATGCCGATGTGCATGCACCGGTTCAGGCCGATGCGTGCGCCCAGCCAGCCGCCGACCAAGTTGGTGACGATGCCGAAGAACTCGTAGAACAGGAACAGCATGGCGATGGCGAAGGGGCTGTAGCCGAGGCGGTCGAAATACAGCACGACCAGCATGCGGATGGCGCCGTCGGTGATGGTGAAGGCCCAGTAGCCGCCGGTGACGGTCAGGTAGTGGCGCAGCCCCTGTTCCATCTCGGCATCTCCCATGTCAGAGCGCCGCCGCCACCTTCGCGGCCAGCTCCATCATGCGGTTCACGTAGCCCCACTCGTTGTCGTACCAGGCATAGAGTTTCACCTGCGTGCCGTCGACGACCATGGTGGAGGGCGCATCGACGATGCATGAGCGCGGATCGCCCTTGTAATCGACCGACACCAGCGGCCGTTCCTCGTAGCCGAGGATGCCCTTGAGATCGTTTTCGGATGCCTGCTTCAGGTAGCCGTTGACCTCTTCCGCGGTGACCGGGCGGGCCGCCTCGAACACGAAGTCGGTCAGCGAGGCGTTAAGCAGCGGCACGCGCACGGCATGGCCGTTCAGCTTGCCTTCCAGCTCCGGAAAGATCTTGGTGATTGCCTTCGCCGAGCCGGTGGTGGTGGGGATCAGCGATTCGCCGCAGGCGCGGGCCCGGCGCAGATCCTTGCGCCCCGTATCCACGATGGTCTGGGTATTGGTGATGTTGTGCAGCGTGGTCATCGAGCCGTGCCGGATGCCGATGGCTTCGTGCATGACCTTGACCACGGGCGCCAGGCAATTGGTGGTGCAGGAGGCGGCGGTCAGCAGGTGGTGGCGGTCTGGATCGTAGCGGTGATCGTTGACGCCGTAGACGATGTTCAGCGCCCCTTCGACGGGGGCGGCGACGATGACCTTCTTCACACCCTGGTCGAAATAGGCCTGCAGTTGCTCGAGCTTGCGGAAGCGGCCGGTCGCCTCGATGACGATATCGCAGTCCGTCCAGTCGGTGTCGGAGATCGCCGTCTTCGAGCCATAGGCCAGGGTCGTGACTCCGACGTACAGGTGTTCGCCGTCGCCGCGGCATGCGATGGGCCATCTGCCGTGCACCGAGTCGAATTGCAGCAGGTGCGCGGATCCTGCAGTGTCGGTGGCGGTTTCGTTGATGCGCACAAAGCGGAAGCCTGCGTTTTCCCAACCCGCGCGCAGGCCCAGCCGGCCCATGCGGCCGAACCCGTTGATACCGATGCGGATGCCCATGATCTTCTTCCTTGAGATTATTTGTCGACGGCCGCCATCCAGGCGCGAATACGGGTGGTGATCTCGCCACGAATGCGCTGGAACACATTCAGCCGTTCGGCCTCGGTACCCGTGGCCGCGGCGGGGTCGTCGAAGCTCCAGTGGATGCGCCGGGTGTCGCCCGGGAAGGTGGGGCATTGGTCCCTGGCCTTGTCGCAGACCGTGATGACGTAATCGAATTTCCGGCCGGTGAAGGTCTCCAGTCCCTTGCTTTTCGCCGTACTGGCATCGATGTCGATCTCGGCCAGGGCCCGGACGGTCATGGGATGGACGGGGCGAGGCTCGGTGCCGGCGCTGGAGGCGGAAAAGCGGCCGCCCCCCAAATGGTTCAGGATATGTTCCGCCATCTGGGAACGGGCGGAATTGCCGGTGCAAAGAAACAGGACTTGGATGGGCATGGCTGCGCTCCTCGCTATCGTCGGACACTATATATATTAATATCCGGATATGACAAGGCGATGACAGGGATCAGGGTTGGCGCTGCCGGCCAACGGCGGTGATGAAGCTGCGGATGTGCCGGTACAGGTCGTTACGGGCGACCATGAAGGCCTCCATGATGTCTTCCATGTGGCCGCCGACCAGCAGCGGATCGGCGATGTTCCAGTGCAGGCGCGTGGCGCCGTCCACGACCGGCCAGTCGGCTGTCTCGTCGCCGATGGTGATGAGCCAGTCGAAGGCCTCGCCCGCAAAGTCGCCGACGGGTTTGCTCTTCGCATGGGTGAGATCGACGCTGAGATGGCGCATCACTTCCCCGGCCATCGGATGTACCGCTACCGGGGTGAGGCCGGCGCTGCACGCCTCGAAGCGGTCGGGTGCCAGCGAAGTCAGGATGGCCTCGGCCATCTGCGAAGCGGCGGCATTGGTCGTGCACAGGAACAGGACCCTAATGGCCATATCGGTTGCCTCCTAAGCTCAGAAAGATAAATGTATCCGGAAGTCCGTATGAGTCATCATGATGATGCGCGGGCGCAATGCTAGGGTTGCAGCCACTTCCGAACATCCGCCTTCGCAGGCATGCCTCCGGCGTGCACGACCTCACCATCGACAACGACCCCGGGCGTGGACATCACGCCATGGCTCATGATCTCTGCGATATCCTCGACCTTTTCGAGGCTAATTTCGATTCCAGCCGCCTCGGCCTCCTTCTCGATCAGTTCGATCGTGGCACGGCAGGTGGTGCATCCCGTGCCCAGCACTTTGATCACTTTCATCCTGTCCTCCTTCGGTACGCTCCTGGTGATTGTTTGCGGCCTGTCTATGTGTACAGCCAGTTGAATCCCCAGCCTACCAGCATGAACGACACGGCCAGCACCGAGGCGTAGATGGCCAGTGCCGGCCAGCGAATCACCTTTTTCAGGATCAGCATTTCAGGGAGTGATAGCGCGGCAATGCTCATCATCAGGGCCAGTACCGTGCCGATGGCCACGCCCTTGTCGAGCATGGCTTCGGCGATCGGAATCACGCCCGTGGCATTGGAGTAGAGGGGTATGCCGAGCAACACTGCCGCCGGCACAGACCAGACGCTGCCATCCGCCAGATGGGCCTGAATCCATGCGTTCGGTACGTATCCGTGGAAGGCCGCACCGGCAGCGATGCCGGCCAAGACCCATTTCCAGATGCGGCCGACGATCTCGCGCACCTCGCCGAGTGCGAATCGATGGCGCCCCGCCAGGGTGGTATCCGGCTTGGGCTGGGTCGAGTCCCCCATGTGAATCTTCCAGACATAATCCTCGACCCAACGCTCCGGCCGGAACCACTGCATAACCACGCCGCCGACAAAGGCCACGATCAGTCCGACAAACACGTAAAGGGCCGCCACCTTGAAGCCGAGAATCCCGACCAGCAGAACCGCCGCCACCTCATTGATCATCGGGCTGGCGATGAGAAAGGAGAAGGTAATGCCCAGCGGAATGCCGGCTTCGACAAAACCGATGAACAGCGGTACCGACGAGCAGGAGCAGAATGGGGTCATCGCCCCCAGGGATATGGCCAGTATTCTTGCCAGCCACGGGGGCTTGCTGCGGACGTACTCGCGCACCCGCTCCGGGCTGAGGATCGCCCGCAGCATCCCCATGACGTAGATCACGGCTACCAGCAGGACAAAGATCTTGCTCGTATCCATGACAAAGAACTGCACCGCCTGGCCCGCATGGGAGGCGGCGGAAAGGCCGAGTAGCCCATAGGCAACGGTGTTGCCCAGCCATTCAAACATGGCCGCTTATCCTGCGGGACCCGGATTCGTACCACCCCTTGGTGCGGTTGACGATGCCGACGACAGACAGCATCACCGGCACCTCCACGAGCACACCGACCACCGTGGCCAGCGCCGCCCCCGAATGGAAGCCGAACAGGGAGATGGCGGTGGCCACGGCCAGCTCGAAGAAGTTCGAGGCCCCGATCAGCGCCGATGGTCCGGCCACGCGATGGTCGACGCCGAGCCTGCGGTTCAGCCAGTAGGCGAGCATCGAATTGAAATAGACCTGGATGGTGATCGGCACGGCCAGCATCAGGATCACCAGCGGCTGGGCCAGAATCTCGCGACCCTGGAAGCCGAATAGCAGGATCACGGTGAGTAGCAGCGCGGCCATCGAGGCCGGGTCCATGCGATGCAGTACCGCCTCCAGTACCCCTTTCGCGAGCAGCAGCCTGCGCCCCGTGTAGGCCAGCAGCACCGGGATGACGATGTAGAGCAGCACGGACAGGAAGAGCGTGTCCCACGGTACCTGGATGGAGGCGACGCCGAGCAGCAGCCCGACGATGGGCGCAAACGCGAAGATCATGATCATGTCGTTCAGCGCCACCTGCGACAGGGTGAACTGCGGATGTCCGTCCACCAGGCGCGACCAGACGAACACCATGGCGGTGCAGGGGGCGGCGGCGAGCAGGATCAGGCCGGCGATATAGGAGTCGATCTGTGCCGCATCGAGATACGGGGCGAACAGCAGGCGGATGAACAGGTAACCCAGCAGTGCCATCGAGAACGGCTTGACCAGCCAGTTCACGGCCAGGGTGACGCCGATGCCGCGCCGGTGCTGCCAAACCTCGTGCAGGGCCGAATAATCGATCTTCAGCAGCATTGGCAGGATCATGGCCCAGACTAGCGCGGCCACCGGCAGGTTGATGTGGGCGATCTCGATGCCGCCGAGCCGATGGAAGGCGGCCGGGAAGGCCTCGCCGAGGCCGATGCCGACGGCGATGGACAGTAGCACCCAAAGGCTCAGGTAGCGGGCGAAGATGCCCATGTCTTGGCTGGGTTTGCGCATGCGGTGGCCTCCTGACGCCAACATTATATCTGTAAATCCGGATATGTACATAAGGGTGGAGTCCGCATCCCCTGGTCGATGAGTATATACTCGGAAAATGACTCGTGATGGGGAGGATATGCACAGGCAGCCCAGAAACTGGTTCAAGGATGCCGGCAACTATGCCGGATGGTACATGCTCTGGGGGGTAGTCTTCGCCTGCCTGCAACCCGTGGCACCCGGCGCATTGAATGGCTCGTCGCTATGGGCGGCCAAGCTCCATCAGGCCCTGTTCGGCGCCGGCTTCGGCCTCGTCTGCGCCATGGCGTACATGGTATTACAGAACGGCTTCAACCGTTCGCGCACGAAGTCGATCTCGTGGATCTTCGCCATCGGCTGTTGGGCGGTGCTGAGTATGGCGGTGGCGTTGACCCTCGGCCTCATCGGCTAGAGCACAGCGGTTTGTTCGAATGTATGTATGTGAAGAACAGACCCTAGTCGCAGGGGTTGCTTGAGGATACGAGCCGTTCGGCATCGCCCTGCAGCACTTCGTCGGCGCCGCTTTGCACCAGCGTCGCCAGCGTCGGGGCCATGGCACCGGCCAGGCGGTAATGAATCCATTTTCCCTGGCGGCGGGTATCGACGAGCCCGGCATGGCGCAGGATGGCCAGATGCCGCGACACCGTGCTCTGAGGCAGGCGCATGGCCTCGGTGAGTTGGCAGACGCAGAGCTCGTCCCGAAGCGAGAGCAGGTGGAACAGGCGCACGCGTATGGAGTCCCCGAGCGCCCGGAAGCTGTCGACCGTATCCAATGCTAGTCCCTGGAAAGCGGCGAGATGCGCGCAAAAAGGTCGTGGCCCTTGATCCTGTGCAACGCGACCATGCCGACATGGCCGATCAAATAGGCCCAGACCAGATTGCCGCCGTCGCCGTGGAGTTCCTCGATGGCATGCACAAGCGGGCTCATGTGGCCGGTGATCTCGTTCATGCCGAAGAACACGATGGTGCCGGTGCTGCCCATGCCGAGCACCAGCAAGAGGCCGAGGCCGTGTACGGTGCCGGCCAGAGCGCTCTCCTCAGCCGTCTCGTGCAGCCGTCCGCTCAGCCAGCCGGGGACCTGCTTGATCTCCTCAATGATGGAACGACGCCCCTCGGCGGAGAAATACGGGAACAGCCGGGAGAATCCGCCCTTGGCGGTGCCCAGGGCGCTCCACAGGATATGCAGCACCACGATGGCGCAGGCGGCCAGGCCGACCCATTCGTGCATCTCGAAGAAGAAGGCCTCCGTACCGGTGCGCACATGTCCCAGCTTCGGGCGGCGCATGAACGACTCACTGAGAAGTTGCAGCGGTATGGCCAGAGCCAGTCCCGCGTGCAGCCAGCGCGTCAGGCGATCGTAACCCATAGAGAACCTCCTATCCCTGCTTGCCGGCGATGGCCGCCAGGCGCAGGCGCAGGGCGTTGAGCTTGATGAAGCCCTCGGCATCGTGCTGGTCGTAGGCGCCGGCGTCGTCCTCGAAGGTACACAGGCGCTCGGAGAACAGCGAGTTGTCCGACTTGCGGCCGACGACGATGACATTGCCCTTGTACAGCTTCAGGCGCACCGTGCCGTTGACCATGGTTTGGGATGCATCGATCATCGATTGCAGCATCTGCCGTTCCGGTGCGAACCAGTAGCCATTGTAGACCAGGCTGGCATAGCGCGGCATCAGCTCGTCCTTCAGGTGCGCCACCTCGCGGTCCAGGGTGATCGACTCGATGGCCCGGTGTGCGCGCAGCATGATGGTGCCGCCCGGGGTCTCGTAGCAGCCACGCGATTTCATGCCTACATAACGATTCTCGACGATGTCGATGCGGCCGATACCGTGCTTGCCGCCCAGCCGGTTCAGTTCGCGCAGCACCGCCGCCGGGCTCATCTTCTCGCCGTTGACGGCGACGATGTCTCCGCCGGCGTATTCGAGCTCTAGGTATTCCGGCGCATCCGGTGCGGCTTCGGGCGCGACGGACCAGCGCCACATGGACTCCTCCGCCTCGTTCCAGGGGTCCTCCAGCAGCCCTCCCTCATAGGAGATGTGCAGCAGGTTTGCATCCATCGAATACGGGGAGCGCTGGCCACGCTTGTGCTCGACCGGGATGGCGTGGCGCTCGGCATAGGCCAGCATCTGCTCGCGCGAGTTCAGGTCCCATTCGCGCCACGGGGCGATGACCTTGATGTCCGGCTTCAGGCCGTAGGCGCCGAGTTCGAAGCGCACCTGGTCGTTGCCCTTGCCGGTGGCGCCGTGGGCGATGGCGTCTGCGCCCTCGGCCACGGCGATCTCGACCATGCGCTTGGCGATCAGTGGTCGGGCGATGGAGGTGCCGAGCAGATACTCGCCCTCGTAGATGGCGTTGGCGCGGAACATCGGGAACACGTAGTCGCGCACAAAGTCCTCGGTCAGATCCTCGATGTGGATGGAGACGGCGCCACAGGCCTCGGCCTTGGCGCGCGCCGCCTCGACCTCCTCGCCCTGACCGATGTCGGCCGTGAAGGTGACGACCGCACAATCGTATTCGTCCTGTAGCCATTTCAGGATGATCGAGGTGTCCAGACCGCCGGAATAGGCGAGTACGACCTTGCTGACCTGCTGTTTAGCCATCTCTATAACCCCTTGTCCGGGGCAATGCCCGGCTGTTTGCGCTCACCGCGTGAGCAGGAATTCCATCAGTGCCTTTTGCACGTGCAGCCGGTTTTCGGCCTCGTCCCAGACCACCGACTGCGGGCCGTCGATGACATCGGCTGCCACCTCTTCGCCGCGGTGCGCCGGCAGGCAGTGCATGAACAGGGCGTCCGGTCTGGCCTCGGCCATCATGCGCGCATCCACCGTGAAGCCGGCAAAGGCCTTCTCGCGCTCGGCCTGCTCCTCCTCCTGGCCCATCGAGGCCCAGACATCGGTGGTGACGAGATCGGCGCTATCCGCCGCCTCCAGCGGCTGGTCGGTGAGGCGGATGTCGGCGCCGAGCGTGCGCGCCGCGGCCAGCAGGCGCTCGTCGGGCATATAGCCGGACGGACAGGCGAGGTTCAGACGATAGCCGAAGGCGACGGCGCCGTTGATCCAGGAATGGGCCATATTGTTGCCGTCTCCGATCCAGGCCACGGTACGCCCGGCGATGTCGCCGCGCTGTTCGGTGAAGGTGAATACGTCGGCCAGGATCTGGCACGGATGCGTGGAATCGGTCAGGGCGTTGATCACCGGCACCGAGGAATACTCGGCGAAGCGCTGCAGGGTGTCGTGGCCGAAGGTGCGGATCATGATCAAATCGACCATGCGCGACAGCACGCGCGCCGAGTCCTCGATCGGCTCGCCACGCCCGAGCTGGGTGGCGCCCGCATGCAGGAACAGCGCATGGCCGCCCAATTGGAACATGCCGACCTCGAAGGACACGCGCGTGCGGGTGCTGGCTTTGTCGAAGATCATGCCCATGGTCTTGCCCGCCAGTGTGGGGTGCGGCGTGCCGGCCTTCTGCATGCGCTTGAGTTCGGCGGCGCGGGCGAGCAGCGCGCGCGCCTCGTCCGTGGTGATGTCGAGCAGGGTCAGGAAATGTCTCACGCCACGTCCTTTAGGGCAGGCAGCGGTCCACGATGGTCAGCGCCTCGTCGATCTCTTCCGCCGAAACATTCAGCGGCGGCAGGAAGCGCAAGACTTTGGGCCCGGCCGAGAGCAAAAGCAAGCCTGCGTCCCGGCAGGCGGAAACGACAGGGGCGGCCTCCCCACTCAGCTCCAGGCCGGCGATCAGACCCAGTCCGCGCACGGCGCGCACCTGTGGATGCCCAGCCGCGATCTCCGTAAGGCCGGCAAGCAGCCGCTCGCCCTGGTTCCTGGCATTGGCGACCAGATGCTCGCGCTCGACGGTGTCGAGCACGGCCAGCGCCGCCGCGCAGGCCAGCGGGTTGCCGCCGAAGGTGGTGCCGTGGCTGCCGGGCGTGAACGCGGCGGCCACGCTCCCCTTGGCCAGCATGGCGCCGATGGGGAAGCCACCGCCCAGGCCCTTGGCCAGGGACAGGATATCGGGCAGTGCCGCCTCGTGCTGGAAGGCGAACATGGTGCCGGTGCGGCCGATGCCGGTCTGGATCTCGTCCAGGATCATCAACACGCCCTCGGTATTGCACAGCTCGCGCACGGCGGCCAGATAACCGGCCCCGGGCATATTGACGCCGCCTTCTCCCTGCACCGGCTCCAGCATGATGGCGGCGGTATCGGCATCGATGGCCGCCTCGAGCGCCGCGATGTCGCCATACGGCACGTGCAGGAATCCCGGCATCAAGGGGTCGAAGCCGAGCTTGATCTTGTCCTGGCCGGTGGCCGAAAGCGTGTTCAGCGTGCGCCCATGGAAGGATTGCGTGGCGGTGATGACGGTGCGCCTGGGCGAGCCGCGCTCATACCAGTAGCGGCGGGCCAGCTTGATGGCTGCTTCGTTGGCCTCCGCCCCCGAATTGCAGAAGAAGGCCTGCGTCCAGGCCGGCGAGCCGGCACAACACTTCTGCCAGATGCTCCTGCTGCGGGATATGGAACAGGTTCGAGCAGTGCACCAGCGTCTCGGCCTGCTGGCAGACGGCACGCGCCAGCGCCGGATGGGCGTGACCGAGCGTGTTGACGGCGATGCCGGAGATGAAATCCAGGTAGCGCTTGCCCGCGTCGTCCCAGACGCGGCTGCCCTGGCCATTGACCAGGCGTACCGGGAAGCGGGCGTAGGTGTGCATCAGGTGCGGGCTGTTCATCGGCGGCAGTGTAGGCAATAGGGCGGAAAATGCATCTCTCGGCTCAGCAGTGCCCGTCGGGACAGGCGATCTCCGGCTGCAGCGTGGCGTGGCTGACGCCGAGCTCGCGCAGCGTCGCGAGCAGTGCGGGCAGGATGGCGCTCCAGTCTTCCATGCTCTCGATCTGCACATGCGCGGACAGTGCCACCTGGCCGCTCGGCAGCCGCCAAACATGCACATGATGGGTGCCGGCGACGCCGTCGGCAGCATCCAGCACCGCCTGCAGCTCCTCGACGTGGAAGCCGGTCGGTACGGATTCCATCAGCTCCATCGTCGTCTCGCGCAGTAGCCGCCAGCCGCCCCAAACGAGGATGCCGGCGACCAGGAAGGACAGAATGGGGTCGATGGGCATCCAGCCCGTGAGCAGGATGACGGCGCCGGCGACGATGGCGGCGATGGAACCGACGGCGTCTCCGAGCACATGCCAGAAGGCGGCGCGCGCGTTCAGGTCCTCGTCTCCGTGGAGCCAGCGCAGGATCACCAGGTTGATCGCGAGGCCCACGGCGGCGATGGCCAGCAGCACCGCTCCTTTGACCGGATGATGCGGGCTCGTCAGGCGCTGGAAGGCCTCCCAGGCGATCCAGGCGCTGAGAAACCATAGCGCCAGGCCGTTGGCCTGGGCGGCGAGCAGCTTGGCGCGGCCGTAGCCGTAGCTCATGCGGTCGGTGGCGGGGCGGCTGGCGATGCGGCTGGCCATCAACGCCAGTCCCAGAGCCACGATGTCCGAGGCCATATGCCCGGCATCGGCGAGCAGGGCCAGCGAGCCGGAGAAGAGGCCGCCGGCGAGCTCCACCAGCGCGAACAGCGCCGTCAGCCATACGGCCTTGTTCAGCGATGCATGGTGGTGATGGCCATGGGCGTGTCCGTGATCGTGGCTATGGTTGTGATGATCGCCGCTCATGCGTCCCCCGGTACCGCCTGGTACCAGCCGTCCGACTCCAGCAGCGTCACCGCGGTGCTGAACAGCCCTTCCAGTTGCCGGGAGGTTAACACCTCACCCTTCGGGCCGTCGGCGACGATGCGGCCGTGCGCCAGCAGCATCACGCGTCCGATCTCCGGCGGGATCTCGTGGATGTGGTGGGTGACCAGGATCAGGGTCTTGCCCGCATGCATCAGCGTGCGCATCAGCGCCAGGTACTGGAAGCTGGCCGTCAGGTCCAGGCCGTTCGTCGGCTCGTCCAGAATCAGGGTGTCCGGGTCGTGGATCAGGGCGCGCCCGAGCAGGCAGCGCCGCTGTTGGCCGGTCGACATCTGCGCATAGGGCGTATGCGCGAGTCCGGCGATGCCGATGTCCTCCATCAGTACCCGGGCATGCGCCACGTCGGCCTCGCTGTAGGACTGGTGGGCGTGGATGCCGATGCTGCCGTACAGGCCGGACAGCACAATCTCCAGGCCCGTCGCATCGGGCTCGTAGTCGTTCTGCAGATCCTGGGAGACGATGCCGAGATGCCGGCGCAGATCGCGGATATCCCAGCGTTCATGCCCGAACAGACGCATGCGGCTGTGTTCCCGGTGCAGGGGGTAGATCTCGCGCGTGATCAGCTTCAGTAGCGTGGATTTTCCGGCGCCGTTCGGGCCGAGCATGGCGACATGCTCGCCCGCGCGTAGCGTCAGCGACAGGTCCTCGAACACGCGCGTCTGTTCACGGTTGGCGGCGATGTGCTGCAACTCGATGATGGCGGGGGTGGCGTCGGATGCGGGCATGGCGCCACGCTAGCGCACAATTCCGTCTTCGAGTAGCGCGGCCGGCCCCTGCTTTGTTAGGGTCTGGCCATGGAAAGTCCCGGTTCGCGGCATCGCACCCGCATCAAGGTCTGCGGCATCACCCGTCGCCAGGACGCATTGTTGGCGGCCGTACTCGGCGCCGATGCCATCGGCTTCGTCTTTTACGATCGTTCCCCCCGCTATATCGCTCCGGAGAAGGCCGCCGCCATCCTGCGCGCGCTGCCGCCCTTCGTTTCCGCCGTCGGCCTGTTCGTCAACCCGACCCAGGATGACATCGATACCACCCTCAAGCATTGCCCGCTGGACGTGTTGCAGCTGCACGGCGAGGAGAGCCCGGCGTTCTGCGAGGCGCAGGGCCGGCGGGTGCTCAAGGCTGTGCCCGTGTCCGGGCCCAAGGACCTGCAGCGGGCGCATCGCTACGATTGTTCGGTGCTGCTCGATGCGCGCGCCCCCCAGGGCGTGTACGGCGGTACCGGTACCCGCTTTGACTGGAAACTGCTGGACGGCTTCGCCCACCCCTGGCCGCTGATGCTGGCCGGGGGACTGGATGCGGACAATGTGGCCGAGGCGCTGGCGGTTCGCCAATGGTTTGCGCTGGATGTATCCTCGGGGGTCGAGGCCTTGCCCGGGGTCAAGGATGAGGGGAAGATGCGGGCCTTTTTTGACGCCGTTCGCCGGGCGGAGGAGCAGGAGCTACCGTGACCACCAAGGATTCGATGTACGATATGCGTTTGACGCATCTGCCGGTGAACGGCCATTTCGGTCGCTTCGGCGGCCGCTTTGCCGCCGAGACGCTGATGCATCCGCTGCAGGAGATCGAGGAGGCCTTCTTCGACGCCTGGGCCGATCCGGCCTTCCATGAAGAGCGTCTTGAGTTGCTGCACGACTATGTCGGCCGGGCTACACCGCTGTATCATGCCAAGCATTTGTCGGCCGAGGTCGGCGGGGCGCAGATCTACCTGAAGCGCGAGGACCTGAACCACACCGGCGCGCACAAGATCAACAATACCATCGGCCAGGGCCTGCTCGCCCGCCGCATGGGCAAGCAGCGCGTCATCGCCGAGACCGGCGCCGGCCAGCACGGCGTGGCCACGGCTACGGTGGCGGCGATGTTCAAAATGCATTGCGATATCTATATGGGCCGCGAGGACATCGCGCGCCAGGCGCCCAATGTATTCCGTATGAAGCTGCTCGGCGCCAACGTGGTGCCGGTCGATTCGGGGACGTCGACGCTGAAGGATGCCGTCAACGAGGCTCTGCGCGTTTGGGTCGCCAGTTGCGAGGACACCTATTACATCTTCGGCACGGCCGCCGGCCCGCATCCCTTCCCGCTGATGGTGCGGCAGTTCCATGCCGTCATCGGCCAGGAGGCCCGAGCCCAGAGCTTGGAGAAGACCGGAAGGCTGCCCGACGTGGCGGTGGCCTGCGTCGGCGGCGGCTCCAACGCCATGGGCCTGTTCCATCCGCTGCGCGACGACCCGGTGCGCCTGGTGGCCGTCGAGGCAGGCGGTCATGGCCTGGCGAGCGGGGAGCATGCGGCGGCGCTGGCTGCCGGGCGGCCCGGCATCCTGCACGGCTCGCTGAGCTATTTGCTGGAGGACGACGAAGGCCAGGTGCTGGGCACACACAGCATCTCCGCCGGACTGGACTATCCGGGCGTGGGGCCGGAGCTGGCCGCCTTGCTCGAAGAGAAGCGGCTGGAACTCGATTCGGCCACCGATGCCGAGGCGCTCGAGGCCTTCCAGCGCCTGACACGCACCGAGGGTATCATCCCGGCGCTGGAGTCCAGCCATGCACTGGCCGCGGGCATGCGCATCGCCGCTGGCATGTCCCCGGAACAGACGGTGTTGATCAATCTGTCCGGCCGCGGCGACAAGGACATGGATACGGTGATGCGGCTGCTGGGTGAGGAGACATCATGAACCGCCTGGAGAAGGTTTTCGCAGGCTGCAAGGCAGAGCATCGCGCTGCCCTCATCGGCTATCTGACCGCGGGCGACCCGGATCCCGTCGCCTCGGACGGGATGTTGCAGGCGCTGGCGGCCGAGGTCGATGTGCTGGAGATCGGCATGCCGTTCTCCGACCCCATGGCCGACGGCCCTGTGATCCAGGCAGCCAGCGAGCGCGCGCTTGCCGCCGGCACGCACATGGACGATGTGTTCCGCCTGGCCGCCTCGGTGCGCCTGGCTCACCCGGATCTCGGCATCGTGTTGATGGGCTATGCGAACATCCCGTATACCATGGGCTTCGAGGCCTTTGCGGAGCGCGCGGCCCAAGCGGGTGTCGATGGCGTACTGCTGGTGGATATCCCGCCGGAGGAGTCCGGCATCTGCCTGCCGGCCTTCCGGGCGCATGGGTTGCACCAGATCTTCCTGCTGTCGCCGACCTCGACGGCGGCGCGCATCGATCTGGTGGCCGAGAACGGCGGTGGTTTTATCTATTATGTATCCCTGACCGGCATCACCGGTGCCGAGATGGGAGACGTGACCCAGGTGCGCGCCAGCGTGGAGCGTATTCGCGCACGCACGGACCTGCCGGTCTGCGTCGGCTTCGGCATCAAGGCCCCGACGCAGGCTGCCGCCATCGCCGCATTCGCCGACGGCGTCGTCGTCGGCAGCCATTTCGTGACCCAGCTTACGGCCCGTGGGGCCGATGTTCAGGCAGCAAGTGGGGCTATCAGGGCGGCGGCCGCCGCCATGCGCGGGGCCATGGTCTCCGCCGCGGGAGCGGACGCTTGAAGATTCGGGTACTGGGTTGCTATGGCGGGCAATTGTTGGGATTCCATTTGACCTCGTTTCTGGTCAACGAATCCATCCTGCTCGATGCGGGCTGCCCGACCGAGGCCCTGCGCCTGGAGGAGCAGCACCGCATCCGCCACCTGTTCGTCTCCCATACGCACCTGGACCACATCAAGGACATCGGCTTTCTTGCCGATAACCGCTCGCTCAAGCGCATGGGGGGGGCTGCAGACTGCCTGACCGTCTACAGTCTGCAGGAGAACCTCAAGGCCCTGCAGACGCATTATCTGAACGATTGCGTGTGGCCGGATTTCACGCGCCTGCCAACGGCTGAGGATCCGATTCTGCGGCTGCAGGCGATTGCGCCGGGGAAGGCGATCACGGTCGACGGCGTGTCGGTGACACCGATCCCGGTCAATCATCCGGTGCCCTGCACCGGTTTCCTGCTCGAACAGGCCGGCGTGCAGTTCCTGTACACGGCGGACACCGGGCATACGGACGAGATCTGGCAGGTGGCCAACGCCCAGCCCAACCTGAAGGGCATCATCCTCGACTGTTCCTTCCCCAACGCCTACCAGCGGCTGGCCGATGTCAGCGGGCACCTGACCGCGAACGGTGTGGCCGCCGAGCTGGAAAAGCTGGCACGGCTGGGCGAGATCCCGGTTTATCTCTATCATATGAAGCCGGAGATGGTGAATGTGATGGCGGCCGAGATCGAGAATCTGAACATCCCGCACCTGCGCATGCTGTCGCAGGTCGACGAACTTCTGCTCTAGGATCAGGGAAACGCGCATATGAACTGGCTCACCCGACTCATCGAACGCCCGAAGCAGGCGAAGCCCAAGGACTCTCCGGAGGGCCTCTGGGTCAAATGCCCCACCTGCAGCCACGCCATCTATCACAAGGAGCTGCTGCGCAGCCAGATGGTCTGCCCGAAATGCGGCCACCACAGCCGTATCGGCGCCGCCCAGCGCGCCGAGCTGCTGTTCGATGCCGATACCGTCGAGGCCTTCGACGGCCAGTTGCGCTCCGAGGATCCGCTGTCGTTCAAGGACAAGAAGCGCTACCGCGACCGCGTGCGCGATGCCGTGAAGAGCACCGGACCCGAGGATGCCGTGCACAATTATGTCGGCGATATCCAGGGGCGCACCGTATCGGCCTCCATCTTCGAGTTCGGATTTATGGGCGGCAGCATGGGCGCGGTGGCCGGTGAGAAGATCGTGCGTGGCATGGAGCGGGCGCTGGAGCGTCGTTGCCCCTACCTGCTCGTCACCGCCTCGGGCGGCGCGCGCATGCAGGAAGGTATCCTGTCGCTGATGCAGATGGCCAAGACCTCGGCGGTGGTCAACCGCCTGCGCGACGCGCAGCTGCCCTTCGTCTGCCTGTTGACCGATCCGACGATGGGCGGCGTGTCCGCCTCCGTGGGTTGGCTGGGCGATATCATCGTCGCTGAGCCCGGGGCACTGATCGGCTTTGCCGGACCGCGCGTGATTCAGGAGACCGTCGGCCAGGAGCTGCCGAAGGGCTTCCAGCGCCCGGAATTCCTGATCGAGCACGGCCTGATCGATGCGGTCGTGGACCGGCGCCAGCAGCGCGAATACCTGTCCGCCTTGTTCGACAAGCTCTGCCAGCGCCCGTACCGCCGTACCTGACCCGCCCCGCGGGGCTTTGATGGGCGCCAAACCCACAACGATCGAGGGCTGGCTGGAGCAACTGGGCGCGCCTGCCGCCGATCGCGATTACCAGCCGGGGCATGCGCGCATGCAGGCCTTGCTGGCTGGCCTTTCCCTGCGCCGCCCGCCGCTTCGCATTCGGGTGGCCGGCACCAACGGCAAGGGCTCGACGGCGACGATGCTGGCCGCCGGCCTGAAGACCGGCGGCTACAGGGTGGGGCTGTATACCTCGCCGCATCTGTATCACTTCCATGAGCGCATCCGTATCGATGGCCGAGAGGCGGATGACGCGGCGCTTGCCGACTGCCTGGAGCGGCTGATGCCACGGGCGCTGGCTATCGGCGCCTCCTATTTCGAGGTGGCCACGGCCATGGCCCTGGCGCTTTTCTCTGAGGCGATGGTCGATGTCGAGATCCTCGAGGCCGGGGTCGGGGCGCGGCTGGACGCCACCACGGCCGTGCCGGCCGAAGCGGCGGTGCTGACCCCGATCGGCCTGGATCACCAGGCATGGCTCGGTGATACGCTGGCGGCGATCGCCGACGAGAAGGCTTGGGCCATGCACGGCTGCCGTCTGGCGTTATCGGCCCCGCAGCTGCCCGAGGTATTGGGCGTGCTGCGCGCGCACCGTCCGGATCTGGCCGTGCTGGAGCCTGCGGATATCGAGGCCATGCCTAGGCTCAGCATGCATGGGGAGCATCAGCGGCTGAATGCCGCCCTGGCCTGGCGCATGATTCGTATGCTGGCGGAGGCGGATATGGTCGTGCCCGGGCCGCAGGCGCTGACCGCCATCGCCGGTGCCGAGCTGGCGGGTAGGCTGCAGTGCATCGACCGGGACGGGCGGCGCATCTGGCTGGATGCGGCGCATAATATGCATGCGGTCGCGGCGCTGCTGCCCAGCCTGCGCGCGATCGCCCCCTTCGCGGCCATCATTGTGTTGACGCGCGCGGATCGCGATCTGTCGGATGCCGCGTCGCTATTGCGTCCCCTGACCCGGCACCTGGTCATCGGGCGGGGCAACGATCGCGCGGATGTGTACCGGGCGCTGGAGGAAGGCATCGCGGCCGGGGAGGGCCGGGATGTTCTGATCATGGGTTCGTTCGGCACCCTCTCGCTGGCCAGCGATTGGCTGCAGGATCGTTCAGGCTAGCCCTCGACGGTGAAGCCGCTGGCCCCCCGGCGCATGCCGACCGGGCCGGTGCGCGTCATCTCGATGATGCCGAGCGGTGCCAGCATGCGCAGGAAGGCCTCGAGCTTGTTGGCCTTGCCGGTCAGTTCGATGGTGTAACTGCTCTCCGAGACATCGACGACCTTGGCGCGGAACACGTCGGCCATGCGCAGCACCTCGGCGCGCATCTCCTCGGTGGCCTTGACCTTGACCAGCAGCATCTCCCGTTCCATATGCTCGGTCTGGGAGATGTCCTCGGCCTTGATCACCGGAATCAGCTTGTTCAGCTGCTTCTTGATCTGTTCGACGACGCGTTCGTCGCCGCGCGTGACCAGCGTCATGCGGCTGACCGTCGGGTCCAGCGTCGCCGCCACGTTCAGGCTCTCGATGTTGTAGCCGCGCGCCGAAAACAGGCCGGCCACGCGCGTCAGTACGCCGAACTCGTTCTCGACCAGGACGGTGATTACATGCCTCATGCCAGCACCATCTCATTCAGCGCCGCCCCGGCCGGCACCATCGGGTAGACGTTCTCTTCCTTGGCCACGACGAAATCGATGACCGTGAAGCTGTCCCGGTTCTTCAGCGCCTTGGCGATGACGGCCTCGACCTCCGCCGGCTTGGTGACGCGGAAGCCGGCGCCGCCGTAGGCCTCGGCCAGCTTGACGAAATCCGGCAGCGAATCCGAATACGAATGCGAATAGCGCGACTCGTAGAACATCTCCTGCCACTGGCGCACCATGCCCATATACGAGTTGTTCAGGATGGCGACGATGACCGGCAGCATGTACTGCTTGGCCGTGGCCAGCTCCTGAATCGTCATCTGGATGGAGGCATCGCCGGCCACGTCGATGACGATGGCGTCCGGGCTGCCGATCTGGGCGCCGACCGCGGCCGGCAGGCCGAAGCCCATGGTGCCCAGACCGCCGGAGGTGATCCAGCGATGCGGCTTGTTGAAGCCATAGTGCTGTGCCGCCCACATCTGGTGCTGGCCGACCTCGGTGGAGATGATGGCATCGCCCTTCGTCAGCTCATGCAGCTTCTTGATCACATACTGCGGCTGGATCGGGCCGTCCATGTCCTGCTCGAAATGCAGGCAGTCCTTGGCCCGCCATTCGTTGATCTGGTGCCACCAGACGGCCAGCGCCGAGGCGTCCGGCTCGGAATCACGGCGCTCCAGCTCCTTCAGGATCTGGCCCAGCACGATGCCGACATCGCCGACCACCGGCAGGTGCGCGAACACGTTTTTCGAGATCGACGACGGGTCGATGTCGATGTGGATGATCTTGGCGTCCGGGGCGAAGGCATCCAGGCGGCCGGTGACGCGGTCGTCAAAGCGGGCACCGATGGAGACCAGCAGGTCGCTGTGCGTGACCGCCATGTTCGCCTCGTAGGTGCCGTGCATGCCGAGCATGCCGACAAAGCGCTCGTCGTCGTGCGGGAAACCGCCCAGGCCCAACAGCGTGTTGGTCACCGGGAAGTTCAGCCGGTGGGCGAGCTTCACGAGCTTCTCCGGGGCGCCCTGCGAGTTGAGCACACCGCCGCCGGTGTACAGCACCGGCCGTTTGGCGTTCAGCAGGGCGGTGACGACCTTCTTGATCTGGCCATGGTGTCCCTTGGTCACCGGCTTGTAGGAGCGCATCTCCACCGTTTCCGGGTATTGGAACTCGCACACGGCGGTGCTGACATCCTTCGGGATGTCGACGAGCACAGGGCCAGGGCGGCCGGTGGTGGCGATGTGGAAGGCCTTGCGGATGGTCGGTGCCAGTTCCTCGACCGATTTGACCAGGAAGTTGTGCTTGGTGGCCGAGCGTGTCAGGCCGACGGTGTCCGCCTCCTGGAAGGCGTCGTTGCCGATCATGTTGGTGGCGACCTGGCCGGAGAAGCACACGGTCGGAATCGAGTCCATGTAGGAGTCCATCAGGCCGGTGACGGCATTGGTGGCGCCGGGGCCGGAGGTCACGAGCGCCACGCCGCACTTGCCGGTGGAGCGGGCATAGCCGTTGGCCGCATGCAGGGCAGCCTGTTCGTGGCGCACCAGCACATGTTTGAACAGCGGCTTCTGGAAGATGGCATCGTAGATCGGCAATACGGCGCCGCCGGGATAGCCGAAGATGGTATCCACGCCCTCGCGCTTCAGGCATTCGACAAAGATTTCCGCGCCGGTCAGTTTCATGATCATCGCCTTCGTTGCCCACAGAGAATGCAGACCGGCGAACATAGGCAGGGTGCCCATATGTGTCAAGCGCGAAGGCTTGGGATTAAAGGCTTTCGCGTGCTTCCGCCACGGATTCCAGGGAGCGGGTCATGAGGATGGCATCCTCGCGTCGGGACTGCCCCGGCAGCGGCGGGTAATAGGTCTTTCTGCGGCCGACGGTATGAAAGCCCAGGGCGGCGTAGAGCTGTTGCGCCGGCCCATTGGAGGCCCGCACCTCCAGGTAGATGGCGGATCGTCCGGCCTTGTCGGCGAACAGGCGGTGGCCGAGGCGCATGGCCAGGCCCTGGCGCTGGTGGTCCGGGTGTACGGCGATCTGCAGCAGGTGCACCTCGTCGGGGGTATCGTGGCTGAGCAGGTAGGCGACGATGCGCTTGTCGTCCTCGGCCACCAGTAAGGCGTGGCCGGAGCGCAACGCTTGCAGCATGCTCCGCTCCGACCAGGCCTCGGGCAGCAACAGCCGGTTCAGGTCATAGACGGCGGGCAGGTCCGCCTCGGTTCCCGGCCGGATGTCGATCATGCCTCCTCGGGCGGGGAGACCTGCTCCTTCCAGTCGCAGTCTTCGCTCGCGCAGATATGCTCGGTGCCGCGCCGCTTCGTGACCTTCTCGGTGACGAAGGGGGCGCCGCACTCGGGGCAGGGGCGGTTCACGGGCTTGTTCCACAGTGCGTTCTTGCATTTGGGATAGGTCGAGCAGGAGTAGAAGATCTTGCCGCGCCTGGACTTCTTCTCGAGGAAGGTGCCCTTGCCGCAGACCGGGCAGGCGATGCCGGTATCCTTCGGCTTCTCCAGCGGCTGGATATTCTTGCATGTCGGGTAGTTCGAGCAGCCGAGGAAGGGGCCGAAGCGCCCCTGCTTGATCTCCATCTGGGCGCCGCACTTGTCGCATACCTGGTCGCTCATCTGCTTCGGCTGTTCCTCGGCCGGCTCGCCGTTCTTGGCCAGCGGCCGGCTGAACTTGCATTCGGGATAGCCGGTGCAGGCCAGGAAGCGGCCGAAGCGGCCGAGCTTGATGGCCAGCGGCTTGCCGCACTCCGGGCAGATCTCGTCGGTCTCCTCGTGCGTGACGTCCGAGCGTTTGACGTTCTCCTGGGTTTCGTCGACCTTGGTCTTGAACGGGGTCCAGAATTGGCGCAGCAGCGGTTTCCAGGCCTGTTCACCGCGGGCCACGGCATCGAGCTTGGACTCGACGTCGGCGGTGAAGCCGGTATCGACAATGTCCGGGAAGTACTTGGTCAGGAAGCGATTGACGACCTCGCCGGTATCGGTGGGCACGAAGCGCTTCTTCTCCATCTCCACGTATTTTCGTTCCCGGAGTACGTTGAGGATCGAGGCATAGGTGGAGGGGCGGCCGATACCGTGTTCCTCCATCTCCTTGACCAGCGTGGCCTCCGAATAACGCGGTTTCGGTTCGGTGAAGTGCTGGCTGGCATCGGCCTGGCGCACGGTGATGGCCTGGCCCTCGGCCAGCGGCGGCAGCATCGACTCCTGATCCTTGTTGTCGGTCGGTTCGTCGCGCCCTTCCTCGTAGAGTTTGCGGAAACCGGGGAAGGCGAGGGTGGAGCCTGTGGCGCGCAGCGTCACGCCATCGGAGGTGATGTCGGCGCGCACCTGGTCGATAAGCGCCGGCGCCATCTGGCTGGCCACCGCCCGCTGCCAGATCAGGGTGTACAGCCGCCAGGCATCGTGATCGAGCATGGCGCGCATTTGCTCCGGGGTGCGCTCGACGGCCGAGGGGCGGATGGCCTCATGCGCCTCCTGGGCATTGCGGCTGCTGGTCTTGAAGCGGCGCGGTTTGGCCGGCAGGAAGGCGGCATCGAACTGGTTTCCGATATAGTCGCGGATGTCGGTGATGGCATCCTCGGCCAGCGACACCGAGTCGGTACGCATATAGGTGATCAGGCCGACACGCTCCCCATCCACCTCCGCGCCCTCGTACAGGCCTTGGGCCAGCTGCATGGTCTTGCGCGCGGTGAAGCCGAGCTTGCGCGCCGCCTCCATCTGCAGCGAGGAGGTGATGAACGGCGGGGAAGGCTGCTGCCGCTTCTGGTTCTTTTCGACCGAGGCGACCCTGTAGTCGCCGGCCTGCACGCGGTTGGCGGCGGTGCGGGCGGTGACGCCGTCGGCCAGGTCGAACTTGCCGAGATTCTTGCCATCCAGCGCATGCAGCTTGGCGGCGAAGCGCTGATCGTCCGCATCGCAGGCCGCCTCCACCGTCCAGTATTCTCTGGGCTGGAAGTCGCGGATATGCTGCTCGCGCTCGCAGATCAGGCGCAGCGCCACCGACTGTACACGCCCGGCGGACAGGCCGCTGCGGATCTTGCGCCACAGCAATGGGGACAGCGTAAAGCCGACGAGGTAGTCCAGGGCACTGCGCGCCTGCTGGGCATCGACCAGCTGCATATTGATCTGGCGCGGGTGGCTCACGGCCTCGTCGATGGCCTTCTTGGTGATTTCGTTGAAGGTGATGCGGCTGATGTCCTTGCCATCCAGCGCCCCGCGCTGGCCGAGCTCGTCGGCGACATGCCAGGCGATGGCCTCCCCCTCGCGGTCGAGATCGCTTGCCAGGATCAGGCCGTCGGCCTTGACCAGGGCCTTCTCGATGGCATCCAGCCTTTTCTCCTTGTCGGCGATGACCTCATAGGTGACGGCGAAGTCGTGCTCCGGGTCCACCGAGCCGTCCTTTTTCGGGAAGGCACGGACATGCCCGTACGAGGCCAGGACCTTGTAGTCCTTACCCAGATATTTCTCGATGGTTTTGGCCTTGGCCGGTGATTCCACCACGACGACTGCGCGCATCAAATCTCCTGGACGAGCATATAGCGGTCGCCGGGCAGTCTGTCGATCACGCCCCGAAGTTCAAGGGCGAGCAGTACCGGGACAGCTCTGGAAGCTCCATTTGGCACTGCTCGCACAGCGCGTCGACATGCGCGATGCCCTGTTTCAGCACGGCCAGCAGCGCCGCCTCGGCCTCCGTCGCCGGCGTATAGCGGGGGGCGGGGGCGCCGGGCTCCCAGCCCAGTGCCGCGGCCACCGTCGCCGCACTGTCGGCGAGTATGGCGCCGTCACGGATCAGGTGGTGACAACCCGTATGGTTGCCGCCGAGCACCGAGCCGGGCACGGCGAACACCTCGCGACCGTAGCTCGCCGCCCGCTGGGCGGTGATCAGGCTGCCCGAGCGTGCGTCGGCCTCCATGACGATGGTGGCCGGGCTCAGGGCGGCGATGATGCGGTTGCGTCGCGGGAAATGTTCGGGTCGGGCCGGGGTGTCGGGTGTGAACTCGCTGATGACGCAGCCATGGGCGGCGATTGCCTCGATCTGGCGGCGCTGTTCCTCGCGGTCCACGGCCAGGAGGCCGCAGCCGAGCACGGCCACAGTCTCCCCATTCGCATCGATGGCACCGGCGTGGGCGGCGGCATCGATGCCCTGGGCCAGGCCGCTGACGATGACAACGCCCTGTGTTGCCCACTGGAGGCACCAGCGCCGGGTCAGCAGGCGCCCTTCGCGCCCGGCGCGGCGGGCACCGACGACGGAGAGCATGCGTTCCCGGTGAAGCGCCGCCATGTCGCCGATGCCGTAAAGCACCAGCGGCGCGTCTGCAGCGGCCTTCAGGGGTGCGGGATAATCGGGATCGTCGATGCCGAGCAGCCGGATGCCATGCTGTGCACAGGATTCCAGGATGCGTTCGCCCCGGCGATCGTCGCTGGCGGTGAGTGCCTGCAGCAGCGCCGGTCCGATGCCTTCGCATGCCGCCAGGTCCTTGGGGCTGGCCTGCCACAGGGCCGCGGCCGATCCGAAGGCCTCGATCAGCTGGCGGCCGGTGACGGGCCCGATGCCGGGAATCAGGCTCAGGCGCAGCAGGTGCCGGATTCGCTCTATGGGCGGGCCTGATTGCGCACGGTGTCGCCGATATGGATCGGGTTGGTCGATGCCGTGACCAGGGCGATGGAGGCATCCTGCTGCGGTACCAGCACGATGACCTCGCCGACCTTCTCCTCCGGCAGGGTCACCTGCTTGCCGGTCACCGGATCCTTGACGACGCGCCCGGCACGATGGATCGACAGCACCGAGCCCGCGCGCAGGTGGTCGCGCAGGCCCAGGCTGATGCCGATGATCTGGTGCTGGCCGGCCTCGGCGGCATCGTTGCGCAGGTACATGACCTCGCCCTGCAGCGCTTTCTCCGGGTATGTCGGCACGATGCGGGTGTTGACGGGCCGCGCCGGCTTCAGGCGGTCGCCGCGGGACATCTCCTCGAAGGAACTGACTACGACGCCGCGGTAGATGGCACCGTCGTGCGAGGTGACCTCGATCTGCCCCAGATCGTTGATCAGGTAGCCGACAAGCTTGCCGGTGTGCGGGTCCTTGACCGGATCGCCGGTGCGGAAGACGTCGAACACCTCGCCCTCGCTTGGGGCCTGGTCGAACTTCAGGTACAGGTGATCATTGGCGCCGTAGTTGATGCGCTGATCGGAGGAGTTGACGATATAGCCCACGCCCTTGACGGCTCCCGGCTGGATGAAGTCCTGCCGGGCCAGGGCGGTCAGCAGCACATGGGGATCGATCTTCGGCTCCAGGCGCTGCACCGGCTCGACGACGACCGTAGGTTGCGGGCGCACCGTGCTCAGGCCGCCGGTGGCCTTTTGCTCGGGATTGTACCAGATCTTGTTGCCCGGATAGATCAGGTCCGGATTGGTGATGTAGAGATTGCGCTCCCAGATCTTCATCCATTTTTCCGGATCCTTGAAGAAGTGGCCGGCGATGTCCCACAGCGTATCGCCCTTCTTGACGACATAGGGCTGGGGGAAGTTCGGCCTGAGATCGGCCTTGGCCGCGCCGGCGGAGGTGGCGGCATGGGCCGGCGGTGCCGTGGCCGCGAGGGCACAGGCCAGCAGCAGGGCGGTGATGCCTTGACGTATCATGCAAACCTCCGGGCGCGGGCCACGCGTACATTCATATAAGACGGCATGTTCTATCCCTGCGCTTGTTTATCCAAGTGAGCTTACACCACCTTGGGTACGGGCCCAAATCTGTGATGCGAATCGCTATGTAGCGTCGTAACGGCTATCGGCGCTGTCCGACCTTCGGCTCCTCGTGGCGCAGCAGGCGGGCGATGTTGGTGCGGTGTCGTGCCGCGGTCAGCAGGCCCAGGGAAGCGCTACAGGCCAGGAAGGCCGGATGGCTGTGGGTCAGCCAGGCGAGCAGCGGCAGGCAGGCGGCGGCCAGGATCGAGGCCACGGAAACGTAGCGCCAGATCAGCAGGCTGGCGAGCCAGGCGGCGAAGGCGCCGGCGGCGATCCACGGCTGCCAGGGCAGCACGACGCCGAACATCGTGGCCACTCCCTTGCCGCCCCTGAAGCCGAGATAGACGGGGAAGCAGTGGCCGATGAAGGCGGCCAGCGCCATGCCGGCAGTCAGCCATGCCGAGGCCCCCCAGCGCAGCGACAGATAGACGGGCAGCGCTCCCTTCAGCACATCGGCGGCCAGCGTCAGGATGCCGACCGCCCTGCCGCCGGTGCGCATGGCGTTGGTGGCGCCGATATTGCCGCTGCCGTGCCGGCGCGGATCCTTGCCGGTCAGCCAGCGGCTGAACAGCAGTCCGAACGGCACGGCGCCGACCAGGTAGGCGGCGGCAAGGGCGGGGATGGTATGGCTCAGCATGCGGTCAGCGCCGGTTCAGGTAATGACGGCGCCGTGCATCCAGCTGATGCTGCAGGCGACTGGACGGGTTCGGGGCAGTGAGCGCCGGCAGCATGGCTTCCAGCGATGCGGGGGTGCCGAATATGGCCGGGAAGGGATCGCCATCGATGGTGTTGTCCCGCCTGAGCAGCGCGATCTGGTCGCCGGTCAGCGGTGGGTTCGGCAGCAGCCGGCCGAGCGCGGCGACGACGGCGGCGATGGGGAAGGGCAGGTTGATGACCAGGCGTTTCCGGCCGAGGGCGGCGAGCAGCATGGCCACGATCTGGCGAAGGGTATAGGCGTCCGGGCCGCCGAGTTCATAGGTCTGGCCGTTTGCATGGCGGTTGCCGACGGCGAGCATGAAGGCACGCGCCACATCGTCGACCCAGACGGGCTGGAAGCGGGTGTCGCCGCCGGCGATGGGCAGCACGGGGAGCCGGCTCATGGCCCTGAAGCGGCCCAGGAAGGCGTCGCCTTTGCCGTAGATGACGGAGGGCCGGAAGATCGTCCACGCCAGTCCGGATTGGCGTACGCGCTCCTCCGCCTCGGCCTTGGTCGTGGCATAATGGCTGGCCGGCACGCGTCCGGCGCCAAGGGCGCTCATGTGCAGGTACTGTGTGATGCCCGCGCGCTTGCAGGCGGCCAGCACATGCTCGGTGCCCCGCACATGCACGGCCGCGAAGTTTTGCCGGCCGCGCTCAACCAGCAGGCCGACGAGGTTGATGGCGACGTCGGCATCGGCCAGCGCTTCATCCAGGCCGCGGCCGTCGGCGATGTCGGCACGCACCAGGCGTACGCCCTCGACCTGCAGGTCGCGGGCGCGCTCGGGGTGGCGGCAGGCCACCGTCACCGCGTATCCGTGTCGGGCGGCCTGGCGCACCATGGCGCGGCCGACGAATCCGCTGCCGCCGATCAAGCATATGCGTGTATCCATCATACCTCCCAGCATGCTACGGCCGGGGAAATTAACAAGGCTGGGGCGATGCGGTCAACGTGGCCCCGTGTTACGGCGGCGAGTCTTGCGGCGCCAAGGCCAGGGGCTAGGCTAAGGCCAGGCATATGCAGACGGGGTGGCGAATGGGCTTGCGAGACTTCAATCCGGATCAGGTGATCGCGGCCGCGGCGACAAGGTCCCGGTAGCGTCGATGCCGATCGAAACATCACGCATCCAGGCGGCAACGAGCCTGCCTGCAGCCCTGTTCACGGCTGCTGCCACCATCCCCGCCGAGCCTGCCCAATGGGTGCGCGCCGACGATGCCTACCATGCACTCAGCTATGGCCAGTTTGCCGACCGCATCCGGCGCGTGGCCACCGGCCTGTTGGCCGCCGGGGTGGGACCAGGGGACCGGGTGGTGGTGCTGATGGAGAACCGGCCGGAATGGGCGGTGGCGGATTATGCGGCGATGGCCATCGGTGCGGTGACGGTACCGCTGTATTGCTCCTACCGCCCGCAGGACATGCGCTATGTCATCGAGGATGTGGGGGCCAGGATCGTCATCGCCTCCGGCGGCAGCCTGCTGGCGCACGTGCTTCAGGCCGTGGAGGCCTGCCCGGATATGGAGGCGGTGTATGCGCTGGAGCCGCCCGAGGGGCATGCCCTGGTGCGATCGTTTGCCGAGCTGGAGGCAGGCGAGGTCGACATGGCGGCCATCGAGGGGCGGCTGGCCGGCATCGATCGGCACAGTCTGGCCACGATCGTCTACACCTCGGGTACGACGGCGCTGCCGAAGGGGGTCATGCTGTCGCATGGCAACCTGCTGGCCGTCGTCGAGGCGGCCTGCGGGGTCATCGATTTCCGGCCCGGCGAGATCATGCTGTCCTTCCTGCCCCTGGCACACAGCCTGGAGCGCCTGGCCGGGCATTTTCTCGTGTATTCGGCGGGGCTGTCCGTGGCCTTCGCCGAACGCCCGGACACGGTGGCCAAGAATCTGCCGGAGGCGCGCCCGTCGCTGCTGATCTCGGTGCCGCGCATGCTCGAGGTCGTGCGTGCGCGCATCCTTTCGCAGGTGGCCAAGCAGGCGGCCTGGCAGCGAGGCCTGTTTGCGGCCTACCTGGCCTGCGGCCAGGCGCGCTTCCGGAAGGATGCGACCCTGCCCCAGCGTCTGGTCCACGCCCTGCTGGATCCGCTGGTGGGCGTGAAGATTCGCCGTCGCTTCGGCGGTCGCCTGCGTCTGATGGTGTCCGGCGGGGCACCGCTGGGTGCGGAGGTCAACGCCTTCTTCGAGGGTATCGGCATGCCCATCCTGCAGGGCTACGGCCTGACGGAATCGGCGCCGCTGATCAGCGTCAATCCGCCGGGCGACCGGCGCCTGGGTACGGTTGGGCTGCCGGTGGGGAACGTCGAGGTGCGCCTGGCCGGGGACGGGGAGATATTGGCGAAGGGCGCGAACATCATGCTCGGCTACTGGCGTCAGCCGGAGGCGACGGCTGCGGCCATCGTCGACGGCTGGTTGCATACGGGCGATATCGGGGAGATCGATGCGGACGGCTATCTGCGCATCACCGATCGCAAGAAGGACATCATCGTCAATTCCGGCGGCGAGAACATCGCCCCCCAGCGCATCGAGTCGCTGCTGGTCGCCGACGACCTGATTGAGCAGGTCGTCGTGTTCGGCGACCATCGGCCATACCTGGTCGCCATCGTCGTGCCGAATGCCGAGGCCTGCCGTGCCTGGGCCCGGGACGCGGGGTTACCGGTCTCGGATTGGCATGCGCTGGCGGCCTCGACAGTGCTGCGCAAGGAACTGCAGAACCGCAGCGCCGCCATCCTGAAGCCCTTGAACCCCTTCGAGCAGGTGAGGCGCATCCATGTGCGCGCCGAGCCGTTCACCATCGAGTCCGGGCTGTTGACGCCGACGCTGAAGATCAAACGCCGACTGGTGTTCGGCATGCTCAGAGATGAGATCGAGGCCCTGTACCGATAGACATTGGCCGTGTTGATGCCATCGAAATTCATGTGAACAGGCCCTAAAAAACACGGCCTCGGAGCGTGATTCAGGGCGTCCTGCCCTCGGCCTTGATCGTTCCGCAAGAGCGCGGTCTTGCGGAACTCGCGGCTTCACGCCGTGAGCCGCCGCCCATCCGTGGGCGGCGATGTCGCCGGGCCTTAGTCCCTGAGGTTGATGAAGGCCAGCGGCCGGTCCGCCGGCAGGCCGCGGATCAGGGTCATGGCCGCCTGCAGGTCGTCCCGGTTCTTGCCGGTGATGCGTACCTGTTCCCCCTGGATGGCGGCCTGCACCTTCAGCTTGCTGTCCTTGATCTCGCGACTGATCTTTTTGGCCAGATCCTTGTCGATGCCCTGCTTGACGGTGATGGCCTGGCGCAGCATGTCGCCGCTGGCCCGCTCGGGGGTGGCGAAGTCCAGGCATTTCGGATCCAGACCCCTGCGTACGATACGCGCCTTCAACAGCTCATGTATGGCGCCAAGCTTGTACTCATCGTCGGCGACGACGGTGATGACGCTCTCGTGTCGCTCGATACTCGCCTTGCTGCCCTTGAAGTCGTAGCGGGCGGTGATTTCCTTCTTGACCTGATTGACGGCGTTGTCGATCTCCTGCAGGTCGGTTTCCGATACCACATCGAAGCTCGGCATGATCGTTCCCCCTTGTCGCTTTTCGTTGACATCGTGCAGCAGGAAGCTTTGACATTCAATGTGTTGGCGGCGATCATTCTTACAGACAAGGAGACCTCTTGCCGCAGGATTTCACCGATCGCAGAGAACAAGCCGAGATCGCAGAGCCGCGGCCTGCACGCCGTCTGTTGCCCGCCCTGTCCATCCTCGGGCTGGGGCTGGGGGCGGTCGTCGCCGTGGTGCTGATGAGCGGCGGCGAGCAGGTCAGCGCCAGCGTATCGCCATACCGGCAGGAGTGGCTGGCCCCGGAGCCGGTGCATATGGCTCCGGCCAGCGAGGAGAAGCAGATCCGGCTGCGCTCCGGCCAGACCGCCATCGCCGCCCTGACCGCACTGGGGCTTTCCATGCCCGAGACCTACCTGGCTGTCGAGGCGGCGCGCAGTGCCTATGCCTTGAAGCAGGTGCATGCCGGGCATGCGATGACCCGCATCGACGATGCGGCCGGCATACACATCTATTACGACATCGATACCGGCCAGCGTTTGCGCCTGGATCGCGATGCCGGCGGGCAGTGGCAGGCCGGCGTCGAGCCGCGTGCCCTGCAGAGCCGGGTGGCGATGGCCGAGGGAGAGATCGGCGACAGCTTCTTCGCCGCCGCTGAAAAGGCGGGCCTGGACGAGACGACGGCGATGAATCTGGTCGATATCTTCGCCTGGGATATCGATTTCGCCCGCGACATCCGTGCCGGCGACCGCTTCCGCGTACTCTACGAGGAGCATTACGACGAGCACGGGCGCCGGCTGGGCTCCACGATCCTGGCCGCCGAATTCCGCAATCAGGGCGAGAATCACCAGGCCGTGCGCTACCAGATCGCCCCTGGACGTTACGATTATTTCTCGCCCGACGGCCGAAGCCTGCGCAAGTCCTTCCTGAAAGCGCCGCTGAAGTACACGCGCATCTCCTCGCGTTTTTCGCTGCATCGCATGCATCCGATCCTCGGCTACACCCGCGCCCACAAGGGCGTCGATTACGCGGCGCCGACCGGTACGCCGGTGCATGCCGTCGGCGACGGCGTCATCGCCTATTGCGGCTGGCGCGGCGGTTATGGCCGTTTCATCCTGATCCGGCACACCGACGGCGTGCATGGGACCGCCTATGGGCATTTGTCGCGCTATGCGCGTGGCATCCATGCCGGGGCGCATGTGCGCCAGGGGCAGGTCATCGCCTACGTGGGCATGAGCGGCCTGGCCACTGGCCCGCATCTGCATTTCGAGTTCCGCATCCGCGGCGTACAGGTCAACCCGTTGACGGTGAAGCGGACCCCGGCCGATCCGGTGCCGCATGCCCGCATGGCGGCCTTCCGCCAGGCCGTGGCACCGCTGCTGGCCCGCATCGACGCGCCGCGGCCGCTGTTGGCCTGGAATTGAGTGCCGGGCACGCGGCCTTCGGGCCATACATTAATCTTTGAATTAGGAACGGATATGACAGGCGACGGCATCGACGAGAAGCAGGCGGAGGCATGGCTGGCGCAGGCACGCCAGGTGATCGACATCGAGGCCGAGGGTCTGGGGCGGGTACGCGCCTCGCTGGATTCTGCCTTCGTACAGGCCGTGTCCTGCATCCTTGGCCACAGCGGGCGCCTGGTGGTGCTGGGTATGGGCAAGTCCGGCCTCATCGCCAAGAAGATTGCCGCCACCTTCGCCAGCACCGGCACGCCGGCCTTCTTCGTGCATGCCGCCGAGGCCAGGCACGGAGACCTGGGTATGATCACCCATGACGACGTGGTACTGGCGCTGTCGCACAGTGGCGAGACCGAGGAGGTATCGAGCCTGTTGCCGACGATCAAGCGCCTTGGTGCATCATTGATCGCCATCACCGGCAACCCGGCATCGACCCTGGCCCGTTATGCCGACATCGTGTTGCCGGTGCCGGTACAGCAGGAGGCCTGCCCGATGAATCTGGCCCCGACCGCATCGACGACGGCGGCCCTGGTGCTCGGCGATGCGCTGGCGGTGGTGACGCTGAAGCAGCGCGGCATCGACGAGCGCGATTTCGCGCGCGTGCACCCGGCCGGCAGCCTCGGCCGACGGTTGATGCGCGTGGCCGATGTCATGCACCAGGGCGGCGAACTGCCGATGGTCGGCCGCCATGCCAGCCTGCGCGAGGCCATCGTCACCATCAGCAGCCGCCGGCTGGGCATCACCGGCATCGCCGACGAGGGCCGCCTGATCGGCTGTCTGACCGACGGCGATCTGCGCCGCATCCTGCAGTCCGGACATGTCGACCTTGATGCGCCGGTGGCTACCGTCATGCATGCGGCGCCGCGCGTCATCGGCACCGATCGCCTGGCCAGCGAGGCGGTGCGCATGATGGAGGAGTACAAGATCACCGTGCTGTTCGTCGTCGACGGCGGCGGGGACGTCGTCGGCGCCGTGCACATGCACGACCTGCTGCATGCGGGGGTGGCATGAGCACGGGATATGCCGATTTCCCGCTCGAACTTGCCCGCGGCGTACGCCTGCTGGTGCTCGATGTCGACGGCGTGCTGACCCGCGGCGCCATCCTCCTCGACGATGATGGCAAGGAGAGCAAGGGTTTCCATGTCCGCGACGGGCACGGCATCAAGATGCTGCAGCGCGCCGGCATCGGCGTCGGCATCCTCACCGGCCGCACTTCCGGCGTCGTGGCGCACCGGGCGCGGGATCTCGGCATCAGCTGCGTCATCCAGGGCAGCCTGCGCAAGGCCGAGGGTCTGGATGCGCTGTGCGCCATGGCGGGAATCCCACCCGATCAATGCGCCTATATGGGCGATGACGTCGTCGATTTGCCGGCGATGCGGCGCTGCCGGCTGGCGATGGCCCCACGTGATGCGCATCCGTCGGTGCTGGGCCTGGCGCAGTGGCGTGCGGGCTTCGATGGCGGTGCCGGCGCCGTGCGTCAGGCCTGCGAGGGGCTGATCCTGGCGAATGATGCCTGGGCGCAGGTCGTGCAGGCCGCCTATGGCCTGGCCCCGGCGGATTGCGGCTGGCCCGCCTGAGCGGTGGACGATGAGTCCCCGTCTCTGGACTGCGGCCAAATGGGCCAGCCTGGCCGTATCCGTCGGCAGCATGGTGCTGGCGGTGATCCTGATAGCGTTCGGCGATCATGGGGCGCAGCTGCTGCAGGTCACGAGCCCGGTCGGTGGCACGAAGGTGGAAAAGCCGCTGATCATCGAGCGCAAGGGCGATCGCATCATCTGGCGCCTGAAGGCAGAGAAGGCCGAGCAGCAACTGAAGGGCGGGCTAAGGCTGACCCTGCCCACCCTCGAGCTATTCACCGATGCCGGGGAGAAGGTTACCATATCCGGGGTGTGGGCGAGTTTCGATCCGCTGCATCGCAACATCGTCTTTCATCAGCGGGTCGTGGCCTTATACCAGCAATGGCGATTGAGCTGTGATACGCTGGCCTATGTCAGCAGCAAGGACGAGGTCACCGTGCCGGGTCCGTTCGTGGCCATCGGCGACAAGATCACGATCAAGGGTGCTGGCCTGCGCGCCGACCGGCATTCCCAGCGCTTGTGGGTCGAGCATGGCGTCAATATCGTGGACCGGGGTTCGCATTTGTTAGGGGTACAGCAGCCATGATCAGGCTTTTGGGATGGGCTATGCTGGCCGCATGCTGGCTGTCCGGGTCGGCCTGGGCCGCCGAGGCCGTGCCGACCAATATCACCGCCGATACCATGATGCTGCAACAGGCGAAGCAAACGGCGGTATTTACCGGGCATGCCGTGTTGCTGCGCAAGGATTTCCAGCTCCATGCCGACCGCCTCGTCGTGCATTATGACCCGAAGAATAATGCCGAGCTGCGCGCCGCCGAGGCCTATGGGCATGTGAAAATCCACCATGGCCAGATGTATGGGACCTCGGACGAGGCGCGCTACAGCCAGAAAAACGCCAATATCATCCTGATCGGGCATGCCGTGTTGCAGGAACCGGGACGGACCGTGCACGGCGAGCGCATCGTGCATGATCTGATAAGGCACGACACGCAGGTCCAGCAGCAGCCCGGGGGACGGGTGCACCTGCATCTGGATGGCGAGTCGAAGAAGGCTCCTGCCCCGAAGGGAAGGCCATGAGCGCGGCCGACCATCACCTGTCCGCCCAGGGCATCGGCAAGAGCTACCGGAGCAAGGCCGTGGTGCAGGGCGTGGACCTGGACGTCTATTCCGGAGAATGCGTCGGGCTGCTCGGGCCCAACGGCGCCGGCAAGACGACGAGCTTCTACATGGTCTGCGGTCTGGTGCCTGCCGACGACGGCCGGGTCAGCCTCGATGGCGAGGACATCACCGGGCTGCCGATGCATCTGCGCGCCCGCCGCGGCATCGGCTATCTGCCGCAGGAGGCGAGCATCTTCCGCCGCCTGACGGTGCGCGAGAATCTGCTGGCGATCTTCGAAACCCTGGATCTGCCGGACATCCAGGTCGAGGAGGAGCTGGAGGCGCTGCTGGTCGAGCTCGGCATCGAGGGCGTACAGCATCAGAAGGCCTACACGCTGTCCGGTGGCCAGCGCCGCCGCACCGAGATCGCGCGCGCCCTGGTGACCAAGCCGCGCTTCCTGCTGCTGGACGAGCCCTTCGCCGGCGTCGACCCCATCGCGGTGGAGGATATCCAGGCCATCATCGCCGAGCTGCGCACCAAGGGCATCGGCATCCTGATCACCGACCACAATGTGCGCGACACGCTGTCGATCTGCGATCGCGCCTATCTGATGAATGCCGGCGAGATCCTGGTGCAGGGCACGCCCGACGAGATCACCAGCCATCCGGATGCACGCCGCCTGTATTTCGGCGAACGCTTCAATATGTGATCACCGGGCTTTGACGGCGGCGCACAAAAAGGCTCCAATACCTGCATGTCCATTTCCGACAAGCAACTGACCCTGGCGATCACCGGCGCCTCCGGCGCCGCATACGGTCTGCGCCTGATGCAGCGTCTGGCCATGGCGGGCGCAGGCCTGCATGTGCTGATCTCCGAGGCCGCGCGCGTAGTGCTCGATCAGGAACAGGACCTGCTGCTGCCGGAGGAACCGGAGGAGCAGAGCCTCGCCCTGGCCCGACATCTGGGCCTGGCCGGGAATGATCTGCGCTGTTATGCCCTGGATGACTGGTTTGCACCCTGTGCCTCGGGCTCCGCCGGTATCCGCGATATGGTGGTCATCCCCTGCTCGATGGGCACGCTGGCACGCATCGCCACCGGCACCTCGGACAACCTGATCGAGCGCGCCGCCGACGTGGTGTTGAAGGAACGCGGGCGACTGGTGCTGGTGCCCAGGGAGACACCGCTGTCCAGTATCCATCTCGAGCATATGCTGGCGCTGTCCCGGCTCGGCGTGCATATGATCCCCGCCATGCCGGGCTTCTATCATCGCCCCGGCAGCATCGAGGAGCTGGTGGACTTTGTCGTGGATCGGGTCATCGATCATCTTGGCTACGCCGACGAGGGCATCCGCCGATGGGGCGACTGACGCCGCTTTTGCTGGCGGTGACGCTGTCGGGTTGTGCGACCGTGACGACGGTGGCGGCCATCCCGAGCGTGCTGGTCGACGGCGTCGTCGGCATGTTCCAGGGCCGGGAGCGCAGCATGCCGGTGGATATGCACACGGCGCTGGTGGCGACTCAGCAGGGGCTGCGCGCCACGCGCCTGGACGTAGACGTACTGGAGCCGGTCAAGGGGGGATACGATATCGCCTTCGGCAACGACCGGCTGGACGGGCGGCTGCAGCTGACGCCGCAGACGCCGATGCTGACGACGTTGGATATCACGGTCCGCCATGGTTTCAGGCGCAACGAGTCGGTGGAGAAGACGCTGCTGGACGAGATCCAAACGATCTCCGCGCATGTGTCTCAGCGGCAGTCCTTCGATTTTGCGCACTACGGGGATATCCGCGCCGAGCCGGATTCCAAGGCCAAGCGCATCGGCTGGTTCCGGTATCGTGCTAAGCTGGAGGTCAAGACCTCACGCGCCAGCGGCTGGCTCAGCATCAAGATGCCCTCCGGCATCCAGGGTTTCTTGCAAGGCAAACTGCCGTCGCGCGGCGACACATAATTCGGGAGGTGGATATGGCTGTGGATCAGGCAATGCTGGACGATATCGCCGGCAAGATCGCCGGCGGCTTGCGCATGCTGGGCGGCTTCAAGCATGAGGCGGAGTCCCAGGTGCGTACCATCGTCGAGGGCGCCTTCGCGCATTTCGATGTGGTGACCAACGAGCGCATGCAGGTGCAGGAGGCACTGCTGTCCAAGGCGCGCGAGGATATGAGTATGCTCGAGGCCCGGATCAAGGCGCTGGAAGCGAGGATCAAGGACCTCGAGTCCGGCGGCTAAGGACATGCTGGCCCGCCTTCCGTCCGCTTCGCTGCGCGGTCTGGATGCCGAGGCCGTGGATGTCGAGGTCGATCTGTCCCGAGGCCTGCCGAGCTGGAATATGGTCGGCCTGCCGGAGGCGGCGGTGCGCGAGGCCCGGGACCGGGTGCGCGCCGCCCTGCTCAATGGCGGCTTCGAGTTCCCGCTGCGCCATATCACCGTCAATCTGGCGCCGGCCGACCGGCGCAAGGATGGTTCCCATTTCGACCTGCCTGTCGCCGTCGGCCTGTTGCTGGCCTCCGGGCAGCTGGACGCCCCGGACAGTATGCCGCTGCTGGTCGGCGAACTGGCGCTGGACGGCCGCCTCAATGCAGTGGCCGGCGTGCTGCCGCTGGCGTTGTTCGCACGCCAGCAGGGACTGGAGGCGATCATCGTGCCGACGGGCAATGCCGAGGAGGCTGCGGCCGTGGAAGGCTTGGCCGTCTATGGCGCCGACCACCTGCTCACCGTCGTGCGCCACTTGTCCGGCCAGGATCGTTTGCCGCCTGCCGAGGTTCGGGCGGATGTGTTGCCGTCCGCACCCTTGCCGGATCTTGCGGATGTCCGCGGCCAGGCCCAGGCGCGGCGGGCGCTGGAGATTGCCGCCGCCGGCGGCCATCACATGCTGTTGATCGGTCCGCCGGGCGTGGGCAAGAGCATGCTGGCCGCCCGCCTGCCCGGCATCCTGCCGCCGCTGACACCAAAGCAGCGCCTCGAGGTTGCCCGCATCTACAGCGTGGCGGGCGAGGCTGGGCGTCCGCCGCTGTCCCCAATGCCGCCGTTCCGGGCGCCGCATCACACGGCCTCCGACGTGGCCATCATCGGTGGCGGCAGCATCCCGAGGCCGGGCGAGATCTCCAAGGCCACGCATGGGGTGCTGTTCCTCGACGAACTGGCCGAGCACAAGCGGCAGGTGCTGGATGCGCTGCGCCAGCCTCTGGAGGAGGGGCGGGTATGCATCGCCCGCGCTGCCGATACCGTCACCTTCCCGGCACGCTTCCAGCTGGTGGCAGCGATGAATCCCTGCGCCTGCGGCTATCTGGGGCATCCGACGCGTGCCTGCCGCTGCTCCGCTGCCCAGCTGCGCCAGTATGCGCGGCGGGTCTCCGGTCCCTTGCTCGATCGCTTCGACCTGCGCGTGCATGTGCCGCCGGTCGAACACGAGGCCCTGGTGCAGATGCGCCCGGGTGAGCCGAGCGCCGCCGTAGCCGGGCGCGTACGCGTAGCCCGTGCCTGCCAGTATGCCCGCCTCGGGGAGGGTAGGGTCAATGCGCGCATGGGCAGTCGCGAGGTCGAGTTCCATGCCAGGCCGGATGCCGAGGGGCTTGCCCTGCTGGAGACGGCGACGCGGCGCTTTGCGCTGTCGGCGCGCAGCTATCACCGCATCCTGAAGGTGGCGCGTACGATTGCCGATCTGCAGGGGCAGGCGGCCATCGGCAGCCGGCAGGTGGCGGAGGCCCTGCAGTACCGCGGCGACGAATCGATGCCTGGATGACAGGGCGCGGTAGCCAAGGCATATGAATAATGCTTGTATTAGTGAGCGAGCGCACATGTGGTGGCACAGGCCTTGCGTATATTGCGTACATGCCTCACCCAGAGGCAACGACCTAACGGAGGATGGATTCATGCTGAACACCAATATGACGAAGCAGAAGGGCTTCACGTTGATCGAGTTGATGATCGTCGTGGCGATCATCGGTATCCTTGCCGCCATCGCCATTCCGCAGTTCTCGGCGTATCGCGTCAAGGCCTTCAATTCGGCCGCGGAAAGCGACCTGCGCAATATGATGACCGCGGAGGAGGCGACTTACGCCGATTCGCAGTCTTACCAACCGGCTTCCGGTACCATCAAGGATATCGGCGGCTCGACCACCGTCGGCACGACGCTGAAGAACCTGACTGGCGCCAAGGTGTCGAATAACGTCGGTTTCGCCATCGTCGGTGCCAACTCGGGTGCCAACTACAGCATCTACACCGGGCACTCGAAGGGCGATACCGAGTATGCGGGCGACGACGCCGGCTTGATGCGTAAGAAGACCAATGTAACGGCTCCTGCAACGACGGCCGAGGCCGAGAGCGCGCAGCTGACCTCAAGCTGGGGTACGGGCTCGCTGTAAAATCAGCGATGGCTGAGATCGGCACGGTACAAAGGGAGGGGTTATGCCCCTCCCTTTTCCGATGGATCGGGGCCTTGTGTCCGAGGGCTCGGCAGCGCGGCTTCACGCTCATCGAGACGATGGTCGTCGTGGCCATCGTCGGTATCCTCGCAGCCATCGCCCTGGGTTCGATGCGCGGCTACAAGCAGAGCGCCCTGGTGGCCAACGTCAAGGCGGATGTGCGCAATGTGGCCGCGGCCGAGGAGGCCTATTACGCCACGAATCAAAATTATGCCCTGTTCGGCCCCGTCACCGGCCCGACCACTTACAGCTTGGGCGTTGGCGTCGACCGGGTGAAGGTCAGCAACAACGTCACGATCCAGGTGATTCTGAATAACGGGGTGCTGACGATCACCGGCACCCATCCGGGCGTCACCGCCCCCATCACCTATTCCTCAGACATCGGCGCCGTCCAGTAAGCGATGGGTGGGAGTGTGAAGCCGAACCCTCTGGTCTGGCTGCCCTTCCTGGCAGCGCCATTGTTCTGGCCGGGCATATTCATGGCCGAAACTGCGGTGGACCTGATGGCCCTGGCCACGGCGCTGTTCGCCGCCGCCCTGATGTGGGACGGCCGTGGCCGCCCCTTCTCCACGCCCTGGGCCTGGGCCTTTCTGCTGCTGATCCTGGTTCCCGTCTCGGTGCATCTGTTAACCGGCGATCTGCGCAGTCCGTGGTATGCGTGGCGCGAAACCATGTATATTGCCGCCGCCTGGTTGGTGTTCGCCATGGCGCGGGCGCGCGCCGTCGATCTGCTTTCTTCCGAACGCTTCTGCTGGCTTCTGACCGCCATCGCCTATGTGTATGTCGGTTATGCCCTGATCCAGGCTTATGATCTGCGCTTCTTCGCCGCGGGTGCGGTCGGGCGACTGTTCCCGGTCTGGACCGAGGCTACCGCGCGTTTCCCAGGGCCGCTGATGCAGGCCAACTGGCAGGGCGTCTTCCTGGCGCTCGTCGCCTGTATCCAGTATTTCCAGGGCCTGCGCCATCCCGAAAGATTGCGCCTCTGGGCGGTCCTGTCGGTGGTGCCGCTGATGGGCCTGCTGCTGACCTCGAGCCGCAGCGCGCTGCTCGCCGTCATCCTGGGGCTTGCCTGCCTGCTGTGGCTGGCGCCACGCCGGCGATCCATCCTCATCGCCATCGTCGTATCCTTCATGGTCGCCGCCGCGCTCGCTGCGAGCGTCAACGCCACGGCCCCGGATATCACCACCGGTCAGGGTATGCTCGATCGCATCGAAGCCGGCAGCTTCATCGATCGCCTGCTGATCTGGGACATGTGCCTGCATCTCGGCCTGGCGCATCCCTGGATCGGCGTCGGCTGGGGCAATCTGCCCGCCCATGGCGTCGACGGCACGATCGCGGCCGTGGCCCGGCATCCTTCGTTCGCCCCGATGGCCGCCGCCATGAGCGGCGGTAGCGCCTGGGCCCATAACCTGCTGCTGCAGGGCTGGGTGGAGGGCGGCATCATGGGATTGCTGGCGGTACTGATCCTGTGCGCGGCGGTGCTGCGCCGCGCATTGGCATTACTCGCCCGGCCCGCCATCGACGGGGTGGCGCTGGGCACCATCCTCGCTGGCATGCTGCTGTTCCACGGCATGCTTTCGGTATCGATCATGCAGCCGTATTTCATGGCCCTGCTGGCACTGGCGCTGGCGGCGAGCTTCCCGGAAGCGGCAAGTGAGGCGCCTGCCGGGCGGAGCATGGGCATGCTGGGCCTGGTGCCGGCGGCGGTGCTGCTGGGCTTCTGGCTCGTCGTCGTCGGCAAGGGGGTGGCGCTGAAGCAGGCGGAACAGTCGCCGATTACCTCCGCACGCTTCGTCACCACCATGGGCGATGCCATCGACAATCCGTGGACGCATGTCAGTGCCTTGCGCCTGTTCTTCATCAGCCTGCGCCGGCAGGGGGCGCCGGCCGCCGTCTGGGCCGGTAGCCAGCCCTATGGCTGGGCGCTGTGGCATCAGTACCAGTATGCCGGCGGCATGGAGATCATGATGATGATCGCTCATGGAGCCGGTAACCGTATGGAGGAGAAGCGTTGGGCCCGGCGCTATGCGGCATTGGAGTCCACCGACGCGCGCGCCATGCGGCTGGTTCGTGATCTCGATTCCCCGCAGGCGATGGGGCTGCTCGGCGCATGGTGAAGCCCCGCCTGTTACCGGTATGGATGCTGGTTGCGGCCAGTATGGCCATCGGCCTCAATGCCCGCCTGCCTGTGCATCCTACCGTCCAGTCCGGGGCTACGCTGGCCTTGCCGCCTACCATCGCTGCGCGTCTGACCGCCGGTTACCGCAATATGGTCGCCGTCATCTCCTGGGTGCGCCTGCTCGACTACTACGGCGGCACGGCGCCGGCACAGCGCAACAATGCCTATGTCGCCAGGGATCTGGAAACCATCGTGGCCATGAATCCGCACGCCGAGGCAGCCTATTACATGGGGGGGGTAGCCGTGCCCTGGGCCACCGGAAACACGCGACTGTCCCGCCGGCTGCTGACCCAGGCCATGCGCGTGTTCCCCGATGATTGGCAATGGCCTTATTATATGGGCTTCAATTGCTACTGGTTCGACCATGACCGCATCACGGCCGCGCGCTACCTGACGCAGGCGGCACAGATCCCGGGCGCCCCACCCATTGTCACCAGCCTGGCGCTGCGCATGCAGGTGGCGGGCCACGACCTGGGTACAGCCCTGGCCGTCATTGATCAGCTGCTGCACCGTAAGCAGGATGCCGCCATGCGGACAACGCTCGAGGCGCAGCGCAAGGCCATCCTGACAGAAGAGGTGCTGCGACACCTGGATGCAGAGCTGGCGCGCCTGCCCGCCGGTGGCGGGGGCCCGCTCATGCGCCTGGCTCGTTATCATATCCCGATCCCCGCCCGGCTGCCGGACGGGGGACATGTCGCCGTCAATGCGCAGGGGCAGCTGGTCAGCAGCGCCAGCGGCAAGCGTTACCGGCTCTATACGCGCCCCGGGCACCCGCTGTGAACGCCTCTGCGAACAATCTTCTGGCCATCGAGAACCTGAGCCTCAGCGTGCGCGCCGGGCATCTGATCCCCAGCCGCAAGCAGGTGCTGCAGGGCGTGTCGTTCGCGATACCCCGGGGTACCGCCACCGCCTATCTCGGGCCGAACGGCGCCGGCAAGACCAGCACCTTCCGGGTACTGACCGGCCTGTGCCGACGTGACGCCGGCCGTATCCTCTATGACGGGGTGCCGGTCGCATCCCTGCCCTCGGCACGTATCGGCTTTATGCCCGAACAGCCCTACTTCTATCGCAACCTGACGCCGCTGGAACTGCTTACCGGTTTTTCCCGCCTGTCCGGGCTTGCCGGCGATATCCGTCGCCGCATCGATGCCTGGGCGGAAAGGCTGGATTTCGCCGCCGTGCTGCACCAGCGGCTGGCCGCCTGTTCCAAGGGACAGGTGCAGCGCGTCGGCCTGGCGCAGGCGCTGATCCATGAGCCGGAATGCATCATCCTCGACGAGCCCTTCTCAGGCCTCGACCCGCTGGGGCGGGAATGCGTGCGCCATGCCATCCAGGGCGAGGTCGTCCGCGGCGCCACGCTGCTGTTCTCCTCGCATATCCTCGACGATGCCGAGAGCCTGTGCGAACACGTGGTGGTACTGAACCACGGCGAGGTCGCCTATGCCGGGGATATGCGCACGCTGCTCGGCGGGCACGGCGGCTGGCAGCTGTGGATCGACTGGCCGGCAGGGGACTTCCCGCCCTGCCCGGACACCGAGGTGCGGCGCAACGCCGATGGCAGCCTGGAGATCCGGGCCGACAGCGAACAGGCGCGGGACGAGGTGCTGCGCCGGGTGCTGGCGCAAGCCGGGGCCAGGGTCATCGCCGTGAATGCGGCGCGGCGCAGCCTGGAGTCGGCCTTCGTCGACCTGCTGCACGGGGCGGCGGCGTGAACGGCATTCTGCAGCTGGCGCGCCTGACCTTCATCGAGGCGGTGCGGCAGCGCATCGCCTACGGCGTACTCGCCTTCCTGGCGGTGCTGCTGGCCACGGCGGCATTGATCTCCAGCGTCACCATGGGCCGGACCGAGATGTTGATCCTCGACCTGGGGCTCGGCGGCATCTCCATCCTCGGCAACCTGATGGCCATGCTGTTCGCCATCCAGAGCCTGCAGCAGGAGCGCGACAGCCGGGCGTTGTACGTGTTGCTGATCCGCCTGCCGCAGCGCTGGCATTATGTGCTGGGCAAGTTCGCCGGCCTGGCGGCGGTACTGGCGCTGATGATCGTCGTCATGGGGCTGCTGCTGGCACTCACCGCCTATCCCTTCGGCGCCTTCCATCTGGGCTCGTTCGCTCAGGCCATGCTGGCGACGGTGTTCGAGGCCTGGATAGTCATCGCCGTGGCCATGCTGTTCGCCCAGACCAGCAGCCTGTTCCTGGGCGTGCTGTTGACGCTGGCCGTCGATATCGCCGGCCGCTTTACCGACGTCATGCATCAGTTTGCCGGCCAGCTCCATGCGAAGGCGGTGCAGTGGCTGGTCACCGGCATGTACTACGCGCTGCCCAATTTCGCCGCCATCAACCTGCGCGACGAGGCCGGCTATATCCCGGCCTACGATTGGGGACGCATGGCCTCGGTGTGCGCCTATGCGGGGGCCGAAACGGCGCTGCTGCTGCTGCTCGTCATCTGGGTGTTCGGGCGCCGGAACCTCACCTAGGCCGAGCTAAGCCTCACCCAGAGGCCAGCGCGCGCGCGCATCCCAGCTCTCGGGGATGGCGTGGGCGCGGCGATAGCCGGCATAGGCGATCATGGCGCCGTTATCGGTGCAGTAGCGCGGGTCGGGCAGGTACACGGCCAGCGCATCCGCTTCGGCCTCAGCGGCCAGCTGTGCGCGCAGCCGGACGTTGGCGGCCACACCGCCGGCCACCACCAGGTGGTGCACCCCCTCCCGGCGGCAGGCGCGCACGGATTTCGTCACCAGCACGTCGACGATGGCGGCTTCCACCGCCGCCGCCAGGTCGTGCCGCCATTGCCCGTCCGCCTCGCCCTCAGCGGACTGGGCGGCGAGCATCACGGCCGTCTTCAGCCCCGAGAAGCTGAAATCCAGGTTATCGTGCTTGAGCATCGGCCGCGGCAGCGCGAAGCGGCTGGCATCGCCGCCCTCCGCCAGGCGGGCGATCTCGGGACCGCCGGGATAGGGGAGCCCCAGCAGGCGCGCGGACTTGTCGAAGCATTCCCCGGCCGCATCGTCGATGGTCTGGCCGACGACGGTGTAGCGACCGATGCCGTCGACGCGCACCAGCAGCGTGTGTCCGCCGGACACCAGCAGGGAGATGAACGGGAAGGGAGGCAGCTGGCCGGTGATGCCCGGGGCCAGCAGATGGCCCTCCATATGGTGCACCGGGATCACCGGCAGGCCGGCGGCGGCGCCGGCGGCGCGCGCGAAGGCGGTGCCTACCAGCAGCGCCCCCATCAGCCCCGGGCCGGCGGTGACGGCGATACCGGAAAGATCCCGCCAGCCGAGTCCTGCCTCGCCCATGACCGCGGCCACGAGACCCGGCAGGGCGGCCAGGTGCTCGCGCGAGGCGACCTCGGGCACGATGCCGCCGAAGCGGGCATGCGTCGGAATCTGGGAGGCGATGCGCTCGGCCAGGATGCGCCCCGTGTCCCCGCCTTCAAAGATGGCGGCGGCGGTTTCGTCGCAAGAGGTCTCGATGCCCAGGATGCGTGTCGGCATCAGTCCTCCCCGTAGGCGCCGCCGCCCGGCGTTTCGATGCGGATGCGGTCGCCCGGCTGCAGTACGACCTGGCATTTGCCGGGAAGCTCGTGTTCCCTGCCATCGCGGATCAGGGTATTGCGCCCCGGCATGCCGTCGCCGCCACCGGCCAGGCCCCAGGGGCGCGAGCTGCGGCGCTCGCTGAGCAGGGAAAGGCTGCAGGGGGCGAGTGCTCGCCATTCGCGCACGATGCCGTCGCCGCCCGGGTGGCGCCCCTTCCCGCCCGAATGCGGGCGCAGCCGGTATTGTTCGATACGCAGCGGATAATGCATCTCCAGCACCTCGATCGACGTGTTTTTGGTGTTCGTCATATGGCATTGCACGCCGGAGAGGCCGTCGCCCGCCGCATGCGCGCCCATGCCGCCGGCCAGCGTCTCGTAATAGACCCAGGCATGCGCTCCGTCACCGCCGCTGAACACCACATTGTTCATCGTGCCCTGGGCGGCGGCAGGGATGCGATCCGGCAGGGCCAGCGCCAGGGCACCGAGCACGACATCGACGATGCGCTGGCTGGTCTCCACATTGCCGGCGGCGACGGCCGCACCGGGGCGGGCATGCACCAGCGAGCCTTCGGGGGCATGCAGCCGGATCGGCCGGAAGATGGCCGAGGTCTGCGGCGTCCCCTCGGGCATCAGGCAGCGGAAGGCGTAATAGACGGCGGCAGCGGTGACGGCGAGCGGGCAGTTCAGCGGACCCCGGCACTGGTCGGCCGTGCCAGCGAAGTCGACGTCGGCTTCATCCCCCCGGATCGAAATCCGCACGCGAATCGGCAGCGGCCCGGTCCCCAGGCCATCGTCCTCGATGGCGTCGGCGAAGGCGTAGTCTCCATCCGGGATGTCGGCGACGGCCCGGCGGCCATAGCTCTCGGAGGCAGCCAGCAGTGCGGCGAAGGCCCCGTCCGGCAGCGCCAGCTCGGCCAGGCGTCGGGCGCCGGTACGGCAGGCCGACAGCTGTGCGGCCAGATCGCCGGCGCGTTCGCGTGCCCCCCGGGCGCGGGCGAGGAAGTCCTCGCGGAATGCCTGCGATTCCTTGCCGGCGGCGAACCAGTGGCGGGGCGGGATCACCAGCCCCTCCTCCTCGAGCCGCGTGTGCAGGCCCATGGAGCCGGGTGTGTCGCCGCCGATGTCGGCGTGGTGGGCGCGGGCGGCGGCAAAGCCGAGGTGGCGGCCCCGGTCGAACACCGGCACCACGAGGGTGACGTCGGGCAGATGCGTGCCACCGAGGAAGGGGTCGTTGAACACCACGGCGTCGCCCGGCTCCCAGGCGAAGCGACCGACGATATCGTGCATCGCGAACGCCATCGATCCCAGGTGCACGGGGATATGCGCCGCCTGCGCCACGAGCGCACCATCCGTATCGAACAGGGCGCAGGAGTAGTCCTCCCGGTCCTTGATGTTCGGGGACAGGGCGGTGCGCCTCAGTGCCGCCCCCATCTCCGCGCAGATGCCGGCCAGACGGTGGGCGAGGATGCTCAGCTCGATGGCGTTCACGGACGCTGCTCCAGCAGCAGATGCCCTTCGGGTGACACCGACAGCGCCCAGGCCGGCGCCAGCCAGGTGGTGGCGGTCGGCTCGGTGATGATGGCCGGGCCCACCAGGCGCTGGCCGGGTGCCAGGTTCAGGCGCCGGTAATGCGGCACCATGCCCAGCCCGTGCACATGCCCCTCCCCGGCAGGCTGGGGTACGGCCCCGGATGGCGGCAGGGTCGGCAGGGCAAGCTCCGGGGCGTCGGCCGTGGTGCTGACGCGCAGGGTGGTCAGCTCGACGTCCATGTCCAGACGGTGGCCGTAGCTGCGTTCGTGCGCATCCCCGAAGGCGGCATCCAGCCGCTGCAGGTCCGCGTCCCAGGGAAGGTTCAGGGTCGCGCCCTGGCCGGCATAGCGCAGCTCCGCCATACGCCGGTGCGTCAGGGCGTGGCCGGCCATGCGTCCGGCATTGTCCGCTTCCAGTCCCGCGTACATGTCTTCGATGGCCCCGGCATCGGCGGCACCCAGCGACAGGGGCCAGCTGCGCGAGGCATCGAGCCGGCGCGGGCTGCACAGCATGCCGAGCGCCGAGAAGGCGCCGCAGGCGGCGGGCACGACGACGCGCGTGATGCGCATGCGGCTGGCCAGGGCGCAGGCGTGCAGGCCGCCGGCACCGCCGAAGCTGATGAGCGCGAAATCCCTCGGATCGTGGCCGCGCTGCTCGGAGACGGTGCGGATGGCGCCGGCCATCTTCTCCTCGGCCAGCGCCAGTATGCCCTCGGCCAGTTCCTCGATGCCGAGCCCCAGGCCCTCGGCCATGGCGCCGAGGGCGCTACGGGCGGCCCCGATGTCCAGGGGCAGATGTCCGCCGAGGCGGGTACTGGCCGGCAGGCGGCCGAGCACGAGGTTGGCATCGGTGACCGTCGGCAACAAACCGCCGCGTCCATAGCAGGCCGGGCCCGGGTCGGCACCGGCCGATTCGGGACCGAGCTGCAAGAGCCCGGCGGCATCCGTCCAGGCCAGCGAGCCGCCGCCGGCGCCGATGGTGTGGATATCCAGCATCGGCACCGCCACCGGCAGTCCGGCGAGATGACCGTCGGTGGTGATCGTCGGCTCGCCGTCGAGCAGGGCCACGTCGGTGCTGGTACCGCCCATGTCGAAGCTGATCAGCCGCGAAAGGCCGAGCGTCTCGCCGATGGCCTGCGCCGCCGCCAGGCCGCCGGCAGGCCCCGATAGCACCAGGCGCACGGCGTGCCGGGCCGCATCCTCGGCCGTCATCAGGCCGCCGGCCGAATGCATCACCAGCAGCTCGCGCGAGGCCAGGTGGCTTCGCAGGTCCGCCAGGTAACCTGCGACCCTCGGCGCCACATAGGCGTTCAGGAAGGTCGTGGCCGCCCGCTCGTATTCGCGCTGTTCGGGCAGGATGCGGGAGGACAGCGAGACCGACAGGGTATCGGGCAGGGCCTCGGCGATGGCTTGTTCAAGCCCGGCATCGAGGAATGAGAACAGCAGACAGACGGCCACGGCTTCGTAATCGGCGGCCTTGTCGCGGACGGTTGCGAGGTCCGTATCCGTCAGCCCCGCCAGCATTTGTCCGTTGGCGCCGGTACGCGCGGATACCCCGAGGCAGTCGCAGGCCTCCGGCCAGCGGGCAGCGACGGGCGGGGTCAGATCGTAGAGCCGGCGCCGGGTCTGGCGGCCGATGGGGATCAGATCCTCCAGGCCGCGGTTGGTGATGAATAGCGTACGCACGCCCTTGTGTTCGAGGATGGCGTTGGTGGCCACTGTCGAGCCGTGCACGAGCGAGAAGTCCTCCGCATTCAGGCTGAGTTCATGGATGCCCTGGACGATGGCTGCCGCCGGGTTGTCAGGAGTGGACAGCACCTTGTGCAGGCGCAGCCGGTGGCCGTCGCTGAGCACGAAATCGGTGAAGGTGCCGCCTGTATCCACGCCGAGCCACATGCGCGCATATTAGCGCCCTGGGGCGTGTTTGCATTCCCTGTGACCTGCGCCACAGGTAACATCCGCCGCCATATTTAGGCTGGCACGGCCAAAGGGGGTATGTATGCGATCGATGCGTTTTCCGGTGTTGGCCATCATGCTGCTGCTCGGGGCCACAGTGGCCCGGGCGGACGAGACGGTATCCGTCAAGCTCGGCTACCAGGACATGGCGATCTCCGGCCAGTTCGCCGGCACCGTCGGTGGCGTCGGCAGTACCATCGACGTCAAGAACGACCTGAGCTTCAAGCGCAGCGACAATATCACCGGCGAGCTGGCGCTGCAGCTGGGCGACGAGCGCCTGAGCTTCGGCTACCTGCCGCTGGATTTCAAGGGCAGCGGTACGCTGGCCCGGAACATCAGCTACAACGGCCAGAACTATGCGGCCGGCACGGCGGTGACCAGCCGCATCAAGGCGACGATCTACGATTTCGCCGTCACCCATTATCTGATCAATATGAACGACATGCCGTCGCGCTTCCAGCTCGGCATCGAACCGGCGATAAAGATCGTGCACGCCGAGTCCAGCCTGACGGCAGCGGGCGCCACCAATCAGGTTTCCGCCTCCGTGCCGATTCCGACCATGGGCCTGCGCGCGCGCGTGGCACTCGCCGATTTCGTCGGCATCGTCGGCCGCGTCGGCTATATGGCCTATGCGAACAACCATTTCCTCGACGCCGACGGGCAGATCGAGTTTTCGCCGGTGCCGCTGCTCGGCATTTATGCCGGCTACCGCCGGCTGGACGTCAAGATCGACAACTCGGGCGCCTATGTGAGCCTGCAGATGGCAGGGCCGTATGCCGGCGCCTTCTTCCGCTTCTGATATGCGTCTGCTAAGGTGTTTTGGCGGCCGAATGGCCCGCAGGCAGGAGATGGCGATGCGGCGTAGCATACCGGTGATGGTTCTGGCCCTGATGCTGGCTGCCCCTGCCTGGGCACAGCCGGCACCGGCTGCTGCTGCCGGCGATGCGGTGCCGGATGCCATGAAGCGCATGCAGAAGGCCCCGGCCATCGATTACGCGCACCTGCGCGATCCCTTCTCTTCCGCTCTCGTCATGTCCCGCGGCCTGGCGCTCAAGGAGCAACGCCTGCGCAGCGACCACCCGCACGAGGCGCTCGAGGACTTCGACCTGTCGACGCTGAAGCTCGTCGCCGTCTATGCCATGGGTCCCGACCGTGTGGCCATGGTCCAGAACGCCGAGGGCAAGGGCTATATCGTCCGCCGCGGCAATTATATGGGCAAGCACGACGGGCGCATCACCAATATCGGAGCCGATGCCATCGTGCTCGTCGAGCACGTGCTGAACCCGGCCGGCGAGATCTCCCAGCGCCGGGTGACGCTGACGCTGCAGACCGACGCCAAGAACCCGTAAAGCCTTGGCGCTTTCGCAGGCCAAGGTCCGCCGTATTTTCGAGCGCCTGCAGGCGGCCGATCCCGAGCCCAGGACCGAACTCAACTACACCACCCCTTTCGAACTGCTGGTCGCCGTCATCCTGTCCGCGCAGGCCACCGATGTCGGCGTCAACAAGGCCACCGCCCGCCTGTTTCCCGTCGCCAACACGCCACAGGCCATCCTCGATCTCGGCGAGGAGGGGCTGAAGCGCTATATCGCCACCATCGGCCTGTATAACAGCAAGGCTGCGAACATCGTGCGCACGTGCGCCATGCTGCTGGAGCACCATGGCGGCGAGGTGCCGCACGATCGCCAGGCCCTGGAGCGCCTGCCCGGGGTCGGGCGGAAGACGGCGAATGTGGTGCTCAACGTCGTCTTCGGCGATGCCACCATCGCCGTGGACACGCATATCTTCCGCATCGCCAACCGCATCGGCCTGGCACCGGGCAAGACGCCGCTGGCCGTCGAGCAGGGGCTGATGCGCGTGATTCCGAAGCCGTTCCTGCGCCATGCCCACCACTGGCTGGTGCTGCACGGCCGCTATGTGTGCACCGCGCGCAGGCCCCGCTGTCCCGTCTGCCCGATCGCCGATCTCTGCCAGTGGCCCGAGAAGGTGTCCGCGTAGTCAGGGGCGCTGCAGCGGTTTCAGATATGCGCTCAGGCGGATCAGCGGCAGGCCGATCAGTGCCGTCGGATCCTCGCCCTCCATGCGTGCGAACAGGCTGATGCCCAGCCCCTCGGCCTTGAAGGCGCCGGCGCAGCCGAGCGGTTCATCCAGTGCCACATAGGTGCGGATTTCGGCATCCGCAAGTTCCCGGAATACGACGCGAAAGGGCACGGTCTCGCAGGCCTCGTGGCCATCGGCGATCACCGCCAGTCCGGTCAGGAAGGTGGCGGTTCGCCCGGAGAGCATGGCCAGCTGCCGGCAGGCCTGATCCACGCCGCCCGGCTTGCCGAGCACATGGTCACCGCATACGGCGATCTGGTCGGAGGCGATGACGGTTGCCAGCGGATGGCGGGCGGCCACGGCTCTCGCTTTTCCGAGGGTGTTGTGCGTCACCAGTGCCTCGGGGGCCATGCTGCCGGGGGCGGCCTCCTCGAAATCCGGGGCCTCGGTGGTAAACGGCAGTTGCAGGCGGGACATGAGTTCCCGGCGATAGGGCGAGGTCGAGGCCAGGATCAGCGGGCCTTGTTTCACCCGAGCAGCCGGGGCCACAGGAACAGCGCTGTAGCGGCCAGTACGTCCCGCCCCCAGGCCGGCCACAGCCACCAGTCGGTAGCGCCGCGCCACAAGCGATGCGCCGGGCGCAGGGCATGGATGAAGAACAGTACCCCGAGCAGCCAGTGGCCGCCGGCACGGCTGCAGGCCCACGGCCCCCACAGGCCCATGCCGACCAACCAGGCAGCGACGGGCACGAGCGAGTCACTGCGATTGGCGTGCGCCGCCAGCAGGGAGTCGCTGGCTACGGCCACGAGCAGCAGCGCGGTGGCGGCAAGGCGCCAGTGGCCGGCGATGTCGGCGGCCGGGTTCATGGCCACATCGGTGAGCATCAGCGCCGGCCAGGCCAGCACCGGCAGCAGCAGCGCCGCACTGACCAGCAGATAGGTGTGCAGCCGCGCGCGTGCGACGGCGGAGGATGTGCTCATGCCTCAGGCGAAGGGAACGAGCATCACGGCATAGCGTATATTGTCGATGACGTCCTGCACCGACTTGCCGGGCGGCCATTGCTGGAAGCGGATGCGCACGGCGACGCGGTTACCGGAAATGTCCGGGGTGATGCCACGGGCCACCGTCTCCGGATCCAGACCGATGACGAGCAGGCCGTAATTGATGCCCTTGTCCGGCGTAATCTGGTCGCAGCCGTCGATGGCCTCGCGTTCGCTCCAGGCCACGTACTCGTGCAGCATGTGATCCAGGCTCTGCACCGCCTCCCTGAGCGGCGCCAGGCCCTGGTGCAGGTGGCGGCAGCGGGCATCGTCGGGGTGCCAGAGCGCGTCCAGGCATTGCGGCAGCGCCGGCTTGTGGCCCAGCCAGTCCTGCTTCTTCAGTGCGTTCAGGTAGGTGAAGACCAGCGAATCGTTGTACAGCCAGTCCACCGGCTCGCCGAGACCGTCCTGCAGTCCGTGCATATGCGCATCCAGTTTGTCGCAGGCCTTGGCGATCGTCTGCGCGAAGCGCGGGTATTCCTTGCCCAGCCCCTGCAGGTGCGCCTGCAGGGATACGAGCAGGCCGACGATCTCGGCCAGCGCCGGCCGTCGGCCCTGGTCGCCGATCAGCGAGGCGCGGATATCCGAGGCCGCACAGAGCCAGGCCTGGCCATTGCCCTGGGCGGCCGCCCGCTCCAGGCATTGCAGGCCGTTGCGTAGCTCGATGAAGGCCTGCATGCGCGGGCTCAGGGCGAAGGAGAAGCGCACGGCCTCAGTCATGGGCGTGCGCCTGCGGCATGTGCCGCATCCGGTTCCAGATGCCAGGTTTGCTGTACCCATGGTTGCCAATCCTGCCAGCGGTTGCAGGCGATCACCACTGCACCCCCGCTTCGTTGAATCCAAGCGGTGATATCCTTTCTCAGAAGCTCGGCATCGTCCAGTGGCAGACAGGCCGAGGGATTGTCCAGCAGGGCGAGTTGAGTGCCGGCCAGTTCCATGGCGCCCAGGGCAAGGCGCAGACCGGCGAGCCGGTTCAGCGCCTCCACCGGGGTATCGGCGGCAAGCCCCTCGAGCCGCCAGGCGGTCAGCACGCGCCGGCGCTCCTCTTCGGCCGGATGCAGGCCGAAGCTGAGCTCCTCGCCCAGTGTCGGCGCCAGCCACAGCGGCGGCATGAAATCGGCGAGCATCTGCACGGCCTTCGGCCCCTGCCAGGTGATGTGTGGCGGCATTGGCACCAGCCCGGCCAGGCGGCGCAAAAGTCGACTCTTGCCGGCGCCGACGGGGCCGGTGACGAGCACCATCTGCCCGGACAACACGGCCAGCGTGCGGTCCTCTCCGGCCAGGGTGGCGATGGTTGTGCTCACTGTGTGCTCTTTTGGAGGGGAAGGAATGGAGCGGGTGAAGGGAATCGAACCCTCGTTCTCAGCTTGGGAAGCTGCTGTACTACCATTGTACTACACCCGCGTGGGCGGTCATTGTAGGCAAAGCGCCGTGGGCCGCAAGATCATGCGATGCCGAAGCGCGTGAGCCAGGCATCGACATAGCCGGCGATCTGCTCGTAGACGGTGTGGATGACGGCATCGTCCAGCCCGACCGGGTCCCGGATGTCGGCCCCATCCACCGGCTGGGAGAGCAAAAACACCTTGCCGACGCTGGCCGGATTCATGCGCACCAGATGCTGGCGCTGCTTGGCATCCATCACCAGCACCAGCGACGCCCGCTCGACGTCCGGGCGCAGCAGCGGCTGGGAGATATGTTCGGACAGGTCGACATCGAACTCCTTGGCGATCTTCAGTACGGATGCCGGCGGCTTGCGGCCGGGCATGGTGATCAGGCCGCGGCTGTAGCATTCCGCCGTCGTCCCCGCCTGCTGCAGACGGTGGCGCATCAGCCCCTCGGCGAAGGGGCTGCGGAACAGGTTGCCGGCACAGACCACCAGAATCGGGTCGGGCAGGAACATGGATCAGCCGGTGGCCCGTGGCTGCCAGATCGCCTTGCCGTCGCTCTCCTTGTGAATGCGCGCCATCAGCGCCGCGTGCGCCTCAATTTCCTGTGGCTGGATCGGTGGCGATTGGCGGCGCGTCAGCGTTGCCGTCTCGACCTTCTCGTCGCGCTGGCTGGCCTGTTCGGGCAGGCGCACGAAGGTGCTGGCGGCCCGTGGCTGCACGCCGCTGTCCAGCGAGAACTGGCGGCCGCCGGTCATTTCCAGGTAGACCTCGGCCAAGAGTTGGGAGTCGAGCAGGGCGCCGTGCAGGGTACGGTGGCCGCGCTCGATGCGGTAGCGGTCGCACAGGGCGTCGAGGTTGTTGCGCTGCTGCGGGTGGCGTTTGCGTGCCAGGTCCAGGGTGTCGATGACCGGCACGGTATCGATCGGCGGCAGGCCGGCCAGGTGCAGCTCGTTCATGATGAAGCCCAGGTCGAACGGGGCATTGTGGATGACCAGGGTGGCCCCTGCGATGAATTCCAGGAACGCGCCCGCCACCTCGGCGAAGGGCGGCTTGTCCTTGACATGCGCGTCGCTGATGCCGTGGATGCGCACGACCTCGGCGGGGATCGGCCGGCCCGGATTGACGTAGTGGTGGAAGCTCTTCTCGGGATCGAGGTGGCGGTTGACGACCTCGACCGCTCCGATCTCGACGATGCGGTCACCGCTGAAGGCCGACAAGCCCGTGGTTTCGGTATCCAGCATGATCAGGCGCATGGGAGCCATTATAGGCCGGCGTGCCGAAATGGCTAATGCGCCGGTTTGGCGCTCGGGGTCTTGCCGAACCAGCGCTCCGGCAGGCTCAACAGCGATTCGATCAGTCCGGGCGGCGCCAGGCCCGCCTCCTCCGGGGTGATGCGCTGCACGGTGGCGTCGGTGAACGGGCCGTGCATCCAGTACACCTGGCGCAGCAGCGTGTGGCCGCCGCCGCCGAGGATGTCGCGCAGCAGCGGGATGTGCGACAGGATGGCATCGAGGTTCTGGAAGGGGCGGGCGGTCAGGATGACGTCGACCTGGTCGTTATCCAGCGTCAGCCGGCCGTTGCCGGCAAGGTCCATGGCCGGGGAGCGCATGGCGATCTTGTGCACCTGCACCTCCTGGTTGTGCATCGTCGCTTCCATCTGCAGGCGGCTGTACATCATGCCGGGGCCGGTCAGGTCGCCGCGCAGCCCGAGCAACAGCTTGGGCAGGTCGGCGAGGTTCATGGCCGCCAGCAGCTTGTTCAGGGTGCCGCCCTCGAGGATGCGGCCGTCCGCGACGCGCAGGCGCAGGCGGCCATCCAGGCCCTGCCACCAGGGATGTTTCTTGCTGAACAGGCCGGTGCCGGAGAACAGCATATGCATATCGCCGTTCAGGAAGCGCTTGGAGATGCCGGCCTGCTTCAGCAGGTAGCCGAAATCGCCGGTGACATAGGCGAAGCCCTGCCAGCGCATGCCGCCGTCGTCCGGGGTCATCCGTGCCGACAGTTCGATATGTTCCCGCCCAACCTGGCCGGCACACTGGCGCAGGTCGATGGCGCCGGCGCCGGGTAGCGCGAATACCGCGTGCACATGGCGGATGCGCATGCCGCCGGTGTCGACGCGGTCGGCGTCGAACACACCGATGCTGTTGTCGGCAGAGGCCAGGGTGAGCCGCGCTCCCCGGATCGTCGCCGCCTGCCAGTCGAAGCGATCGATACGGGCGCGTAGTGCCCAGCTCTTCGCCTGCAGGGTGCTGGCCTCATGCTTCAGCTGTTTCGGCAGGGCCGCGCGCGACATGTACTTGGCATGCACGGCGATCTTCCACGGGGCGGCGCCGAACGGGGCGGTGATCTGCACGCCGCCGTCGAAGGCGGGGGATTTCAGGGTGGCCAGGGACAGGTGCAGGCTGTCCTGGGTCAAAAGCCCGGTGCCGGAGAAACGGATCTGGCGCGAATCGCCGGAAAGCTTGGTAATGCGGATATTGTCCAGGCCCGGCCGCTCGTCGCCCTTGGCCGCGAGCTTCACCGTCAGCGGCTCGCCGATGGTCTTGGCGGTGCCCAGCACATTGCCCCATCCGGCCTGGCCGAGATCCGCCGATCCCTGCCAGCCGTGCAGGTAATGCAGGCGGACGGCGAAGCTGCCTTTGGGGGCGGCGATCGGCAGCTGGAAGCGGCGCACGAGATCGGCCATGCCGCCGGTCATGGCCCCGTCCAGCGAACGCAGCGCCCAGCGCTTGTCCGCCGCCTCGGCCATGGCCATCGACAGGTCGCCCTGCAGGATGTTCGTGGCCACGTGCATGTGGTCGATGCGCAGGCCCTGGGTAAGATCCCAATGGATCGTGCCGCCGGAGGCGGCGAGGTCCAGGCCGCCGATCTGCATCGGCCAGGCCCCGTCCGGGTGCAGGGTGGCATGCGCCGAGCTCGGGCTGTCCTCATCCGGATTCCACAGCAGCGCGAAGCTGCCTGCCGCGGTGCTTGGTTTCGTGAACCAGGCGATGGCCGGCGAGTCGGGCCGCTTCCAGCGGATCAGCGCCGCCATGTCCTGCACCTGCGCCTGACCCTGGATATTCAGTGTCAGCGACGACCATGGGATCAATAGCTTGCCCTGCACCGAGCCGATGCCCTGCGGCAGCTGGGCGCTGGAGATATCGGCCTTCAGGCCGGTGGCGTCGACGGCCACCTGCGCATCGGTGTCCGTCAGCGCATCGCCGCTGTTGCCGAGCGCGATGTCCGCACCGGCCACGTCGGCATTGACGCGGTATTCGAGGTGCTGCCACTCCACCGGCGTCGGCAGCCCGGTGCCCGGATCCGACCAGGGCAGGGCGAGCTTGGCGACGACATGCGAAGCCACGCCGTGGCGCATGCGCGCCAGCCAGTGGTGCCAGCCCGGGCCCCCGAGCGGACGCAGCCAGCCCCAAAGCACCGGCATATCCAGGCGCCCGGCGGTGGCCGTGGCCTCGAGCAGACCGGCATTCCACGCCGCCGTCAGGCGCACGCTGTTGTCGCCCAGTGTCCACTGCAGCGGGGCGATGTGGATCTCGCGGATATTCAGCGTCGAGCCCTGGCGGTCGGCGACGACGACGGCATGCATCTCCAGTTGCTGGAAGTCGAGTTCCATGGCGTCGGGCTTGAGCACGATGGCCGCCCCCTGCGCGGCATGGGCTTTGATGCTGGCCTGCCAGCGGTGGTCATCGACCTCGTCCAGGCTGAAGGTGGCGGCGGGCTTGCCCCTGAGCGGGCGGCGGAGGGCCGGGGGCAGCCAGGAAAGGTCCGTGACCGCCATGGTCAGCTTCTTGGGCAGCAGGTCCGCATCCAGCCGCGCCTTCAATTGCATGCCCGGCCAGGTGAGGGCGATGCCGCGTGCGGAGGCGTCGATGTTGAGGCTGAAATGCGGCAGCTGTCCGTGCATGTCCCCGAAGCGCCAGTCCAGATTCGTGTCCTGAATCGCCAGGTCCTGGGCGAACAGCACCGGCGCCAGTGTCGCCAGCCCGCCGCCGCCCGTGTCCGGCAGCGACAGCGTCAGATCCCCGTTGCTCAGGTCGATGCGGCTCGGCCGCCAGGTGCCGAAGGCCAGGTCCCAGATGGAGACGCGGATGGCCAGATGTCCGTGTGCCAGGCGCAGCCGGCCGTCGCCGGTGGCGAGGCTCAGGTCGTCGGCGCGCAACCACAGATAGCCGGCCCAGTACCAGGACAGATCGCCCATCGAAAGCTCGGACAGGCCGTACTGGTGCTGCAGGTAGCGCTGGATCTGCGGCCGGAGCTCGTTGAGCGTCGGCGCATGCCAGTAGATCCAGGCGCCCAGCAGGGTCAGCCCGAACATCATCAGTACCGCCATGCGGCGGGCGGCGGCGACCCAGCGGCGCGGCATCAGGAAATGGCGGAGGCGATTAGCCCTTGGCCTTCAGGGTATCGACCTTCTTGGTCAGGGTCTTGATCAGGCCCTCGAAGTTCGAGTTGCCGATCTCGTCCTGAAACTCGGTGCGGAAGGTGGCGACCAGGCTGACGCCCTCGATGCGGATGTCGTAGACGCGCCAGTCGTCGCCGTCCTTGATCAACCGGTACTCGACCGGGGTCTGCTTGTCGGTGTCGATGATCATGGTCTTCACGCGGGCGCGATTGCCGCGCAGCTCTGCCGGATCGTAGTGCACCTTCTGGCCATGGTAGGCGCTCAGGCGGTTGCCGTAGGAGTACTCGAGCAGCTCCTTGAACAGGGTCGTGAAGCGCGCCTGCTGGGCCGGCGTGGCGTCGTTCCACGGGGCGCCGACGGAAAGCCGCGACATGGCCGTGAAGTCGAAGTGGTCGCTGATGATCCTGCGCATGGCCTCACGATCGGCCTCGCTGATCTTGTTCTTGTCGGCACGGTGGGCCAGTACCTGGATGACGCCCTCGACCGTGTCACGGATGACGGTGTTCGGGGTGTTGGCCTGCGCCGCCTGCGCCGGCGCCATGGCGGCCAGCAGCATGACGACGGCAAGCCCGGCGCGGATCGGGTTCAGGATGCGGGTCATGGTCATCTCCTTTGTTCTTCGTCTTATTCATGGTATCCCAGCACGAGGGGCTTGATAAGGCTTACTTACTGGATGAGGAGGAGAAGATGTACTTGCTGATCAGGTCTTCGATATTGATGGCCGATTCCGTGTCCTCGATCTCGTCGCCATTCTTCAAATACTGGGTGTCCGCACCCTGGGAGATGCGCACATAGCGGTCGCCGATGATGCCCTTGGTGCGGATCGAGGCGATGACGTCGTCGGTGAGCTTGATGCCCTTGTCGATGCGCAGGCTTCAGGAAGGCGCGGTTCTTCTTCAGGCCGACGGTCTCCACGCGGCCGATGATGACGCCGGCCATCATGACATCGGCGCCGGGGCGGACGCCGCCGGCATCGCCGAAGGCGGCGTCGACGACATAGCCGGTGGTCACCGAGGCCGCCGACTTCGCCGAGCTTCAGGGCCATATAGCCCATGCTCAGGATGCCGAGGAAGACGAAGATGCCGACGGTGATCTCAATGCGTTTGTACGAAGAATTCATGGGTCACGCTCACAAAAAGAAGGATGTCAGGATGTAGTCGAGGATCAGCACGCTGACCGAGCCGACGACGACGGCCTGCGTCGTCGCCTTGGCCACGCCCTCGGTGGTTGGGGTGGCGCGGTAGCCGATATAGGTGCTGATGACGCCGATGATGAAGCCGAAGGACACGGCCTTGATCCAGCCGGAGTTCATGTCGTGCGTCGTCACCTTGGCCACCATCTCGGCGATGAAGGAGCCGGAATTGACGCTCGAGCAGATGAATGGCCAGCTCATAGCCGCAGGCGATACCGATGACGTCGAAGAAGGCGACGAGTACCGGCACGGCCAGGGTGGTGGCGACGATGCGCGGCAGGATGATGCGGGCCCTGGGGTTGACCGCCATCATCTCCAGGGCGTCGACCTGCTCGGTGACGCGCATGATGCCGATCTCGGCGGTGATGCTGGAGCCGGCGCGCCCCACCACCATCAGGGCGCCGAGCACCGGGCCGAGCTCGCGGATGATGGACAACGCCACGGCCGAGCCCAGCAGCGATTCGGAGCCGAACTTGGTCAGCGTGTAATAGCCCTGCAGGCTCAGCACCATGCCGGTGAAGGCGCCGGTGATGGCGATGATGACGAAGGAACCGACGCCGAGCGCGTACAACTGCAATACGAAGTGCTTGCCCTGCCACGGGCGGGCGAACAGCAGCACCAGCGAGGAGGCGGACAGCTTCGTGGCATCGCCCAGCCACTGCAGCAGGAGCAGGAAACTGCGCCCGAGGTAGCCGAACATCGAGGCTGCTGCCGTCATGCCATCCTCACGGTGCCGGGGCTGTGCAGCAGGTCGTCGATATAGGAGGTGCTGCTGCGCGAGAACGGAATCGGCCCGTCCGGCCGGCCTTCGATGAACTGGCGCACGCGCTCGTCCTCCGAGCCCTTGATGTCATCGGCGCTGCCCTCGGCGATGATGGTGCCCTGCCAGAGCAGCACCACATGGTCGGCGATGCCGAGCCCTGCCTGCACGTCGTGGGTGACGACGACGGAGGTCATCTTCGTCTTTTGCGTCATGTCGTGGATCAGGGTGGTGATGACGCCGGCGGAGATCGGGTCCAGGCCCGAGGTCGGCTCATCAAAAAACACGATGTCCGGATCCATGGCGAGCGCCCGGGCCAGGGCCACGCGCTTGGCCATGCCGCCGGACAGCTCGGATGGCATCAGGTGCTCGAAGCCGCGCAGGCCCACCTGTTCGAGCTTCATGGTCACCATGGTGCGGACCACCGATTCGTCGAGATCGGTGTGCTCGTGCAGCGGGAAGGCGATATTGTCGTAGACGTTCAGCGAGTTCAGCAGCGCCGAGTACTGGAAGACCATGCCCATGCGCGAGCGCAGCTCGTACAGGTGTTTGCGCGGGATCGCCGCCAGATCCTCGCCGGCGAACCAGACATGGCCGGAGCTGGGGGGGTCGAGGGCGGCGAGCAGGCGCAAGAGTGTCGTCTTGCCGGATCCCGAGCCGCCCATGATCACCGTCGTCGCGTGTTCGCGGATCTGGATGTCCACGCCATCCAGCGCCATCGCCGAGTCAAAGCGCTTGGTCAGTCCTTCGCCGCGAATCATGGACAGGAATGTAGCGCTTGGTCCGGGCTTTTGCACGCGGCTTTCACGCCTTGTGTGCGCCGTTATACTCCTTGCATGCAAGAGCAGATCTCCGCACGCCTGGCCATGCTGAAAGCGGCTTCGCCGTATTTCGCCGATCTGACTGCAGGAGGCGGTCTCGATGCCGGGGCGCCGCTGCCTGCTGCTGCCGACGCGCCGCCCGATCCCGGGCTGGACCTGGCCGGCTGCCAGCAGGCGCTACGGGCGGCCAAGCGTGCGGGGCTGGCCCGTGTCATCTGGTGGGAGCTGGGCCTCAAGCGGGACATCGCGGAATCGGCCAGAGCCCTGTCGGCCTGGGCCGACGGGCTCTTGGAAAGTGCCCTGACGATGGCCACGCGGCTGACCGCCGAGCGTTATGGGGCATTGAAGGGCGGCAGCTTCGCCGTCGTTGGCTTAGGGAAGCTCGGGGGCTGCGAGCTGAACCTCGGCTCGGATGTGGATCTGCTGTTTCTCTGGCAGGCGCCGGCGCATGCGGTCTCCGACGGGCGCCGGCAGCTCTCCGCCGGCGAGTACCACCAGCATTTGGCGAGGACCCTGATCCGGTTGATGGGCGAGCGTACGGTGGACGGGGAAGCGTGGCGCATGGACATGCGCCTGCGTCCGGGCGGGGACGGCGCCCCGATCTGCCTGAACCTCGAGGCGACGCTGGCCCATTACCAGGAATACGGCCAGACCTGGGAGCGGGCGATGCTGGTCAAGGCCCGATGCGTGGCCGGGGACCGGTCTCTCGGCCAGGCCTTCATCGAAGGCATCGTCCCCTTCGTCTACAAGCGCTATCTCGATTTCACCACGGTGCAGGCGCTGGCCGAGATGAAGCGGCGCATCGACGCGCAGGCGGGCAAACATCCCATCGGTGCGGGCTTCGACGTCAAGCGCGGGGTGGGCGGCATCCGCGAGATCGAGTTCGTGGTGCAGTCGATGCAGCTCTTGCGCGGCGGGCGCGAGCCGGGTCTGAGGCTGACGAATACCGCCGAGGCCATCGCGGCGCAGAGGGCCGCCGGGCATCTGTCGGACGTCGACGCGGCGATGCTCAGGGAGGCCTACTGGTGCTGGCGGCGCATCGAGCATGCGCTGCAGGCCAGGATCGGCGAGCATACCCACCGCCTGCCGGACGGCTTCGCCGACTACCTGGCCCGGGTGCTGGATCTTGCGGATCCGATGGCCACCATGCGCGCCCATGCCGAGGCCGTGCACCGGCTGTTCGCCGCCCAGTTCGCCGCCGAGGCCGAGGCGATCCCGGCCCCGGCGCTGTCCTGGCTGCATGCCCCGGCATCCGAGCTCAGGGCCAGGCTCACCATGTTCGACGCGGAGGGGCAGGGCCGCATCCTGGCGGCGCTCAGCCGCATCGCCGCGCGGCTCAGGCGGGGGCTTTTGCCCGAGCGCAGTCATGCCGATGTCGACACCATCCTGGCGCACGCCATGGAGGCCTGGGCGCGGGACGCCAACGGCGTGCAGGCGGTGGAATTGTTCGCCGAGCTCTTGCAGGCCATCGCCGGGCGCGCCACCTGGGTGGATCTGTTGGCGGCGAACGAAGGGGTGCGCGCCTGGCTGATCGCCGTGCTCTCGGCCAGCCGCTACATCGCCCAGCATGTGGCGCACGATCCGGCCTGGCTGGAATGGCCGCTGGAGGGCGAGAGGGGTGAGGCGCGCATGGCCCAGCTCTTGGCCGAGCTGGCCGCCATCGATGGCGAAAGGCTCACGGACGAGGAGGCGCTGGCCGATCTGGGCCGGCTCACCGACCAGTGCCGGCTCACGGCGGCCATGGCCGTGGCCGATGAACCGCCGGCCGATGCCATCGTCGTCGGTGGCTGGCTCGCCGACGGGGCGGATGCGGCCGTCGCCGCGGCCATGGCCATCGCCGCCGGTCAGCTTGGACTTCCCGCGGATTTCCCGCTGGTGGCCCTGGCCATGGGCAAGCACGGCAGCCGCGAGATGGGCCTGGTGTCGGATCTGGACATGGTGTTCGTGCTGGCAGCAAGCGATCCGGATGCCGTCGGCCCCAAGGGGAAGAGCCGGCGCGAATGGGGTCAGCGCCTGGGCCGGCGCATCATCCAGCACCTGACCATGGCCCCGCCCTATGGGGCCGGTTTCGCCTTCGATGCGAGATTGCGCCCCTCCGGCTCCTCCGGGGTGCTGGTGACGACGCTGGCGGGCTTCGCCGATTACCAGATGCACGAAGCCGAATCCTGGGAGCACCAGGCCCTGACCCGGGCGCGCGCCGTCGCCGGGCCTATGCCTGCCAGGCAGGCGGTCATGGACGTGGTGGCGCGGGTGCTGGCCATGCCGCGGGATCGTATGAAACTGGCGGCGGAGGTCGTGGCCATGCGGTCCAAGATGCAGGGGCACCTGGCCAGCCGCGAGGCCGACATCATCAACCTCAAGCACGACGCCGGCGGTCTTGTCGACATCGAGTTCCTTGCCCAGTATGCGAGGCTTGCCTTCGGGGGCATATGCACAGGCATGATGGCCATGCTGCAGGATCTTCCCGCGGCGGCACCGGATGCCTGGCACCGGCATGCGGGATTCCTGGCCGCGGCCTTCGCCGATTACCGGCAGATGGAGAACGTGCTGCGCGTGCAGCTGTGGGCCTCGGTGAACCGGCTGCCGGCGGATGATGCGGCCTCCGAGTGGGAGAGCCTGCGCCGGCATGCGCCGATCAAGGACGTGGCGGCACTGAAAAAGCGCATGGCCGCGGTGCGCGAGATATTCAACGCGCTCCTGGGCGCGGAACAGTAGGAATAAAGGAAGAGAACGATGGCGAACGTGAACTTTGCGGACATGGACGGCGTGATCTGGTTCGACGGGGAGATGGTGCCCTGGCGCGATGCCAAGGTGCATGTGCTGACGCACACCCTGCACTACGGCATGGGCGTGTTCGAGGGCGTGCGCGCCTACCATGCCGACCAGGGCACGGCGATCTTCCGCCTGGCGGCGCATACCGAGCGCCTGTTCCGCTCGGCGAAGATCATGGGCATGCCGATGCCGTTCAGCCGCGACGAGATCAACGCCGCCCAGATCGCCGCCGTGCGCGACAACGGGCTGGATTCCGCCTACATCCGGCCGATGTGCTTCTACGGCTCCGAGGGCATGGGCCTACGCGCCGACAATCTGAAGACGCATGTCATCGTCGCCGCCTGGAGCTGGGGGGCGTATCTGGGCAAGGAAGCGCTGGAGCACGGTATCCGCATCCGCACCAGCTCGTTCGCGCGCCATCACGTGAACATCGCCATGTGCAAGGCCAAGGCGAACGGCAACTACATCAGCTCCATGCTGGCCCTGGCCGACGCCCAGCGCGACGGCTACGACGAGGCCCTGTTCCTGGACGTGGACGGCTTCGTGGCCGAAGGCAGTGGTGAGAACATCTTCATCGTGCGCGACGGCATCATCTACACCCCTGAGCTCACCGCCTCGCTGGACGGCATCACGCGCGCCACGGTGATGCAGCTGGCGGAGGAGGAGGGGTATACGGTGCGCGAGAAGTGCATCACCCGCGACGAGGTCTATATCGCCGACGAGGCCTTCTTCACCGGCACTGCCGCCGAGGTCACACCCATCCGCGAGTTGGACGGACGCCCCATCGGCACCGGCTCCCGAGGGCCCATCACCGAGCTCCTGCAGAGCCGTTACTTCGACGTCGTGCACGGCCGCAGCGAAAAGCATCTGGATTGGCTGACGCTGGTCAAGTGAGCCCCGGCGGGGCTCAGCCGTTGCTCTACGAGCACGGCCTGAATATGCGGGCGGTGTTCGACATCGCCGCGCTGCCGCCTTCCCTGCAAGACACGCTCGCCCGCGCGTTGCCCGATCTGCATCAATTCCGGCAATTGCACCTGTTCGGCCAGGGCGGCCGCGGCCTGTGGCAGTCGCTGCAGGCGCTGGATGATGAGCACGGGCCTGAACCGGTCGACGATTTCGCCGGCGCCGTCGTGCGCCGCTATTTCGACGAGGGGCTGGGTGCCCCGCGCTACCGGCTGCTGCTTCCCTATGGGGAGGCGACGCTGCCGCTGCAAAAGCTGGGCGAGCTCGCCGGCTGGCATCACGAATCGCCGTTCCGGGTCGGCGTCAACGGCCACTGGGGCTCGTGGTTCGCCTACCGCGCCGTGGTGCTGGCCGACACGGATCTGCTGCCAACACCGAAGGCCGACTGGGGCGCGGTCTGCCCCGACTGTGCAGCCAAGCCCTGCATCAATGCCTGCCCGGTGGGCGCCCTGGCTACGGGTACCCTGGATCTGGAGGCCTGCGTCGATTACCGGCTGCAGGAGGGCGCGCACTGCAGCCGTCAGTGCCTGGCGCGCATCATCTGCCCGGTGGGTGCGGAGCACCGCTACACCAAGGACCAGATCCGCTACCACTACGGCCGCTCGCTGATCACCCTGAAGGCCTGGCGCCAGAAAACGCTGGATCGGCCGTCATCGGTGAATGATCCCTAGAGGCCTTGGGACGGACCTGATGGGGTCCCAACACAGCGGTTTGCTGGACGGACCGATGCCGGCTGCATAATATCCACAACTTCCTTGGGGGAGGGCGAAGAAGGCCGGGCAATCGCCCGGCCTTCTTTGTTGCTGGGCCAACCTATGCGTTGACCGTTATCGCATTCGGGTCAACCGATAGCTTGACCCGAGGCGTCCGGGGCCGAGTCCCGTATGGATCAGAAACGGGAAAATTCGAGGCTGTCCAGCACCTGCATGCCCTTGCGCATGAAGTCGGGATCGCGCTGGCCGGGCTCGTAGCGCTGGGAGTAACCGAGATAGGTGACGGTGCCGGCATCATTCGGATGCCGGCACGAGAGCTGCACGATCTCCAGGATCATGTCGCCCTTCCTGCCGGATCGCCGCTTCGCCTGGTGATCCACGCTCGTCATGTGCGCCTGCACGCACTGCGCCTCCTGGTGGGTGACGGCGGTGAACTCGGCCTGCTGGCTGCCGTAGCGCCCGCCGTCCTCGGCGGCCCGGGTCATCTTGTCGTGCACGTAGCGCTCGAATTCGGCGGGGCTCTTGAAGTGCGGGGTGGTGACATTGCCCGACATGATCTTCATCGTCTCGTCAGGGCTGGGCCCGGACTTGGCCAGGGTCACCTGGGTGCCGTTGCGCCCGGTGATGCGCCAGCCCTTTTCGGCCGGCGGCATGAACGAATAGCCGTATTGCACCAGCCGCTGCGGCGGCTGCGACAACTCCGGCTGCGCCGGCGTTTGCGCCATCCGCGTCCCGGCGCAGGCAGTCAACATCAGGGCCAGCAGCCCCAGGCTCAACAGACGGATGCTCTTCATGGCATGCCCCCTTACGCATCGGCGTATCCGTAGTTAAGCAATCTTCCCCGCCCTTGGGCGCCCAATCCCCCAAATCTGATGCCTTGCTTTGGGGGAGGGCAAAGATGCTTCCTAGTGCTTGCGCCCACCCACCCGCCCATCTACCATGGCATGGTCAGTTAAAAGGTCCCACCCCGGTAACAAGAGCTCATGGAGCTCTTCCTCTTCGGAGGATAGCCGGGGTGGTCGCTTTTCCGGCTAGTAGTATTCGACCTTCCCGTCCTTGAACACATCCCATTCCGCATCGATGCACGGCTTGATCACATCGTAGGATCGGGTGTCCCCATTGGCCCATTTTCTCCAAATGGCCCAGATCCGTAATCGGCGACCTGCAGGTTCAGGCTCGATCTCGACTGGTGATGGTAGATGCGGTATTCGATGCCTTCGCGCAGCAAGCCTGCCAATTCCAGCTTCACGCCCTTTTCCATGGCTCTCTTTTTCTTGGCCACCGGCATAACGTCGGTGAACAGAATCACCCGCTCGTAGCCCTTGCCGTGCACATGCTTTTCCACCACCCATTTCATCAGCATGCGGAACACCTTGGTGTAGAAGGCACTCGCGTCGCGAATGGACGGATTCGTTTTGTTCTTCTGCACGATCATCGAGCTGACCTGAATATGTTCGAGATTCTCCCGGACGATGGCGAACACCTTATTGCGAACCGCCTGCTTGTCTTCGGATGCATGGAAATATTCGAGGTTGGTGCCTTGTTCCAGCAGGTCGTACTTGAGGCTGCGCAGCTTGTCGTAGCTCGGAAAGGGGCGCTCCTCCAGCAGGCATGTCAGCATGAAATAGCGGGTACCACCGGGCGAGAAATCGAAGTTGCCGCCCTCGTCGATAAACAGGTAAAGGGTCTTCAAGGTTTATTTCACCAGGAGGTGGATGGGTTTCACATGGCATCCTAAACAGCAGAGTTCTAAGTCAGTGAATTTGACCCTTAGCCCAAAGTTTGTCGAACTCACTGCGCTTGACCATCTTCAAATTTGCACATTTCTCTAGCATCTTGATGTCGGAAGGGTTGCTGCACCAATCCGGCGGTTGCCACCATTTGGCAAAGGCCTGGTCCATTTTGGCCTTCTCAGTAGCCCGGGCTTGCTCTGCCGCGGCATTCTGGTTCCGCTGTTTCATGCGCGCGAGGTCAGCCATCACCTCACGTCGGTCCTGCTCCTGTTGCGACGTCAACTGCTGCTGCCGCTGATCCATGAGCCTTTGCTGCATTTGCAGCTGTTGCTGGTGCAGGTTCTGCAGTGAAACATTCAGCTGTTCATTGATCTGCTTGGCTTCATAGCTGACGATCGCCAGCCGGACACCCCAGATGATAAGCACACCCAACACGATGCCGCCGGCAATTTGCATCACCAATTTCATGATGAACCCTCCCAATATCTGAATATCTTAGACCAGAGAAGATATACCCTTTCGGATCATTGTCGGGGATCGACGATCAAACTATGGTAGCAATCACGTTTGAGGGGAGGCGCGATTTGCAACGGGCGAAGACGATCCAGATATTCCTGCCGGACGGCAATACGCGCGGCAATCGAGATTGCCGAGATCACCAGCCGCACGGTGCAGGTGATGCTGACCCCGCGCGCCAGCCTCGATCTGGCGCAAAAGCGCGACGACGATAAAGGGCTCTGACCCCTTTATCCGAGCCTCGGCCTTTTCGTTGTGAAATGCCGCTTAGGCTTCTGAGATCACAAACTTCGACAGGTCACGCAAAGGCGTATTGGCCTTGAAGTTCGATACCACCTTTCCGTCGGGCAAATCGTAGAATTGGACATGCCAGTACTTCCTATCGTCGCTTTCCGTGGTGTTCATGTCGGGAAGCCATTTCGAGAACTCCGCATAAGGAATGAGCAAGACATGCTCGGGAGACCCACAACCAAAGGCGACGTATGCATTGGCGTATTTCTCTAAAGCTTCCTTTTGATGCGGATGGAAGGCATACCAATAGTAAACCTTGCCGTTCTGGGGGTAGGCTTTTGAGGCGACGCACAAAACGGCGGTGTCCGAAGTCTGTTCCGAATAAAGCAAGCGCGTTTTCTTCTTTAGGCTTGTTAGGCCCAAGTGGGTTTGGGCGGCACGGGCGACCTCAGCATTGAATGCCACGGGGGTGAACTTCTTCTCCTTGCCAGCCTTGCTTTCGCTTTCCGCTTCGGGCGATTCGGCATCCTCTTGCCTTAATGTCGTCAGCCATAGTCGGCTCGCAGATCCACGATGAAGTCGAGGCGAGTAAGCTCTTTTGGGATCAGGAGTTGGCGGATTTTTTCGATCGTCACATCGCTGTCGGCCTCTTCTTTCGTCATTACCAATTTCATCAATGAATCGGCGCTGATCATGCGGATATCCCATGCATACCGCGAGAACCTCGGACTTGGGCCTCTAGCCCGTCCGTATCGTTGCGGCCAACGACGATGAGAATCGAAGAATTGGACGTGATTCTTCCGGCCTTCAATAGCTCGCTGCGATAGTTGGCAATGGTCTCCAAATTGATGGCATAGGCATCCGTGGTCTTAACCTCGACGACGAGGCTGTACCCACTTGGATATCTCCAAACGCCGTCAAAGCCAATGCTTCCTTGCTTTCCGCGATACAGGCCGTGCTCAATCTTGCAATCCAGGCGTGCGCCCATCTCATTAACGATTTCCTGGAGCACTAAGCCACTATCCTTAAACGATTTTCCGAGGCACTCATCGAGGTATTTGGCCAGTGTCGCCGTTGAAATTGATGACAGATATTCTCGAAGCTCTCTAGAGGTATTGCTATTGTCCTTCAACTCACCATCGCCAGCCATCGTGACGATTTGATAGAGCTGTTTAGACTCAACTTCTTCAGGATTCGATTTCCAGAAAGCAATCAACGACATGGCATCCCTCTATGTTGTCCAATTCTGAGAAAGCGCTTCGGCCTGTTCCAGCACCAGATCGATCGCGTCCTGCTGCCCATCCGGCGGGTATTTCCATTTGCGCAGCGCGCGGCGCACCAGGTTGCGCAGCTTGGCGCGCACACTGTCGCGCACCTGCCAATCCACCGTCGTGCTTTTGCGCAGCTGCTCGGTCACGTACTTGGCGAGCTCGCGCAGCTTGTCGTCGCCCAGCTCCCGCACCGCAGATTCGTTCTGGATCAGGGCGCGGTAGAAGGCGATCTCGTCCGGATTGAGTCCCAGCTTCTCGGCCGCCTCGGCATCGGCCTCCATATCCTTGGCCATCTTGATCAGCTCTTCGATGACTTGGGCCGTCTCGATGGCCCGGTTATGGTATTTACGCAGCGTTTCCATGATGCGGTCGGAGTATTTCTTTTCCGACACCACGTCGGTCTTCAGACGCGCCTTGATCTCGTCGCGCAGCAGTTTCTCGAGCAGTTCCACCGCCAGATTCTTCTGCGGCAGGTTCCTCACATCATCGAGGAACTCCTCGGAAAGTAGGCCGATGTTCGGCTTATCCAGTCCCACCAGCTCGAACACGTCGGCCACGCCGCCGGCCACGATGGCGTTGTCGATGATCTGCTTCATCGCCGAGTGCTTCTCTTCGTTCGCTGCGCCGCTTCTCGATGCTGGTGAATTTCACGATCGCCGCTTTCACGGCGGAAAGGAAAGCAATCTCCTTCTTCAGCGGCGCCGCCTCATCCAGCGTGCCGCAAAGCGTGTAGGCCTTGCCTATCGCCGCCATCACATCGAG
>CAVXSB010000008.1:0-69779 GCA_963764315.1 uncultured Zetaproteobacteria bacterium
GCGCAGCGTCAGCTCTGCCTCGCGCTCCCCCAACACCGCCAGGGTAGCGGGCAGGCATGGCGTGTCTTCCTCCTCCAGCATCAGCGTGCCTGCGGCGAACAGCTCGGTCTCGTGGCCCGCCAGCGGGCGGGCGAGCTGGACCCGGTAGGTTTTGGAGATGTCGTGCCTGGGGCTGGTCAGGTGATGGTTCAGCGTCCCGTCGTCGGTCAGGATCAACAGGCCGCTGGTGTCCTTGTCCAGGCGGCCGACGGCGGACAGTTGCGGCTTGCGCCCTAACCAGCGTGCGGGCAGGTCGTCGTAGATCAGGCGGCCCTGTTCCCGGTGCGAGCAGACCTGTCCCACCGGCTTGTGGTAGATCAGGGTCAGGCCGTCCGGGTGATCCAGCGCCTCGTCGTCCAGGCGCACGGCATGCGGGTCCACGCGCGTCGACGCATCCAGCCGCGCCACGCCCTCCACGACGATGCGGCCCTGACGCAGCCAGGCGCGGATTTCGCTGCGGGAGCAGTAGCCGAGCCTGGAGAGCAGCTTATCCAGCCTTTCGCTGCCCTTCATCGCACCCCCTCGAGGATTTTGAAGCCGGCGCTCTGCTCGGCGACGTCGCAGGTGGTCAGCATGCCCTTGCACAGCTGCTCGTAGGGCAGGGGCCGGTTGGCCACCATGGCCAGGCGGCCGCCGGGGCGCAGGCTGTTGCAGGCGGCGGCGGCGATGGCCTGGCCGAGCGCCAGGTCGACGTCCTTGCCGCGGTGGAACGGCGGATTCAGCACGATCCAGTCCAGCCCCGAAGGAAGCGACTCGCTGGTCGCATCCAGCCAGCGTGCGTGCACGGCGACATGGGCGCCCTCGGTGTTGGCGATGGCGCAGTCCAGGGCATCGCGGTCGGCATCGATCAGGTGCAATTCGCTGATGCCGGTATGGCTGGCCAGGATGCGGCTTGCCAGATAGCCGTAGCCGCAGCACAGATCCATGCCGCGGCCGGCCAGGGGCCGGTTCTCCAGGTAGCGGCGCAGCAGTTCCGAGCCCGCATCCGGGCCGTCCCAACTGAAGTTTCCGGGGCGGGCGATGAGCCCGTGCGCCGGCACCATGCGCGCGTCCGCCTCGTGCATCCAGGCTTCGGCCAGGGCGGCATCGAAGCCATCGCTGCGCTCGGCCCGGAACAGCCGGCAATGCGATTTGGCGGAGCCTGCCACCGAGCCGGCCAGCTCGCCCAGGCGCTTCTCGTAGCTCTTGCCGCCCATATCGTTGGCGCAGGCGGCGATCAGCGTGCCACCGGGGGCGAGACGCAGCATGGCGGCGGCCAGCATGCCCAGGCTCTGCTCGCGCTGCTTGCCGGGCAGCACCAGTGCCAGGTCGAAGCGGGTCCCGGCGTCGATCTCCTCGAGGCGGACCAGCGGCTGCAGGCCCAGGCGCTGCAGGGCCAGCCAGTCCGGGCGAAAGGCCTGCTGCACGATCAGCGCATGCGCATCGCCGATAGTGCGCAGGTCGGCATGCGCATCGGCGTTGACGGCGAGGATGCGGACATCCTGCCGGCCTTCCAGCCGCGCCAGGGCCTGTGCATACAACAACTCGGTGGCGGTGGAGGACAAGCCAGGTGCCCTAGATGCAGAAGTCGGCGGGAGAGCCTGCGGTGGCAAGCAGATCCTCGGCCTGGGCCCTGTCCAGCCATTCAGCGAGGGTGATGCCGGCCAGCACCGACACCAGCTGGCTCCTCGCATCGGCGAGTGCCGGCATCGTCACCCGCGTTTCCAGGGCCGTGTCGCCATCCTCCGACGGGGTCTCGGCGCAGAGGCTGGCAAGTACGTCCAGCAGGCTGATGCGCTGGGCGCTGCGCGCCAGGCGGTAGCCGCCATGGGCGCCGCGCCGCGATTCGAGGATGCCGGCCTGGCTCAGGGCCTGCAGGTCCGGCTCCAGGTAGCGACGGGAGCAGTTGAGCCTTTCGGCCAGTTGCTTGCCCGGCGTCGGCTGGCGGCTGGCGGCCAGGTGCAGCAGCGCCGTAAGCACCAGGCGCAGGCGGCGCGTTTCCAGTAGCTCCAGCATCAGTGCCTTCCCGAGCTGCCGAAGCCGCCGGCGCCGCGCGCGGTATCGTCCAGGGACTCGGCCGGCTGCCAGGCGATGCGGCTGACCGGAGCGATGACCATCTGGGCGATGCGCTCGCCGCGCTGGATCGGGAATGCCTGCGGGCCGTGATTGATCAGGATCACCCCGACCTCGCCGCGGTAGTCCGCATCGATGGTGCCGGGGCTGTTCAGCACGGTGATGCCGTGCTTCAGGGCCAGGCCCGAACGGGGCCTGACCTGGGCCTCGAAGCCCTCGGGCAGGGCGATGGCCAGGCCGGTCGGGATCAGGGCCCGTTCACCCGGTGCCAGCACGACCGCTTCGGCCAGGGCGGCGCGCAGGTCCATGCCGGCGGCATGCTCGGTGGCGTAGTGGGGAAGATCCAGACCCTCGCCATGGGGCAGCCTCTGGATCAGTACGCGGACGGGCATTCGGTTCATGTATCAATCTCCCGGATGGCATGGATCAGGGCCTCGGCCAGCTCGGCCTTGGGAACCTGCGTCATGGGCTCGGCACGCCGCTGGTCGATCCACCAGCCGCCGGCATCCATGCTGCCCATATTGCCGATATCGTTGGCAAAGATGGCATCCACGCCCTTGCCCTGCAACTTGGCGCGCGCATGCTCGATATGATCGGTGGCCTCGGCCGCGAAGGCGATGACCCGGCGCGGGCGGTCCTCCATGGCGGCGACGGCGGCGACGATGTCCGGGTTGGGCACGAGCTCCACCTGTAGCGTCTGCCCTCCGGCGCGCTTGAGCTTGCCGGACAGACGCCGGGCGAAACGGAAGTCGCCGACGGCGGCAGTGGCGACGAACACGTCCGCGCCCTCTGCCAGGGTGCGGGATACGGTGAGCATTTCCTCGGCGGTCGTTACATCGTGCCGGGAAACGGCATCGCTGCTCGCCGCCACCGTCGGGCCGGCGACGAGCCGGACATCGGCGCCGTGCGCCGCCGCCGCCTCGGCCAGGGCCAGGCCGAGTTCGCCGGTAGCGCGGTTGGTGAGAAAGCGTACATCGTCCCAGGGCTCCCAGGTGGGGCCGGCATTGATGACCCAGCGCTGGCCAGCAAGGAACGGCTCGGCGAGCAGCGGGCTGAGGGCTTTGATGATCGCCGCCGGCTCGCTCAGCCTTCCTTCGCCCTCCTCGCCGCAGGCAAGCTGCCCGGCCTCCGGGCCGATGATGTGCATGCCTCGTTCGCGCAACAGCGCCAGGTTGCGGGCGTTGGCAGGCGATTGCCACATCGAGGTGTTCATGGCCGGGGCCAGAAGCACCGGCCCTTCGCGCACCTGCAGCATCGTCGTCAGCAGATGGTCGCTGATGCCGTTGGCGATCTTGGCGATCAGGTCGGCGGTGGCCGGGGCGATGACGAGCACATCGGCCCAGCGGGCCAGGCGGATATGCCCCATCTCGCGCTCGGCGGTCAGGTCGAACAGCTCGGTATACACCTGCTCTCCGGTCAGGGACGCGAAGGTCAGGGGGGTGACGAAGCGGCAGGCGGACGGGGTCATGACACAGCGCACCGTCGCCCCCTGCTTCACCAGCATCCTGGCCAGTTCGGCGACGCGGTAGACGGCGATGCCACCACCGATGCCGAGCAGGATGCGCTTGCCGGCAAGCATCAGGATGCGCTGAGCCTGTGCAGGGTGGCCAGCACCTCTTCGACATGGCCGTCCACCTTCACCTTGCGCCAGGCGTGGGCGATGTCGCCCTTGGGATCGATCAGGAAGGTGGAACGCTCCACCCCGAGTACCTGTTTGCCGTACATATTCTTCATGCGTATGACATCGAAGGCCTTGCAGGCGATCTCGTCGGGATCGGAGATCAGGCGGAAGGGCAGCTCGAATTTTTCCACAAAACTGGCATGCGATTTCACCGAGTCGCGGCTGATGCCGAGGATGACGGCGCCGGCCGCCTCGAAATCCCCCCCGGCGTCGCGAAAGGCGCAGGATTCCGTGGTACAGCCCGGCGTATTGTCCTTGGGATAGAAATAAAGCACGACCCAGCGCCCGTGCAGGGATGACAGGGTCAGCTCGCCCTCGGGCCAGGTCGGCAGCGTGAAATCGGGGGCCTGGTCTCCGGCGTCTACGGTGGTTGTGCTCATGATCTCTCCTTATGGGCAGGGCTTGCGGCTAATGATAGGCTTTGAATTACATCCGTCGAGGAGTGTTATGCGATGCAATTACTGCTAGCCGAACCGCGCGGTTTCTGCGCCGGCGTGGATCGCGCCATCGAGATCGTCGAGCGGGCGCTTGAGGTGTTCGGGGCGCCGGTGTACGTGCGTCACGAGATCGTGCACAACCGCTTCGTCGTCGAGGATTTGCGCGGCAAGGGGGCGGTGTTCGTCGAGGAGGTCGACGATGCCCCGGATGGGGCGGTGCTGATCTTCTCGGCGCATGGCGTCAGCCAGGCCGTGCGCCAGCGCGCCGCCGATCGCGAGCTGAAGGTCATCGATGCCACCTGCCCGCTGGTGACCAAGGTGCACCTGGAGCTGTTGCGCCATCTGAAGAACGGCGACCAGGTGGTGCTGATCGGTCATGCCGGCCACCCCGAGGTCGAGGGCACGATGGGCCAGGCTCCCGAGGGTTCGGTGTTGCTGGTCTCCGATCCCGCGGATGTCGATGCGCTGGCGGTCGAGAATCCCGACAGGCTGGCCTATGTGACGCAGACGACGCTGTCGGTCGACGACACGGCCGATGTCATCGCTGCCCTCAGACAGCGCTTCCCCAATATCCAGGGCCCGAAGCGCGAGGATATCTGCTATGCCACCAGCAACCGGCAGATGGCCGTCAAGGCGCTGGCGGGGAAGGTCGATGTGGTGCTGGTTATCGGTTCCAAGAACTCCTCGAACAGCAATCGTCTGCGCGAGGTCGCCGAGCGTGCCGGCTGCCAGGCCCACCTGATCGACGGCCCGGCGGACATCGATCCGGCCTGGCTGGCCGGCGATGAACGCATCGGCGTCACCGCCGGTGCCTCGGCCCCGGAGCTGCTGGTGCAGCAGGTCGTCGATTTCCTGCGCAGCAAGGGGGCGGCCACCGTCGAACGGCTGGCGGTCACCGAGGAGAACGTCATCTTCAATCTTCCCGAGGAGTTGCGCATCCATCCTGTGACATAGGACGGGTGAGCGCTTTTCCATGGCCGTAGCCGGTTTCGCCGGCATGAATCCTGCTTGCTACCGAACGATGGGCACGGCTGCGCCGGCGCATCGTATTCTGGCGACGGGAAGGGTGCATTGATATCGGAACAGACGCTTGATCCGGAGGACTGGCAGGGATTCCGGGACCAGGGCCACCGCATGCTCGACGATATGCTCGATTACCTGCAGCACATCCGAGCCCGCCCGGTCTGGCAACCGATTCCGGAGTCGGTGCGCGCAAGCCTCATGGAGCCGCTTCCCACCCGGGGCAGCGAGCTGGCGCCGCTGCATGCCACGTTCATGGAACAGATCCTTCCCTATGCCGTCGGTAACGCCCATCCGGGCTTCATGGGCTGGGTGCACGGCGGCGGCACCGGCGTGGGCATGCTGGCGGAGATGCTGGCAGCAGGCCTGAACGCCAATCTCGGTGGGCGCGACCAGATGCCGATCGAGGTGGAGCGGCAGGTGGTGCGCTGGATGCGCGATCTGTTTTCCTTCCCCGACACCGCCAGCGGCCTGTTCGTCGACGGCACCTCGATGGCGACCTTGATCAGCCTGTTGGTGGCGCGCCACGCCGTCCTGGGCCCGGAGGCGCGTGCCCGCGGCATCGCCGCCGCCGGCCAGCGCCTGACCGCCTATGCCTCGACGGGCGTGCACGGCTGCCTGGCGCGCGCGCTGGATATGGCCGGCATCGGCAGCGACGCGCTTCGATTGATCCCGGTCGACGACGCCTACCGCATCGACGGGGAGGCGCTGAGGCATGCCATTGCCAATGATCGCGCCGACGGATACATGCCGTTCTTCCTGGCGGGAACCGCCGGCACCGTCGATGTCGGGGCCATCGACGATCTGGCCATGCTGGCCGATGTCGCCGCCGGCGAGGGGCTGTGGTTCCATGTGGACGGGGCCTTCGGGGCGCTGGCCATGCTGGCTCCCGAGATCGCCCCCAGGCTCGCCGGCATCGAGCGGGCCGACGCCATCGCCTTCGATTTTCACAAATGGGGGCAGGTTCCCTATGACGCCGGTTTCGTGCTGATCCGCGACGAGGCCGTGCACCGGGCCACGTTCGCGGCCCCGGCCGCCTATCTCGGCCGGGAGCCGCGCGGCCTGGCCGGCGGCTCGCCCTGGCCCTGCGACTACGGCCCGGGGCTGTCGCGCGGTTTTAGGGCCCTGAAGGCATGGTTCACGATCAAGGCCTACGGGGCAGAGGGGCTGGGCGCTGCCATCGCCAGGACCTGCGCCCTGGCCCGCACCATGCAGGCCCGCATCGCACAGGAGACGGAGCTGGAACTGCTGGCGCCGGTGGCGTTGAACATCGTCTGTTACCGTTATCGCGGTGCGGATGCGGACCGGCTCAATGCCGAGATCGTCGTCGCCCTGCAGGAGTCGGGCATCGCCGCCCCCTCGACGACGATCATCGATGGCCGGCTGGCCATCCGCGCCGCCATCGTCAATCACCGCACAAGTGCGTGCGACATCGAAGCGCTGCTGGCCGCGACACTCGCCCTCGGGCGGAAACTGGGGGGACAGGCATGACGGGAGGACAGTCCATGGCAGGCACGAACGACGGGAGGCAGGCACCGCTGATCGGGCTGGCGCCACTGGTGCGCCGGGCCTTCGACGGCGAAAAACTCGACGATATCTGGCACGGCCTGCAGGCGAGGATCACGGCCGACCCCGAGGATGCCAATGCGCTGATGGATATGTCGACGATCCTGCAGATCCATGCCAATACCGAGGCCGGCCTGCTGGTGCAGGCCAAGGCGCTCGAGCTGAAGCGGCATTACCGCCGCCCGGCCGCCGGTGAGGCCGGCATTCGCCTGTTGGCGCTGATGGCGCCGGGGCAGCTGATGGACAATGCGCCGCTCGAGTTCCTGGTCGAGGATGCCGATGTCGATATCGACATGGTCTACCTGTCGCCGGACGAGAGTGCACTGCCGGCTCTGCCGGAGCACGACGTGCTGCTGGTGGCCATGGGCCAGACGGAGCTCAACCATGCGCTGTTGCACCGCCTGGACGCCTGGCTGAAGCACTGGCCGAAGCCGGTGATCAATGCCCCGGCCCGCATCGTCGACACCACGCGCGAGGGCGCTTATGCGCGGCTGCGCCACCGTCCGGGGCTGGTGATGCCCACCTCATGCCGCATCGGGCGCGAGGCCCTGGCGCAGCTTGCGGCGGGAGCGGTCGATATCGAGGCGCTGCTCGGGGCCGGCTTCCCCATCATCATCCGTCCGCTCGATTCGCATGCCGGCAAGGGCCTGGCCAGGCTGGATGCGGCCGCCGATGTTGCCAGCTATCTGGCCGGGATGCCGGATGCGGTGTTCCACATCGGCAGCTATGTCGATTACCGCAGCCCCGACGGCCAGTTTCGCAAGTACCGCATCGCCCTGATCGACGGCCAGCCCTTCGCCGGGCATATGGGCATCTCCGATCACTGGATCATCCACTACCTGAACGCCGGTATGGGCGAGAGCGCGTGGAAGCGCGAGGAGGAGGAGGCATTCATGGATGGTTTCGCGCATGGCTTCGCCAAACGCCATGCCGTCGGCCTGCAATCGCTGCACGAGGCCATGGGCCTCGATTACCTGATCATCGATTGCGCCGAGACGCAGGACGGGCAGCTGCTGGTGTTCGAGGTGGATACCGGCGCCATCATCCACGATATGGATCCGCCCGAGATCTACCCGTACAAGTCCGCACACATGCACAGGCTGTTCGATGCCTTTTACGCCATGCTCAGGCGGCGCATGCAGGGCAGGGGCGCATGAAGGGGCCGGGGGCGGCCATGCCCGCGGCGGTTTCGCTGCCGGACACCGTGCGCCTGCTGGTGGCGGGCGGCGACGGGCGCCTGGCGCTCGATCCGGCCACCGGTCTGAACCGCTACATGTGCCGGCCCTTCCCCGATCCCGAGCTGCTGGCCTTCGGCTCCTCGACGGCATCGGTCGTCTCCGAGGCCGGCTTCGCCGCCGCCGAGCGGTTGCGCCACAGGCTTTCCGAGGCGCTGTGCCGGCAGCCGGAGGATACGGTGGTGTACGCCGGGGAGCAGGCGCGCATCCGCCGTGAGCTGCTGGCGCTGTGCGGCATCCCTGCAGGCGAAGGTCCGGAGGTGTTATTCGCGGGCTCCGGTACCGATCTGCACCGCACGGCAGCCCGCATGGCCGGCGGCGGCAAGGCCGGGCATCTGCGCGCCATCGTCGTCGATGCCGCCGAAACCGGCAGCGGCGTACCCGAGGCGCTGCGCGGGCGCCGCTATCCGGCTGCGGTCGACGGCCTCGACCACGTGGACGGGGTCGAGGTAGTGCACGTGCCCGTGCGCCAGGCCGACGGGCGCCCGCGTCCCGCACGCCAGGTCGATGCCTCTGTGACGGCGCTGGCCGACGAGGCGGTGGGCGAGGGCAGGGCGGTACTGCTGATCCTCGTCGACGTATCGAAGACGGGCCTGATCGCGCCGTCCCCGGCCTGCGCCCTGGCCCTTTCCCGTCGCCACGGCGATGCGCTGTGCGTGCTCGTCGATGCCTGCCAGTTCCGCCTGGCTCCGGCCAGCCTGCGAGCCTACCTGGACCAGAGCTTCGCCGTGGCCCTGACCGGATCGAAGTTCATGGCCGGCCCCGTGTTCTCCGGCGCCATGCTCGTGCCTCAAGCCTCCGGCTGGCGCCGTGCCCCGGCGGAGCGGCCCAATCCCGGCCTGCTGCTGCGCTGGGAGGCGGCGCTGGAACAGATGCGCGCCTTTTCGTCCTTGCCCGAGGCGGACATCATTGCCTTCCTGCGCGCCTTCAGCGATGCCGTCGGCGCACGCCTGCGCGCCTCGCCCTGTTTTCTGCCCCTGATGCTGCCGAAGCCCGATCGGGAGCCGCTCGTGGCCGGCGGCTGGGATGCGGAGCCCAGCATCATCCCCTTTCTGGTATGCCATGCCGACGGCACGCCGTTCGACCGCGACGAATCCCGGATGCTGTACCGCTGGTTGCAGATGGACATGGGCGATATGCCTGCCTTCCAGGCGGACGGTGCGGCGCGTGCGCTGGCATCGCTGCGCTGTCAGTTCGGGCAGCCTGTGGCCTGCGGCCAGAGGATCGGCGTGCCGGTTGCCGCCCTGCGCCTTTCGGCCAGTGCCCGCACCGTGGTCGAGGCGGTGACCGGTCATGCCGATGCGGTCATCAATCGTGCCATGCTGGCGCTGGACAAGGCCGAGATGCTGGCCAGCCATTTCCATGACATGCCGCTCGCCTCCCCGGCGGAGATCAGGCGTGCGGGCTAGGCTTGCTGCGTATTTGGCAGGGCGAACGCGGCCCGCCTATATCCCATCATGAAATATGTCGAGGTCATTGCCGAATCCGGCAGCGTTTCCGTGGTGCACACCATCGCCGAGAAGTACAAGGCGGCGGATTTCCGCCTGGGGATCGTCGGCGACGACGGCATGCAGTCGATGCGCCTGGTGGTGAGTGACGACAAGCCGCAGTCGGTGCTGGACGCACTGCAAACGATCCTTGGCGCGCAGGTCACGGCACAGATCCTGGTGATGCCCATCGAGGCCTCGCTGTCCAAGCCCGAAGAGAAGGAGCGCAGTGAGGAGGACAAGGCCACCGCGGCCCGGGAGGCCCTGTACGAGGGGGTCGAGAAGAGTGCACGGCTGAATGCGAACCTCGTGGTGCTCGTGGTGCTCTCGACCGTGGTGGCGGCCATCGGTCTGATCGAGAACAACATTGCCGTGGTCATCGGCGCCATGGTCATCGCACCCCTATTGGGCCCGAATCTCGCCTTGAGCCTGGGCACGGCGCTCGGCGATATCCCGCTGATGCGCAAATCGGTGGGCACCCTGCTCGCCGGTATCCTGCTGGTGCTGGCCCTGTCCGCGGCCCTCGGCTTCGCCTGGCCCTCGGGCCTGAACAGTCCGGAGCTGATGGTGCGCACCAAACCGACCCTGGAGTCGGTGGTGCTGGCGCTGGCCTCGGGTGCGGCCGCAGCGCTGTCGCTGACCACGGGGCTGTCGAGCGTGCTCGTGGGGGTGATGGTTGCCGTGGCGCTGCTGCCGCCAGCGGTCACCTGTGGCCTGATGCTGGGCCATGGCGAGCTCGCATCGGCCTTCGGCGCCGGCTTGCTGCTCGCGGTCAACGTCGTGTGCGTGAATCTGGCGAGCAAGATCGTGTTCTATATCAAGGGAATCCACCCGCGCACCTGGATGGAGAAGGAGCAGGCAAAGCGCGCCACCGTGGTCTACATCCTCGTCTGGTTCGTTACGCTTCTGATCCTCGTGGCGGTTATCTACGCCCGCTCCCTGCGCTGAGCCGCACTATTCGGTCGGCTGCGACGCGTCGGGTGCGGTTGCTTCGGGATTGGCATCGGGCTCCGTGTCCGCGGAAACCTCGGACGGTTCGGTCGGCTCCTGCGGTGCATCGCCATCCGTCTCGCTCCGCTTTTCAAGCCGGCGCAGGCGCTTCTCTTCGGCCTTCTTCTGCTTGGCCAGTTCCTTCTGTCGCTTCTCGTACTTGAAATTCGCCCTGGCCATCGGCGCCTCCATTGGTGGGCATCGCCCGGAAAAAGATTGGGGCCAATGATGCCCTAAACGGATGCCGCCGTCTTGGGGAATCATGCCGTGCGCCTGGCTGGAGGCGGGGACGCCTCGGTGTGCCACCGTGGCGTCCGCCCGGGCTCCGGGCACGACAGTGTTCAGTGTGCTTCCGGGCCGAAAGGCATCGGCGCATCCGGCACTACCCGGCCGCCTTGTCGTCGGGGTTCTCATCGGATGCGCCACGCCATCTCAGGGGCGAGAAATTCACGGACATACTCCGGGCCATGACGAGAATGATGACGACAATGCACAGGCCGATCAGGTCCCTGACGGCGAAGGAGTTCGCATAAAGCTTGATCAGGATCTCCCTGAGCGCAAACACGATGGTAACATCAAGCAGGGGGGACAGCTTGATATGCCGCGTGCGCGCATAGCCGGTGAAGGTGCTGAACAGCTCGATGACGATGAAGATGTCGAGCACGTTGGTGACCAGTGAGCGGAACGACATATCGTCGGCGCTGAGCGAATGCAGGTGCGCGGCGATGTGCGCGGTGACGTCCAGGACATCGAAGAACGAGTACAGCAATGCCACCAGCATCAACAGCACCGAGCCGATGATGATGCCGTCCACGATGAGATCGTAGAGGCGCAGGATCAACGGCTTGGCTCGCCTGATGGCGTCGGATGCGACATTCACCGCATCCCTGGTCTCATGGTGTTCGTGCTTCATCGTGTGCGAATATCTTCAGAGCAAGTGGCCATAGAGAACGCCTCCGATGCGTTGGCCCCGAATCTACAGGTGAAGCCCGACGATGCGCCAGGGGGAGCCGCACCGGTCTGCCGCGACCGCTTGCGGCCACAATAGATGCCCGATTCCGTCTGATTGGGTATTGTGTCCTAGAACCCCGGTGCATCCGATCGACGAGGCCGTCTGTTTCTTCACGCGTATTAGCAAGGCTTGCGTTGATCCGGTCGAATGACGGGTTATTATTTTATGGGATGATCTTTAAGCCAGGTATTTAAAGGGGAAGAAAAGTTCTTGATCAACTCGTTAAAAGAGGCCGCCGCTTACATCAACAGGATCATGGAAGAGAGATGCGTCTTGATCGCAAGCTCTGGGGATTACCACGTTTCAATCATGACGGCCATTGTCGATATATTGGATGACGAGAGCGAGGTGGTTTTCGACTACAGCGGTTCAAAGGAGCTTGATAGGCTGATAGGGAAAAGCAGCTCGATGGACTTCACGACCTATATCGATGATATCAACATCACCTTCTCATCGGGTGCGGTCGAGGACACGGTTTACAAGGACAGGCCTGCGTTCAAGATTAAAATGCCGGGCTCCATCCACAAGGTTCAGAGACGCGATTTCTTTCGGGCCTCACCGCCACTGTCGGAGCGCCCGGAGTGCATCATGGAATACCATGGAGACATCTATCAGGCGACTATTATCGATATCAGCATTGGTGGCATTGGTGCGCTTATTCAGAACGCCGATTTCAAGACCGGAGACGTCATAGAAAGATGCAGGATCGTCACTCCCATCGGCATAGAGATCGAGGCTTCCCTGGAGATCGTGAACGTGAGGAACAAGCGCGACGAAGGTACAGAGACGCGGTATGGATGTATATTCAAGGATGCCAGCGCATCGGTTGAGTCGAATCTGCAGAGATATGTGTTTTATCTCGAGCGGAAGGAGATTGCAAAAAGGCGAGAGCTTCGAGGGCTTTAGCACCAGGCTTTGACGGTTAGGAGGATGCCGTCTGACATCGCCTCCGCGATATATCAACTCAAGAAACGCCAAAATGAAGTTCGAACACAGCCACCAGCTGCCTGCTGATATCCCTGCTCCCTTTCTTCTTCCTTCATATTGATCGACCACCAATAACACAGGTGCATGCGAGTCCGATATGGGCCGAATGCGGTTGTAGCGGACGCGATGATGGGCGCGTCCGTGTTTCGGGTCAGATGTCCCTGGCCTGCTGTTCGGCGTTGCCGATGTAGGTGGCGGGGGTCATGGCCAGCAGCTGCGCCTTGGCCTCGGCCGGGATGTCGAGGCCCTCGACGAAGGTGCGCAGCGCCTCGGGGGTGATGCCCTTGCCGCGGGTCAGCGCCTTCATCTGCTCGTAGGGATTCGGCAGCCCGTAGCGGCGCATCACCGTCTGCACCGCCTCGCCGAGCACCTCCCAGCTATGGTCCAGATCCTCGGCCAGCTTGGCCTCATTCAACTCCAGCTTGCCCAGGCCCTTCTGTAGCGATTCCAGCGCCAGCACGGCATAGCCGAAGCCGACGCCGAGGTTGCGCAGCACCGTGGAATCGGTGAGGTCGCGCTGCCAGCGCGAGATCGGCAGCTTCTCGGCCAGATGCCGGAGCATGGCGTTGGCCAGGCCCAGGTTGCCCTCGGCGTTTTCGAAATCGATGGGATTGACCTTGTGCGGCATGGTCGAGGAGCCGACCTCGCCGGCCACGAGCCGCTGCTTGAAGTAGCCCAGCGACACGTAGCCCCAGATATCGCGGCAGAAGTCGAGCAGCACCGTGTCGAAGCGGGCCACGGCGTCGCTCAATTCGGCGACGTAGTCGTGCGGTTCGATCTGCGTGGTGTACGGGTTCCATTGGAGGCCCAAGCCCTCGACGAAGCCCTTGGCCAGTGCCGGCCAGTCCACATCCGGGTAGCTGGCCAGGTGCGCGTTGTAGTTGCCGACGGCGCCGTTGATCTTGCCCAGGATCGTCACCTCGCCGATCTGCTGGCGCTGGCGGCGCAGGCGGTAGGCGACATTCGCCCATTCCTTGCCCATCGTCGTCGGGCTGGCCGGCTGGCCATGCGTGCGTGCCAGCATGGCGTTGCCGGCCATGTGGTGCGCCATGGTGGTGATGGTGGCGATCGCCCGGTCCATGGCCGGCAGCAGCACCGAGCCGCGTGCCTCGGAGAGCATCAGCGCATAGGCGAGGTTGTTGATGTCCTCGCTGGTGCAGGCGAAGTGGAGGAACTCGGAGACGGCGGCCAGTTCCGCGTTGTCGGCCACCTTCTCCTTCAGGAAATACTCGACGGCCTTGACGTCGTGGTTGGTGGTGGCCTCGATGGCCTTGACCCGCTCGGCGTCGGCCAGGGTAAAGCCGGCGGAGATCTCGTCCAGCACGGCGTGGGCGGCCTCGGAGAAGGCCGGGACCTCGGTGATGCGCGGCTGGCGCGACAGCGCCTGCAGCCAGCGCACCTCGACGACGACGCGGGCATGGATCAGCCCGAACTCGCTGAACACGGGGCGCAGCGCTCCGACCTTGCCGGCGTAGCGGCCGTCGAGCGGCGAAAGGGCGGTCAGGGGTGAAAGATCCATGCGTCATGCTCCGGGCTGGTTGTTGTCGGCCGGAAACTACACCGGTGGCTGCCCCGAGACAAAGGCGGGGCGGTCTTGCGGCACATGCGGGCTGGCCATACAGTGCGTGGACGGGAGGTGCCATGCGAAGCACAGGCCTTGCATCACTGTTGGTCGCCGTGCAGCTCGCGATGCCATTGGGGATCGCCGCCGCCGCGGAAGCCGGCGCAGCCGCCGCACCGCTTAAGACCGAGGCTCCGTCGCCGGCCGCCGCCGCGCCCATGCCCGCCACACCGAGCACATCCCCGGTTTCGCAGCCGCCGGCCGCGTCTCTGATCGTCGGCCATGCCGATGCCGGCCGCCGCCTCTATACGTCCCTTTGCGCCTACTGCCACCGCCTGGACGATAAGGTCAGCGACACGGGGGCCCCGGGCCTGAAGGGTGCGGTGCATCGCTACGAGGAGGCCTGGCTCGACCGCTGGCTCGCCGATCCGCGCGGGTTCTCTGACAGCGACGCGAGGGCCAAGGCGCTGGTCGATGCCGCCCCCTACGGCCTGGTGATGCCGAGGTTTCCCACCATGCAGGATGCGCAGAATCGTGCCGACGTCATCGCCTTCATGAAGGCGCTCGCATCCGCGAACGGCAAGGACGATCCGGCCGCTCAGTGAGCGGGCAGATCCGGCGTCAGGGTCAGGTAAGGCCAGGGTCCGCCGAGCGTGAAGCCCGCCTTGTCGTGCTGGCGCAGCATTTTTCCCTCGACGGCACCGCCGACGCCGAGCATGGCTTTGCCGGTATAGCGGCCGCCGGCATCCTCGTATTGGATATGGCTGAGCGAGGCGCGGCCATGGCGGTTGCGAAAGCGCAGCCCCAGCAAGTCGAAGTGGTGGATGGCCTGCACCGTGCCCTTTTTCGGCTGCGGCCGCCAGCTGCCACCGTAGATCATGATGTTGCCGTCACTGCGCCAGCTGGCCCAGTTCGTCATCCGGGGCAGGGTGCCGTCGACCTTCAGGGTGGCGAAGGTCTTGCCCGTCAGATGCCCCTGAAGCAAGTGATCCAGCCCCGGCAGTCTCTGGGCATGCATGGCACCGATCTGTGCCGTGCCCTTGACCGCCAGCGTTCCCGGGCCGAAGCCGAAGGTGAAGCTTCGGCTGGCGATGTTGCCGTCGCCGAGGCCCGCCCGCAGGTTCTCGATGTGCAGCGCGTGGCCGTCCAGGCGGTACCAGGTACTGAGCTGGTTCCAGGATTGCCCGAGCCAGGTCATATCGAGGTTCTTGATGCGGCCTCTGAGATGCATGGCGGTCAGCCAGGCCGGCACGGGATTGGCGCTGTTCCAGGAAAGATTTCCATGGGGGATATCGATGTGGCCCTTCATGGTGGCGAAGCTGATGTCGCCATGCAGTGGAGCTGCGCCATGGGCACCGGTCAGCTTCAGGCCCTGCAGGGCGGTCTGCCCGTGATCGACCACCACGTGCCCCTGCAATTGCCAGCGATTGGTGCCGAAGCGATCGAGATCGAGATTTGCGGTCAGCCTGGCCATGCCGGGCCACAGGTCCTGTGGACGGCCGGCCGGCAACGGGAAGGGCCAGGCTGTCGACAGATTGCCGGTGATGGCGCCCTGGAAGTCGCGCATGGCGGGCGGGAACACGACGCCCTGCTTCCTCAGTGCCTGCATGTCGAGCCGGATGCGATCGATCAATAGCTGTCGTTTCGCCTTGCTGTGCTGCCAGATCAGTCGCTTGAACGTGGAGGCGCCGAGGGTGGCGGTGGTGATGTCGAGGTGCGCGTCGTCTCCACCCGGTTGCCAGTCGCCGGAAATGACGGCAGCCAGGGCCGCGGGCTTCTTCGCCCCGGCGATCTGGATCGACGCCTTCGTGCCGTCCAGCGAGAAGTGTAGCTGCGGCCGGCCGTCGGCGAGCGCGAGTTTGACGTCGCCCTGCAGCATGCCCTGGCCGCCGATGGCAAAGCTGCGTGTGGGATCGATCATCATCGCCAGGCGCAATACGGGCGCCCAGGCATCCTGCAGCGCATCGAAGCGGAGCAGCGCGTCACCGGTGTCGGAGGTGGTATCGTAACTGCCGCTGGCCAACAGGCTGCCGGATCGCTTGACGAAGCCGATGCGCGCGGATTTGAGCGCGATGCTCCCGTGCGTGGCCGAGGCCAGGATATCGCTGATATGAAGGTCGGGCAGCGAAAAGCTGCCGGCTGCGTCCTTCCAGTTCAGGCCCTGCATCTCGGTCTGGGCCACCAGGTTCCAGCCCTGACGCTGCCAGCGCAGGTTAGCCTGCACGTCCATGCTGCCGGAGACGGGCTGCCAGGTGGGGTTGTCGGGTGCGGTGAGCGCCCTCAGCGGTGCCAGGTCGACGGAGCGGCCGTGGATCGATGTGGTGCAGAGCCCGGCCGTGGTGCAGCTGCCGTCCATGGCCAGCGAGGCATCGCTACCGATTTGCAGGAAGGTGTCCTTCCATCCGAGATCGTGGCTGGCATCGCGGTAGGCCCGGCCGCGCAGCGTGATGGCAGGGCGGTCCGCCGCACCCGTGACCTTGGTCTCGCCGAACAGCGTCCACTGATCGTCATGGCCGATATTCAGGGTCAGCACGGTGCTCAGCCGGTCGTAGCCATGGTCGATTAGGCGCGTGCCCAGGTCGCCGGGGAGCTGGACCAGGCTGCGTAGCGCCTGCAGCGGAATGCGCTCCAGCGTCAATTTGCTGAAGCCGCCGTCGATGGAGCCGAGCCTCAGGCTTAGCTGGCCGTGGCCAACGGCCGTCTGCTCGCCGGTGCGAGCTTGCAGCTCCCAGCGCATGGTACGGCTCGGGCCGATGTCCTGGATGTCCATGTCCAGGCCCGAGATCCAGGTCTGGCCGGACTCGCTCATCAGCGTGGCATCGGAGACGGACAGCTGGTCCAGCGTCAGCCCCCGGGGCAGGCCGTGCGCCTCCATCACCGAACCCGTCTTTGTCGGCTGGCGCGGTGCGACGCGGATGATCGGGGATCGCAGGTAGATGCCCTGCAGCTCGATCTTGCCGAGCAGCAGCGGCACCATGCGCAGTTCCAGCAATGCCGTCGGAGCCTCGATCGTCCAGGAGGCGTGGTGCATACGCACCCGGCTGAGACGCACGTCCAGGCCGTGCACGAGGCTGAAGCTGAGGCTGTCGAAGTGGATCGTGGCGCCGGTCAGGCCGGAGACGAGTGGCGGCAGGGTTTTTTGCATGCGCCCGGTGTCGAGCCGGACATAAAGCAGCACGGCGAGGGTCAGCGCCACGCCGGCGGCGATCGCCCAGCGCCAGCGGGGCTTCACCTCATCCCTTCAGCAGTTCGCGCAGGCGCTCGTTGACCAGATCCGGGTTGGCCTTGCCGCGCGAGGCCTTCATGACCTGGCCGACGAAGAAGCCGAGCAGCCTGTCCTTGCCGGCGCGGTACTGCTCGACCTGCCCGGCATTGGCGTCCATGACTTCAAAGATCAGCGCGTCGATGGCCCCGGTATCGGTGACCTGACGCATGCCCTTCTCGTCGATGACGGTGTCTGCGTCCTTGCCGGAATCGAGCATGGCGTCGAGCACGTCCTTGGCGAGCTTGCCGGAAACGGTGTTGTCGGCGATGCGGTCGAGCAGTCCGGCCAGGAGCGGCGGCGTCACACTGCTGTCGCCGATGTCGATGCCGCGCTCCTTGAGCCGGCCGAGCAATTCGTTGGCCAGCCAGTTGGCGCAGCGCTTCGGATCGGCCGCATGGGCGCCGACCAGCGCCTCGTAATAGCCTGCCAGCTCGCGCGTCGTGGACAGCACGTCGGCATCGTACGGGGAAAGGCCGTATTCGGCCTCGAATCTCTGGCGCATCTGTCCGGGCAATTCGGGCATGCCGGCGCGGATGGCATCGACCTCGGAGGCGGACAGGCGCAGCGGCGGCAGGTCCGGGTCCGGGAAATAGCGGTAGTCGTGCGCCTCTTCCTTGCTGCGCATCGGCCGGCTCTCACCCTTGGCCGAGTCGAACAGGCGCGTTTCCTGCACGACCTCGCCGCCGTCCTCGATCAGCTCGATCTGGCGCATCACCTCATACTCGATGGCCTGCTTGATGAAGCGGAACGAGTTCAGGTTCTTCAATTCAGCGCGGGTGCCGAGGGGCGCACCAACCCGGCGCACCGACACATTGGCGTCGCAGCGGAACTGCCCCTTCTCCATGTCGGCGTCGGAAACGCCGAGAAAGCGCACCAGCTGGTGCAGCTGCTTCAGGTAGGCCACCGCCTCGTCGGCACTACGCATGTCCGGCTCGGAGACGATCTCCATCAGCGGCACGCCGGAGCGGTTCAGATCGATGTGCGAAACGCCGTCCAGGCCCTCGTGCATGCTCTTGCCGGCATCCTCTTCCATGTGGATGCGGGTGATGCCGATGCGCTTTTCGCCCTCGCCGACCGGGATGTCCAGGTGGCCGCGCTCGACGACGGGGATGGCGAACTGGCTGATCTGGTAGCCCTTCGGCAGGTCCGGATAGAAGTAGTTCTTGCGGTCGAAGCGCGATTCCAGGTTGATGGTGGCGTCGATGGCCAGCCCCGTCAGCACCGTTTTGTCGACCGCCTCCTTGTTCAGCACCGGCAGCTGGCCGGGCATACCGAGGCAGACCGGGCAGGTCTGGCTGTTCGGCTCGGCGCCGAAATCGGTGGCGCAGCCGCAGAATGCCTTGGATCGGGTGTTGACCTGGACGTGTACCTCCAGGCCGATGACGGTTTCCCAGCTCATCGGAAGGCCTCCGGATTCTGCGTATGCCAGTCGGTGGCGGATTCATAAGCGGCGGCGGCGGACAGCAGGGCGTCCTCGCGCCAGGCCGGGGCGATCCACTGCAGGCCCACGGGTAAGCCGTCGGCGAAGCCGCAGGGCTGGCTGAGCCCCGGCAGCCCCGCCAGGTTGACGGCGATGGTGAAGATGTCCGACAGATACATGGTCAGCGGATCGTCCGTCTTCTCGCCCAGGCGGAAGGCCGGGATCGGGCTCGTCGGGGTGGCGATGACGTCCACCTGTCCGAAGGCGTTCAGGAAGTCCTGGCGGATCAGCGTGCGCACCTGCTGCGCCTTCTTGTAGTAGGCGTCGTAATAGCCCGAAGACAGCGCGAAGGTGCCGGTCAGGATGCGGCGCTTGACCTCGGCGCCGAAGCCCTCGTCGCGGGAACGGGTGTACAGGTCGAACAGGTCGGCCGGATCGGAGCTCCGGTGGCCGAAGCGCACGCCGTCGTAGCGGGCGAGGTTGGCCGAGGCCTCGGAAGGGGCGATGACGTAGTAGGCGGCCACGGCGTATTCGGTGTGCGGCAGCGAGATGTCGACGATGGTGGCGCCCAGTTCCTCGCACCGGGCCAACGCCGCATCGATGGCCTCGCGCACCGCCGGGTGCATGCCGTCGACGAAGTATTCCTTCGGCCGCCCGATGCGCAGGCCCTGCATATCGGCCTTGTCGCAGGCCCCCAGCCAGTCCATGGCCGGGGCATCGGCGACCGAGGTCGCGTCCATCGGGTCGTGGCCGCTGATGGCGGCGGCGAGCATGGCGGTATCGCGCACGCAGGCTGCCATGGGGCCGGCCTGATCCAGCGAGGAGGCGAAGGCGATGATGCCGCGCCGGGACACGCGGCCGTAGGTGGGCTTCAGGCCGACGGTGCCGGTCAGGGCAGCCGGCTGGCGGATGGAGCCGCCGGTATCGGTGCCGAGCGCCGCCGGTACCAGCCTTGCCGCTACCGCCGAGGCGGAGCCGCCGGAGGAGCCGCCCGGGGTGCAGTCGGTATTCCACGGGTTGCGGGCCGGGCCGAAGGCGGAGGTCTCGTTGGAGGAGCCCATGGCGAACTCGTCCATATTCGTCTTGCCGACGAGCACGGCGCCGGCCTCTTTCAGCAGCGTGATCACATGCGCGTCGTAGGGGGCGTGGAAATCCTTCAGGATGTGCGAGCAGCACTGCGTCGGGCCGTCCTGGGTGCAGAAGATGTCCTTGACGGCGATCGGCAGGCCCTCCAGGGCGCGGGCGCCGTGCTTGGCACGGTGGGCATCCGAGGCCACCGCCTGATCCAGCACATGCTCGGCATCGAGGTGCACGAAGGCGTTAAGCTGCCCGTTGTGGGCGGCGATGCGATCCAGATACAGCTTGGCGACATCGACGGCCGTGAGCTCGCCGGCATCCAGTCTGTCCTTCCATGTATGGAGTGGGGTATGGGGCATCATTCGATCACCTTCGGCACGACATACAGGCCGGATTCGGTGGCGGGAGCACCGCGCTGCAGGGCCTCGCGGCGGTTGGGATTGGCCGGAATGTCCGCCCTGAGCGGCATGGCCGCATCGTGCGGATGGGCCGTGGGCACCACGTTCTGGGTGTCCAGGCTCTGCAACGAGTCGACGTATCCGAGGATGTGGTTCAGCTGCGGCCCCAGGGCCGCCGCCTCTTCGTCGGTCAGGCGGATCCGGGCCAGATTCGCGACCTTGCGCACATCGATCTGCATCCTATGCCTCCCTGAGGTTGAGCGGCCGAAGCATAGCGCCAATGCCGGCCGGACTCCACCGTCAGGCGCCGGAATCGGTGACGGATTCGAAGATCTCCAGCCTGCCCGGGCCCTTGAAGGCCTCCTTGGCCTTCCGCGCATCCTGGTGGATGCGGTAATGGGCCTGGATGAAGGCATCGCTCTTGGTCCAGTTCTCGAAGGACTCGCGGTTCTCCCACAGGGTCATGACGATATGGCTGTCGGTGCTGCCGCCGGCGGGGCGCAGCACGAGGTTGCGCACGAAGCCCGGAGCCAGGTCGACCAGCCCGAGGCGATGCCTGAAGCGATCCTCGACATCATCCCAGTGCTCCTTGCGCACGGGGATGCGGCTCATGGTGACGAACACGGCGACCTCCTGGTCTGGCGCGATGGGGGCGCGCATACCAGAATTGTAGCGCCGGTCCGCGTCGGTCAGTGTCGTGAAAATTCCCCCGTGCCGGGGAAATATCGAGGCTTGTTTACTTGGCGGACTTGCCTGTCTTGCCGCTCGTCTTCTTGATGTAGTCGATGATCTGGTCTTCGGGCTCGCCGGTCATGAACTGCGAGGGCATGCGCGTGTATGCCTTCGGGTTGCCGGTGAGCTTCTTCACCGCGGCGGCGGTGTCGTAGTCCCATTCGCGGATGCGCTTCTCGGTCCAGACCCAGGGCTTGCCCTTGATATAGGTCTTGAACACGTAATGGTAGCCCGGGTAGGTGCCCGCCTTGCGGCCGAGCACGCCCTTCAGGCTGGGGCCGATCTTGTTCTTGCCGGTCGTGAAGTCATGGCAGGCCTTGCACTTGTTCTCGGCCCCGGCGTGTGCCGCCGGCGCCAGCAGGGCGAGCGAGAGTATGGCGCATGCCGCGAGGATCGCTTTGTTCATACTTCACCTCCGTGGGCGTATCGACCGCCCGCCCCGATGAGGACGGAGCGATGGAAGGGGATCAGGAAGGGTTGCGCGGGTCCATCGGGTTGTCCGGCGGCGGCGGCGGCTTGACGCCGGTCAGATAGGCCGACACATCCTCGATATCCTGGTTGCTCAACTTGCCGGCCACGGCGCGCATCTGACCCATATAATCGTTGGTACGCCCGGTGGCATCGCCCTTGGCGGCGCGTCGGAACGAGGCCAGCTCGTGCTCGAGGTAGATGTAGTTCTGGCCGCTCAGTGCCGGGAACAGGCGCCCGGCACTATGGCCCTTGTAGCCATGGCAGGTCTGGCAGGCGGGGATGCCCTCATCCGGCAGGCCGTAGAGGACGATCGTCTGTCCCCGGGCGGCATTGCCGACGATCATCTTTCCCTGGCGTAGTTTGTTGAGATCCGAGCCGGTGTACGGCCACTTCATTTCGTGCAGGTAGGCGGAGACATCCCGGCGCTGCTGGTCGGTCATGGCCTTGGCGATGGCGTTCATCTTGTGCATGACATTGTCGGTGCGCTTGTCCGTGGCGAAATCCAGCATCTGCTTGTAAAGATAGGTGTAGACTTGGGAGGCGATGCGGGGGGTGCCGATGTCGTCGGAACCCAGGCCGTCGGCGCCGTGGCATTTCAGGCAGGGGGGGACGTTGGGCCCCAGGCCGGTGGTGAAGATCTGCTCGCCGGTAGCGACGTCAACTCCGGCATCCGGGCCGGCCATGGCCGGCAAGGGAAGGGCCAGACAGGCGAACAACATGGCGACCCAGACGCCCCGCTTGCCGATGCTGCTTCCGGGGCCTTGCGCTGCTGAACAATCCATGTATCACCGCCTGCTTGTTTGCGGCCGGCACCGCCAGACGGCGCGACCAAGTGGCCCTATGCTACGACCAATCGTCACTCCGGAAAAGGGCCGGCGCCCCCTGGGGAAGGGGCGCCGGTGCAGCTGAGGCAGAGGAGGGAACGCCTGCAGCTGATGGGGTCACACCGCTAGTCGTCCTCGCGGTAGCGGCGGTATTCCTCTCTGTTGCGGCGGTGCTCGCGCTCGTAGTGGCGCGGTTGCTGCACGTACACCGGCCGGTACACCGGCTGCGGGTCGGGGCCGGCGATGATGGCGCCGGCGGCCGCACCCAGCATGCCGCCGACGATGGCGCCGTTGGCGGTGTTGTTGCTCTGCGAGCCGACAACGGCACCGGCGGTGGCCCCGACGAGGGCGCCGGTGGTGGTGGCGCGCTGCTGGCGTTCGGTGGCGCAGGCGCCCAGCGCGAGTATGGAAATCAGGATAAAGATGCGTCGCATGCCGACCTCCTTGCTGAAACTTGGAGGCGACTATGAATTCGAATCCTTAACTGAGCCTGAACGCGGGCCGCGACCGAAAAATTGCTACTCAGTATCTGTCGGATTTACTCAAGCAATGGAAGTAGAAAGAACATACGTGCCCTTGTTGCCCGACTTGGCGCTATACATGGCATGGTCGGCGCGCTTAAGAACCTCCGAAATATCGGATATCTCAGGATGTGGAAAAATGCACATTCCTATGCTCGCGCCTACCGATAAATCAGCAGGAAGGCCAGGGATGGGCTCACTAATAGCCGCGATGAGTTTCTTGGCCAGTTCTGCCGCGTCGCTTTCCGAGTGTATGCCGTGGCCAAGACAAACAAATTCATCTCCGCCTATTCTGGCAATCGTATCGGATTTTCGGACTGCATTTTGCAAACGCAATGAAATTTCACAAAGTACACGGTCTCCCATCTCATGCTTCAGGCGATCATTCACCGCTTTGAATCCATCAAGATCGATAAAATAGCAGCAATGGTTGATACCCTCACGTTCAGCCTGTCTCCAGGCTTGCCTCATCCGGTCATACAGGAGTTCACGATTAGGCAAGCCTGTCAAAGTATCGTGGAGTGAGCTTTTCAGGTGATTGTCCCGTTCCTCATCCAGCTGGCATTCACGAATGAACAGGTAACGTTTTTGTCTTTCGTTCAGATACCCAGCCGTCCCTCCAATCAAATTTGCGGACACAATGAAGAAGTCGTGAGTAATAAGAATGTGCAATGGGTAAGGATGAAATGCTCCAAATACAACGTTGTACCCAATGATTAATAAGACATCAATGCAAAGCGCATAGATAAACCTGGTGCCAATAAAATTGTATGTGAAAAATGTCGCAAGAATCATCCCTGGATAGAATTGGGATGCACTCTCCATCGGCATGTGCGTGAGCATGGCAATGATTCCTCCGCCAGCCGCCAAACCCACCGATGCCAGCAATAGATGCCGACGCGCTTCGAATATATAAGTATAACTGAGCAGGAATACAGCAAGTGGAACGGTCAGCGCCAAAAGTCTGATTGTCCAAACCGTTTCTCGGGCATGCTGCGGTACGAGCCAGTGATCGAGAAGGCCATAGAGGAGATAAACGATAACGCCCACAATAATAGCCGTGCGCCCTTGAACACGCTCTCGCTCAAAAGAGGATTTGATGTAGTTCTCTTCCATCGAGCGATCGGCAAACTTAAGCGTTAACGGGTGCATGCTTGAAGGATGCTTCGGCGCAACTTTAATGTCCACGTGCGGCCAGAATAGGGCACCCACATGTATCTATCAGGGGTAGTCTACGTAAATTTGCAACAATGGCTCATGCTTTGCGATAAGAATTAGGAGATTTTATGGCAAAGATATCAGAAAAACATCCGCGATTTAGATCCAAAGAAACTATATGTAAGGACCTAGCACTGGTGCTAGATGCTGATCTTAGTTATGGGACAAAATTTGCAGTTGTATCTGAAATTACTTGGGTATGGTCTGAATTTCATGGCAAGCATCAGGGTTGCAAATATTGGTCAGATAAAGCGTTGGCTTCTGGTCTGCCAAACAATCAGTTGGTCCACGAACACATTGTCCCTAAGAATATTTTGATTGATTCGATTATGAACAATATCGAAACATCTCCGGAAGAAATCCACAAATACCTGAATGAATTTTGTATAGGTGCTGTGATCACAAAAGAAGAAGACAACCTTCTGAACAAAGCTGGCTTACGGTCAAGCATGCCTGAATCTTGGGATGGTGATCCATGGGCCAGGTATAATCATGTTGGAATTGTCGTCAAACAGGCTTCTTCTGGACTACCCTCGAAATGGTAGCCGTATCTGAGTGTCCTATTCTGGCTGCCGTCTCAAGCGGTCGCTTGTTGCAGTCGGGTGTCGGGCTGGATTGCGCGGCGCCTGAGCGCCGGCGTCAGTGAGGGGAGTGCAGAATCCACTCGCCGATGGACTGGAAGATGGGAAGATGGTCGAAGGGCGGGCGACGGCGGAAGGGATTCAGCCAGATGTCGTGGCCGGTCAGCTCCAAGTGGTCGGCGGGAAGCGTGCCCAGATGCTCGCCCCAGCGCGAGGAGGAGGCGGGCACCTGGCCGTCGTTGGCGCCCTCGGCCGCTTCGAGCCGGCGCGCGAAGTAGCGCATCAGCCAGGGGATGTCGGCCACCGGCCTGGCCGAGGAATAGCTGCGATAATGCACGCCGGGGTGATCCGGGGTTTCGGCGTTGAAGCGGGCCATGGCCGACGGGGTCAGGTCGTAGAGGCCGGCGAGCCGGCGGAACGGGGAGAGCAGGGGCTTGTGCTGCACGAGGTCGGCGAGCATCGAGCCGCGGTGCGGGGTGCCCAGCGTCGTCAGGCTGGCGACCCTGGCATGGCCGCCCAGATGGGTGATGTAGCGGCGAGAGTCGATGCCGCCCATGGAATGGGCGATCAGGTGTATCGGGCCGGGTTCGTTGGCAAGCTGCTCGGCCAGCTGGGCGCTGCGCACCTCGGTGCTGTCACCCCAGGAAAGATTCGGCACCAGGGTGCGAATACCCATGTTCGCATAGAGAGCCGGCACGCCGGCGAAGTATTCCCAGAACAGGACGCGCTCGAACCCCAACCATCCATAAACCAGGACAGCCGTGGGAGCGGGCACGCTCAGCGCCTTTGGGTGAAGCGCAGCAGGGAAAGTTGCGGGGAGCGCGGTCCCTCGATCGCTACCGGGTAATTCCCAGAGAAGCAGGCGTCGCAGTGCTGGTCCCGCGGACGGCCGACGGCCTTATACATGCCGTCGAAGGAGACGAAGGCCAGCGAGTCGGCGCCGATGGCCTTGCACATCTGCTCGATGCTCATCTTGTTCGCCATCAACTCCTCGGGATTCGGGGTGTCGATGCCGTAGAAGCAGGAATGCTTGGTGGGGGGGCTGGAGATGCGCATATGCACCTCGGTGGCGCCAGCGGCGCGCACCATTTCCACGATCTTGCGGCTGGTGGTGCCGCGCACGATGGAGTCGTCGACCAGCACCACGCGCTTGCCGGAGATGATGCTGCGGTTGGCGTTGAGCTTCAGCTTGACGCCGAAGTTGCGGATCGACTGCTGCGGCTCGATGAAGGTACGCCCGACGTAATGGTTGCGGATCAGGCCCATCTGGAAGGCTATGCCCGAGCGCTTGGCGTAACCCATGGCGGGCGGTACGCCGGAATCCGGCACCGGTATAATGATGTCGGCATTGGCCGGCGCTTCCGCGGCCAGCTGTTCGCCGATGCGGTAGCGGGCCTCGTAGACGTTGACCCCCTCCAGGGTGGAGTCCGGGCGGGCGAAATAGACGTATTCGAATACGCAGAACTTCGGGGACACGGAACTGAAGGGATGCAGGCTGCGCATGCCGTCCGCGGTGATGATGACCATCTCCCCCGGCTCGACGTCGCGCTCGAACTTGGCGCCGATCAGATCGAAGGCGCAGGTCTCGGAGGCCAGCACCCAGGAATCGCCGAGCCGTCCCAGCACCATCGGCCGGATGCCGTTCGGATCGCGCACGCCGATCAGTTTGGTCTCGGTCAGCACCAGCAGCGAGAAGCCGCCGGCGAGACGCCGTACGGCGTCGGTAAGCCGGGTCTCGGTGCCTTCGCCCTCACTGCGCGCCACCAGATGGATCAGCACCTCGGTATCCGAGGTCGACTGGAAGATCGAGCCCTTTTTCTCCAGCTCGCGGCGCAGTTCCGGGGCATTGACGATATTGCCGTTGTGGCACATGGCGATGCCGCCGTGCGCATATTCGTAGCTGAACGGCTGGCAGTTTCTGAGCCCGCTATCCCCGGAGGTTGAGTAGCGGACATGGCCGATGCTATTGGGGCCGGCGAGTTGGGCGATGTCCTGTTTCCGGAAGATGTCGGCAACGAGGCCGACGCCGCGGTGGGCGTGAAAGGTATGACCGTCGGTGGAGACGATGCCGGCCGATTCCTGGCCCCGGTGCTGCTGCGCGTACAGGCCGAGGTAGGTCAGGTTGGCGGCTTCCTGGTGGTTGAACACGCCGAAGACGCCGCATTCGTCGTGGAAGTGGTCGTCGAACGGGGCCATATCGTCGCTTTGATCGTTAGAGGACAGGGTGGGCATAGGGGCTCACTTCATCGATTTCTGGATAATGGACTTCATCATCTCCCGATCTTTGGCCGGGATATCCGCCTGATCGTCCGGCTGCGGTGCGGACGGTTGCGCTCGTTTGTTATGCAGGGAAGAAAGCCTAGCAGCCTTGCCCTGCCGTGAGAAGGGATAGCCTCTCGGGATGGCCTTGCCGAGCATATTGCCCAGATCGATGGCATAAGGGGCCAGCCGGCTCTCTTTCAGCCAGTCCTGATGGTACCTCGGCTCGTAGGTGGTGAAGATCAGGAAGCACAGGGAGATCAACAGCAGGCCGCGCGCCATGCCGAAGAAGATGCCGAGGGTGCGGTCGGTGGCGGTCAGCTGCGCCATGTCGACCAGCTTGCGGATGATGGCGCCGGTCAGGCCGACGATGAGCATGACGGCAACGAACACGAGCGCGAAGCCGGCGATATCGGACACGGTGCCCTTCGGCATCCATTGTCCGAGGAAGTCCCCGGTGACGGCGGAGGTGCGGCTGGCGACGATGAAGGCAACGACGAGCCCGATCAGGGAGATGACCTCGCGCACGAAGCCGCGCCACAGCGACAGCACCATGGACAGCCCGACGATGGCGATCAGCAGATAGTCGAAAAAATTCAAGCCAGACCCGCCTGTACCGCGTCGGCCAGGCGCTGCACCGGGATGCAGGCGATGGCCGCTTTCGAGGACGGCGCCATCTTAGCAAGAACGTCAGCCTCCTGCACCCTCGCATGGTTGTCCCTGGACAGCATGACGCGCGCGAAGCCCAGGCTGGCGGCCTCGCGGATGCGCGCCTCCGGCTGGCCCACGGGGCGCACCTCGCCGGTCAGGCCGACCTCGCCGAACACGGCGATGTCGGCGGCCAGCGGTTTGTCCCGGTAGGCGGAGATGATGGCGAGCAGCACGGCCAGGTCGGCGGCCGGCTCCTGGATGCGGGCGCCGCCGGCGACGTTGACATAGACGTCGTGGCTGGAAAGCGGGATGCCGACGCGCCGCTCCAGCACGGCGGTGAGCATAGCCACGCGCGCCGGGTCCAGGCCGACGGACGAGCGCTTGGGCGTGGCATAGACGGTGGGGGCGACCAGGGCCTGCACCTCCACCAGCAGCGGGCGGGTGCCTTCCAGACAGGCCAGCACCACCGAGCCGGGCGTATCCTTGGCGCGCTCGGCCAGGAAGATGCGCGAGGCGTCCCGGATGCCGAGCAGGCCCTGCTCGGACATCTCGAAGACGCCGATCTCGCCGGCCGGGCCGAAGCGGTTCTTCACGGCGCGCAGGATGCGGTGGGCATAGCCGTGATCGCCCTCGAAATACAGCACGGCGTCGACCATATGCTCCAGCACGCGCGGGCCGGCGATGCTGCCGTCCTTGGTGACATGCCCGATCAGGATCAGGGCGTGGCCCATCTTCTTGGCCTGCTGGATCAGGGCGCTGGCGCAGTCGCGCACCTGGGCTACGGTGCCGGGGGCGGAGCTCAGGCGGTTCGTGGTCGTGGTCTGGATGGAATCGACGATCAGCAAGCCCGGCTTCAGCTTCGCCGCGGTGGCCAGTATCCCCTCGAGCTCCGTGCCGGCGGCCAGCTTCAGGTTCGCATGCAGCGCTTCGATGCGCTCGCCGCGCATCTTCACCTGCTGGGGCGATTCCTCGCCGGTGACATACAGTACCGGGCCGCCTTCGGCGAAGCGGGCCGCGGCCTGCAACAGCAGCGTGGATTTGCCGATGCCCGGCTCGCCGCCCAGCAGGATGGCCGATCCCGGCACGATGCCGCCGCCCAGCACGCGATCGAGCTCGCCAATGCCGGCGGACCGGCGTGGGGCATCCTGGCTGTCGATGTCGGTGATGGCGTCGGGGGCGAGTGGTTCGGCCTTGGTGCCGCCGCGGGGCAGCTCGGCCGCCGTCTCCTCGGCGATGCTGTTCCATGCCAGGCATTCGGGGCATTGCCCCAGCCATTTGCGGTGCTCGGCCCCGCAGTTCTGGCAGACGAACAGGGTTTTCGACATGCGGCGCATTGTAAGCGGCGGCTTGGGCAAAGGCCATGGCCGACGTCATGCCGGGGGCGGTCGCGCTTCCGCGAAGACTGACAGGTGGGTGGTGTTCCCTGTGGCGGCTACGCCGGAAGGGGTGGCTTCATGGTGCAGATGGCCGGTGTTCCTTCGGCATTGGGGATGAGCGTTCTCACCCCCAATGCCGAAGGTCTGGTGTCAATCGCTGTCGCGTTTCTTCGCGCCATGCTCATCCGCGTCGCCGTGCTCTGCCTTGGCATGATGCTCGTCCGCGTCGCCGTGTTCCGTTCTGGCACGGTGCTCGTCCCCATCGCCACGCTCCGCTTTGGCGCCATGCTCATCCGCGTCGTTTGCTTCGTTGTCGATAGCATTCGCCTGCCGATCCAATTGCGCGTACTGCCGTGGCGATAGCTTGGGGAACGGCCCCTTGACGAAGGCGACGATGTCCCAGATGGCGCGGTCATTATGTTCCTTCTGCCATGAGGGCATGCCGGTCATCTTGATGCCATTCTTGATGACCCAGAATACCTCCGACGGCGACATGTCCGTGGTCGATTTCCACAGGCGCGGCGGTATCGGCTGCATGCCGCGGCTGATTTCGGTGGGGTATGCCCCGGGCGCCCCATGGCATTCGGCGCAGTCGTCGCGGTAGATCATGAAGCCCTTCTGGATCATCGACGGCTCGGTAAGCGCCGGGGTGGGGATGTTTCGCGCGTGCCAGGCCACGGAGGCATCCGATGTCATGCTCAACATTGTGGCGACGGTTGCGTTCTCCGGCCTGTTCGCTGCGACGTCGTAACGGCCGGAGTGCATGTATGCCCATGCTCCTGCCGGGATGAGTACGGCGGCAAGCACGAGTGTGAGCAAGGCGGTGCTGATGATTTTCATGATGGATTCTCCTCCTCTTGGTTGGCCGCGGATGGCTCCCTGCCCGGCCAGGCGGTGCAATGTCCACCTGAATATGAACTGAGGATGAATCTACCGATGACCCTATATTGTCGATTTCAATGTGGCGGAGCGGCATTTGCCGAAGCGGCATAAGAGCGGATGCGTGCTGTTGCGCAAAGCGCAGAGGGAATAAGGCAAGGGCCGGGTCGGGGATTCGGGGCTGCATCGATCTGTCTCGCATATGGCGGGGGCTTGCCAATACCGGACCGCGGCGGTATAAATCGGCGCACAATTTGTTGATCCGGCTTTATCAAGAGCAGTGGAGGGTTACGGGCCCTGTGAAACTGCGGCAACCGGCCAAGGCGGAGTAATCCGATCGGCGAGGTGCCAATGCCTGCCCCAAGAGGGGAGCGATGAAGCGCGGGTTGTCACGATGGCGCCTGGTGCGCTCCCGTTTTCAACCCCCGCTTTTTCAAGCGGGGGTTTTTTCTTTTTGGCCGGGCGGATTCGGGCGGGGACAGGATGCCCCGCAATTAAGGAGTGTTGAAATGAGCCAGAGCATTGTGCGAGCCCTGAAATGCCGGGAATGCGGACAGGAGTACGAGATTGCGCCGACGCATGTCTGCGAGTTCTGCTTCGGGCCGCTGGAGGTCGTTTACGATTACGACAAGATCCAGGGGGTGCTGACGCGCGAGCTGATCGAGTCCCGGCCGCAGACGATGTGGCGCTACCGCGAGCTGCTGCCGATCGACGGCGATCCCAAGGTCGGGGCCCAGGTCGGCTTCACGCCGCTGGTGCGCGCACATAATCTGGAGAAGGTGCTTGGCGTGTCCGAGCTCTACATCAAGAACGACGCGGTCTGCTATCCGACGCTGTCGTTCAAGGACCGCGTGGTGTCCGTGGCACTGTCCAAGGCCGTGGAGTTCGGCTTCACCACCGTGGCCTGCGCCTCGACCGGCAACCTGGCCGGCTCGGTGGCGGCCAATGCGGCGGCGGCGGGGCTGGAGTCCTACGTATTCATCCCGCACGACCTGGAGCAGGGCAAGGTGCTGGGCGCCGGTATCTACGGTACGCGCATCGTCGGTATCGAGGGCACCTACGACGATGTGAATCGCCTGTGCTCGGAGATCGCCGGCAATTACGGCTGGGCCTTCGTCAACGTCAACGTGCGCCCGTTCTATGCCGAGGGTTCGAAGTCCTACGGCTACGAGATCATGGAGCAGCTGGGCTGGCGTGCGCCCAAGCATGTGGTGGTGCCGATGGCCTCCGGCTCGCTGTGCACGAAGATCGACAAATCGATCAAGGAATTCGTCAAGCTCGGCCTGATCGAAGACGCCGGCACGGCCGTGTACGGGGCCCAGGCCACCGGCTGCTCGCCGATCTCCAAGTCGGTCAAGGAGGGCACGGATCTGATCCATCCGGTGCGCCCGGATACCGTGGCCAAGTCGCTGGCCATCGGCAACCCGGCCGACGGCTATTATGCGAACCGCGTGATCAAGGAATCCGGCGGCTGGTCCGAGGACGTGTCCGACGCCGAGATCATCGAGGCGATCAAGCTGCTCGGCGAGACCGAGGGAATCTTCGCCGAAACGGCCGGCGGCGTGACGCTGGGTGTGGCCAAGAAGCTGATCGAGCAGGGGCGCATCCCGCGGGACGAGTCCATCGTCATCTGCGTCACCGGCAACGGCCTGAAGACGCAGGAAGCGGTCGTCGACGCCGTCACCAAGCCGCGCATCATCGGCCCCAGCCTGCGCGAGTTCGACGCGCTGGCCGAGGCGGACGAGGTTGAGCGCAAGGCCGCCTGAGAAGCTATGCTGATTCAAAACAAAAGGAGTAAGACATGACAGTGAAAGTGAGAATCCCGACCCCGCTGCGCAAGCTGACCGGGGGTGCCGACGAGGTCGGTGTCGAAGGCGCGACCATCGGCGAGTTGATCGACAACCTGGAAACCGCCCATGCCGGCCTGAAGCCGCGGCTGTGTGACGAGGCCGGCGAGATCCGCCGTTTCGTCAATATCTACGTCAACGACGAGGACGTGCGCTTCCTGGACGGACGCAACACGGCGCTGAAGGACGGCGACGAGGTTTCGATCGTGCCGGCCATCGCCGGAGGGCGGGCTTGAGGCTGCGCATCTACCTGACCTTCTCGGCCGAGAACGTGCGCGAGCCGATCATCTGGAAGCTCGGGCACGAGTTCGAACTCGTCACCAACATCCGCACGGCGGAGGTGCGCGACGACATGGGACTGGTCGGCCTGGAGCTGGACGGCGAGCGCGAGGTCATCGAGCAGGCCGTGCGTTGGCTGGAGGGACAGGGAGTGCATGTCGGGCCGATCGAGCAGAACGTGCTCGAGGGTTGAATTAACACCAAATCAATGGCATAATACTTTAATTAACAATTGTTATGGTGTGAATAAGGTGGTGAGCGATGAGTATATATCCCAACGTCACTGATACCGTCGGCCGTACGCCGCTGGTGCGCCCGCAGCGCCTCGGCGCCGATTTGGCCGGCGAGATCCTGCTGAAACTGGAGTTCTTCAATCCGCTGAACTCGGTCAAGGATCGCATCGGCAAGGCCATGATCGAGGCGGCCGAGAAGGATGGCCGGCTGAAGCCGGGCGGCATCATCATTGAGCCGACCTCCGGCAACACCGGCATCGCCCTGGCCTTCGTATCGCGAGCCAAGGGCTACCGCTGCATCCTGACCATGCCGGAATCGATGAGTCTGGAGCGGCGCAAGCTCTTGAAGCTGCTCGGTGCGGAACTGGTGCTGACCCCGGCGGAAAAGGGCATGAAGGGCGCCATCGAGAAGGCCAAGGAGCTGGTGGGCAGTACCGACGGCGCCTATATGCCGCAGCAGTTCGAGAACCCGGCGAACCCGCAAATCCATCGCGAGACGACGGCCGAGGAGATCTGGCGCGATACCGATGGCCGCGTCGATGCCATCGTCGCCGGCGTGGGTACCGGCGGCACCCTCACCGGCGTGGCCGAGGTCATCAAGTCGCGCAATCCCGACTTCAAGGCCTTTGCCGTGGAGCCGGCCGATTCCCCGGTGATCTCCGGCGGCCAGCCCGGCCCGCACAAGATCCAGGGCATCGGCGCCGGCTTTATCCCGAAGAACCTGAACATGGACATCGTCGACGGCGTGGAGCAGGTGTCCAACGAGGATGCCTTCGCCATGGCGCGCCGGCTGGCCGACGAGGAAGGTATCCCGGGCGGTATCTCCTCGGGCGCCGCGATGACGGCGGCGCTGCGCCTGGCCGCCCGCGAGGATATGGCCGGCAAGCGTATCGTCGCCATCATCCCGTCGATGGCCGAGCGCTACATGTCCACCGACCTGTTCAAGGGCATCGAGATCTGATTTCCGGGCGGTGGCCAGCCACCGCCCCCAACCCCGATATAGGAACACATATGATCGACTTTACCGAAGAGCAAATCGAGCGCTATTCGCGCCACATCATCCTGCCCGAGGTGGGCGCCGAGGGTCAGAGCAAGCTGCTCGAATCCAAGGTGTTCATGATCGGTGCCGGTGGCCTGGGCTCGCCGGTGGCCTATTACCTGGCCGCCGCCGGCGTGGGCACCATCGGTATCGCCGATGCCGATGTCGTGGACATGTCCAATTGCAACGCCAGATCATCCATAACCAGGGCCGCGTCGGCATGCCGAAGGTGGAGAGCGCGCGCGAGACCATCCGCGCCTTGAACCCGGACGTGGAGGTCAAGACCTACAACTATCGGGTCGAGGCCGAGAACATCCGGGAGATCATCCGCGATTACGACCTTGTCATCGACGGCTGCGACAATTTTCCGACGCGCTTCCTGGTCAACGATGCCTGCTATTTCGAGGGCAAGCCGCTGGTCTCCGGTGCCATGTTCCGCTTCGAGGGGCAGGTGGCGACCTTCAAGCCGACCCACGACAAGGAAGGCCCGTGCTACCGCTGCCTGTATCCGGAGCCGCCGCCGGCGGGCCTGGTGCCGTCCTGCTCCGAGGCCGGCATCCTGGGGGCGCTGGCCGGTGCGGTGGGCACCATCCAGGCGGTGGAGGCCGTCAAGGAACTGCTCGGCATCGGCGAATCGCTGTCCGGCCGGCTGATGACCTTCGATGCGCTGCGCATGGAGTGGAAGAAGCTGCGCCTGCGCAAGGATCCCGCCTGCCCGCTGTGCGGACCGAATCCGACGGTGACGGATCTCGTCACCTACGAGCAGGCCTGCGACCTGCAGTTCGGACATTCTTGATCGGACCGTAAAATGGCGTCCCTGTCATTTTACTTTGTCGGTGCGTAAAAGCGCGGTTTCACGCACCTCGAAAAATCGGAAACAGGTTTCCGATTTTGATGGCACGTCCGTGTGCCATGGGTTCCTTTTCTGCGGACAGGAGTTGAATTAAATGGCGGAATTTGATTTTGCACGCACAGCCGATGTCGACGAGTTCGAGGCGGGGCTCAAGGCCTTCCTGGCCGGGCGCATGCCGGAGGAGCGCTTCACGCCGTTCCGCCTGCAGATGGGCGTCTACGGCCAGCGGCAGGAGGGCGTGCAGATGGTGCGCATCAAGCTGCCGGGCGGCAACCTGACCCCGGACCAGCTCGATGTCATCGGCGACTGCGTCGAGGCCTATGCCGGGAAGCTGCCCACCGACGGCACCCTGACCGAGCATCCGCAGAAATTCGCGCACGTGACCACGCGCCAGGATATCCAGGCCAATTTCGTGGCGCTCGCCGATACGGCGGCCTTCCTGCGCCGGCTGGACGAGGCCGGACTGACTACACGCGAGGCCTGCGGCAACACCGTGCGCAATGTCACCTCCTGCTTTCTGGCCGGCGCCTGTCCGGCCGAGCATGCCGACGTGTCCGTGCACGCGCGCCGCTTCGCCGAGTACTTCCTGCGCCATCCGCTGGCTCAGCAGTTCCCGCGCAAGTTCAAGGTCACCTTCTCCGGCTGCGCCAGCGATTGTTCGCTGTCCGGCATGCACGATATCGGCTTCATCGCCACTGTGCGCGAGGGCAGGCCCGGCTTCCAGGTCTGGGCGGCCGGTGGCCTTTCCAGCCAGCCGGTATCGGCCATCAAACTCGAGGACTTCATCGAGGAACGCGAGCTGTTCGTTGTCGGCGAGGCCTTGATGCGCATGCATTTCAAATTCTCCGACCGCAAGCGCCGTGCCCGTGCGCGACTGAAATACGTGATGCTGCAGCTGGGCGAAGAGGGCTTCATCGAGGAGTACAAGAAACAGCGCGCGGTCATCGAGAAAACGCATGCCGGTGATGGCGGATTCCCGGAGGCCGGCTGGCGGCAGCCGACCGGGGAACTGCCGCGTTCGGATATCGGCGTCGTCGCCCAGCACGACGGCCGCCAGGCGGTGCTATTGAATCTGTTCCGCGGCGATTTGACCCCGGAGCAATGCCACGCCGTGGCCGCGGCGGCGCGCGCCGGCGGTACCGATGCCCTGCGCGTCACCGCCGAACAGGGTGTGATCATTACCGACGTGCCGGCGGAGAAGGTCATGGCCGTGCTCGAGGTGCTGAAGACGGCCGGGCTGCATACCGAACATGCGCGCGGCATCGCCGACATCGTTGCCTGCCCCGGCACCGAGACTTGCCGCCTGGGCATCACCTCTTCCAGGGGCCTGGCCGAGGCGCTGCAGCCCTTGATGACGGAGCTGAAGCGGGACGGGGCGCTGGCCGGCATCAGTGTGAAGGCGTCCGGCTGCCAGCATTCCTGCGGCCGCCACCATATCGCCGATCTCGGCTTTCACGGCCTGGCGAAGAAGATCGCCGGCCAGGCGGTGCCGCACTACCAGCTGCACGTCGGCGGCTCCGGCCGGGGGGGCGAGCCTTTTGCCTTCGCCACCGAGGCGGTGCCGGCGAAGAACGCACCCCAGGCCGGTATCGCCGTGCTTATCGGCCTACAAGGCGCAGCACCAGGATGGTGAGAGCGTGCACGACTGGGCCGCGCGCCTGGGTCGGGACGGCATCAATGCCATCCTGGCGCCGTTCGCTGCCGATGCGGGCGAGGTCGATGGCCTGGTCTACGACTGGAGCGAGAACGAGGCCTTCTCGACCAAGGGCAACAAGAAGGGCGAATGCGCCGGCGCGGTGCTGTCGATGACCGATGCCCTGCTCTCCGAGGCCGAATACGAGATGCTCCTGGCTCGCGCCCATATCGATGCCATGTTCTGGGCCGATGCGGCGATGTGCCTGAGGCGTTCGGCATTCTCGACTGCACGCGCTTATCTGGTGCCGTTCGGCGAGGCGCCGGAGCATGACGCCGAGGTGTTCGGACTGTTGCTCGGGCACCTTTCCACGGCCGCCGATGCGGAGGTCAAGGATGGCTTCAACCGTGTGCAGCAGGCGTTGATGAGTATCGACCTGGGCGATCCGGCTCCCGGGGTGACGCAGCTGCGCGATGTGCTGAATGACTGGTTGAAACTGGCTGGCGTGCGTTTCGCGCCGGTGCCGGCAGAGAACGCGGCTGCCGTAGAGCCCGAGCCTGTGGCCGAGGCTGAGCCTGAGGCCGGAGTGCCGCTGCTGGACCTCTCCGGCGTGGCCTGCCCGATGAATTTCGTCAAGACGAAGATCCGGCTGTCGACCATGGCCGCGGGCAGCCTGCTCGATGTCATCCTCGATCACGGCGATCCGATCACGAACGTACCGCTGTCGCTCGAGGAGCAGGGGCAGAGGGTGCTGTCCAAGGACCGGGTGTCCGACGGCCAGTGGAGGATTCGGGTCGAGAAGACCGCCGGCATCGGATGAGTACGGATCTGCATCCGTTCGCCAATCCCGGCCGCACCAAGCTCGCCCTGGTCGGTCGGGGCCTGGCGCTACCGGATGGGTTGCCGCATGCCTCCCGCTACATCGCGCAGGCGAATGCCGTGGAGGCGGTCGTGGATATCCGCCTGCCGAGCGGCCAGTTCTGCACCGTGCCGGTCGGCCAGCCCTACACGGAGGCCAGCGGCTTCGCACTGCATGTCGCAGACGGGCGGGCCAGCCTCAGCTGCGGCGGCGAGAGCCAGCCGGTGACGCTCGTCGAGGCTCCCCGCTTCTACCGCCAGCTGACGCGAAGTGGTGCCCGCATGGGCAGCTTCGCCGCCCTGCACGACCGGCTCTTGATCCTGCACCCGTTCATGGGCTGCGGCTTCTTCGCCAGGCCCGGCCAGGCATGTGCCTATTGCCAGTACGACTCGATGCTGAACGAAGCCGAACCGCCGCTGCGCGATGCGCTGGAGCTGGTGGAGGTGGTGCGTGCGGCGCTGGACGAGCGCGAGGTCGATACCGTCTATCTTTACAACGGCTATTCCCCGGCCCCGGATACCGGGCTGTCCCGCCTGATCCCGTTGATCGCCCTGCTGCGCAAGCATCTCGGCCATCGTCAGATCGCCCTGGAAACGGTGGCACCACAGGACCTCTCGGTGATCGACGAGCTGTATTCGGCGGGACTGGACATCTTCGTGTGTAATCTCGAGGTCGACGATGCCGCGCGCTTTTCCGAGGTCTGTCCGGGCAAGCAGAGCGAGGGGGGGCAACAGGCAATTCTCAGAGCACTGGAACATGCTTGCCGGGTGTTCCGGCCGGGCACGGTGGTCAGTCACCTGATCGTCGGTCTGGAACCGCTGGCATCAACCATCCACGGCATGGAGCGGCTGGTGGCCGAGGGCGTGGTGCCCCTGCTGCTGCCGTTCCGGCCGCTGCCCGGCACGCCGCTGGCGCACGAGCCGATGCCGACGCTCGATGACGTCGAACAGGCGCTATTGGTCCAGTATGAACTGCTTGCCGCCTCAAGCTTGCCGACGCATCGCCTGCGCGATATGGGGCGGGTGCTGACGCCGATGGAGAGCGGGGCGCTGATCGGTCGGGAAACCATGCTGCATGATCGTGTCGTGGCTTCACAGCTGGGGCGCAAGGTGCACGGCTGGCTGGACGGCATCCGGCGCCATCTCAGGGTGCGGGATATCGATGCCGGGGATGCGGTGCGTCACGAGATGGATCCGCGGCCCATCCATGTGCTGGCGGCCTACCGCAGCATACCGTTTGCGGCGCTGGGCGGGCTCGCCGTGCTGGCCTGGGCGGCGCTGGCGCATGCGCCAGCCTCCGGCCTGACCGTGCCCGGCTGGCATGCACTGGTCGTCTTCGCCCTGTGCCTAGTGCTGTGGGTGACCCAGCTGCTGCCGCTGGCGGTAACCTCGATCCTCGGCCTGGCGCTGCTGCCGCTGCTCGGGGTGCTGCCAGCCTCCGATGTCTATGCCATGTTCGGCAACCCGGCGGTGTTCTTCATTCTCGGTGCCTTCATGCTGGCCGCAGGCATTATGCGCTCCGGGCTGTCCGAGCATCTGGCGCTGGCCGTGTTCAACCGCTTCGGCGATAGCCCCCGGCGCCTGCTGCTGGCCATGCTGCTGCTGCCGGCGGTGATGGCCTGCTTCATGCCCGAACATGTGGTGGTGGCGGTATTGCTGCCCATCGTGCTGACGATCGTGCGCGGCCTGGAACTGCCGCGGGGTCACCGCTATGCCACATCGGTTTTCCTGGCTCTGGCCTGGGGGGCGGTGGTGGGCGGCGTGGCAACGTTGCTCGGCGGTGCGCGCGGGCCACTGGCCATGGCCATCGTGCATGAGATGACCGGGCGCGCCTTCTCGTTCGGCGGCTGGGTCGCCGCCGCCGCACCGATGGTGCTGGGCATGCTGGCCATCGCCGTCGTGACGCTGTTGCGCATGGCCCCGTTGCAGGAGGTCGACATGGCCGGCGCGCGCCGGCGCATCGTGCAGCGGCAGCTGGAACTCGGGCAGCTCAGCCTTTCCGGGCGTCTGATGGCGGTGCTGATGCTCGCGACCCTGGTCGCCTGGATGTGGATGGGAGAATCGGTGGGGCTGGCCAGTATCGCCCTGCTGGCGGTGGCGGCGATGTTCGCGCTTCGTATCGTCCGCTGGGGCGATATCCAGCCGCATGTCGACTGGGGCGTGGTGCTGATGTACGGCGGTGCCATCGCCGTGGCCAGGGCCTTGCAGAGTACGGGCGCGGCGGGCTGGCTTGCCACCCAGCTGTGGCCCGACGGCGTTTCCGGCCTGGCGCTGCTGACCGTGCTGGCTGTGCTGACGCTGTTGTTGACCGAGGCGATCAGTAATTCGGCAGCCGTGGCCATCATGCTGCCGGTGGCGATTCCGCTCGGCTCGGCATCCGGGTTCGATCCGGTGCTGATCGCCCTGGCCGTAGGCATCGTCTCCGGCTTCGCCTTCATGTTGCCGATGGGCACACCCGCCAATGCCATGGTGTACGGGAGCGGCTACGTCGATCTGAGAACGATGGTTCGCTACGGGGGCATGATGATGGCCTCGGCACTGCTGTTATTCGTGTTGACGGCACGCTTCTGGTGGCCGCTGGCCGGGATCGGCATGCGATGAATAGGGAGTTGCACGTGTTGCAGGACAAGATCGATGCGGCGGTGGATCTGTTGCGGACGGCGGTGGCCGAGCATGGGAATGGACTGGCCTATCCGTCCAGCTTCGGTGCCGAGGCCTCGGTGATGATCGACCTGATCTGCCGCCATGGCCTGGATATCCGGGTGCTGACGCTGGATACGGGGCGCCTGCCGCAGGCCACCTACGATGTCATCGAGGCGGTGGAGCAGCGCTACGGCATGCGGGTGCAGGTGGTATTCCCGGACGGGGCCGAGGTCGAGCGCATGGTGAATGAGCACGGGGTGAACCTGTTCCGGCATTCGGTGGAGCAGCGCAAACTGTGCTGCCGGGTGCGCAAGGTACATCCGCTGAATCGGGCGCTTGCGGGAAAAACGGCGTGGATCACCGGCCGTCGCCGCGACCAGTCCGAGGGTCGCGCCGAACTGGCGGCGGTGGAGCGCGATCCCATTTACGGCCTGAGCAAGTACAACCCGCTGCTGGCCTGGAACTGGGACGAGATCTGGGAATATATCCGCGCCCATGACGTGCCGTACAATCGACTGCACGACCATTTCTACCACTCGATCGGCTGTGAGTGCTGCACGCGCGCCATCGCCGTCGGCGAGGACGAGCGCGCCGGGCGCTGGTGGTGGGAAAACGAGGAGTCATTGGCAGAATGCGGCCTGCACGTGATCAGTCCGATCCTGAAGAAGGTCGAAGGTGAAGCGGGCGAAGGGATTTGAGGAGACAACGATGAACGAGCACAGGCTGACACAGCTCCAGGCATTGGAGCACGAGTCCATCCACATCATGCGCGAGGTGGTGGCGGAGTTCCGCAATCCCGTGATGCTGTATTCGGTCGGCAAGGATTCCAGCGTCATGCTGCACCTGGCGCGCAAGGCCTTCTATCCGGCGCCGCTGCCGTTCCCGCTGCTGCATATCGATACCGGCTACAAGTTCAAGGAGATGTACGAATTCCGCGACTGGTATGCCAAGGAGATCGGGGCACAGCTGATCGTGCACCGCAACGAGCAGGCGATCGCCCGAGGCATGAACCCGAAGGAATACGGCGTGGCCCGCTGTTGCGGCGCGTTGAAGACGGAGGCCCTGCTGCAGGCGCTGGAGGCCGGTGGTTACGATGCCGCCTTTGGCGGCGCGCGCAGGGACGAGGAGCGCAGTCGCGCCAAGGAGCGCGTGTTCTCGATCCGGGACGAGTTCGGCCAGTGGGACCCGAAGAATCAGCGCCCGGAACTGTGGGACACCTACAACGGGCGCATCCACGAGGGCGAATCGGTGCGTGTATTCCCGCTGTCCAACTGGACGGAGATGGATATCTGGCTGTACATCCGCCAGGAAAACATCCCCATCGTGCCGCTGTACTACGCCAAACAGCAGCCGATGGTCGAGCGCGGCGAGCTCTTGATCCCGGTCGAGGATGAGCGGCATCTCAATGAGGGGGAGGTGCCGGTGCCGGTGATGTGCCGTTACCGCACCCTGGGCTGCAGCCCCTGTACCGGTGCCGTGCGCTCCGAGGCCGTGAACATCGACGAGATCATTGCCGAATCGGCGGCAGCGCGCCGTTCGGAGCGCGAGACCCGTATCATCGACCATGGCTCGAACTCCATGGAAGATAAGAAAAAAGAAGGTTATTTTTGATCGATGCGCCGAAGTCCATCCAAGGACTTTGGCTTGGACGGCAGCAGAAAAATGCGATTTTCTGCTGCCTCACGAATCAGCGGGGCTGATTCGCCACCCATCCTGGGTGGAGGACGAATGATCGATGCTAAGGATTTGAGGGTGAGACAATGACGGAATTCGATTTCAAACTGAGCCAGGACATCGAGTTGTTGAGGCTGGTAACGGTCGGTAGCGTCGACGACGGCAAATCGACGCTGATCGGCCGTCTGCTGGTCGATACCAAGGGCGCCTTCGAGGATCAGTTGCTGGCCGTGCGGAAGCACAAGGGCGATGCCCCTGTCGCCGCTGCATCCGAGATCGACCTGGCCATGCTCACCGACGGCCTGGCAGCCGAGCGCGAGCAGGGCATCACCATCGATGTGGCCTATCGCTATTTCGCCACTCCCAGGCGCAAGTTCATCATGGCCGACTGTCCGGGGCACGAGCAATACACCCGCAATATGGTCACCGGCGCCTCCACCGCCAACGCCGCCATCATCCTCGTCGATGCGCGCAACGGCGTGCTGGAGCAGACCAAGCGCCATACCCATATCCTGGGGCTGCTCGGCATGCCGCACCTGATCGTAGCGGTGAACAAGATGGATCTGGTCGATTTCGACCAGGCCGCCTTCGAGGCGATCCGCGACGAGTTGTCCGCCTTCTGTGCCAAGCAGGGCATCGATGACCTGATCGCCATCCCGATTTCGGCCCTGAACGGCGATATGGTGACGACGCGCGGCGAGCATATGCCCTGGTATACGGGCAGGACGCTGCTGGAAACGCTCGAGGCCCTGGAGGTCAGCAACCACATCGATGCCGCGCCCTTCCGTTTCCCGGTACAGCTCGTCAACCGGCCGCAGACGCCCGAATGGCCCGACTACCGCGGCTTCATGGGGCGCATCGCCTCCGGTACCGTGCGCGTGGGCGATGAGGTGATGGTGCTTCCCTCCGGCAAGACCAGCCGCGTCAAACAGATCGTCGGATTTGACGGCAATGCGGAGGAATCCTTCGCGCCGATGAGCACGACGCTGACGCTGGATGAAGAGATCGACATTTCGCGCGGCGACATGCTGGTGCATGCCGGCGACGGGCTCAGGGATGCCAAGGATGTCGAGGCCATGGTCTGCTGGATGGGCGAAGAGCCGCTTTCCGCCCGCAAGAAGTACGTCATCAAGCACACCACCAACAGCGTGAAGGCGATGGTGGATGGGGTGGTCTACCGCACCGACATCCGCAGTCTGGCGCATGAGGAGGACGCCGGGGAACTGGCCATGAACGATATCGGGCGCGTGGCCTTCAGGCTGCAGCGGCCGATGTTCTACGATGCCTATGCCGACAACCACGCCACCGGCAGCTTCATCATCATCGACAGCTTCACCAACAACACCGTCGGCGCCGGCATGATCTGCAAGGACTGAGTCTTGAGTGCGGTAGGCCAGCGTCTCAATGCCTATACCCGGTTGATCCGGATGGACCGGCCCATCGGCAGCCTGCTGCTGATGTGGCCGATGCTGTGGGCATTGTGGATCGCCGGCCGCGGCCATCCGGACGGCTATGTGCTGCTGGTGTTCGTGGCCGGGGTGTTCCTGATGCGCTCGGCCGGTTGTGCGATCAACGACTATGCCGACCGCGACTTCGATCCCCATGTCGAGCGCACCCGCCAGCGGCCGCTGGCGGCCGGCGAGATCCGTCCCTGGGAGGCCCTGGCCGTGGCAGTCCTGCTCGCCCTGGTTTCGTTCGCGCTGGTGCTGACCATGAACCGGCTGACCGTCATGTTGTCCTTCGTGGCGGTTCTGCTTGCCGCCATCTATCCCTTCACCAAACGCTGGACCGAGTGGCCGCAGCTCTTCCTGGGCTTCGCCTTCGCCTGGGCGGTGCCGATGGCCTTCGCGGCTCAGTCCGGCCACCTCGGCATGGGTGCCTGGGGCATGTTTGCGGCCAGCTGCCTGTGGATCGTCGCCTACGACACCGAGTACGCCATGGTCGATCGCAACGACGATCTGGCGATCGGCGTCAAGTCCACCGCCATCCGCTTCGGGCGCTTTGACCGGCTGATCATCGGCCTGTTCCAGGCCGGTTTTCTGGCCGTGATGGCCGTGCTCGGGCGCTATTTCGGCCTGGGGGTTGCCTATGATGCCGGTCTGATCGCAGCCCTGATGCTCTTCGCCTACCAGCAGTGGCTGATGCGCCGGCGCGAGCGCGAACCCTGCTTCCGGGCCTTTCTGCACAACAACTGGGTCGGGGCGGTGATCTTTCTCGGCGTCGTCGCTGACTTTGCCCTGGCCCACGGTTAGGGTTGGCCCCCGAATCCACCCCATGGAGCGTGTTACCTTGACCCATCTGCGCATCGCCACCCGCAAATCCCCGCTGGCCCTGTGGCAGGCCGAATATGTCGCCGCCGAACTGAGCCGTCTGCATCCGGGCCTGACCACGGAGCTCGTGAGAATCAGCACCCGCGGCGACAAGATCCTCGACGTGCCCTTGGCCAAGGTGGGCGGCAAGGGCCTGTTCACCAAGGAGATCGATGAGGCGCTGGTCGACGGCCGTGCCGATCTGGCCGTGCATTCGATGAAGGATGTGCCCACCGAGCTGCCGGCTGGAATGTCGATCCGGGCCATCCCCGAGCGGGCCGATCCGCGCGATGCCGTGGCCACGCGCACCGGCGGGGCACTTGCCAGCCTGCCGGCGGGTTCGCGCATCGGCACCTCCAGCCTGCGTCGCCTGTGCCAGTTGAAGGCGCACTATCCGTCCTTCGAATTCGTGTCGGTGCGCGGCAGCGTGCAGACGCGCCTGGACAAGGTCGGGCGCGAGGTCGATGCGGTGATCCTGGCGGCGGCCGGTGTGAAGCGACTGGGCATCGCCGACCGCATGCACGAGTTTCTGGAGCCGGAGGTCATGCTGCCGGCGGTGGCCCAGGGCACGCTGGGCATCCAGACGCGCGATGACGACGAAACGACCAATACCCTGCTCGCGGGTCTGAACCATGCGGATACGGTGGACCGCACGACCGCCGAGCGCGCCTTTCTGGCCACCCTCGAGGGCGGCTGTCAGGTGCCCATTGCCGCCTACGCGGTGCTGGATGGCGACAGGCTGCAGCTGCGGGGCCTGGTCGGCGAGGTCGATGGCTCGGTGTTGATCGCCAGAGAGATCGAGGGCGTGCGCTCGGATGCCGCACGCCTCGGGCGCTCGCTGGCCGAGCAGGTTCTGGAAGCCGGCGGTCGGGAGATTCTGGCGCGTGTTTATGCCATGCAGCCGAACGGCTGAGGCACGGTTCGGGGATTGACGAATCAGGGTCTGATCCCTATCGTCCGCCGCCTTCGCGGGCAAGCAAGAAGGCTAGGGCAAGACGGGGCGTAGCGCAGCCTGGTAGCGCATCTGCTTTGGGAGCAGAGGGCCGCAGGTTCGAATCCTGCCGCCCCGACCAGTCCGGGTCTGATACGGGAATGCACGGGGCGCCTGTAGCTCAACCGGATAGAGCAACAGCCTTCTAAGCTGTAGGCTGCAGGTTCGAGTCCTGCCAGGCGCGCCAGTGGGGATGGTGGACGTAGCTCAATGGTAGAGCCCCGGTTTGTGGTACCGGTGGTTGGGGGTTCGAGTCCCCTCGTCCACCCCAGTTGAAAGATGCGGTCGATGCACTAGTATCCGCCGCCGCATGGGCCGTTAGCTCAGTTGGTAGAGCAGCTGACTCTTAATCAGCGGGTCGAAGGTTCGAGCCCTTCACGGCCCACCATGCATCAAGGGGTTGCCTTCGCAGCCCCTTTTTTTGTTTTGTGCCGGTTTGCCACCGCCGCTTCGCATCGGCATAGTTCCGTTCCTTTTTAAGGGTCGCGGCCGGGTGCTGGCACGACCGACGCGTGCGAGGGTGGCGGAACTGGTAGACGCGCTGGATTTAGGTTCCAGTACCTTCGGTGTGGGGGTTCGACTCCCCCCTCTCGCACCAGATCAATGGATGAACGGCGGGCACCGCCACAGGAGCATGGGACATGATTCAGACCGAGGTTAAAACCACTGGAAAGAGCGAGCATCTGGTGCATGTGCACGTGCCGCAAGGCGACTACGACGTGGTCTACGCCGAGCAGGTGCAGAAGATCGCGGCGCGCGCCAAGCTGCCGGGATTCCGCCAGGGCAAGATGCCGCCGGGCCTGATCGAGCGCCAGTTTTCCGGCCAGATTCTGGAGGAGACCACTTCCGAGCTGGTGCAGCGCCATTACGCGGAGGTGCTCGAATCCACCGGCCTGAAGCCGGCGGTGCAGCCGGAGATTGAGCTGCCGGCGGTGCAGCCGGGCAGCGGCTTCGCCTTCACACTGAAGGTGACGACCTGGCCCGAGGTCGCGCTGGGCGATCTGGGTAAGCTGAAGTTCGACGAGACCGAGGTGACTGCCGGTGACGCCGATGTGCAGTCGGTGGTGGATCGTCTGCTGGCCTCCCAGGTGCGCTACGAACCCGCCGAGGACCGTGCCGCCGCCCAGGGCGACCGTGTAGAGATGGATTTCGTCGGTTATATCGATGATGAGGCCTTCGAGGGCGGCAAGGGCGAGAACGTGGCCCTGGTGCTCGGCGAGGGACGCTTCATTCCGGGCTTCGAGGACGGCCTGCTGGGCGCCAAGCCTGGCGAGCAGCGGCAGGTCGAGGTGAGCTTCCCGGCCGATTATCAGGCGGCGAACCTGGCCGGCAAGCCGGCCCGCTTCGAGGTGACGGTGCGCACCGTGGCCGCGGGCGTGCCGCCGAAAGACGAGGATGATCTGGCCACGATGGTGGATTTCGCGGATGCCGCGGCGCTGCGCGCCGATATTCGCCGTCGGCTGGAGGCGGAAGCCAAGGATGCCGGCCATGCAGCCACCCGGCAGGCAGCGCTCGATGCGTTGCTGGCGGCCAATACGGTGGAGCTTCCCGAGGCACTGCTGCGCGAGGACGTGCGCCAGACGACGCTGCGCGTGGCCAAGAACATGCGCGAACAGGGGCTGCAGCCGGACAAGGCGATGTTCGACGCTCCCGAGTTCCAGAAAGAGGTGCGGGAACGCGCCGAACGCGGCCTGAAGCTGTCGGTGCTGCTGCAGGCCGTGCGCGAGCAGGCGAAGGCCGAGGTCTCGGATGAGGACGTCGAGGCGGAGCTTGATGTGCAGGCGCAGCAGTATCCCGAGGCCCAGCATGAGGAGTTCAAACGCTGGATGCGCGGCCAGCCCGAGCGCATGCAGGAGCTGGGTGAGCAGCTGCTTGAACGGAAATGCATTGCCTATATAGTAGCTAAGGCCAAGACCAAGAAGCAGGCCAAGAGCCTGGCCGATTGGCAGGCCGAGCAGGATCAGGGCCAGGAGAAGTAGTATGAATCTCGTCCCCATGGTCGTCGAACGCACATCGCGCGGTGAGCGTTCCTACGATATCTATTCGCGGCTGCTCAAGGAGCGCATCGTGTTCATGAGTGGCCCGGTCGACGACCATATGGCCAACCTGATCACCGCCCAGCTGCTGTTCCTGGAGGCGGAGGGTCCGGAAAAGGACATCTATATGTATATCAACAGCCCCGGTGGGCTGGTGACGGCGGGGATGGCCATCTACGACACCATGCAGTACATCCGCTGCGATGTGTCGACGCTGTGCGTCGGCCAGGCCGCGAGCATGGGGGCGCACCTGCTGGCCTCCGGCACCGCCGGCAAGCGCTTTGCGCTGCCCAATGCCCGCATCATGATCCACCAGCCGCTGGGTGGTTTCCAGGGGCAGGCGACGGATATCGAGATTCACGCCCGCGAGATTATCAAGCTCAAGGAGCGCATGAACCAGATGATGGCCGACCATACCGGTCAGCCGCTGGAGAAGATCTCCGATGATGTCGAGCGCGATTATTTCTTGACCGCCGAAGAAGCGCGGGATTACGGTTTGATCGATCAGGTGCTGACATCCCGCAAGTCTGTCACGGACAAGGAGTCGGCCGGAGGTAAGGATGGGCACGGGAAATAAGGGCGGCGACACCACGCTGTATTGCTCGTTTTGCGGCAAGAGCCAGCACGACGTCAAGAAACTGATCGCCGGCCCGACCGTATTCATCTGTGATGAATGCATTGAACTGTGCAACGAGATCATCGTCGAGGAGCTTTCCGGCAAGGAAGCCAAGCCCAAACGCGAGGCCGGCAGTCTGCCGAAGCCGGCGGAAATCAAGGCCTATCTCGACGACTATGTGATCGGCCAGGAATCGAGCAAGCGCTTGCTTTCGGTGGCCGTCTACAACCATTACAAGCGCATCGGCCACAACGAGAACAGCGAGGTCGAGATCAGCAAGAGCAATGTACTGCTCCTGGGCCCGACCGGCAGCGGCAAGACGCTCTTGGCCCAAACCCTGGCCAAGGTGTTCGACGTGCCTTTCGTCATGGCCGACGCCACGACGCTGACCGAGGCCGGCTATGTCGGTGAGGACGTCGAAAACATCATCCTGAAGCTGCTGCAGGCCGCCGATTACGATGTGGCCAAGGCCCAGCGCGGCATCATCTATATCGACGAGGTGGACAAGCTTTCGCGTAAGTCCGAGTCGCCGTCGATCACCCGCGACGTGTCCGGCGAGGGCGTGCAGCAGGCGTTGTTGAAGCTCATCGAGGGCACGGTGGCCTCGGTGCCGCCGCAGGGCGGCCGCAAGCATCCGCAGCAGGAATTCCTGCAGGTGGATACGACGAATATCCTGTTCATCCTGGGCGGCGCCTTCGATGGCCTGGAAAAGCTCATCGAGTCCCGCATCAACCACCGCTCCATCGGTTTCGCCGCCAATGTCGGCGACGACAAGAAGAGCATTGGGGCCGTGCTGCGCCTGGTGGAGCCGGACGACCTGATCCGCTACGGCCTGATTCCGGAGCTGGTCGGCCGCCTGCCGGCGGTAGCCACGCTGGAGCAACTGGATCGGGCGGCTCTGCTGCAGATCCTGACGGAGCCGAAGAACGCGCTGGTCAAGCAGTACCATGCACTGCTGACCTACGACGACGTGGATCTGTCGTTCACCGACGATGCGCTCGAGGCCATCGCCGACAAGGCGATCGCGCGCAAGACGGGCGCCCGCGGCCTGCGGGCGATCATGGAGTCGGTGATGCTCGAGATCATGTACGAGATTCCGACACTCGGCACCGTCGAGCAGTGCGTGATCAACGCCGATGTCGTGGAAGGGCGCGGCAAGCCGGTACTGGTCTACCGTGGCGAGGAAGCGCAGGCGCGCTCGGGCACCGACAACTGATCCCGGCGCCGGTTACGGCGCCCTTTCTTTTTTCATTGCCGAAAGGCATCATCAATGGGCACGGTATGTGGAGCCCGCTCTTCGACCGTCCAGGAGTACCAAGTGGCTGAATGGGATGCAAAGGCCGTCGACGAACAGGCGGAAATGAACGAGAAGTCGGGCGTGCTGCCCATCCTTCCCCTGCGCGATATCGTCGTCTTCCCGCATATGATCGTGCCCCTGTTCGTCGGGCGCGACAAGTCGGTGCGTGCACTGGAGGAGGTTATGCGCGGCGGCAAGCGCATCCTGCTGCTGGCCCAGAAGGATGCCGCCATCGATGATCCCGCCGCCGTCGAGCTGTATGGCGTCGGTACCATCGGCAACATCCTGCAGCTTCTGAAGCTGCCCGACGGCACCATCAAGGTGCTGGTCGAGGGCGGCGTGCGCGTGGACGTCAACGATGTCCACGAGGATGACGATTTCCTGCGCGGACACTACAACGTCATGCCGGAGGCGGAGGAGAATCCGCGTGAGCAGGATGCCGTGGCCCGCACCCTGGTGCAGCAGTTCGAGGGCTACATCAAGCTGAACAAGAAGATTCCCTCCGAGGTCATGGTGTCGATCTCGGCGGTCGAGGACAACGGCAAGCTGGCGGATACCGTCGCCGCCCACCTGAACCTGAAGCTCGAGGAGAAGCAGGGGCTGCTTGAGATGTCGTCCGTGACGCAGCGGCTCGAACGCCTGTACGCCTACCTCGAGGACGAGATCGAGATGCTGCAGGTCGACAAGCGCATCCGTACGCGCGTCAAGCGTCAGATGGAGAAGAGTCAGCGCGAGTACTACCTGTCCGAGCAAATGAAGGCGATCCAGAAGGAGCTCGGCGAGGATGACAGCCAGGCCGAGATGGACCGCATGGCCGAGCGCATCGAGAAGGCCGGACTCAGCGCCGAGGCCAAGGCCAAGGCGGAGACGGAGCTCAAAAGGCTGCGCATGATGCCGGGCATGAGCGCCGAAGCGACGGTCGTGCGCAGCTACCTGGAATGGTTGCTCGACCTGCCGTGGAGCAAGCGCAGTCGCTTGAGTCGCGATATCAGCGTGGCCGAAGAGGTGCTCGACCAGGATCACTTCGGCCTGGAGAAGGTGAAGGAACGCGTCCTTGAGTACCTGGCCGTGCTGCAGTTGGTGCGCAAGATGAAAGGACCCATCCTGTGCTTCGTCGGCGCCCCGGGCGTGGGCAAGACTTCGCTGGCCCGTTCCATCGCCCGCGCCACCAAGCGCCATTTCGTGCGTATGAGTCTCGGCGGCGTACGCGACGAGGCCGAGATCCGCGGCCATCGCCGCACCTATATCGGTTCTATGCCGGGCAAGGTCATTCAGTCGATGAAGAAGGCCGGCACCAAGAACCCGTTGATCCTGCTCGACGAGATCGACAAGCTGGGTGCCGACTTCCGCGGCGACCCTTCGGCCGCCCTGCTCGAGGTGCTGGATCCGGAGCAGAACAACACCTTCAACGATCATTACCTGGAGGTCGATTACGACCTGTCCGAGGTCATGTTCATCACCACGGCGAATAGCCTGAATATCCCGGCACCGCTGCTGGACCGCATGGAGATCATTCGCATCCCCGGCTACACCGAGCGCGAGAAGCTGGCCATCGCCAAGCAGCATCTGCTGGCCAAGCAGCTCAAGGATCATGGTCTGAAGCCCGGCCAGCTGGCCCTGGACGACGAGGGAATGCTGGAGATCATCCGCTACTACACGCGCGAGGCCGGCGTGCGCGGGCTGGACCGCATGTTGGCGAAGCTGTGCCGCAAGGTGGCGCGCAAGTTGGTGCAGTCCGAGGACAAGGGCACGATCGCCATCTCCGCTGCGGATATCGAGGCACACCTCGGGGTGCGCCAGTACCGCTTCGGCATGGCCGAAGAGGACGACCAGATCGGTGTGGTGACGGGTCTGGCCTGGACCGAGGTCGGTGGCGAACTGCTGCAGATCGAAACCGGCCTGATGCCCGGCAAGGGCAAGCTGACGGTGACCGGTCAGCTGGGCGAGGTGATGCAGGAATCGGTGCAGGCGGCATTCAGCTATGTGCGATCCCGCGCCACCCGCCTGGGACTGAAGCCCGACTTCTACCAGAGTGTGGATGTGCACGTGCACGTGCCGGAGGGCGCCATTCCCAAGGACGGGCCGTCCGCCGGCCTGGCCATGGCCACGTCCATCGTGTCGGCCCTGACGGGCATCCCGGTCAAGCGCAATGTCTGCATGACCGGTGAGATCACCCTGCGCGGCAAGGCCCTTCCTATCGGCGGCCTGAAGGAAAAGCTGCTGGCGGCACTGCGCGGCGGCCTGACCGAGGTGCTGATCCCGGAAGAGAACCTGAAGGACCTGAAGGACATTCAGGCCAGCATCCTCGAGGGCCTGGAAATCCACCCGGTTACCCATATGGATGAGGTTCTAAAATATGCCTTGACTCGTCTTCCGGAGGGTATGAGGATGGCTGGAGATTATGTGCCAGAGGTAATTCCGGGGATTTACCTGGACGATGGGGCTGCGGCGTCCCAGAAGGCACATTAAGCTATCAAAAAACTAGAAAAGCGTTGACAGGAGATGGGTGCGGTTGTTTATATTTCGCCCCATCGACGTAGCTTGCGGGAGGAAAAATGAACAAAGCAGATTTGGTGAATCACGTTGCGGCCGAGGCTGGCCTGACCAAGACTGCGGCTGGTGCCGCTGTCGAGGCCGTTCTGGGGGGTATCACGGGCGCCATGCAGAAGGGCGATGCGGTGAGCTTGGTGGGCTTCGGCACGTTCTCGGTGGCTGAGCGCGCCGCACGTACGGCCCGCAATCCGCGCACTGGTCAGACCATTGCGGTTGCCGCTTCCAATGCTCCGAAGTTCAAGGCTGGCAAGGCCCTGAAGGACGCGGTGAAGTAAGACAGCATCCTTTAGTGGGGGCGACAGGGCCCCTACTTATGCTTACGGAAACAAGGGCTTGACCGAGCCCTTGTTCCTTTTTCTAGGGCGAATAGCTCAGCTGGGAGAGCGGCGGCCTTACAAGCCGTAGGTCACAGGTTCGATCCCTGTTTCGCCCACCATTCGGAATGCTATGCTTCGATGCACGGTGTTTCTGGGTCAACAATACAAGTTGATTTTAGGGTGCTGAGTGATTACTTTGCGCCCCCGCTGGAGCGGTAGTTCAGTTGGTTAGAATGCCGGCCTGTCACGCCGGAGGTCGCGGGTTCGAGTCCCGTCCGCTCCGCCACATATGCATCCCTGGGATGGACCACGAGCCAGTAAGCCATAAGCTTGCTGGCTTTTTTCTTTTTACCCGGCAGGCATCGCGCCTTACCTTCCCGTCCGGAACCTAATGGGACGAGACCTGGAGATCGTTGGGCGCATGCTCCCCTGATTGCGCCTGGATGGCGCGGGAGGCCTGTTGGGTTAACAGGGTGATGCTGATGCGTCGGTTCGCCGCATCCTGGGGATGGGCTGGAAGCAGTGGCACAGCGGATCCCAGGCCGGTGACGCGCAGGATGCGCCCGGGAGGCAGGCCGCCGGCCAGTAAGGCGCGCCGGCAGGCATTGGCCCGGTCCAGGGAAAGCTCCCAGTTGCTGTAGTCCTGTTTGGGGCCGGCATAGGGGGCGGCATCGGTATGGCCCTCGACGCTGATCCGGTTCGGCTGTTGGCCCAGCACGTGGCCCATGACCTGAAGCATGGCCCTGGCGGAAGGCGTTAGTCGGGCGCTGTCACCGGAAAACAGCGAATGCTGTGGCTGATCGACAATCTGTAACAGCAATCCCTGTTGGTTCTTGACGATGGCGATCTGGGACTTGAACTGACTGAGCATGTTGTTCCTGGCAATGGTATCCTCGAGATGACCCTTCAACCCGGCCAGGTTCACCAAGGTGGGACGGACGCCGGCGCCGCTGGTGGCGACGGATGCCGCGGATGGATGCCCATGGCTGACCTGGCCGCTTTTACGGGTGATGTCCGTGCCGCTGCCATGAATGGCAGTGTCCTGGTCGCCATGATGACGGCCGCCTTGCCCGGAGATTATCAGCGGCATATTAAAGTAATGGGCCACGCCCACAATCTGGCTCTTGTTGAACGTGGTGCTGACCCACATCAGCAGGAAGAAGGCCATCATGGCGGTGATGAAGTCGGCATAGGCCACCTTCCAGGCTCCGGCATGGTGCTGACGCCTAGTCCTCTTCTTGACCTTGATGACGGTGACCTTGGGCTTTTTCTTGCTCTCGATGATCATGGTCGTGAAGGCTTGGCTGATGGCAGGCCGGCACGCATGCCTCGGCGTCCCGCGTCGGGTGTGGAGGAAATGATGTCCCAGATTCGCATAAACATAAAAAACTAACGCCTCGGTCGGCGACAAAGGTGATCTGGATCACCAAAATGGCTTGGGGCATGGTCATGCGGGCGCTGCACTGTTCTTCTCCGTCCATGCCGGTTAGCATCCTCTCCAATCAATCTGGGGGAGGGGAAGGCATGCCGACAACGCTGAACGATATTGCCCGTCAGGGAAAAAACGGGGCGGAAATGATGCCGATCGTCCAGGGCGTGGCCCGGGCGGCGGTGGAGATCAGCGCCCTGCTGCGCGGGGCAGTGTTCCGCGGGGCCCTCGGTGAGGCCGGTGGTGCCAATGTGCAGGGCGAACAGCAGCAGAAACTGGACGTATTGTCCGATGAGATTTTTCTGGAGGAGATGCGTGCGACCGGCTATGTCTGCGCCGTCGGCTCCGAGGAGCAGGAATCACTGCAGGTGATCGATGAGTATGCCGATGCCGACTGGCTGGTGCTGGTCGACCCGCTGGACGGCTCCTCGAACCTGGACGTCGATGGCCCCGTCGGCACCATCTTCTCGGTGGTGCGCCGCAAGTCGGCGAAGGGCAGCCGGCCGGACGAGGCCGATACGCTGCAAAGCGGCCGCGCCGTCGCCGCTGCCGGCTACGTGCTGTACGGTCCGGCCACCATGCTGGTGATGTCCGTCGGCGCCGGCGTGCACGGCTATACCTTCCACCCGGCCACGGCGCGTTTCGAGCTCAGCCACCCGGATATCCGCATCCCCGCCAAGGGGGGGTATTACTCCGTCAACGAGGCAAATGCCGCGCAATGGCTGCACGGCGTGGACGAACGCCTGGTCATGATGAAGCAGCAGACGGGCTTGGGCATGCGTTATGTCGGTGCCATGGTGGCCGATATCCACCGCACGCTGCTCAAGGGCGGTGTGTTCCTGTATCCGGCCGACAAGAAGAATGCGAACGGCAAGCTCAGGCTGCTGTACGAGGCGATCCCGATGGGCTTTCTGATGGAGCAGGCCGGCGGCAAGGCCTGGGCGCTGGATGGGCAGGTGCTCGACGTGCAGCCCGAGGCTCTGCATCAGCGCGTGCCGGTATTCCTCGGCGCCGCCTCGGCGGTGGATCCTCTGATCGAATAGGATGGCCCCAGCCATCGATTTCCGCACCTATTACCTGCGCCAGGCGGGTATCTGCCCGCCCATGGCAGGCATGTCCGTCGACATGGCCGGCGCCGACCCTGGCGTGCCGGCCGTCCCCGGCAGGGTGCCCGAGCAGCAGGCAGGAGCCGGCGATCTCGGGTCGTTGGCGACGGCGGTCGGCCAGTGCACCGCCTGCGACCTTGCCGCCGGACGCACGCAGACGGTGTTCGGTGTCGGCAATCCCGAGGCGCAGCTGATGTTCGTCGGAGAGGCGCCGGGCCGCGAAGAGGATCTGAAGGGCGAGCCGTTCGTCGGCCTGGCGGGCAAGCTGCTCGACCGCATGCTGGCGGCCATGGATCTGGACCGCTCCCAGGTCTACATCATGAACGTCGTCAAATGCCGGCCGCCGCAAAACCGCAACCCCGAGGCCCACGAGATCGCGGCCTGTGCCCATTGGTTCGATGCCCAGTGGCAGGCCGTTTCCCCGAAGATCGTCTGCCTGCTGGGCAAGGTGGCGGCCAGCGCCGTGCTGGACAGTCAAGCGCCGATGGCGGCGATGCGCGGGCGCTGGTTTGAGAGCCGTGGGACGAAGCTGCGCGTGACCTATCACCCGGCCTATCTGCTGCGCTCGCCTGAGCAGAAGGTGCATGTATGGCAGGATATGCAGGCCATCATGCGTGCCCTGCGCCAGGAAGTCTCCTAGGCCTGGGCCTCGTCCTCAGGCGGGTGCTTCTTCATGATGCGCACCTGCTGAATCCAGCCGCCGCTCAGCCCCGTTACCTCGAGGCGCACATCCTCGGCGGCCAGGCATACCGGCCCGTCCGGCTGCTCCCCGAGCAGTTCCACCACCAGGCCGCCGATGGTCGTGGCCCCGTTCTTCGGCAGATTGCATCCGAGCTCGTCGTTGATGTCGTGGATGTTGACCATGGCTTCGGCCACCAGCGATCCGTCCGGTTTCAGCCACATGTTCTGCTGTTCGGGGATGTCCCATTCGTCGGTGATCTCGCCGACGATCTCCTCGAGGATATCCTCCAGCGTGATCAGACCGTCGATGTCGCCGAGCTCGTCGACGACGATGCCCATGTGCTGGCGACGGGTCTGGAACTCGAACATCATGTCCAGGGCGTTCTTCGAGGAAGGGATATACATCGGGGTCTGCCAGATGATGGCGTGCATCAGCGGCATGTCCCGGTTTTTCAGGCGCATCAGATCCCGAAGATGCACGATGCCGATCAGGTTGTCCGTCTCCCCCTGGTAGACCGGGTAGCGGGAATGCGGCTTTTCCATGGCGTAGGCCAGACATTCACCGACGCTGCGGTCGGCATCGATGAGGATCATGCTCTTGCGCGGCGTCATCAGCGCCCGCACCTTGACCTCGTGCAGGCTCAGGCTGTTCAGCAGCATCTGCTCGCGCGAACTGTCCAGCATGCCGCCCTTGGCCCCCATGTCGATCAGGGTGGCGAGCTCCTGATGCGTGACGATGTGCTCCTGCTTGTCGGGGATACGGAAAATGCGGCGCATCAGGCCGATCAGGAACATCAGCACGGCGACGATGGGCGACAGCAGGCGCTGGATCCAGAACAGCGTGGGCGCGACCTTGACTGCGAAGGATTCGGCATGGGCCACGGCGATGGCCTTGGGCAGAACCTCGGAGAGCAGCAGCACGACCGTGGTCATCAGCACCGTGGCGTAAATGATGCCGGCTTCGCCGAAGTCGGCCACGAAGATGGCGGTGGCGAGCGAAGAGGCTGCGATATTGACGAAGTTGTTGCCGAGCAGCACCGCCGCCAGCATGCGTTCAGGGTGGCGCACCAGGTGCAGGGCCCGTTTCGAGCCCCGGACCCGATTCTCCTGCATGGTTTCCAGGCGCGCACGGCTGGCCCGCGTCAACGCCGTTTCCGATCCGGAGAAGAAGGCGGACAGCAGCAGCAGCGCGAACAGGATGGCGACGGCTACCGGGATCGAGAGGATGAAATCATGCATATCGGGCTCGGGGGGCGATCAGTGGTGGAGCCATGCCTTGATCATTTTTACGCCGAAGTAGGCCAGCACCATCAGCACATATGCGGTGATGACCATGATGGCCGACTGGCGTCCGGGCAGGGTGGCGCGGCGGCGGCGGATCAGCGGCACCATGATGACGACCCAGGAGAAGATGGCGAGCAGCACCTTGTGGCTGATCAGGTGGAAATGCGAGAACGCTTCCCACTGCCAGGCGAGTCCCGTCAGGATGCTGATGCCGATCAGCCAGGCCGACAGGCGCAACTGCGCCATCATATGCGCCTCAATCTCGATGATGGACGGCATGGCCTCGATCAGCGGGCTGATGGACTTGCGTTTCAGGGCGCGGTCGAGCTGCCAGAGCATGATGGCATGCAGGGCGGACAGGGTCAGCACGGCATAGCCGCATAGCGAGATGATCATATGCCCGGTTTCCAGCAGCGAGCGGGTCTGGATCCATTCCGTGGCGGCGTCCCGGGGCAGGAAGGGAATCAGGATCAGGGGTAGGGCGATGACCGGCAGCACGAATAGCCCCAGGCCGCCATGCCGATGGCGTAGGGCGCCGATGAAATACATGCCCTGTACCAGCAGCGTGGAGATGGCCACCGCCGTTGGCAGCGAGAACAGAAAAAAGCCTGATGCGTTGAAGGATTCCAGCTTCGTCCAGCCCCAGAAGGTCAGCACCATGGTGACGGGGATGGCTACGGCCACGAAGATATGGGTGCGCTTCGCCAGCCATGCCGGCGTCAGATGCCAGACATTCATCCACAGCAGCACGGCGCAGAGCGCTGTCAGGGAGCCGGCGAGCGGGAACAGTATAGAGGAGGTCATCGGAACCGGGATCGGGTACGGGTCAGGCGACGGAAAGGCAAGGTGTCTGAATATCCATGCCCGTTTTATATCCGATGCCGTGGCAATCCGCAACGCCGTCCGCTGGTTGACTGGCGCCGGGAGGCGGCCAAAATCCGCAAATGAATGTGGGTGTACTGTTGTTGGCAGCGGGGCAGGGTCGGCGCATGGGCGGCGATGTGCCCAAGCAGTATCAGATGGTCGAGGGCAAGCCATTGCTGCGATGGGCGCTGGAAAGCCTGGCTTTGGAGTCGCGCTTTTCTGTCGTGCAGCCGGTGATTGCCGAGGACGACCGTCGTTATGCCGAGGCGGTGGCGGGTCATGACCTCCCCTTTACGCTGCTTCCCGCCGTGACCGGTGGCAGGGAGCGCGCGGATTCGATGCGCAACGGCCTGGCCGCCCTGCCGGATGACGTGGCATGGGTGGCGGTGCACGATGCCGCCCGTCCCATCCCTTCCCCCGCCTTGCTGGGAGGGGTGCTGGATGCGGCCATGGCGCACGGCGCGGCAGTGCCGGGGCTGGCGGTGCACGACACCATCAAACAGGTCGATGCCGAGGGCAGGGTCATCGCCACGCTGGAGCGCGCCGCGCTCCGCGCGGTACAGACCCCGCAGGTGGCCAGGCGCGCCTGGTTCGAACAGGCGCTTGCCGCCATGCATACCGGCATGGCATGGACCGACGACGCCTCGTTGCTGGAGGCGGCGGGATTCCCCGTCTATATCAGCGACGGGGAGGAGGAGAACCGGAAGATCACCACGGCCGAGGACATGGCATGGCTGTGCCGGCTGATGCAATCCCGGACCTAGGAGGCGGCATGGAATTTCGCGTTGGACATGGCTTCGATGTGCATGCCTTTGCCGAGGGCAGGCGACTGATGCTGGGCGGGGTGGAGATTCCCCACGACAAGGGGTTGGCCGGGCATTCCGATGCCGACGTGCTGATCCACGCCCTGTGCGATGCCATTCTCGGGGCCGCGGGGCTGGGGGATATCGGCCGGCATTTTCCGGATACCGACGCGCGCTACCGGGGGGCGGACAGTTCGGAATTACTGCGTACTGTGCTCGAGAAGGCCGCTGCCGACGGTTGGCGGCTCGGAAACGCCGATGCCACGGTGGTGGCCCAGGTGCCGCGACTTTTCTCCTATATCGCCGGCATGCGCGAGCATCTGGCCGCGATCTGCGCCGTGGATGTGGCACAGCTGAACGTCAAGGCGACCACCAGCGAGCATCTCGGATCGATCGGCCGCAAGGAGGGCATCGCCGCGCATGCCGTCGCGCTGCTGATCCGATAAGTCCGGAAGCGGCTAGCGGGACAGCGAGGGTACGACCGCCAGCGTGAAGGCGCCGGCGTGTGCGGGAAGATCATCCATAACCAGCATGAAGCCCCGGCTGCCTGCGGCTGCCACCGGCACGTCGTCCTGGGGTGGCGCCACCCAAGGTGTGTGGCGGATGGCGTCGACGGCAGGTGGCTGGGTAATGGGCAGGCTCACGCGCTTGACGACCTTGTCGGTATGTAGCGCATCATAGACGGTGACCTGGATGTACGGCGTCGCCAACTCGGCATGCAGCCGGTTCTCCACCCTTCCCTCGATGACCAGAACGGTGCTGCCGTCATCCCGCTTCAGCCATTCGGCATGGATGCTGTCCGGGGGGATGCGCCAGTCTCTGGCGTGCACCGTGATCGGCATATGCAGGTTCAGCAGCATGCTGCGCAGCCACAGGTTGTCCGACCAGGATCGGTAGTTGTAGGAAAAGCCGGCGATGGCGATGATCAGTACGACCCAGGACATCCAGGCCAGGATGCGCGGAGAGCGTCGCTCCGGAGCCGGCAGGTCGGCTTCGGATGCGCTGTCACCTTCTGTCTGCTCGTGCCGGAAGGCCTGCGGCACGATGAGCTCCTCCGGCATCTCCGGCCCCGGTATCCCCTCCATGTCGTCGTGGGCCAAGTGCTCGAGAAACAGCGGCGCTTTCTCATCGTGTCCGGATGCCTGTCCATCGGACCCGTCGTGTCCGGCATCGGGCCGGCGGGCATCGAACAGCCCCAGTTGCTCATCCGCCGGTGCCGGCGGCTGGCTATCATGCGCAGGCTCGCCGAGGCGGAACTCGCGGTGGCAGCGCGAACACAGAAAATCGACATCCGCTTCGACGGATGCCACCTCGTAAACGGCCTGGCAATGCGGGCAGGCGATGCGCATGTGCACATGCTGAACGCTTGCATGCATCTTGTCAGCCTGCAGGTGACATCCAGCGGGCGGCTGGCTACGTTTCACTCTCATGAACGAAGTGCCGTTGCAGGTCGAGATGGAACAGCTGATGCTGAGGTATGCCACGGGCAAGGTGGCCTTGTCCGGCCTGTCCCTGCAGATACCCAAGGGGCAGTTCGTCTACCTGATCGGGGAAAGCGGGGCCGGAAAATCCTCGCTGATGCGCATGCTCTACGGCGCCGTGCGCCCGAGTTCGGGCATGCTGAAGGTGGAGCAGGCGGATATGCGCATCGCCCCGGAATCGCGGATACGCCAGTTGCGCCAGCGCATCGGCGTTATCTTCCAGGATCACAAGTTGTTGTTCGCGCGCACGGTGTTCGAAAACGTCGCCCTGCCGCTCAGGGTGCAGGGGTGGAAGACCGATCGCCTGGTGCCGCGCGTGCAGAAGGTACTGCAGTTCGTCGGACTCGGGGACCGGCTGTGGTCCTATCCCGAGGCCTTGTCGGGGGGAGAACAGCAGCGGGTGGCGATCGCCCGCGCCATGAGCGCCAATCCGCCGATGATCCTGGCCGATGAGCCGACGGGCAATCTCGATGCGGATACGGCCAGGCGGGTGCTCGATTACCTGATGGGACTCAATGCCATGGGCACAACCGTCATCATGGCCACGCACGACCTGCAATTGCTGGATTCGCATCCCGGACGGGTGATCCGACTGCACCGGGGCGCGCTGGCCGCCGATTCGTATGCGGGAGAGGCTTATGTCGGCTGATATCCCTGCCGGTATGAAGCCGAGGCTGCCCGGCGGCTTCAACCTGCCGCCCCTGGGCATGCACCAGTTCCTGGCCCTGGGCATCGTCGCCATCGCCCTGTGGGCGATGGGCATGATCGGGCTCGGCATGCAGATGGCCGGCCAATGGGTCGGCACCTGGCAGGACGAAATCCGTATCCATGTCTACCTCGACCCCGGGGCGGCAGCCAAGCCCGAGGTCCTGCAACAGGCCCTGGTTGCGGTGCCCGGGGTCAAGGGCGTGGCGCTGATCACGCAGCAGCAGGCCCTGGACTGGATGCACCACTGGCTGCACGGCACCGGTGTCGACGATGAGACGCTGGCTCGTCGCCTGCCGGTCAGCTTTGCGGTGTCGATCGATGAGGATGCCGGCAAGTTCCTGTTCCGCGATATTCGGGACGTGGCTCAGAAGTTCGGAGCGAAGGTCAACGAGGAGGAGATCAGCCTGGCCAAGGCGCATGACTGGCTGCAAAGCCTGCACGGCCTGGCCTGGTTCATCGAGGGTGTGATGGCGCTGGCCATGGCCCTGATCATCGCCAACACGCTGCGCATCACCCTGATCGGGCGGGCGGAGGAACTGCACCTGATGCGCCTGATGGGGGCGAAGGAATGGTTCGTGCGCATGCCTTTCCTGCTCGAGGGGATGCTGATCGGCCTTTTGGCCGGCACGCTGGCCTGGGCCATGCAATGGCCGCTGGTCTGGGCCCTGGGCAACTGGCTGCAGGCACTTTCCATGCAGCCGGCGCTGGCGGTGCTGCTGCCCGTGCTGATTCTGGGCGGCGCCCTGGTCGGCCTGCTCGGCGCCGGCATCGCCACCATGCGGCGTATCTCCCCGGATTTGGTCGATCACTGAGCCCCGCTTGATGCGGGACCTCTTTTGCGATGGACTTGGCACTCTGTTATATTGAGTGCTAATTTCGGAATCGATGGAGGTGTGATGATTGCTCCAACTGTGGACATGTCGAGCCTGAACCTGTTCTACCGCGATGTGCGCCGCATCGAGCGGCTGAGCGTGGATCAGGAGCAGGCGTTGGCGCGGCACTGGCAAGCAGAGCACGATCTCGATGCCGCCAAGCAGCTGGTTTGTGCCAACCTGTATGCGGTGGCGGGCATCGCCCGCGAATACCGCCACTTCGGGCTGCCCGAGATGGATCTGATCCAGGAGGGTACGCTGGGCCTGATGCATGCGGTCAAGCGTTTCGACCCGGAGCGTGGCTTCCGCCTGATCACCTATGCCGCATGGTGGGTGCGCGCCGCCATCCACGATTTTATCCTGCGCTCGTGGAGCATCGTCAAGCTGGGAACGAGCAAGGTCCAGCGCAAGGTGTTCGCCGGCCTGAAGCAGGCCCGGACCGCCATTGCCGCCATGGAGGGTCATGGCGCGGAGGAGGTGGCGGCCGATCTCGGCATCTCCGGCGAGCAATTCAAGGATGTGGCCAACGCCTATTTGCTGCGGGATATCTCCCTGGATGCGGATGTCGAGGGCCGTTCCATGGTGGCCACGCTGGAGGCGGAGGAACCGACGCCGGAGCAGGTGCTGATCGAGGCTGACTGGGCGCAATTCCGCCATGCCCGGCTGCAGCAATCCCTGGCCGGCCTGGATGCACGCGAACGTCAGATTCTTACGCAGCGCCACATGGCCGATCAGCCCGCGACGCTCAAAGAGCTTGCCGAGCAGTTCGGCGTATCCATCGAGCGCGTGCGCCAGCTTGAGGCCAGGGGCCTGAAGCGCCTGCGCGAGGCACTGACCGACTAGGGCCGGGGCCAGGCTAACGCATTGAATTAATGCAGCGTCCGGTCCAGGGCGCTGCGAATACTCTGACTGAGCTGGGTGGCCGACCAGGGCTTTTTCAGCACGACGACCTCGTCCTGGCGCGGGGCGATTTCCAGTCGCTGTTTCAGGTCATGGCTGGTGATGAAGATGACGCGCAGGTCTTCATGCGTGCGGTGCAGCCGCTCATAGGCGCGTGCGCCACCCAGCCTGGGCATCACCAGATCCATGAGGACCAGCTTGATGTCATCCGCGTTGCGGTTGAACACCTTGATCGCCTCCATGCCGTCCGATGCCGTCAGTACCCGGTAGTCCAGAGCCTCCAGGATGTGGCGGGTGATCTCGCGAATCTGGGGGTCGTCATCGACGACGAGCAGGGTTTCTCCCCGACCGGTCACCGGCGATTCCGTGTCGCTTGTGACTGGCGGTTGCAGCTCCAGATGCGGTTGCAGCGGTAGGTAGATGCGGAATGCCGTACCGGTTTCCGGCGCCGATTCGACATCGATCAGGCCGCCATGCGATGTGATCGTGCCGTAGACCATGGCCAGTCCCAACCCCGTGCCGCTGCCGATCTCCTTGGTGGTGAAGAAGGGTTCGAAGATGCGCGTCTTGATGGCGTCGGGGATGCCGCAGCCATTATCCTCGATGCTGATGCGCGCAAAATGCCGGGTGGTGGTGCTGTGCCGACGGCGGAATTCCGGGGAGGCATCGAAGGGCTCCAGAGTCAGCGTGATGCGCGGGTTCTCCACCCCGGCGACCGCATCCCGGGCATTGTTGAGCAGGTTGACGATCATCTGCTGTAGCTGCGTGTCGTCGCCGCGGACCGGCAGTTCCCGTTCGCAGAAAATGCCGCGATAGGCGATGTTGTCCGGGATGCTGAGTTCATACAGGCGGCTGGTCTCCTGCATGAACCGACCGAGGTCCATGGGCATGATCTCCACCGCATCCTTGCGCGCGAAGGTCAGCAGTTGCTGCACCATCCTTGAGGCGCTGAAGGCGAGCTTCTCCGACAGGTCCAGTTTCTCGGTGACTTCCGGCAGATGCTGGGTTTGTTGCCTAGCCAGGAACAGGTTCCCGGTGACGCCGGCCAGCACGTTATTGAAATCGTGGGCGATGCCGCCGACGAGGGTGCCGATGGCCTCCATCTTTTGCGCCTGCCTCAGCCTTTCCTCCAGTTCGACATGCTCGGTGATGTCTTGCTGGGTGCCGACGAAATGGCTCATGCGCCCGTCATCATCGATGACGGGCGCGAAGGACATGAGCATGGAGGCTTTCTGCCCATCCTTGCGGCGGCTGGTCAGTTCCTTCTGCCAGACCTTGCCTGCCCGGACGGTTTTCCACATCTCCCGGTACAGGGATGCCTGTTGACGGCCGTTGCTCATCTTCAGCACATGCAGATCTTTGCCCCAGACCTCCTCCGGGGTGTACCCGGTGATGGCGGTAAAGGCGGGATTGGTATATTCGATCAGGCCATCGTGACCGGTGATGATGACGGATTCGCCGGCCTGCTCCAGCGCCCGGGACAGTGTGCGCAGTCTGTCCTCGGCCTGTTTGCGCTCGGTGATGTCGCGTACGATGCTGAGCACGGCCTTTTGACCGCGGAAATCAATCAATTGGGCGTTGACCTCGACCGGCATCAGACTCCCGTCCTTGCGCATGTGCTCGGACTCGAAGGACAGACTGCCGAGCTCCCGCATTCTCCTGAGCCGGGTCTGCCTGCTGGCAGCAAGTTTGGGGGATAGCAGGTGGGCGATGTCCATGCCCAGAATCTCCTGCCTTTGGTATCCCAGGCGCGTGTAGGCCACCGGGTTGGTGTTGAGGATGGTCCCCTCCGGATCGACGATGAGGATGGCGTCGTTGGCCATCTCAAATAGGTGGCGGTACTGGTCCTCGGCCTGCTTCAATGCCTGTTCCCTTTGTTGTGCCTCCAGGCCGAGGCGGATGTTGTCGATGACATTGCGGTGGAACATGCCGGCGGCGGCGGAGATCATGGTCAGAAACAGGGCACCCAGGCCTGACATCACCAGGGGCAGCGTTTGCCCATCTATGGCCAGGCGCACGGTCATGGGAAGCAATGTCAGGATCAGGAAGGCCTGCAGGATGCCGCGGTAGGAGGACAGGGTGACGCTCGCCCCGGCGCTCATGCCGACAAGGATGATGGCGAGCATGGCCTGATATGCGAATGCCGGTTCCGGGAAAAGGGCGATGCTGCCCCACAGGATGCCTGCCGCCAGGGCACCGTATCGAAAGCGGTTCTCCGAGATGGCGATGGCATCGGCCTGACTCCGGTAGGAGAGGGTGTGCATATAGCGCACGGCGGACAGCAGCAGGATCAGGGACAGCCAGATGAGCAGCATCGCATGCGGCGCCTGCCTGTGCCAAAGCAGGGCGACGATGGCCAGCGCGTTCACCACCGTGGCCAGCAGCGCCAGCGGCAGGTGACCATAGGCGAGTCTGACCTGTTCGGCGCGGATCAGGGCGGGTAGCGCGGTCGAGATCGGCCCCGTCTGTGGCTCGTTGATTGCCGCGGATTCGTTCACTTCTCTCTCGCTCCTCGGTTCCGGCCATACTGGCCCCAAAGGTAAATATGCCTGAATCCGTCATCGCGGCAATACCGAGACTTTCCTTTGCCCAGGCGAGCCTCCATCATTGCCGTACTTTTCGTATTGGAGGCAAGCGGTGTCCGTCGGCAGTGATCGTTATGAGGCGCAGGCAATCGAGCGCAAGTGGCAGCAGCATTGGGAAGAGGGGGCCGCCAACCGAGCCTCGGACGATCCGGCCGATGCCCGTGAGACCTTCTACTGCCTGGTCATGTTCCCCTATCCGTCCGGTAATCTGCACATGGGGCATGTGCGCAATTACTGCCTGGGCGATGCCATGGCCCGCTACAAGCGCATGCAGGGCTTCAACGTACTGCATCCGATGGGCTGGGATGCCTTCGGCCTGCCGGCCGAGAACGCCGCCATCAAGCACGGCCTGCCGCCGGCCGAATGGACCTATGCCAATATCCGCCAGATGCGCGGGCAGCTGAAGCGTCTCGGCCTGTCCTACGACTGGGATCGCGAGATCGCCACCTGCCGCCCGGAGTATTACCGCTGGGAGCAATGGCTGTTCACGCGCCTGCTGGACAAGGGGCTGGCCTATCGCAAGCAGGCCGAGGTCAACTGGTGCGAGCCCTGCCATACGGTGCTGGCCAACGAGCAGGTCATCGACGGCGCCTGCTGGCGCTGCGACACGCCGGTGGTGCGCAAGAGCCTGGCCCAGTGGTTCATCCGTATCACCGATTATGCCGAGGAACTGCTGAACGATCTGGATAGCTTGTCCGGCTGGCCGGAGCGCGTGCGCGAGATGCAGAAGAACTGGATCGGCCGCTCCACCGGCGCCGAGGTGAGCTTCGCCATCGAGGGAAGCGGCGAGACGCTGGAGATCTTCACCACTCGCCCGGACACACTGATGGGCGTGACTTATATGGCGGTGGCCGCCGGCCACCCGCTGGCGAAAAAGGCGGCGGCATCGAATCCCGAACTGGCGGCCTTCGTCGAGGAGTGCGCCCATATCTCGACCAAGGAAGCGGATGTGGCGCTGATGGAGAAGAAGGGCATGCCGCTGGGCATCCACGCCGTGCATCCGATCACCGGCGAGACGGTGCCGGTGTGGGTCGCCAACTTCGTGCTGATGGGTTACGGCACCGGCGCGGTGATGAGCGTGCCGGCCCACGACGAGCGCGACCACGGTTTCGCCAAGGCGTACGGCCTGCCGATCCGACAGGTGATCGCGCCCTCCGACGGTTCAGCGGCCGATATCGAGGCTGCGGCCTTCACCGAGCCGGGGGTGCTGGTGAACTCGGGCACCTTCGACGGCCTGGGTTCGGAAGAGGCCAAGCAGAAGATCACCGACGCCCTACGCTTGCTCGGAAAGGGCAAGGAGCGGGTGCAATACCGGCTGCGCGACTGGCTGGTCTCCCGCCAGCGTTACTGGGGCACGCCGATTCCGGTCATTCATTGCGAGGATTGCGGCATCGTGCCGGTGCCCGAAGATCAGCTGCCGGTGGTGCTGCCGGAGGATCTGAAGCCGACCGGCGGTGCCAGCCCGCTGACGACCTGCGAGGCCTTCGTGCATGCCGATTGCCCGGCCTGCGGCAAGCCGGCCAGGCGCGAGACCGATACCTTCGACACCTTCATGGAGTCCTCGTGGTATATGGCGCGCTACACCAGCCCGCGCAACGAGGCATCGATGCTCGATCGCGAGGCCGTGCGGCGCTGGCTGCCCGTCGACCAGTACATCGGCGGCGTCGAGCACGCGGTGCTGCATCTGCTGTATGCGCGCTTCTTCTACAAGCTGATGCGCGACGAGGGACTGTTTTCCGCTGCTGATGCCGGCGACGAGCCGTTCATGCGCCTGCTGACCCAGGGCATGGTGCTCAAGGACGGGGTCAAGATGAGCAAGTCCAAGGGCAATACGGTGGATCCCAACGCCCTGATCGAGCAGTACGGTGCGGATACGGCGCGCCTGTTCATCCTGTTCGCGGCACCGCCGGAGAAGGACCTGGAATGGAGCGATGCCGGCGTGGAGGGGGCCAACCGCTTTCTGCACCGGGTCTGGCGCCTGCTGGATCGCCTGGATGAGGCCGGCGCTGGGGATGCAGATGGCGAATCGTGCAAGGCTATGCGCCGCGCCATCCATGCCACGATCCAGCGCGTCACGCATGCCTTCGAGCAGGGCTTCGCCTTCAATGTGGTGATCGCGGCGTTGATGGAACTGACCAACGCGTTGTATGCCTTCGAGGCCAAGGGCGAGGCTGGCAGGACGGTGCTTGGCGAGGGCTGTCAGGCACTGCTGAAGATGCTGGCGCCGCTGGTGCCGCATTTTGCCTGCGAATGCCATGCGCGCCTGGGGCTGGACGGCATGGCCGTGCTCGAGGATTGGCCGGCGGTAGATGCCGCGGCCCTGGTGCAGGATACCATCGATCTGGTGGTGCAGATCAACGGCAAGAAACGCGGCGAGGTGCGCGTGGCCCCGGATGCCGACGAGGCGGCGGCCATGGCGGCGGCGCATGCCGAGCCTGCGGTCGCGCGCTGGCTTGCGGATATGGCGGTGGTCAAGGTCATCTTGGTGCCCGGTCGGCTACTCAATGTGGTGGTGAAGCCGGCATGAGGCGCATGCTTGTCGTGCTGATGCTGAGCCTGGCGCTCGGCGGCTGCGGTTATCACCTGGCCGGCCACGGCGGCAAGATCGTCGTGGCTCCCGAGAATACTCAGGCCATCGTCGTCCGCACCTCCGGGGCGGATGCCGCCGTGCTGGCCCAATCGCTGATCACGCTGATGCAGTCGGGTAGCGATTACACGGTGCTCAGGGCCGGTGATCCCAAGGCCGAGGACGTGAATGCCGTGGAGCTCGATATCGAGAACGTTTCCAGCCAGTTCGTGCCCAGCGCCTACGACACCAATGGCTATGCCATCCAGTACCGCCTGTCGCTGTCCGGTTCGCTGCGCCTGATGAAGGGCGATACCATGCTCTGGAATGGCGGTACCATCGCGGCGTCGACGGACATCTATGTACAGGGTTCCGGCGGGGCCGGCAGCCTCCAGGCCTCGCTGTCGCAGGATCGCGCCAAGCGGCAGCTGCGCCAGCAGTGGGCGAGGCAGGCCTGGGAAGCGCTGCAATCCGGATTTTGATGGGGATTCCGATGCGGGGATGCCGATGAGGTGTACTGCCGAGCGCCTATCCTCCGTGCAGGCCAGCGTTTACTACCTGCACGGCATGGATCGGGATGCGCTGTTCGAGGCGGCAGAGACGCTGCTGGCAGCGGGCGCTCCCGAGATCACGCGCCTGCGCCTCGATGCCTCCGAGCTGGATCGGGTGGAGGTGGAGACCCGCAGCCAGGGGCTGTTCGCCAATGCCGGCTGCCATGCGCTGGTGCGCAATGCCGAGGCCGCAAGCCCGAAGCAGGGCGAGCATCTGTTGCGTCTGGCCGCTAGCCTTTCCCCGCCGCAGCGGCTGATCATCTGTGCCCCCGAGATCAGCTGGAAGAAGGCCATGCACAAGCAGATGCAGGCGATCGATGCGGTGGCTTGCTGCGAATTCTCCATGCCGGGGATCGATGCCTTCCAGCGCTGGCTTTCCGGCCTGTTTTCCGAATCCGGCCTGCAGGTCACCGACGAGGCCCTGGGCCTGGCGGGCGAACGGTTGCAGGGTATGCGCCTGGCGGCCCGGCAGCTGGCCGAGCGCATGCGCTGGTACGATGCCGGCGCCGCCGAGCCGATCGATGTCCATATCCTCGGCGAGCTGCTCGGCGAACGCATTCCGGAGGACCTGGACGCCTACTGTGCCGCGGTGGCCGCGCGTTCGGTCGGTGCGCTATCAAGGCTGCGCAAGCTTCTGGATAGCCAGCAGGTGGCGGAGGTGCAGGTTGTCAGCTGGCTGACCACGCGCCTGCAGCAGCTGTTGATGTACCGCTGGTTTGAGGCGAAAAGGGATGGCGCTGCCTTGCAGAAGGCGCGGGTATTCGGCGAGGCGCGCCGGCTTGTGCCGGGCGAATCCCGGCGCTGGCAGGTGCCCGAACTGATTGCGGCGTTGCATCGGACGTTGGAGGCGGAAACGCTGCTCAAGGGTGCCTCGGTCGAGGACAAGCGGGTGGTGCTGGAACGCCTGACCCTGGATCTCGTGGGGTCGGGCCGCCTGGAGGCGGCATGAGCGGCGGCCACCGCGCTGAGCTTGCCGCCGACTGGCAGGCCTTCGAGCGTGAGCATGTCTGGCACCCCTACGCGCCGATGCATGATGCGCTGCCGGCCCATGCGGTGGCCGCAGCCCATGGCGTATATCTGGAACTTACGGACGGCCGGCAGCTGATCGACGGCATGGCCTCGTGGTGGTGCGCCATCCATGGCTACAACCATCCGGTGCTGAACAGGGCGGTGGCGGAACAGCTCGAGTCCATGGCGCATGTGATGTTCGGCGGCCTGACCCATCGGCCCGCCGCCCAGCTTGCCGCCCACCTGCTCGACCTGGCGCCCCCCGGGCTGGAACACGTGTTCTTCGCCGATTCCGGCTCGGTATCGGTCGAGGTGGCCATCAAGATGGCGCTGCAGTACTGGCAGGCGCAGGGGAGATCGGATAAGCGCCGGCTGCTGACGATCCGCGGCGGCTATCATGGGGACACCTTCGGGGCGATGGCGGTCTGCGACCCGGTGAACGGCATGCATCACTTGTTCTCCGGCATCCTGCCCCACCACGTGTTCGCCGATGCCCCCCGCGCCCGCGCGGATGCCGAGTGGACGGATGCCGACATCGCCGATTTCCGGGACAAGATCGCGACGCATGCGCCCGAACTGGCGGCGGTGATCCTGGAGCCGGTGGTGCAGGGGGCCGGCGGCATGCGCTTCTATGCCCCCGAGTTCCTGCGCCAGGTGCGCGCGCTGTGCGATGCACACGGCGTATTGTTGATCTGCGACGAGATCGCCACCGGGTTCGGGCGTACCGGCCGCATGTTCGCCTGCGAGCACGCCGGCATCACGCCGGACATCCTGTGCGTCGGCAAGGCGCTGACCGGCGGCTACATGACCCTGGCCGCCACCCTGGTGACCCCGGATGTTTGCGACGGTATTCATGCCGACGGCAAGGGCGTGCTGATGCACGGGCCGACCTTCATGGCCAATCCGCTGGCCTGCGCCGTGGCCGAGGCCAGCCTGAAGCTTCTGGAATCCGGTCCCTGGGCGCAGCGGGTGGCGGCGATCGAGGCGCAACTGAGCGAGGAACTGGCACCGGCGCGCGGCATGCCGGGGGTGGTCGATGTGCGGGTGCTCGGCGCCATCGGCGTCATCGAAATGGAAGCGCCCCTCGACATGGCATCCACGCAGCAAAGACTGATGGAACGCGGGGTGTGGCTGCGCCCGTTCGGGCGCCTGCTGTATGCGATGCCGCCCTATGTGATCGGGGCGGATCAGCTGTCCCGCATCACCGGCGCCATGCTGGAGATCGCGCATGACTGAGGCCGGGAGCGGCATGCTGTCCACCGCCGATCACGCCCGCGATGCCGCCGGCCTGACCTATGTCTATCCGGTGGTGTCGCGCCGGGCCGGCGGTGTGTCCGTCGGCATCAATCTGAATCCGAACAACGCCTGCGACTGGCGCTGCGTCTATTGCCAGGTGCCGAACCTCGTGCGCGGCGGGGCGCCTGCCATCGACCTGGCACAGCTGGATCGGGAACTGCGCACCATGCTGCGCGATATCCTGCAGGGCGACTTCATGCTTAAACATGTGCCCGAGGATTGTCGCCGCTTGTCCGATGTCGCCATCTCCGGCAACGGGGAGCCGACGGGAAGCAGCCGCTTCGCCGAGGTGGTCGATCTCATCGGTACCGTCATGCACGCATTCGATCTCGTCGGCAGGCTGCCGCTGCGCCTGATCACCAACGGTTCCTATATGCGCAAGGCGCATGTGCAGCAGGGGCTCGCACGCATGCACGGGCTGGGTGGCGAGGTGTGGATCAAGATCGACCGGGCCAGTGAGGACGGCATCCGCCGCGTCAATGGCATCAGCGCCACGCCGGCGCAGCTGGCCCGGCAGGTGGAGATCGCCGCCGGGCTCTGCCCGAGCTGGATCCAGAGCTGCATGTTCGCCTGGGACGGCGAGCCGCCGTCGCCCGAAGAGATCGATGCCTATCTGGGGTTTCTGAAAGGGCTGCTCGCCCACGCCGTGCCGGTTCGCGGGGTGTTGCTCTACGGCCTGGCCAGGCCGTCGATGCAGCAGCCGGAGGCAAGTCATTTGTCGAGCGTTA
>CAVXSB010000009.1:0-406722 GCA_963764315.1 uncultured Zetaproteobacteria bacterium
CCATGGCGATGTAACGTTCGATCCCGCCTTCGCGGCGACTTTCGATGCGCGCGTGACGCTCGGCCCGGCGGCGACCGGCGTGGCGCTGGTGGGCGCGGTCGCGATGATGGTCGTGGCCTGCGCGATCGTCCTCGACGTGCTGATGCGGTGGCTGTTCAACTCGCCGATCCTGGGCGTCGACGATCTCAGTCAGTTCAACCTCGCGGTCATCGTCTGCAGCTTTTCCCGGTATGTCTGGTGGGTGGTCACTTCGTGACGGTACGCTTCCTCGGGCGGGCGCTCGGCACGCGTGGCGCGCTGTGGCTCGAAGTGTTCGGCAATCTCTGCACGCTGCTGATCTTCGTCCTGTTCGCTTGGCAGTTCTTCCGTTTCACGCTCTATGACGTGACCTATACCGGGCTCGCCACCGTCGTGCTGGAAATCCCGCAGGCACCGTGGTGGTGGGTCGTCACAGCGCTGATCTGGTTGTGCGTTCCGGTGCAGATCGTCGTGGTCGGCGAATGCATCCTGCGCGCGGTCCGCGTTATCCCGCGCCCCTCGGCGCACGGCCTTGAGGCCGACGCCGGGGCTTGAGCGCGTCGGCGGGACCGCGGCCGCGGCCGCCGAACACCGTTTGACCCTCCGCGCCGGCAGGCGCTTAAATGCGCCGGCCAAACAGGGAGGAACGCATGGTCAAGCGCTACGACGTCAAGGGTGTGAACAGCCCGCAGGGCCGGTTCTCGCACGTGGGCGAGATCGGCCCGAATGCACGCCTCTATTATCTGGCCGGCCAGACCGGCGTTGCGCCTGACGGCTCCGTCGCTGCCGACTTCGCCGGCCAGGCGCGTCAGGTCTATGCCAACATTGCCGGCGTGCTCGCCGAATGCGGCATGAGCTGGCAGAACGTCGCCAAGGTCACCATCTATCTCCTCGACCCCGACGACATGCCCGCCTGGCGCGACATCCAGAAGGAGGCGTTTGCCGGCGTCGTGCCGGCGTCCACCCTGCTGGTCGTCAGCCGGTTGGCCCGGCCCGAATATCGCATCGAGGTCGAGGTCGTTGCGGCCAAGGACTGAGCGCCGCTCCCGTCGCGCTCTGCCATTGCCGCGGTACTGCCGGCGGGGATCTTGAATGGAGATGGGTCTGCAAGGCCGGACCGCGCTCGTCACGGGGGCGTCCAGGGGCATTGGCAAGGCGATTGCCGCTGCACTCGCGGCCGAGGGCTGCCATCTCGAGCTTGCTGCCACCAACGAGGGGCTGCTGGCCGAACTCGCGGCCGATCTGGCCCGGCGCTACGGCGTGGCCGTCCGGATCCATCCGGGAGACCTCACCCGCGAAGAGGATCGCGAGCGGCTGGGCCTCGAGGCGCGCAATGTCGACATCCTGGTCAATAACGCCGGTGCGGTGCCGCGTGGCAGCATCGAGGAGGTCGATGACGCCGCCTGGCGCCAAGGATGGGAGCTCAAGGTCTTCGGCTATATCAACTTGACCCGGGCGATCTATCCGGCCATGCGAGCGCGGGGCAGCGGCGTGATCGTCAACGTGATCGGCGTCGCGGGCGTGCAGCCCAACGCGAACTATATCGCGACGACGACCGCCAACGCCGCGATGATCATGTTCACCGCGTCGCTCGGCGGCGACAGCGTCCGACACGGCGTGCGTGTGGTTGGCGTTAATCCCGGCCCGACGATCAGCGACCGGTTCGTTGGTGGTCAGAGGCGACGTGCCAAGCGGCTGCTCGGGGAAGAGGAACGCTGGCCGGAGTTTCTCGAAGACCTGCCTATGGGCCGCGCTTCCACGGTCGAAGAGGTTGCAGACACGGTGGTGTTTCTCGCCTCGGACAGGGCGAGCGCGATCAGTGGCACCTCATCCTGATCGACGGCGGGCTGATGTCGCGCGCGCCGAAACTGTTCTGACTTGGTCCTTTGGTGCCCAAGAACCGTTTGTCGTTGGCACGGCGAGTATCGCGCCTCTATACTCGCACCAGAAAGTGCCACAGTCCCGCGCAGTTGGGACCAGTAAGAATTGAACTCAGGGAGGAGCAGTCCATGTCCCACACGCTGAAGCTCGGTGCAGTCGGGGCGGCTTGCGTCGCCGCAGCCATTGCATTGGCCCCGCCGGTCGCGAAGGCCGAAGTGACGCTTCGCGCGGTTTCGTCGTTTCCCAAAACCGAGAAGATGACGGTCGATTACGTGCGGTTCATCGATGCCGTCAACAAGGCGGGCAAGGGCGTCATCCATATCCGCTATCTCGGCGGCCCCGAGGTTGCCAACCCGCGCGAGCAGCCGATCGGGCTGCGCAAGGGTCTGTTCGACATGATCTATGGCCCGTCGGCATACTATCTCGGCATGTTCCCCGAAGGCGACATGTTCTACGGCAAGAACACGCCGATGGAGCGGCGCGCCAATGGCTTCTCGGCGCTGATGGATAAGGCGTACCGCAAGAAGATGGACGCGCATTTCCTGGGCCACTTCATCGGCTCGATCGGGGTCAACCTGTTCCTCACCAAGGAACCCAAGATGCGGCCCGACGGTCTGCCCGATCTGACGGGGATGAAGATCCGTTCGTCTCCCGGCTATCGCGACTTCGTCACCGCGCTCGGCGGTACGCCAGTTGTGATGCGCGGCATGGGCGAAGTGTACACCGCGCTGCAGCGCGGCGTCGTCGACGGCACCGGCTCGCCGATCATCCAGGTACGCGACATCAAGGTCGAGAAGTTCCTGAAGGTCGGATTCATCCCGAACATCTTCAAGACGGTGATGATCGCGCTGGTCGACGCCAAGAAGTTCGACGGCATGCCGAAGGAGGCGCAGGATATCCTGGAGAAGACGGCGATCCAGTTCGAGAAGGAGACCTACGAGAGCGCCGAGGCCTACACCAAGCGGGAGCAGGCCGCGCTCGAAAAGGAGGGCGTGAAGTTCGTCGTTCTGAAGGGCGACGCACGCGAGAAGTGGCTGGACACGTTCCTGAAGGGGCCGTGGGATCGCGCGATGAAGAACAAGGACAAGCTCACGCTCGACATCGCGGAAATGCGAAAACTGGCGTACTAGGCGGTTTTCGGTCGCCCGAAACCGCATACCGAAAGGACGGCGCCGCCCGTGCGTCCGCTGGTCGACGCCTATAACTGGTGGCTCGCGCTGCTGCCCAAGGTGGCGCGGGTCATCCTTACGCTTGCACTGATCTCGATCCTCACCGACGTCACGCTGCGCGACATCGGCGAAGACCCGCCGGCCTGGACGCTGCCGCTCGTCGAGTACGCGCTGCTCTACATGACGATGATGATGTCGCCCTGGCTGGTGCGCCAGAAAGGGCACATCGTGGTCGAGGCCTTCACCTCGCTGATGCCGCAGGGCTTCTTCCGCTGGTGGGCGAAGTTCGTCTACCTCGCCTGCGTCGTGATCTGCCTGTTGCTGGCGTATTACGCGCTGAGCCTGACGATCGACGCCTATGTCACCGACGACATCGACATCCGCTCGATCGAGATTCCGCGCATCTACCTGTTCCTGCCCATGGTGATCGGGTTCGTAATGATGGCGATCGAGTTCGCGCGCTATCTGCTGGGCTTCGACACGCTGTATTCCGGGCGCATCGGCGAGACGGGAGCCGCCTGACCGTGGAGATGGAGTGGTATTACGTCATCCTCATCATGGTCGGCTCGATCGCCGCCTTGATGATGCTCGGCGTTCCGGTCGCGTTCGCCTTCCTGGGCGTCAACATCGTCGGCTCGTTCCTGTTCATGGGCGGGGTCAACGGCCTCAACCTGGTCGTCGCCAATGCGGCGAGCCGCGTGACGGTCTTCACCTTGGCGCCCATCCCGCTGTTCATGCTGATGGGCGAGCTGTTCTTCCGAACCGGACTTGCGCTCAAGGTATTCGACACGTTCGATCTGCTGCTCGGCCGGCTGCCGGGACGGCTCGCCTATCTCACGGTGGGTGGCGGCACCGTTCTTCTCGGCGCTGACGGGATCGAGCCTCGCCAACACGGCCATGCTCGGCACGCTGATGCTGCCCGAGATGCAGCGCCGCGGCTACAAGCGCCATATGGCGATGGGTCCGATCATGGGGACGGGCGGGCTCGCCATGATCATTCCGCCGTCGGGCCTTGCGGTGCTGCTGGGCTCGATCGCCAATGTCGATGTGGGTGCCTTGCTGGTCGCGGGGTTCCTGCCCGGAATCCTGCTCGCCACGCTCTACTCGACGGCGATCTTCGTGCAGATCCGCATCGACCCGGATGCTGCGCCGCAATACGAGCACGAGCCGGTGTCGCTTCCCGCCAAGCTGCGGGCCATCGTCGTCAACATCTTCCCGATGGGGCTGGTGATCTTCGCGGTCGTTGGGTTCATCGTACTCGGCTGGGCGACACCAACCGAGGCGGCGGCCTTCGGCGCGGGCGCGGTGGTGGTCCTCGGCCTGGCGTTCCGCTGCCTGACCTGGTCCATCTGGTGGGCCGCGACCGACGGCGCGCTGCGCGTTGCGGCGATGGTGTTCATCATTATCATCGGCTCGTCGACGTTCAGCCAGCTTCTCGCCTATACCGGCGCGACCCAGGAACTGGTCGCCTGGGTCACCAGCTTCGACCTGACCACGCTCGAACTCGTCGCCTGCATGTTCGGCGTCCTCCTGTTCCTCGGCACGTTCATGGAGCAGGCCTCCATGCTGATGCTGACGGTGCCGATCTTCTATCCGGTCATCCGCGCCGTCGGGCTGGACCCGGTGTGGTTCGGGATCATCATGCTGCTGGGGCTGGAGATGAGCCTCACGACCCCGCCGCTCGGGCTGCTGCTATTCGTAATGATGAGCGTCGCCCCCAAGGGCACCACCCTGTGGCAGGTCGCGGGTGCCGCGCTGCCCTATCTCGGGTGCGATGCGACCGTGTTCTGCCTGCTGGTCGCCTTCCCGCAGATCGCCTTGTTCCTGCCCGGCCTGATGTCGGTCTGAGCCGGACACGGTTGTCGTCTTTCCAGCTCAACATCGAAAGGAAACGGGAACATGATCTACGAAGAGCGCGAATACACCCTCAAGACCGGCCAGGTCGGCCCAGTCGCACAGGGTATCGAAGGCCATGTATGCGGCCATAAGTTCCCCGGGGTTCTGCGAGCGCTCGCGAGCCTCATGCGCCAGGGCGAGCCCCCGGGCACGGTCGCCGCCCTCCACATGAGCGTAGATCAAGAGGATGCGGGCATCGACGTTGGCGGGTTCCTGCTGCAGCACGGACTCGAGGGCCTCGATCGATTCACTGAGTTTGCGGCGGTAATACAGGGCGCGGCCGCGTTCGAGCATGGCGCCGGCGTGATCGGGAACGATGTCCAGGATCTTGTGACACAGCGCTTCCGCCTCCGCAAGGTGGCCGACGGCGGCATGCTGTTGCGCTTCCTTGAGCCATTTGTCGATCTTGTTCGCCATGCCTTCGCTCCCTCTCGCGTCGATGTGCCAGGTGCGACATAACCGAGCAAGTTATGGGCCAAGGAGGATCGGCAATCGCGATGCAGCCATGCCGGGTTTGTATGGCGAGATTGCAGTTTTTCCTAAAGTGGTGGCTTCCGGTGCCGATAATTCTATTTGTGCGGGGACGAGGATGTTCCCTCTCAGGGCAGGATGCCCGTACGTGGCAAGGCAAGGCAGTCGTCCACGTTGTTTATTTAAATACTAAGGAGAGATCAATATGCTGTCTATTCAAACCGATGTGAATTCGCTGAACATTCAAAACAACCTGGGCGTGAACAACGCCAGTATGCAGACTGCCGTGCAGCGTCTGTCCTCGGGCTTCCGCATCAACAGTGCTGCGGATGATTCCGCGGGCTACGCCATCGCGGCCAACCTGAGCAAGACGAACGCCAGTCTGCAGGCCGGCACCAACAACGCCATGCAGGCGTCCGCGATGCTGAATATCGCCAATGCGGGCGTGAATCAGATCAAGGACATGCTGGTGCGTCTGCAGACGCTGGCCACCGAGGCTGCCAGTGGTAACAACAGCTCGGCCGCCGATGCCAACCTGAACACCGAGGCGGGCAAGCTGATTACCGAAATCAACAACATCGCCTCGTCGACCTCGTACAACGGCGTCAATCTGCTGGACGGCACGGGCGGCAGTAGCCTGACCATCCAGGTGGGCGACACCAACGACCGCGACCCAGCAGGTGACGCTGGATCTGTCCACCAAGTTCACGACCGCCAGCTTCGGCGCTACTGGCACTGGCTTGCCGGCGTGGCTCTCTCGAGCCTCGACATCTCGACCCAGTCGGGTGCGACGGCGGCCCTGGGCACGCTGAGCACCGCCATGACACGATCTGTCGACGGCAGCTGCCAAGCTGGGTGCGTCGGTGAACCAGCTGAACTACGTCAACTCGTATCTGTCCTCGGCAACGACGCAGATGTCGTCTGCGATCTCCACGATCAAGGACGCCAACATGGCGCAGGAAATGGCCAACTACACCAAGTCCTCGATCCTGGTGCAGGCCGGAACGTCCATGCTGGCCCAGACCAAGCAGGCCGAGCAGAACGTCCTGTCTCTGTTCCGGTAATCGGAGCCTAAAGCGATGACGGGCAGGCCGGGTCCTATCTTCCCCCGCAAGGGGAGGGAAGGGCCCGGCCTTCTCCCGTTCTCCGGAGGTGCAATATGAGTAGCATCAATAGTATTTCCTCGGGGGGCTTCCCCATCATTTCCCAGCCGGCTATCGGCAGTGCGGGCGGCAGCGCAGGCACGCTTCCTGCTAGTGCAGGACAGACGGGCGGCGTGCAGCCCCAGCAGGGCCAGGGCCAACCGGCTACCCCGGATCAGCTGCAGAAGGCCATCGATCGCATGAACCAGCATCTGGCCGGTAGCGATCAGAGCGTCCGCATCGGCTATGCCAGCAGCATCCACCAGCTGACGGTGGAGGTCGTGGACAACAGTACGGGCCAGGTGGTCGGACAGTTTCCGTCCAAGGCGGCGATCGCCAGTGAGGCCGCCATGAACCAGTACATCGGCATGATCCTGAGCAAGGAGGCCTAGGACATGACGAATATCGCGACGACGAGCTCAAGCGCCACGGGACTGGCCAGTATCTCCGGCGTCGCGTCGGGGTTGAACTTCAACAATATCGTCAGTCAGCTGATGGCCGTCGAGCAGAACAAGATCACGCTGCTGCAGAACCAGCAGGCCGGCATCACCAGCCAGCAGCAGGCGATGACCCAATTCCAGAGCTATCTGACGACCCTGCAGAACCAGGCCTCCAGCATGGCCAACGGCTTCAATTTCTTTTCCTATACGGGTTCGCTGACCAGCAATACCAGCACCGCTCCCAGTTCGTTGCTCTCCGCGCAAACCTCGTCCTCGGCCACGCCGGCCACGCATACCCTCGTGGTATCGAAGCTGGCGCAGGCCATGAGCGAGGGCTCGAGTGCCGCCGTCACGGATTCCACCGGCACCGCTGCGGCCAGTAGCACGGCTGCGCTGGGGCTTTCCGGCAGCTTCACGATCAATGGGCAGACGGTGAATGTGGCCGCCTCCGATTCGCTGCAGGGCATCGCCAGCACCATCAACCAGCTGGATACCGGCAGCGGCGCCACCGGGGTGACGGCATCGGTGATCAACGTCGGCACCAACGATTTCCGCCTGGTGCTGACCAATGACACCACCGGCGCCACCGGCTTCACCCTGGGTGGCACCGGCTTGACCGGATGCCTGGCCGGGCTCCAGCTGGGTACGCCGCAGACCATCCAGGCCGGGCAGGATGCCCAGCTGACGGTCGATGGCTACGCCTTGACGCGCAGCACCAACAGCATCTCCGACGCCATCTCCGGTGTGACCCTGAATCTGACCAAGGCGGATCCGACCACGACGGTGACGCTGAATGTCGGCGTCGATACGCAGGCGGTGACGAAGAACGTCCAGGCCTTCGTCGACGATTACAACCAGGTCATGGATTTCATCAACAAGCAGAAGCAGTACGATTCGACCACGAAGACCACCGGTCCGCTGGCCGCCGACCCGTTGGTCACCAATATCCAGTCCCAGCTGTCCAGTACCCTGCTGCAGAGCATCCCGGGCCTGCCCAGCAGCGCGAACAGTCTGGTGCTGATCGGCGTCACCCCGGATCAGAACGGGCACCTGAGCATCGATTCGACCACCCTGAACAGCCTGCTCAGCACCAATCCCGATGCGGTGAAGAATGTGTTTGCCGCCAGCGGCACGAGCACCAACAGCGCCCTCAGCTTCGTGAACTACGGCAGCAATACCGTATCCGGTAGCTATCCGGTGAATATCACGCAGGCGGCCACCCAGGCCTCGGTCACCGGGACCACCGTGCTGACCGGCGGTCTGGCCGGTGCCGATACGGTCTCCGTTACCGATGGTGCGGGGCAAAAGGCCACGGTCAACCTGACGGGCGGCCAGAGCCTGACCAGCATCGTTTCGGCCCTGAACACCGAGTTCGGCAAGACCTATGCCCAGCAGCTGTCGGTCGGCGGCTTCGCGGCCGGCACGACCTCGGCCACGACCCTGAGCAGCCTCGGCCTCAATGCCGGCGATACCATCGCCATCTCGGGCAGCAGCCGCATCGGTGGCTCGGTCGGCTCGACCTACACCGTTGCCGCCGGCGATACCGTCGCCAGCCTGCTGTCGGCCATCCAGTATGCCTACAACCAGCAGGCGACGGCGACCATCGATACCGCCGGCAATATCGTGCTCACCGACAACCAGTCGGGCCAGAGCAGCCTGGGATTCAATCTGGCCTACAGCGCGGGCGGCGGCGGCACCTTCGCGGGCTTCGGTGCCTCGAGCCTGGCCCAGGTCGGCCGCAATGCCATGAATATCAGCGCCTCCGCGACTGCCAGCGGCACCTTGCAGCTGACGGACAGCACCTACGGGGCCGGCTCGAACTTCAGCATCAACCAGTCGGCGAATAATCTGGGTATTGCGAACGCTGCGTTCACGGGCACGGACGTGGCCGGCACCATCGGCGGGCTTGCCGCCACCGGCAGCGGCCAGTTCCTGACGGGAACGGCGGGCAATGCCTCCGGGCTGTCGATGATGTATACCGGTTCGGCGACCGGCAGCTGTCGGCACGTTCAGTGCCAGCATGGGGGTCGGGGCATTGTACGACAATATGCTGAGCACCCTGGCCATGCCGGTCTACCGGCCTGGTTTCCAATGATATTACCTCGATGCAGACCAGCTACGATAACCTGAGCCAGCAGATCGCCAACGTGAAGGCACAGATGGATCAGGAACAGGCCACGCTGCTGGCCGGATTCCAGTCCATGGAAACCACGATCGCCAACCTGAATTCGAGCGGCCAGTACCTGACGCAGTTGAGCAATATGGTCGGCAACTCCTCGGGTTCTTCGGGCTCGTCGAGCTTCAAGTAATCGCCAGACCAAGGAAGGATGGACAAGGAGGATGCCATGACGATCAACCGAGCCTACCGCAGTCACCAGGTGCAGGGTGCCGGCCCATTGGGCCTGGTGTTGCTGACTTACGATGTGTTGATCCGCAACCTGAACTTTGCCCGTGATGCGGCGATCGCGGCCGATTATGCGGCGCAGGCGGATTATTCGATGCAGGCGGTTTCTGCCCTGCTCGAGCTGATCTCCAGCCTGGATCATGAGGCGGGTGGGCAGGTCGCCTCCAGCCTCGGCAGCATGTATGCCTATATGTACCGTCGTCTGATGGAGAGCCAGCTGGCCGACACGATCGATACCCTGAGCGAGGTCATGTCCCTGGCCGAGACGCTGCGTGAGGGCTGGCAGAACCTGTCCGATCAGCAGCAGGCCGCGCCGCAGCGGCAGTTCGCGGGAGCGGTGGCATGAGCGCCGATATCCATGCCCAGATCGGGAAGTGTCGCCATCTGCTCGAGCGGGGGGAGCAGGCGGTCAGGCTCGAGGCCTGGGATTCGTTGCCGCACATCCAGCAGTCCTACGCCGAGACCTTCGATGGCTTGCGTGCCTTGCTTGGCGATGGGTTGATGGCCGATGACGGCGTTCGTGAACAGTTGGCGGAGCTGGAGCGTCGGCAGCGTCGGCTTGTCTACGCGTTTCGCAAGGGACAGTCGATCATCAAGGCGCGGATGGATGACTTGCGGGTCGCGCGTCAGCGGCTGGGGGGCTTTGGCTCGGAGCTTCCGCTGTTTATCTCGGCGTCGCTGGATCGACGTATCTGACGGCAGAGGGGAGATGCAGGGTTTGGGGGGCGCATTGCGCCCCCTTTGCGTTTTGCGTTAGCCCTGGTTCTGGCGCGACCAGTGATAGCGCAGCTGCAGCCCATCGCCGACCTGGATGCATTGCACGCCGCGTTGCCGGGATTCATTGATGGCGATCGGCGCCTTCAGGTTGGCATAGACCCATTCCCGGTCGGAGAAGGGGTTCAGTACCAACAGCCATAGCGGCTGCTGTCCCTCGTCCAGCTCCAGCAGCGCATGCTCCTCCGGACGCAGCGCCGGCGGCTTGCCCAGGCGGTTCTCATCCCAGTCGGTGACGACAAAGGCGGCCTCCGGGTGTTCGGTACAGTGCATGCATGCCACATTGCCCTGGCCGCCGAGAAACACGTATTGCTTGGCGTAGGCGAAGCCCGCCACGCCGCTGGGGAACACGAAGATCTTCGGATTCTCGATTTCGGCGTTGACCCATCGGGAGGATGACGCTTGTTCGGTGGCCAGGTTCGATTGCATGCCTTATGCTCCTTTCTGCAGCCAGTCCAGGGCGTTCCCGCCCGCGGCAGCGGCGTTCTCCGCGCGGATATGCTCGTAGATCTCCAGACGGTGCACCGGCGTGGCCAGCGGTGCCTCGATGCCGATGTGCACGCGCTTTCCGGGCTCCACCTCGGTGATGACGATGCGGATGTCGTTGCCGATGTGGATGGCCTGTCCGGCCGTGCGTCGAAACACGATCATTTCAGATAATTCACCAGGCTGATGTTGCCGAGTTTGGCCAGCTCGCTATAGATCGCCTGCAGGGCGACGTTGGCCTGGTTGAGCTGGGTGGCGGCTTTCGCCACGTCGGCCGATTCGTTGTTGCTCAGCGATGTGGCGACCTGGGTCTGCAGGTTCTGGTAGGTGGCCTTTTGCGTATTGACCGAGCCCAGCGTGCCCCCGACCTGCGCTGTCAGGTTCGTCAGGGATGTCGAGGCATTGCTGAATTGGTTGATGGCCGTTTGCATGCCGGCAACATTGCTGGATGAAAGCGCATTGGAAAAAGTCTTGAAGGCGGCGAAGGCCTGGGTGAAGGCGGCATTGCTGCCGTTGGCGCCGAGATCCACGCTCTGCGTGGGGCTGATGACGACGGTGGGGTTCTTGGCGTTGCCGTTGTAGGTGGCGTTGCCGGCCGCATCCATGGTGAAGGCGGCCGCTACGCCGGTATTGGTGCCCGCAAACAGCGGCTGTCCCTGCCAGGTCTGGTTGGCGAAGTTCAGGAACTGCTGCTGCAGCGCCTTGACCTCGTTCTGTGCTGCGGCGTAGCTGGCGGTGCCGGAATTGGCGCTGGACATCTGCACGGCCAGCGTCTGGGCACGCTGCAGCAGCGGCTGCATCTGTGACAGGACGCTCTGCGACATGCCCAGCTGGGAAGCGGCGGTATCCAGGGCGCCGAGGCTGCCCTTGATGCCGTTTTGCATGTCGCGCATGGACAACGATTTCTCGTAGGCGATGGGATTCTGGTCGGCGGTGGTGAAGCGCTGGCCGCTGCTGAGCTGGTTGGTATCCGTGGCCACCGTCTGCTGCTGGTTCTGCATGCCGCTGAGCAGCGTGTCGACCATCTGTTGCGTGCTGATGATCATCGTATGACCCCCATGAGCGAATTCAGCATCGTACTTGACGTCGAGATCAGCTTCGCCGATGCCTGATAGGCCTGCTGGAATTGCAGCATCGACACCATCTGCTGGTCCAGGTTGACGCCGGATATCGATTGCCATTGATTGGACAGCGAGGTGCCCACCGCCTGCTGGGCGCTGAGCTGTTGCTGGGCGCCGGAGGCGTCCTGGCCGAAGCCGCCGGCCAGGCTGGCGGCGCGCGTCGAGAAGCTGGCAGCGGTGGAACCATCGATGCTGACCGCGCTTTGCGACAGCGCAAAAATAGCCTGGGCTACGCCGTTGCCACCGGCGGGCACGGTCGAGGTTGTCGGATCGATGGCGGTCGTCGCCACGCGCCCCGGATCGGCCTGTACAGCCGAGGCGACCGACAGGTTGGCGGCAGTGCTGCCGTGGAAGAAGCCGTTGACCTCGTAGGCGGCCAGGAAGTTCGAGCTGTCGGCGCCGAACACCACATGGTTGGTGCTGCCGCCGTTGATCGTCAGCTTGCCGTTGGCGATGCTGGCGCTGAGCCCCGCCACACCGGCGGTGTTGATCTGGCTGGCGATGTTCGCCAGCGTCGTGGTGCCGGCGGTGATGTTGATCGTGCTGCCGCCGGCATTGACCGGGTTCCCGGATGCGTCGAGCACGTAGATCTTGAAGCTGCCCGTGTTGATATGGCTGGCGAAAGCGACGTTGCTATCTAGGTTGACCGCCGTGCTGGCGCCGGCCGGAGCGGTAGCAGCCTGTCCAGCGGTGTAGCTGCTGACCGCGCTGCTGCCGGTGCCCGAGGCCTGCAGCTGGTTGACCGAGAAGGCCAGGTTGGCCGCCAGGCTGTTCAGCTGCGTCAGGTAGCCGCCGATCTTGCCGTTCAGTGCGACGGTGCCGCCCACCTGTCCGCCCTGATCGAGGCCGGTCAGCGGGGTGGTCGTTCCCTGGTAGACGACGTTGATATTGGTAGCGGTGCTACCGGCCCCCAGCGCCAGGTGCTTGGCCGTGTCGCCGCTGACCAGCATGTCGCCGCTCGGGGTCTGCAGCATGATGCCGCCGCTGGATGCGGTGGTGGAACTGACCTGCTGCACGGGAATCAGCTTCGACAATTGATTGATGGCCGCATCGCGCTGGTCCAGCAGGGTGCTCGGTGGCGATGTGCTGGTCGCGTATTGGTTGGAGATGTTGGCATTGAGGCTGGCGATCTTGTCCAGCAGGCTGTTGACGCTGCTCAACATCGCCGGAATCTGCTGGAAGTTCGCGCTCTGCTGGTTCACCAGTTGCTGGTCCATGCCGGTGATCTGTGTGCTCAGGCTCTGGGCGCTGGTGACGACGGCCTGCTGTGAGGCGGTATTCTGCGGGTTGTTCGCCAGCGTCTGGAAGGATTGGAAAAAGCTATCCAGCGAGGAGCTCAGCGTGGTGCCGCCGATGCTGCCGAATGCGGCATTCAGCCCCGACAGACCCTGTTGCATGGACTGCCAGTAGGCGACCTGGCTGTCGTTGCTGGCGATCGCCTGATTCAGGATCGGGTTGGCGGCGCGCTGGATGTTGTCCACGGTGGCGCCGTTGCCGATGGACAGGCCGTTGATCACCGTCGGAGATAGGGCGGCCATTTCCGGGGTCTGGCGCGAGTAGCCCGGCGTGTTGACGTTGCTGACGTTCTGCGAGACGACATCGATGGCCTGCTGCTGGGCGGCCAGGGCGTTGGCGGCGATATTCAGGGCATCGGAGATCATCGCAGCATGCCTCCCGGGCCGTAGGTGGATCGGGCCGGGATGGCACCGATGGTTTGCAGCACGGCCGAGCTGGCTTCAAAGGCGCAGCGCATGCTCTGGCGGTTCACCTCGCTGGCATGCTCGCTCCGCGCCAGCCGCGCATACAGCTTGCGGCGCACGGATTGCAGCTGTTTGGCCTCATGGGCCAGGTGCAGATCGATGAAGGACTCCAGTCCCATGCTGTCGGGTACGCCCTGCTGGCGCAGCAGATCGCGGCATTGTCCCTCCAGCGCCGCCAACTCACGGTGGCAGGTGGCATGGGCATCGCTCAGGGCGGCCAGGGCCGCACCGTTGAAGGACTGCACGGCCAGCTGCTCCTGCTGCAGGATGTCCTCGAGATGCCGACAGGTGGCATCCATGCGTTGCAGCAGGGTGTACAGCGTATCGGCCAGCGAGGCGGAGGCACTTACCATGGCCGTTCCGCCAGGGCATTGAGGATGATGCGGGATGCGACCTCCTTGCCGCTGACTCCGTATTCGCCGCGCTCGATGCTGGATCGGATCTCCTCGATCCGGTCCAGACGAACCTCCGGCAGGTTGGCCAGCATCACCTGGGCCTTTTCGCGCAGGCTTGCGGCATCGGCGACCTGCACCGTCTCGCCGCTGGAGCCGCTCGATCTCGCGGCCGATTTTCCGCCAGATTTCTTGGCGCTGGAGATGCTGCCGGGGCGGCGCGGACCGCTAATGCGTACCATCGGGTTCTCCTTCCGTGCGCAATGCAGCCATGGCTGCAGCTTGACTACTTATAGTATCGGCCGCATTGGCCGCGGCTTGAGGATGTTGCAGCCGCGCCAGCTGACGGTAGATGGCCGAGGCGATACCCAGGCTGGTGCTCTTGCTGATGGTGCCGGCCACCGCCTGATCGAACATGGAGCTGTGCACCTGTTCGGCAAAGCCGTTCGGTATGGCACCGGCATGGGGGATGGACCGATGCATTTCGTCCAGCATCTGCTGCACGAAGATGGCCTCGAACTGCTGGCTCACCTTCCACAGCCTCGGATCCCGTCCCTGCGCCGGCGCCGGGCGCGCCGCCTGGCGGGCCTGGCTCTCGTTGCGCAGAATCTGCGCAATGGCGGTCTGCGTCACGTCCTTCATATGACCTTCAGTTCCGCATGCAGGGCGCCGGCCGCCTTGATGGCCTGCAGCACGGCGATCAGGTCGCTGGGGGTGGCGCCGACCGAGTTCAGGGCGGTTACCAGGTCGCTCAGCGAGACATGGTGCTTCAGCATCACAAACTTCGCCTTCTGCTCGTGTACCTTTACGCTGGTGCGGTTAACGGTCGTCGTGGTACCGCTGCCGAAGGCGTTCGGCTGGGACACCTGCGGGCTTTCGCTGATGCTGACGCTCAGATTGCCGTGCGCCACGGCCACCGTATCGATCTGCACATCCTGGCCCATGACGATGGTGCCGGTGCGCTCGTCGATGACGACGGTGGCCCGGTGGTCGGTGCTCATGTCGATCGATTCCAGGTTGGCCATCAGCTCGACGGCATTGTCGGTGGCGTTGTTGACCACGACCGTTCCGGGATTGATGGCACTGGCGATGCCGTCCCCGAGTTTGGCGTTGATGGCATCCTGCATATGCAGGGCTGTGGTGAAATCGGGCTGGTGTAAATCCAGGGTGATCTGGTGCTGGTTGTTGCGCAGCGTCGTTGGTGCAGCCTTCTCGATATTGGCGCCATTCGGGATGCGACCGGCGGTGGGATGGCCCTTGGAGGCGGAGGCGTTCGCCCCTGCTATCGCATAGCCCCCGAGGGTGATGGAGCCCTGGGCCACCGCATAGACCTGCTTGTCACCGCCCATGAGCGGCGTGACCAGCAGCGTGCCGCCGCGCAGGCTCTTGGCGTTGCCCATGCTGGAGACGGTGACGTCCAGCTTCTGGCCGGGCCGGGCAAATGGCGGCAGCTGGGCTGTGACCATGACGGCGGCGACGTTCTTCGGTTTCATATAGGCGAGGTTCTGCTGCACGTTGACGCCGAAGCGTTGCAGCATGGCCGTCATGCTGTTGATCGTGAACGGGGCCATATTGTAGGTGTCGCCGGTGCCGTCCAGGCCCACGACCAGGCCGTATCCGATCAGGGCGTTGGAACGCATGCCCTCGACATCCGCGATATCCTTGATGCGCACAGCCTGGGCGGACTGGCTGACGAGCAGACAGCCGGCGAGCAGGCAGGCCAACAGGGTGGAAAGGCGCATCAGAACGGCCATATCATATCCAGGGTGCGGCTGAACCAGCCCTCATGCGTGACCGTGGCCAGCTCGCCGCCGCCGCCATAGCTGATCTGGGCCTGGGCCACCTTCGAAGAGGGGATGGTGTTGTCGGGGGCAACATCCATCGGTCGGATGACACCAGTGAATACCAGCTCCTGCGGTTCCTGATTGATCGTTACCTGCCTGCGGCCGCGAATCTCCATATTACCGTTGGGGTAGAGCTTGGTGACCACGGCGGTGACCGTAGCAGTCAGGGTATCGGAATTGCTGGTGTCTCCGGAACCCTTGAAGCTGTTGTCATTGCTCAGGTCAATCGCCGTGGAAGGGGTGAAGTTGGGGTTCTTGGCCGCCAGCGACTTCTCATATCCCAGGAAGGCATTGATGCTGGTCTTTCTCGAGGATGAGCGACTCTTGTCGGTCCCGAGCTTGCGTACGGCCGAGGCCGATTCCGACACCAGCACGGTGACCATGTCGCCGACATGCCTGGCCTTGGGGTCGGAAAAGTATTGGTTGTCGCCACTGGCCCACAGGGAGCCGGACTTGGAGGTGTCGGGCATCGGTGTCGCCAGGGCCTGATCCACCGCAGGCTTGTTGACGTCCTTGGTCACGGAGGCGACGGTGGGCATGCACCCCGAAAGCATGGCCATGGTGGCGAGGATGATCAGCGGCTGTTTCATCATACGCCTCCCAGCATGATGCGTGCCGTGCTCTTGTTGACGATGACGGCCTGGACCGTTTGTTTGCTGCTCATGTTCTGCACCATCACGGAGTCGCCCTTGCTGGCGGTGTCGAGCACCTTACCCAGGGCGGAGACGCGTAGACCGCCGATGATGGCGATCAGGGTGACCTCGTCGCCATAGTGCACGAGAGGTGGGCGCTGCACATCCGAGTTGAAAATGGGCTGGCCGGCGCGCAGCGGGCGCATCAGGCGCATGCCGGTGAGAGCATCGACATTTGACCACCAGGAACCGACATGATCGGCCACGTCGACGCGCGTGAGCTGCAAGCGATCTGGGGACAGCAGGCTGCGCATCGGCAGATTGGTGTTGGCGACGACGGCATCGACCCACCAATGCAGGTGCACGGGCACATACCAGCGCTGCGTCTGGCCGCCCTGGCGTTGTTCGGCGATCAGGGCCAGATGCGAGGATGGGAACTGCACTTGCGGCATGCTCCAGTGCACCGGGCCCTTGGTATCCGGCAACTGCGGCATCTCGGCCAGCTCTGCCGTGGCCCCCTGCAGATGGATGCCCTGGGCGAAGAATGCCTTCAGGGAGCCTTGCAGGGATGCATCCTTGGCATCCGCCGCCAGCGCGGGCTGGCTGCATAGAAGCAGGGCGAGTATGGCAGCGGCGGCTCTCATCTTATTGCTTCATGTTGTTCGTCGACTGCAGCATCTGGTCGGCGGCCTTGACGCTCTTCGAGTTCATTTCATACGAGCGCTGGGCGGCGATCAGGTTGACCATCTCCTGCACGGCATTGACGTTGGACATCTCCAGCATGCCCTGGCCGATCGTGCCCATGCTGTTCGTGCCGGGGGTGCCGGTCGTCGGGGCGCCGCTGGACAAGGTCTGCTCGTACAGGGACTGGCCAACGCCTTGCAGGCCGGCCGGGTTGATGAAGTTGACGATCTGGATCTGGCCCACCGAGGTGCTCGAGGTGCTGCCGGGCTGCAACACCGTCACCGTGCCGTCGGAGGCGATATGCACGTTGGTGGAATTGGCGGGAATGGTGATGGCCGGCTGCACGACATAGCCGTCCGGCGTCACCAGCTGTCCCTGGCTGTCTAGGCTGAAGTTGCCGGCGCGGGTATAGGCGAGCTGGCCGTTCGGCCGCAGTACCTCGAACAAGCCCTGGCCCTGAATGGCCACGTCCAGGGGGTTACCCGTCTGCTGGAAGCTGCCCTCGCTGAACATGCGCTCCACGCCGGCGGTGCGCACGCCCATGCCGATCTGGATGCCAGTAGGCACCTGGTTGCCGGCGGCATTCTGGGAGCCGGGGGCGGAAACCTCCTGGTACATCAGGTCCTGGAAGTTGGCGCGTTGAAACTTGAAGCCGGCGGTGTTCGTGTTCGCCAGGTTGTTGGAAATGACATCGACGTTTGTGGCCTGGGCCTGCATGCCCGTTGCCGCCGTCCAGAGGGATAGCATCATGATTGTTCTCCTTTAATTGCCGGTGACACGGGCCACCTGCTGGTTCAGCTGACTCATCTGCTGGTTGTACTGATCAAGAACCTTGAGTGTTGACTGGTAGCTGCGCAGCACGCGCATCATCTTCGTCATGGCCAGGATGGGATTGACGTTGGAGGCTTCCAGCGATCCCTGCACGATGCTGCTGGTCTTCGGGTCGGCCGCCGTGACGTTGCTGGCGGGCGTGATCAGCAGTGTGCCTCCCTGTTTCTTGACCTTCGTCAGGTCGGTAAAGGCGGCGAGGCCGAGCTGACCCACCTGGTGGCCGTTGACGGAGATCGCGCCCAGACTGGAGATGGTCGGCTTGCCGGGGGGCAGGGTGATGGTACTGCCACCGTTATCCAGTACCGGCTTGCCGTCTGCCGTCAAAAGTTCGCCACTGGCGCTGAGCCGCAGGTCGCCGGCACGCGTGTAAGCCTGGGATCCGTCCGGCATCCTCACGCGCAGGAAGGCGTTTCCGCGCAGGGCTATGTCCAGGGGATTGCTGGTGATGTGGATGCCGCCCTCCGACATGTCAACATATTGACGACCCATGGTGCCGAAGGCGGCGGGAAGCTGGCCGGGGCCACTGGTGACCTGCCGGGAAAGGATGGTGGAGAAGCTCGTCTGCTCGGAGCGATAGCCGGCGGTGTTGGCGTTGGCCATGTCGTTGCTCAGGATATCAAGCTGCTGTTCGGCATTGCTTCCCGAGGTTCCCGATACATAAAAACCAAGCTGCATAATCGCTCCTTGCCCGCCGGCGATGGCGTTCGTTCTTTGTTGAGCACAAACTGTGCCAACACCTGTGTGGCGAATTATTCCTTATATTCCAATCATTTGTGCATGTGTTTTTGCAGGCGCTTTGATCATGGCCGGCATTTTTTACCGTGCATTCCCGGATATTTTTGCCGCCATGGCCGCGTCCGTGCGGCACAGGAAGGCAAGCAGTTCGGCGACCAGCTGGTAGGCCTCTTCGGGAATGGAGCTTCCGACCGGCATATGTGCCAGCAATGGGGCCAGCGTGGCGTCCGCGTGGATGTGGATATCGTGTTCGCGCGCCGTGGCCAGGATGTGATTGGCGATCTCGCCGAATCCCGAAGCCAGCACCTTCGGGGCGTCGTGTTTGTCCGGTTCGTAGCCGATGGCGACGGCGACCTCCCGCTCCCTCATGCCATCCTCGCGCCGGCGGCATCCTCATCCTCGATGGCGCCGGCATGCAGGCTGGCATCCAGCCCGTCCTCGCGCCCAGCCAGCCAGGCGGAGAAATCATGTTGCAGGATCCGGTACCCGTCGGCTTGGGCGGCGTGGACGGAAAGGCGCATGCCTGCAGGGGCGTTGGCGATGATGAACGATACGGGGCCAAGATGCGGCAGGTCCAGGCGTCCGCGCAGCTGGAAGCCATGGGGCGTGGCTTCGCCCCTGAGCATGCCGCGCGGCGTATCCTCGCCCTGGTGATCGACGATCAGCCAGCGCGGCGGCGTCGGGCTGACCGGCACGAAATCGTAGGGGATATCCGCGTGTTTGAGCGGGGCCGGCTGGTCGGTATGCGGGGCCGGCGTGGCCTTGGCCTCCGGCTTCTCGGCATGCCTTTCCAGCAGATGGGCGATCTCCGCCTGCGCCTGCTGGGCGGAGAGCAGACGCAGGCGTGCCTGTGGGCCCCGGTCGATGACCTGCAGCCACAGCGTCTGGCCGGGCGTGTTTGCCGGCACCTGCGCCAGCAGCCGGCGCCCTCCGATCAGCAATAGCGCCTGCTGCGGCTCGGAGGTGGGTTCGAGGGTGCCCGACAGGATGCTTCCCTCGGGCCAGGGCAGGCGGCCGGCTGCCGGCTCAGGACCATCCTGGAGCAGGGGCAGCAGCCCCTGCAGGCCGATCGGCATCACTTCCGGGTTGCTCCATGCAGCTTCAGCAGCAGCCTGACCTGCGCCGAGGGCAGGGACAGGGCGCTGGCGATCTCCGCCTCGCTCTGGCCTTCGCGGTGCATGCGCAGCAGCTGCGTGGTCTGGGAGTTCTGGCCGTTTTGGGCATTCTGGTATGCCTCCGGCTTGGGCTCCGGTTCCGGCGCTATAGGTGCCGCCGGCGCAGCCTCCGGCCTGGGGGCAGGCCTGGGCTTAGCATCTGTGGCCTGTTCCCGCTTGATGCGCTCGATGTGCAGCAGGGCCTCGTTCAGACTGAGGCTGGCGCGGTCGATCTCCTGCGCCGCCTCGGCCAGCAAGCCCTCGATGGCCCGTTGCTTGCGACTGGTCTTCCACCACATGGCCCACAGGCCGCCGAGCGCGACCAGCATCACCAGGTCGAAGGCCAGGTTCAACCCATCAGGTATAGCAATCGATGCCATCGTGGTGCTCCCTCTCCCGTTCGCTCTCGCTCTCGGTGTCGTGTTGTTTCTTCGGCGGTGGCTGGCGGCGCTCCTGCTGCGGATGCCTCGGCGTGACATAGGTGGAAGGGGAGGGCGCACCCACCGGGGAAATATCAGTTGGCATGGCCATCGCCCACATCGAGTTTCAGCAGGCCGCGCAGGCGCAGCACCATCTGGCTGTGTAGCTGCGACACCCGGGATTCGGTGAGGTTCAGCACCAGGGCCACTTCCTTCATGCTCAGCTCTTCGTAGTAATACAGGGTCAGGATGATGCGTTCGCGCAGCGGCAGGGCTTCGATGGCCTCGGCCAGATGCCCCATGAATTCGGACATCGCGGTCTGGCGTTCGGGCGTCTGTTCCGGGTCGCCGGCGATGACCTCCAGCACGTCGAGTGCACCATCCTCGTCTCCGGCCAGGGGCAGGTCGTCGAAGTACAGCACCGTCATGCCCTTGATATCGAGCAGCTTGTCGCGATACGTCGCCAGGTCCATCCCCAGGGCGTCGGCGATCTCGGCCTCTTCGGCCGGCCGACCGTGGACCTGTTCCAGGCGCGTCAGGGCCTGCTGCACCTCTTTCGCGGTTTCGCGCAGGCTCCGGGGAAACCAGTCGAAGGCACGCAGATAATCGACCATGGCGCCGCGCACGCGGTAGCCGACGAAGGTCGAGAATTGGATGCCGCGTTCCGGGTCGAAACGGCTGGCCGCATCGAGCAGCCCGAGCACGCCGGCATTGATCAGGTCGTCGCGTTCGATGGAGTCGGGTACCCGGCGCATCAGCTGGTCTGCATGGTACTGCGTCAGTGGCAGATAGGCCTCGAGCAGCAACTCCGGGGTTTCCGGCAGATCGAGGCAGGGACGCTCATAGCCTACGCTCATGGGCGATCGGCCTCGTCCTGTGCCTGCTGGTCGATGCCCTCCAGACCTTCATGCAGCCACACGAGCAGCGCGCCCATCAGGCCGGCGGCAGCCGTCAGCACGAGGACACGAAACATGGCCTGTTCCAGGCTGATATCCAGCAGCAATTCGATGATGACGCCACACATCAGGCCGGTGATCGCGGCAGTGATGGCGGCCTGCAGGGCGGACATGCTCAGCCCTCCGCCTGTCCGGCCTCAAGACCGGTGCGCAGGCTATGATGCCAGAACAGTTGCAGGCCGCTGTTCTTGCGCTCGTCGACGGGGCGGGCGAGCACCTGGTCGAGCATCTTTCCCAGATGCGTCGTGAACGGGGAATCGTCCCTGAGCAGCTTCTGCATGCGGATGGTGGCCGGCACCTTGTCGCTGGGAGGGATATGGCCGGTGTAATCCAGGTATACGTCCAGATAGCGGTCCGCCACGGCGGACAGCCGGCGGAAGGCCATCTGGGCATCCACGGCCTCGGCCTGGTTGACCAGGACCATGAAGCGGCGCACATCCCGCTGCTTGGAGAGCACCTTGATCAGGGCATAGGCATCGGTCAGTGACGTGGGATCGGGGGTAATCACCACCAGTGCCATCTGGGCCGAGGAGACGAAATACAGCACATTGCTGCCGATGCCTGCGGCGGTATCGACGATGGCCAGGTCATAGCGATCCCCGAGTGCCTCCAGCTCGTCGAGCAACAGGATCTGTTCGCCCGATTGCAGGTGAGAGATCTCGCTGATGCCGCTGCCACCGGGCAGTACGTGCAGCTTATCCGATATGGGCACGATGATGTCGGCCAGCTCGGCCTGGCCCTGTACCACATTGGCGATGGAGCCGCGCGGAGAGATTCCGAGCATGATATCGACATTCGCCAGGCCCAGGTCCGCATCCAGCAGCAGCGTGCGCAAGCCCTGCTGGGCGGCGCGCGCTGCCAGATGGGTGGAAATGAAGGTCTTGCCGACCCCGCCCTTGCCGCCGGTCACGGCCAGCACCTTCGGCGCGTTGCCTTTATGCTGCCTTGTCATGGAGTCCCCCTTCCTTGTGTTTGGTTTTGCTGGTGAACAGGCTCAACATCGATTTCGGCGACAGCCATCCCATATGTTCCGGCACATCGGTGCCGAAGCTGCAGTAGGAGAGGGGAAGGCCGGTTGCGGCCGCCAGGTTGACCAGCTTGCCGGGGCGCGCGGCCTCGTCGATCTTGCTGAAGATCAGGTCGGTGGGCGCGATGCCGGCCGCGTCGCGTATCATGTGCATGCTGTCCTCCTCGTCCATGGTCGCCGGGATGACCAGAAAGCGCCGGGTCGTGGCGATCTTCCGCAGGCAGGCGCGCAGTTGCCGGATGCCCCGGTGCTGGGCGCCATGCCATCCCTCGCCATCGATAAGCAGCAAACGTGCCGATCCGAGGTCGCGTATCGCCTCCTGGGCCTCCTGGACGTTGCGGGCGGAGCGACAGGGAAGCCCGAGGATGTCCGCATAGGCCGACAATTGGGCCACGCCGCCGATACGCTCGGTATCCAGGCTCAGGAAGGCGACGGAGATACCCTTGATGCTGAAATGGGCAGCCAGCTTGGCGGCGAGCAGCGTCTTGCCGGCGCCGCTCGGTCCGGTCAGGGCCACCACTTCGCGCTGGGTCTGTGGGGAAAGGCGATCTCCCCAATTGAGTGCGGGGCAGGAAAGCGGCCGGCTCTCGGCGAAATCGTCGGCGATGTCGAAGGCATGGGACGGCGAGGTGCCGATCTCCAGAAGCGCATCGAAGGCCAGGCGCGCAGCCGGCGATTCCAGGTTGTTTCTGAGCCCCGCAGCCTCCTTTCTGGCGATGCCGTCGACCAGCCTTTCCAGGCGCTGCATGGCGTGCAGCAGGGGAGGCTGCGGCGAAGGCGTCTCCTCGGCGTCTTCGCCATCGATGGCGGCATAGACCTTCCAGGAACGGCTGCCGTCGCCGGCGGTCTCCACCTGACGGTCGAGGATCAGGGCATCGGGGCCGAGGGCATCCCGGACCTGGGCCAGTGCCTCGTGCAGTTCAGGGGCGGTGAAGACCTTAAGCTGCATGGTCCAGTCCTATCGAACTGATGTTCTTGACCATGACATTGCCGGGGATCTCGGCCACCGACAGCACGACGATGCGACGCATGTTCTGCATCAGGGTTCTGGCCAGCAGCGGACGCAGGCGCGGGGTGGTCAGGACGATCGGCGGGTCGATCTGATGGCGGGCGATCTGTTCGCTCATCTGGGCCAGCAGGCGCTGCCATTGGGTCATCTCCAGCGGCAGCTGCAGGTCCGGCTGACTGCGCAGGCGCTCGCCGATGGCCGTTTCCACCTGCGGGGAGATCGTCAGTACATGCAGCTCGCCCTTGGCATTCAGGTAGGGCTGGACGATGCTGCGCCCGAGCCTGGCGCGCACGTGTTCCGTCAATGCCTCCACGCTCAGCTGGCCGCCCGAGATATCCGCCAGGGTCTCGAGGATCAGCAGCAGATCCCGGATCGGTACCCATTCGGCCAATAGCTGCTTCAGCACCTGCTGCAGCAGGCCGAGCGGCACGGCGCTAGGCACCAGCTCGTCCACCAGCTGCGGATGACGTTCGGACAGCGCCCCGAGCATGTCGCGCACCATGCCGCGGTCCATGATCTCGTGGGCATGCTGATGCAGCAGCTCGCTGATATGGGTGACGATGACCGTGGATGGATCGACCACCGTGTAACCGGCCATCTCCGCCTGCTGGCGCTTGGCTGGCGATACCCACAGGGCTGGCATGCCGAAGGCGGGCTCCTCCGTCGGGATGCCATCGAGCTTGGCCGTGGCGTTGTCCGCCCCGAGCGCCAGCAACTGGCGTGGGCGGATCTCGCCGCGGCCGATCTCCGCGCCGCGGATATAGACGCGGTAATCGCCGACCCCGAGCTGCAGATTGTCCTTGATGTGCACCGGGGGCAGCACGAAGCCGATCTCCTGGGCGATCTGGCGCCGCATCGCCTGCAGGCGATCCAGCATGTCGCCGTCGCGCTTGGATTCCACCAGATCGATCAGGCCGTAGCCGACCTCCAGGCGGAAGGGATCGACGGCCACCAGGTCGCGCAATACCGGGGCGGTGGGGGCTGCCTGCTGCGGTGCCGCCTCCGGCTGCGCCTCGGCACTTGCGGCGGAGCGTTCCTCCGAGCGCCGATACCAGCCGAAGGCGCCGGTGCCGGCGGCCAGCAGCAGGAAGGGCAGGAAGGGCAGGCCGGGGACGATGCTGATCAACAGCAGGGCGACGGAGGCGACCAGGTAGATGCGCGGGCTCTGCGAGAACTGCGTCCCCAGTTCATCGGACAGCGTGGCACCGCCACCGGCGCGGGTGATGATGATGCCGGCCGCGGTGGAGATCACGAGTGCCGGGATTTGTGACACCAGGCCGTCACCCACCGTCAAAATACTGTAGGTCTCCATGGCCGAATGCAGGTCCATGCCCTGCTGCATGACGCCGATCAACAGGCCGCCGATCAGGTTGATGGCGGTGATGATCAGGCCGGCGACGGCGTCGCCGCGTACGAACTTGCTGGCGCCGTCCATGGCGCCGAAGAACTCGGCTTCGCGCTCCACGCCCGTGCGCCTGGTGCGGGCCGTATCCTCATCGATCAGGCCGGCGTTCAGATCGGCATCGATGGCCATCTGCTTGCCGGGCATGGCATCCAGGGTGAAGCGGGCGGCAACCTCGGCAATACGGGTCGATCCCTTGGTGATGACCACGAAGTTGATCAGTACCAGGATCAGGAAAATGACCAGGCCCACGACCATATTGCCGCCGACGACGAACTGTCCGAAGCCGTTGATGACATGGCCGGCGGCGGTGGTTCCCTCGTTGCCATGCAGCAGGATCAGGCGGGTTGTGGCCACGTTCAGGGCCAGCCGGAACAGCGTGGTCAAAAGCAGCATGGACGGGAAGACGGAGAAATCCAGCGGCTTGAGCACATACAGCGAGGTCAGGAGGATCAGGATGCCGACGGTGATGTTGGTGGCCAGCAGGATGTCCATCAGCCATGTCGGCAGGGGCAGGACCATGATCAGCAGTACGCCCAGTACGCCGGTCGGCAGGGCGATGTCCGAATAACGCCCGAGGCGTTGCAGTGTCATGCTGGCGACGGCTTGCATGTGTTAGCCCCCCATGCGGCGCGTGGCTTTCATCTGGAAGATTTCCGCCAGGATGATGGCCACCGCCTCGTAAAGATGTTCGGGGATCTCCGCCCCCAGTTTGACATGCTTATACAAGGATCGGGCCAAAGGCTTGTTTTCCTGCAACGGGATGCCCTCCTCGCGGGCGATTTGCCTGATCTTCTCGGCGATTTTCCCCTTGCCTTTGGCGATGACGCGCGGGGCGCCGGGGTTTTCCGGCTCGTAGGCCAGCGCCACGGCGATATGTGTCGGATTGGTGATGATGACATCCGCCTTGGGTACATCGGCCATCATGCGATTGCGCGACATCTCCATCTGCAGGCGGCGGATGCGTGCTTTGACCTGCGGGTTGCCCTCCGATTCCTTGTGTTCGTCACGGATATCCTTTTGCGCCATGCGCATGGATTTGCCGTATTCCCAGCGCTGGTACATGACATCGAGCAGGGCCATGGCCGCGAACAGCATGGCCGCCAGGCCGGTCAGCTTCAGGCTGCCGGCGACCGCCAGTCGACCGATATCGATGGGGGCGTCCTGGATGGAGCGGAAGGTTTCCGGCCATAATCCCACCAGCACCACCGAACATGCCAAAGAAATGACGGCAATCTTGAGCAGCGATTTGACGAGCTCGGACAGCGATTTGGTGGAGAACAAGCGCCCGATGCCCGTGATGATGTTGAGCTTGTCCATCGACGGTTTCAGCGGCTCCAGCGAGAACACCGGTCCGCTGACCAGGACGGTGACGAGTACGCCGAGGATCATGATGGGCAGGGCGATCGGCATCAGCACCATGCCCATGATCTTGCCGACCATGATCAGCAGCTGCTGCATGCCTGTGCCGGTGGGGTCGAAATGCACCCGTCCGGAAAGGAAGTCGCGCATCATCTTCGCCAGCGTCGTGATACAGAAGGCACCGATGCCGGTGATGCCGAGCGATGCGCCGACGAGGTAGGCGATGGCCGTGGACGGCTCCCGGCTCTGCGGCACCTGCCCCTTTTCACGCGCATCTTCGAGGCGCTTGGGGGTGGCCTCCTCGGTTTGTTGGCTCTTATCCTGATCTTCGGCCATTCAGGTTCCCGCCATGGCATGGAGGAAGCCCGGCAGCAAGGCGCCCAGATGGCTGTAGGACTGTCGCAGGACCGCGACGAAGGCCGGCAGCGAAAGCGCGAATACGATCAGGCCAAGCGCCACCGTCAGGGGGGCGCTGACGAAGAACACCTGGATCTGGGGTACGGCGCGTGCCAACAGCCCGAGCGCCACATAGACGAACAGCAGCAGAATCAGTACCGGGGCCATCAGGCGCAGGCCGGTGACGAACATGGCGGCGACGGCATTGCTGAGGGCGGCCCAGCCGTGGAAGGACCACGAGGCCCCGATCGGCAGCAGGTGGAAGGAATCGGCCAGGGCCATCAGCAGCAGGTGATGGGCGCCGACCGAGAGCCAGATCAGCATGGCGGCGGTGGTGGCGAATTGGCCGACGACGGCCTCCTGAGTCGAGGTCACCGGATCGAAAACATTGGCCACCGCCAGGCCCATCTGATAGCTGATGACCTGTCCGGCGAACTGCACGGCGGTGAACACCAGCTGCGCGAACAGGGAGATCATGCCGGCGATGATGATCTCCTTGACGGCGATCACCGCCAGCGCCAGCGGTGCGACGGGGATGGCCGGCACTGTCGGGGCCACCACGGGATAGAGCAGGAAACTGACGAGGGCGGCCAGTCCTGCCTTGGTCTGTACCGGGATGAAGGTATGGCCGAGCACCGGCATCATGATCATGATCAGGCCGACGCGCAGGAAGATCAGCAGCCCGATCATCAGGGTATGTGGGTCGAGTACAGGCAGATCCATATCAGTTCAGCAGGGTGGGTATGGACTCGATCAGGTGGCGGGTGAAGGTGACGAGTTTCTCGGTCATCCAGGGGGCGGCCACCACCAGCGTCACGAACACGGCGATGATCTTGGGCACGAAGGTCAGCGTCATCTCCTGGATCTGCGTCACCGCTTGCAGCAGGGAGATGATGACGCCGACGACCAGGGCCACGAGCAGCATCGGCATGGATAGCAGCAGCACCATGTACAGGGCCTGGGTGGTGAGATGGACGACGGTCTCGGCATGCATATCCGAGGAAAAAGCAAGATGGAGGCCATGGCCTGCGTTGGGCGAATGGCCTTATTTATGCGGACTTAAGCTGCCATAGCCGGCGACCGTTGAAGCTGACCGCATCCCACTGGGAGCGGGCGCCGCTGATGTTCTCGGCCGCCCCCGTGATCAGATAGCCTCCGGGCGCCATGACGCGGGCGATGCGGTCGATGACGCGGGCACGTTCCTCCGGCGAGAAATAGATCAGCACATTGCGGCAGAAGACGACATGGAACTTGCCTTCCGGCTTGAGATCGAGCGGCAGGTTGTCGGAGATCAGGTTGGCATGCTGGAAACGGACCAGGCTGCGCAGCTCGTCGCGCACGCGCCATTGCTCCTGATGCTGCTCGAAATAGCGCACAAGCATCTGCACGGGTAGGCCGCGCTGCACCTCCATCTGCGTGTAGATGCCGGTCTCGGCTGCCTTCAACACCTTGTGGTCGATGTCGGAGGCGGTGATGCGGACCCGTCGATTGACGTTCGGCACCGACTTCACGGCGGTCATGGCGATCGAATACGGCTCCTGCCCCTTGGAGCAGGCTGCCGACCAGATATGGATTTTCTCATGGGTCGGCAGGGCATCGACCACCTGTGGCAGAATCAACTCGCGCAGCACCTCGAAGGGATAATTGTCCCGGAAGAACAGGGTTTCGTTGGTCGTCATGGCCTGAAGCGTGTCGACGGCGATTCCTGACCGTTCGTCCCGGCGCAACACATCCGCCAACGCATCCAGGTTGTCCAGGCCGTACTGTTTCAGCAGGGGCGTCAGGCGTGTTTCCAGCAGATAGCGCTTGCCTTCATCGACGATCAGGCCGCTGTGACGCTTCAGGAAATCAGACAGATAGCGGAAGCTGGCATCTTTCATCATATGCGGGAGGCATGCATGGCGGGCATGGCCGATCGCGGGGATTGGGTCTGCGCCATGATGGCGCCGGCGATCTCGTTCAGCGGCAGCACCCGGTGGGCGGCACCGGCCGCCACCGTGGCTCCCGGCATACCCCAGACCGTGCTAGTGGCCTTGTCCTGGGCGATGACGAAGGCGCCATGCTGGGCGAGCTCCAGCGCGCCTGCGGCTCCGTCCTTGCCCATGCCCGTCAGCATCACCGCCAGGATCTGCACCTTTGTCCCCAGGGTGGCCAGGGACTGGAAAGTGGCATCGACGGACGGGCGGCAGAAGTGCAATGGCGGGGAGTCGTCCAGGTGTGCGGCGAGCACGCCGTGCTCGTGACGGACCTGCAGGTGCAGGCCGCCGGGGGCGAAGTAAACATGTCCTGGCTGCAGGCGCTCCCCATCCTGGGCGACGCTGCAGGCCGGCGGGGTGTCCTTGTCCAGGCGCGCCGCCAGCGAGCGGATGAACAGCTCCGGCATATGCTGGACCACGACCACCGGCACCGGCAGGTCGGCGGGCAGGGCGGACAGAACGGCATGCAGAGCGGCCGGGCCGCCGGTGCTGGCACCGATGGCCAGGATGTCCGGCCTGGCATTGCGCGGGGTCATCGGCTGGGGCGCTGCCGGGGTGACGACGGGCGCTGCCGGGGTGGCGGGCGCCGGTGCCGCTTGCTTCTGTGGCGCCAGGCGCGGACGCAGCTCGTTCAGGCGTGCTCCGAGGCCTTGCTGGATGCTTTCCATGGGGTTCGCATCCGAGGCCCGGGGTTTGACGATGAAGTCGAAGGCACCGGCCTTCAGGGCCTGCACGGTGCGGTCGGCATCATCCTCGGTCTCGGCGGCGATGATGATGACGGAGATCTGCGGCTGCTCGCGCTTCAGGGCCTGCAGCGTTTCCATGCCGTTCATGCGCGGCATGTTCATGTCCAGGGTGATGGCGTCGGGATTCAGCTCCTTGGCCTTCTCCATGGCTTCGATGCCATCGCGTGCCACGCCCACGACCTCAACATCGGGCATGGTCATCAGGCAGCGACGCAGGAACATGCGGAAGGCTACGGAATCGTCGACGATCAGAACTCGGATCATAAGGGCTCCTCGGCAATCTAGGGTGCGGAACTGGTGGCTCAGGCCAGTCCGAGCATGATCAGTTTTTCCTCCACGATCTGGGCATCGAACGGCTTCATGATGTATTCGTCGGCGCCGGCGGAGATGGCCTTGATGATCGATGGCATGGTGGCCTCGGTCGTGACCATCACCACCTTCGGATTCTCGGCAAACGTCGGGGAGTCCCTGAGCCCGACCAGGAAGTCGTAGCCGTTCATCACGGGCATATGCCAGTCCAGCAGGATCAGGTCGACATCGGCATGCTTGAGTACCTGCGTCATGGCCTCCTGGCCGTTCTCCGCCTCCACCACCTCCCAGCCGCGCTGCTGCATGATGCCGCGCAGGGCAAGGCGTACCACCTTCGCGTCATCGACCACCAGGACCTTCATGCCTCGGCCTCCGCGTGGGCCTGCTCGTCGGTCATTTCCAGGGTGTGGGCGATGAAGCGTTCGACGTCGAGCACGACCAGCAGATGCTTCTCGAGCTTGAGCACCCCCGAGCCGACGGTACGCCAGCATTCCGGCAGGGAATGCGGCATCTCCTCCTGGATGTGCGCGTCGGGCTGCATGACCTCGCCGACCTCGTCGACCGTCAGGCCGAAATCCTCGCCATTGTCCGTTTCGATGATGACGATGCGGAAGGATTTATCCGCATCGCGGGCCGGCAAGCTTAGCGTCTGGCGCATATCGAGCTGGGTGATGACATGGCCGCGCAGGTTGATCAGGCCGGCGATGGACTCGTGGGCCAGCGGGATGGGAGTACAGCGTGTGGGCGTGATGACCTCTCGCACATGACGCACCGGAATGCCGAGATTCTGTCCGTGCAGCCGACAGGTCAACAATTCAATCGCCTTGCTCATGTGATGCTCCTTCCCGTGTTTTCCGAGGTGTGCCGATGGCTATGCCGTCGCGACGTCCAGGTTCATGATCTCCTGGATTCTGACGCGCAGGCTGGTCGAGTCCGTCTTCAGCAGACTGCCGGTGAACAGCTCCTTATCCTCGTCTCGCCGGGGCTGGAACGAGGCCAGGGCCACGACGGGGGTGGTGCCGAGGCGTTCGTGCTCCTTGACCCAGCGAGTGAGGTCCATGCCCTGCTGGTCGGGCATGTCGAGATCGGCAATGATCATGCGCGGCGTGTACTGATCCAGCCACGCCTTCGCATGCAGCATGGAATCGGCGGTCCATACCGCATATCCCATGGACTCGAGCGTGGGCAGCAGCAGATCGCGGAAGAAGGGGGAACCCTCGAGCAGCAGCAGGGAGGGCTTGCTCCCATCCTCGCCGCCTTCCGCCTTGCCGAACCATTCCGGCGCCACGGTCTTGACCAGTTCGTAGACATCCACGATTTCGGTGGCCTGTTCGAAGATCACCGCCGTGCCGAGGAAGATCGAATGGCTGGAGCCCAGTTCCACATCAAGCGGCACCTCGGCGACATCGATGATCTGTCCGACCTCGAGGCACAGATGGCCTTCGCCGTCGGACAGGATGACGCAAGACATATCCGCGTCCGCGTCCTCGCTGGCGGACGATGCCAGGCCCAGCAGGTGCTGCCAGCGGCGGAAGGGAATGATATCCCCCCGGTACTGCAGTACCTCGGAGCCACCGGTTTTCTCGACCTTGCTGCGGGAGATGGTTTCCAGCCGCTGCACGATGGACATCGGAATGGCATAGCGTTCTCCGCCAGACTCGAACAGTACGATATGCTGCAGGTTCCGTTTGGGCCTATCGGGTGCGGCATGGTCGCCCTTGGAAATGGCGAGATCCGCAGCTGCGGACAGGTTCGCCTTCTGCATCAGACCGTTGCAATCGATGATCGGCACGACCCCGCCATCGCCCAGGATGCTGCACCCGGCATAGATATCGAGCTTCTGGAAATGCGCGCCCAGGGGTTTGACGACGATCTCCTCGGCCCCCATCACGTCATCCACGACCAGGCCGAATTTCATGGAGCCGACAGAAACGACGACGACGGTGAATTCCTGCTGATCCGAGGCCGGAAGGTGCAGCAGTTCGGACAGCAGCATCACCGGCAGCAGCTTGTCGCGCAGGCGGTAGAAGTGACTGCCCGCATAGCTTTCCCAGGCATCATCGGATGCCGAGACCCCGATCAGTTCCTGCACGTTCATCTGGGGGATGGCGAATTGCTGACCGGAGGTGCGCACCACCAGGCTCGCGATGATGGCGAGCGTCAGCGGGATACGCATGCGCAGGGTGGTGCCTGTTCCCATGCGGCTGTCGACCTCGACGTTGCCGCCCGTCTTCTCGATCTCGGCGCGCACCACATCCATGCCGACGCCACGTCCGGATACCTTGGAAACGGCCTTGGCGGTGGACAGGCCGGGATGGAAGATCAGCTGCAGGGCGGCGCTGGTGCTCATGCGCTCCGCCACCTCCTGGGTGATCAGTCCCATCTCGACGGCTTTGTCGCGCACGCGTGCGGCATCGATGCCCTTACCGTCGTCCCTGACCTCGATGATGATGTTGCCACTCTCCTGGCGCGCGGTCAGGTGAATGGTGCCTTCCTCGGGCTTGCCGGCCGCCCGCCGCTCTTCCACCGTCTCGATGCCGTGGTCGCAGCTGTTGCGGATGATATGGGTCATCGGATCGCGCAGGGCGGCGAGGATGAAGCGGTCCAGCTCGGTCTCCTCGCCCTCCATGACCACCTGGATGCGCTTGCCGAGCTCATGGGCCAGGTCACGCACCACGCGTGGGGCACGGCTCCACAGTCCGCCCACGGGCTGCATGCGCAGGCGCAGCACCTGATCCTGCAGGCTGTTGGTGCTATGGTCGATATAACGGGTGACCCGCTGCACCTCGGGGGCGGCGCCGGTGGCCACCATCTGCAGCAGGCGGTTGCGGGTCAGCACGAGCTCGCCGATCTGGTTCATCAGCTCGTCCACGACATGGGTGTCGACGCGGATGGTGGTTTCCACCGGCGGTTGCTTGGTCGCCGCCTTTGGGGCCGCGGCCTCTTTTTCCTTCGCCGGAGCAGGCGTGGCCTCGGCCGCCGGTGCGGGCTGCGCCGTCGGCGCCGCCTCGGCAGGTGTTGGTTCGGGCTCAGCCTCGGCTGCTGGCTCAGGCTTGGCCTCGGCCACCTGCTCGGCGGCTGCCGGCTCGGCATCGTCAGAGGCATTGTCCTGGTTCGTGATGTCCTCGATGGCGCGTGTGGCCGCCTTCAGACGATTGGTCAGGCTGGCGTAATCGTTGTCCGGCTCGGCACCGCTCTCCTCAATGGCGGCGATGATGGTCTTGATGGCATCGATGGCCTCCAGCAGCAGGGAGATCAGGTCGGTGTCGACACGGAATTTCTCCGACCGGATCTTGCCCAGCAGGCTCTCGGCCGCATGGGACAGGCCTTCCAGGCGCACCAGGCCCAAAAAGCCGCATGTGCCCTTGACCGTATGGATGGCGCGGAAGATGCCATTGATGGTTTCCATATCGTCGGGATTGGTTTCCAGGCTGAGCAGGCGTTGCTCGATGTCGCCGAGGCCTTCGTTGCTTTCGGTCAGAAACTCGGCGAGCAGTTCTTGGTCCATTTCCATGTCGTCCATCTACATCTCCTGGCGGCAGGTTTGAAGCCGTGCGCTGGCGTTTGCGGTATCGCACATCGGCAGCGCGATACCTTCCCTAGGCATCGCTTAATACCTTGTTCATCGTCTCGCGTTCTTCGGGCATGACATAGCGTCCGGTCAGGGCGTCGATCCATGAGGGCGCATCGTGCGCCTGGGCTCCCGATGCACGGTTCCATTCGTCCAGGCTGCTGACGACGTTATGCAGACGCTGCATGGCGCGGTCGATGCGCTGCAGGTCGGTTAGCGCGGACAGCACATGGGGAACCAGTTCGGAATCCGGGTGCAGCTCGATGATCTTAGCCAGGTGCCCGAGCCCGTCATCGGTGCACAGTCGCAGGTCCTGCAGGGATCCCGTCACCTGCGCTTTCAGCACGGCAAGCAGGCGGGGGTCGCTCACGGTTGGCCAGCCTTGGTTCTCGCTCATGGATCCCTCGATTATCCCTTCAGGCTTCGCGCAAATTCTTCAACGATCGCGGAAACGCGGCCGGAGCTCTCCTCCAGCTGTTGGGATCTCGACAGCATCTCGGATGCGGAGCGCCCTGTTTCCTCGGCGGCCGTCGACACATCGCCAATGCTGCCGGTCACCTCGGAAACGCTGACGCTGGCGTGCTGGACGCTGGCGGAGATCTCGTGGGCGGCCGTAGCCTGCTCCTCGGCGGCGGCGGTGATGGTGGCATTGATGTCGCTGGCACGCTTGATGATGCTGGCGATGCCGGCGATGGCCTCGCTGCTCTGCTTGCTCTCGACCTGCAGGCGGTTGATCTGCGTGGAGATCTTCTCGGTGGCATGTGCCGTCTGGTTGGCCAGTTCCTTGACCTCGCCGGCCACGACGGCGAAGCCGCGCCCGGCATCTCCGGCGCGGGCCGCCTCGATGGAGGCGTTCAGGGCCAGCAGATTGGTCTGCTCGGCGATGTCGGAGATCAGCTTCACGATCTGGCCGATCTCCTGAGACGCCTGGCCGAGCGCGTCGACGGTCTGGGTGGTGCCTTCGGCCTGATGCACGGCATCGTCGCTGATCTGCTTGGCTTCCCGGATCTGGCGTGTGACCTCGGCGATGGAGGCGGAAAGCTCCTCGGCGGCAGCGGCCACGGTGGCGACGTTGTGGCTGGCCTGCTCGGCTCCGTTGGAAGCCGCCGAGGCCTGGCGCGAGGACTCCTCGGCGCTGGCGGCAAGCCCATCCGCGCCTGCCTTCATTTCCTGTGCGAGGGATGACAGCCGTGCGATCTCGTCGTGAATGCCCGTCTCGAAGGCCTGGGTGCGTCGGGATAGCTGATCGGTCATGTCATCCCACGTCACCATGATATCGGTCCATTCCCCGGTGTTATTGCACATCGCATAGGCGCTGAAATGGATCGTGTGTCCACCGATCGAGAAGTTCGAGTGCAGGGGGAAGGCGGATTGCTCTGCCAGCATGCGTCGCTGATGGCCGACGTCCTTGTGGAAGATATCGATGCTCTTACCGAGGATCTGGTTCGCCTTGCAGGGCAGGTGCTGTTCGATGTCGGTGAAGAGCCTGACGGATGCCGGGTTGAGGTAAGTGATGGTCAGGCTGTGCCGGTCTGCGAGCATGATCGGCAGCGCGATGGTTTCGGTGATCTGCTTACAGGTGGTCGCTGCCGACAGTGAGCTTTCAACGGATTCGAACCCCCGCTTCAGTCCCTGCCATATATCGGTGCCCTGCCATTCCAGTTTGCCGCCGAGAAGCCTGCTCGCATCCCGCATGAGGGCGCTCAGGGGAGAGAGAACCTGGCGTTGCATGCTAAGCGCCATCAGGGCCGCCAGTACGAGGAAGACCCCGGCATGCCAGATCTCCACATGCTGGCTGCCGATGAGCTTATGCTGTTGCAAGGCCGTGATCAGTGTCAGGCCCACGGCGGGCACCAGCAACAGGATGCCTGCCTGGGTCAGCAGGATATTCCGGCCGGTGGTCGCTTTGGGCTGTGCAACATCGGAAGCCTTTGGCATGTTCTACTCTCCTGCAAGGTCATTTCCTCTTCACCGTCATGAAACCGCATCCCTGCCGCATATCGCCTTGACCTGTGCCATGGCGATACCCGGCAGGGATGGGTTGTTACGAATCAGCAATATCCATGCCGATTACGCATTGGCGAGGTTCAGGTTGGACACGAACTGCGTTACGATGGTTTCAAGCTCCTCGGTGTTCGATTGCAATTGCTGCGCCGCCGAAAGCATTTCCGATGCGGAACGCCCCGTATCCTCGGCAGCTCCCGACACATCGCTGACGCTGCCGGTGACCTCGGCGACGCTGGCATTGGCATGCTGGACGCTGGCCGAGATCTCGTGGGCTGCCGTGGCCTGTTCCTCGGCGGCTGCCGTGATGGCGGCATTGATGTCGCTGGCACGCTTGATGATGCTGGCGATGCCGGCGATGGCCTCGCTGCTCTGCTTGCTCTCGACCTGCAGGCGGTTGATCTGCGTCGAGATCTTCTCGGTGGCGCGGGCCGTCTGGTTGGCCAGCTCCTTGACCTCGCCGGCCACGACGGCGAAGCCGCGCCCGGCATCTCCGGCTCGGGCCGCCTCGATGGAGGCGTTCAGGGCCAGCAGATTGGTCTGCTCGGCGATGTCAGAGATCAGCTGCACGATCTGGCCGATTTCCTGGGATGCCTGGCCGAGTGTGACGACGGTCTGGGTAGTGCTTTCGGCCTGATGCACGGCCTCGTCGCTGATCTGCTTGGACTCCCGGATCTGGCGTGTGACCTCGGCGATGGAGGCGGAAAGCTCCTCGGCGGCGGCGGCCACGGTGGCGACGTTGTGGCTGGCCTGCTCGGCGCCGTTGGAGGCCACCGATGCCTGGCGCGAGGACTCCTCGGCGCTGGCGGCCAGGCTCTGGGAACGGCTGTCGACCTGTACCGAGATGCTGCCCAGACTCTTGGTGACGCGATCGATATCGCCCTGGAAGGCCTTCGTCTTTTCAAGCTGCTCGGCGGTCCTGCGGTGTTCGCCTGCCAGGCTGTCGAGGTTTTCATTGATGATGCTTGCCACGCGCTGCATCTCCGTGCTCAGGCCGCGCCGGTCGACGCGGCGCTCCAGGTCGCCCTGGCTCATGGCCTCCAGCGAGGCAGTGGTTTCCTGCAGGAAGGCCTCGGTGTTGTCGCCGAGGTTGTTCACGGCGATGGCCAGCTGGCCGAGCGGGTCCTTACAGGGGATCAGGCGGATGCGTGGCTCCATGCTGCCGGTCGCCCATTCGCCTACGACGGCGAGGATGGGGCTGATGCGGCGGTAGATGATGACGTCGAAGAGCAGATTGGCCAGGACGCCGATGAGCAGCACGATGCCGAGCATCACCCACAGCTGCAGCTTGGTGGATTTGACCGCGTGATAGACGACATCCATGGACGCATCGACCTGCTTCGTGTTGGCGTTGGCCAGGGCCTCGATTTCGTCACTGACGGTCTTGGCGGTCGTATCCATGGCGGTCGACAGTTTGCGGCCGTCGGCTGTCTTGCCGGCGCCATAGGCCTGCACCATGCGCTCCGCCTGATCCTGGAATGTGGAGAAATCGAGGACGAGTTGCTTGACTTGGTTTGCCATGTCGGGTTCCTTGGCATACACGTCGAGCAGATGGCCGGTGTCGTTATAGAATACCTGCGCGGTGTTTTCGGCCTGGTTGTATATGTCTTTGTTTCCGGTCAGCGCCGCATCGATGTACTGGCGATACGAATTGGCTAGGTGCTGGCGCTGCTGGATGATGGCGAGCAACTGCGGAAGCTTGGTATCGCGGGTGCTGTGGACGTCGGTCTCTACCGTGTTGACGTTGCGCACGGCCAGCGATACCTGGACCAGCACCTGCAGGGTGACGATGCCGAATGCGGCAATGATGAGCCAACGTAAGGGCACGCGCATCAGCATCCGCATGATGCCGCCGTTATCATTGTTCTTCTTTGCTTTTTTGCTCATCTCTCGTCCCTCCTGTACATGCGATGATCCTCCCTACCGAACCTTCAGGCCTGGGGTTGTCGGGGGTAAAGAAGCAATTTTCGGGCCACTGCGACCATGGGCGTGGTGTTGATGTTTTTTTGTGCGCTGCCTTTGTTATCGAGCCAATCACCGTTGTCAGGCCCCTGCTCTAACGGTATGACGCCGATGCCTTAGGGGCATGGATATTGGCATGGTTCTGGCTTTGTTGTACGAATGAGCCATGGCGCACGGCCGCGGCGTCATTTGTATGACGAATGTCATAATATTGACTTAATTGGAGGAGGACATATGAAGATGTTGATTGTCGACGATAGCAAGGCCATGCGCATGATCGTCAAGCGTAGCCTGCGCCAGGTCGGGTATTCGGATGAAGGGATGCAAGAGGCCGATAATGGCAGTAACGCGCTGGCGGCCATCAAGGCGGACTGCCCCGATTTCGTACTTTGCGACTGGAATATGCCCGAAATGTCCGGCATCGAGTTGCTGAAGGCCCTGCGCGCGGAAGGCATTGGCGTGAAGTTCGGCTTCATCACCTCAATCGCCACGCCGGAGATTCGTCAGGAAGCCGAGGCCGCGGGGGCGCTGTTCGTCATCGGCAAGCCTTTTGCGCCCGAGAAGCTCAAAGAAGCCCTGGATAATGCGTCATGAGTGCGGCGGCCCAAATGACGTCCTCTAAAACCGCTGAGGATTGGCTGGAGGTGCTGATGTCGGTGACCGAGGAGTTCGCGCACGAGAGCCTCGGTTTCGCATCCTATACCAATCAGGGGCGCCATGGCTCAGCGCCTAAATCCGGAACCGGCACCTATATCCCCCTGGTGGGGGCGCGCGCTTCCCTGGAGATGGGCATCGTGTCGACCGATATCGGCTGCCAGCAGCTCGCCGGCGCCTTGTTGGGCATGGGTGCCGATGAGTCGGCGGAGTTGCCCGAGGACGATGTGGTCGATGCCTTTTGCGAGATCATCAATATCGTCTCCGGCGTGGTGAAGCAGCGCGTCAACGAGGAGGATTCGAGCTTCAATCTGGGATTGCCGATCTTCGTCAAGGGACAGATCCGCGTCATGGAGCATCAGGGTACGGCGGTTGCGGACGTGCAGATCGGGGATATCCCCGTGCAACTGGTCGTGGTGACGCCGACGGCGCTAGGGGGAGGAGGGATACGTGCAAAGGGGCAGGGATGCCCCTTTTCGATTGCCGGTCGTTCAGGCGGCGCCGGCATCCTGATAGATATCCCGGATCAGTGATCCGAAAGCCCTGAACTCCTTGTCGCGTCCACTGCCCTTGCGCCAGGCCAGGCCGATCTGCCGGTAGCTGCCCGCGGGCAGCGCGTGCAGCGCGATATCCGAGCCCTGCAGCATGATGGAACTTCGGGCCATGGACGGGATGAAGGTGACGCCCAGATCGAGGGCGACCATCTGCAGCAGCGTCTGCAGGCTCGTGGCCGAGAAGCGGCTGATCTGCTCCGTCTGGTGCAGCTCGCAGGCATGCAGGGCATGGTCGCGCAGGCAATGCCCATCATCGAGCAACAGGATGCTTTCCTCGGGTAGCACCTGCAGGTCGATATCGCCGGTCTGGTCCTTCAGCCAGCGCGTATGCCGGTAGCAGGCGAACAGGAAGGGATCGTCGAACAGCGGTAGCTTCACCACTCCTCGCATCTCGAAGGGCAGGGCGATCAGGATCAGATCCAGCCTGCCCGTCAGCAATTGTTCATGAATGATGTGGGTTTTGTCCTCGCGCAGGTACAGCTGCAGATTCGGAAAACGCGCATGGAGCCGGGGCATTATGGCGGGAAGCAGGAAGGGGGCGATCGTCGGGATGACCCCGAGCCTGAGGCGCCCGCTCAAAGGCTCCTTGCTGCTCGCAGCCATGTCGACCAGCGTCTCGATGTCCCCCAGGCAGAGGCGGGCCTGAGCGGCGATGGCGCGCCCGGCCTCCGTGAACGTCAGACTCCGGTTCGTGCGGTCCACCAGATGGGTGTTCAGCTTGGCCTCCAGTTCCTTGATCGCCAGGCTGAATGCCGATTGTGAGATGTGGCAGGCGACGGCGGCCTTGCCGAAGTGGCGGTGATCGTCGAGCGCGACGAGAAAGCGTAATTGCTTGAGGGTGGGCTCCGACATATCGCCTCCGGATGCAAGTTTTATTATTTGTATAGTAAATCATTATCGTGAAAACAATCAATTTCTCATCGGTATAAGCCCGCCCTATATTCCTGCCCATGACCGGAGGCTGCGGTTCGGCTCTGCCATCCGCACCGTGCCGGCATCATTGTCAGAGGGGTGTTTGCCATGATCAGATTTGGATTCAGATTCAGCATGCTTGTCTTGCCGGGGTTGCTGGCCGTACTGGCCCTGTCCATCCCCGCCCAGGCGGAGGACCTGTCGATATGGGCGCTGCCCGCAGTACCGGTGCCAGCGGACAACCCGCAGACGAAGGCGAAGATCCATCTGGGTCATCAATTGATCTTCGAGAACCGGCTGTCGAAGAACGCATCGATGAGCTGTGCGGGCTGCCATATGCCGTTCGCCGGTGGCGCCGGTCATACGGCGCGTGCCTTCGGGCATGGCGGCGAGCTCGGTCGCTGGGCGCCGTCGTGGATCAACTCAGGTTACAACACCTTCCAGTTCTGGGACGGCCGTGCAGCCTCGCTGGAGGAGCAGACGGGCGAGCTTCCGGGTCATATGGGTCCGATCAGTGCCCCGGGCGAGATGGCGGGAAATCCGGAGGACGGGGCGAAGGTGCTGAATGCGATCCCGGGCTATAAGCGTGAGTTCGAGAAGGTGTTCGGGGGACCGGCGACACCGGATCGCATCGCCAAGGCGATGGCCGCCTATGAGCGCACGCTGAACGCCACCCAGTCGCCGTTCCAGCGCTATGTGCGGGGCGATGCGAAGGCGCTGAGCGCGGCGGCGAAGCGCGGATTCGAACTGTTCCAGGGCAAGGCCCAGTGCATCGCCTGCCATACGCCGCCACTGCTGACGGACAACGACTTCCACAACATCGGCGTGCCGCAGGTGGGTCCTCTGAAGGAGGACGACGGTCGCATGGCGGTGACGCACGATGCCAAGGACAAGGGCAAGTTCAAGACGCCGTCGCTGTACAACTCGGGCTCGTTCCTGTTCTACATGCACGACGGGGCGTTCACGACGCTCAGCCAGGTGGTCGCACACTACAACGTGGGCGGCAACCCGAAGGATGCGAACCAGAGTCCGATCATTGTGCCGCTGCACCTGACAAAGAAGGAGCAGTCGGACCTGATCGCCTTCCTGCACAGCCTCACCGACACGCGCCTGAACCATATCCACAGGCCCAGGCTGCCGTGAGGGGCTGGAAACGAGCAGGGGCGGGCCATCGGCCCGCCCCGTCACATTCCGCCATCAAACCGGCTCTCCATGCCATGACCAGAAAGTTAGATCATCGATTCGATCAGGTGCCTGGAACGCAATGCTGGGCGCCGTCTAATGGCCAAACACGTGCGGAAACGCCATCCATGAGGGTGTCCGCCCTTCGCTGAAGATCAGACACTGCATAAATGACCTACCAACGATTGACGAGCTTCACATCGCCTGTGTTCATGTGCGTATGGGCGGATAACTGGCCGCGATAGGCTTTCTCCGCGGACCCGTTGGCATGGTTCATTGCCAAGATGCCAGATTCACTATACCGGTGCTGTACGGTGCCCCCGCGGCCGGCGAACATTTGCTTCACCGAGCCCGGGGGCACTTTCAGGTTCTGGTTGCTATGCCCGTGTAGGCTATGTCGTCCACCTCGATCCACTGGAAGCTACAACAGCCGGATTGCCGACACAGTCGGCATCGAGGCTGTGTAAAAACGCAGATATTTTCTTATGCTTTGCTCTTGGTATCTCTGGCCGCGCACTTGGCAAAGAATACAAACGGAACAGCGAGTGCAATAAAGAATAAAGCTACTTCAACATACATGAATGACTCCTATTGATCTAATATAGTAAGGGTAAAATATAGTCCGATATGAAAAAATATTACAACCTTACTGAATTTAGGCATAATGGACCAACATAGCCACCATTTACGGTTAAATACGCATCATTTTTATGGCTTAAAGCTTAAAACCACAGGCTGGTTATGGCCTGAGCGATAAGGCCGCAAACCAATTGTGGTTTGAAAGTGGCTGATTGCAGACGGCTGCGGATGCGCTAGGTCTCCGGACTCCTGGTGCAGCATTCACACTTGAGATACTTCCCTTGGCTATTAGCTTTCTGATAGAGGTACAGCTTCTGGGAGGAATTCTATGCGTGGCAACATGGGAAATCTTGGGACGGATCATCTTCTTGAGAACGATGCGTCTGAGGCGCAGTACGAACGTGCGAGGGGCTGGATGAGGCATGCCAAGGGTTTGCTAAAGATATTGGCTCTTGGGTTGATGTTGGCGTGTGGTACTGCTTATGCGTCAGAGCCAGCATCCCCAGTTCCAGTCACAATGGCTAAGAACAAGGTAAATCACCCCGATTCCACCCTAAATCTTGCTTCTGCTGCCGTGGGCGACGATATCACGGATTGGAGCATTGCTATTCTCGCCATAATAGCTGGTATGTTCTTTGCCATAAATTTCTTTGATTCCCGAAAAAATGACAGGTAATAATTGCGTGCCTATTTGATGGCTGGGATAAACGCTGGTCTTTACCAAGAACGGTCAAAAAAGCTGAGCCTTGAAAAATCCCCCCGCACATCATGTCCATGATTGGACGGTTTCTACCTTTGGCTTCGCGCTGCTTATGTGGCCGGTGACGCTCGCCTAACGGTTTAGGTGGAAGCTGGGTGAGTACGGCTTGCTGTGGAACGAACCCGATCAGTGGAAGCTCTGGATCAGGGAGGCGGTGACGAGGTGCCAGCCGTCGACCAGCACGAACAGGATGATCTTTAGCGGCAGCGAGATCATGACAGGCGGCAGCATCATCATGCCCATGCTCATCAGCACCGAGGCCACCACCATGTCCAGCACCACGAACGGGATATAGATCAGAAAGCCGATCTCGAAGGCGGTGCGCAGTTCGCTGATGACGAAGGACGGGATCAGCACGTACATCGGCGTGTCGGCGGCGGTCTTCGGCTTGGGTAGATGGGCGGCATTCAGGAACAGCATCAGATCGTCGTTACGCGTCTGCCTGAGCATGAAATCGCGCAGCGGTGCCTCGGCGCGTTCGATGGCCGTGTCTTGCGAGATATCCTTGTGCAGATACGGGGTCAGGGCATTCGTATCGATCTTCTGCCAGACCGGCATCATGATGAAGGCGGTGATGAACAGGGCCAGGCCGACGAGGATCTGGTTCGGCGGCGTCTGCTGAGTGCCGAGTGCCTGACGCAGGAAGGCGAAGACGACGAGGATGCGCGTGAAGGATGTCATCATCACCAGCACCGAGGGGGCCAGGGCGAGCACGGTGAGCATGGCCAGCAGTTTCAGGCCGGTGAACATGTCCTGCGGCGTACCGCTGTTGCCCAGGCTGAGCGACAGGCTCGGCAGGTCGGCCGCGTGTGCGCTGCCGATGCTCAGCCATGCCGTGGCCAGGGCGAGAACCCCCCAACGCTTCATGCCGGTTCCTTGGAACCGGTGCTTGGTGTTTCTTCCAGGCTGTCGATGCGTGTGATCCCCGATGGGGAGATGCCGAGCAGCCAGCGTTGCTGGCCGTGACGGACGATGGCCAGGCTGTTACGTGTATCCAGGCTGATGCGGCTTTCCATGGTCAGGGCGCGCGCACCCTGATTGCCCAGGCTGCCCTGTAGCCGTCGCATGCCCCATATGGCCAGGGCGAACAGGGCAAGCACGATGGCCAGGGAGACGGTGGATTTCAGCACCAGCATGCCCATGCCCTGGGGCTGGCCTGCGGCAGCAAAGGCGAGCTGTGGCCAGAGGGAGAGCATGGCGGTGATGGCCAGCAGATGGCGCGATCGGCGCATCGGGAATGGAATCAGGCCAGGGCGCGGATGCGTTCTGTCGGGGCGACGACCGAGGTGACGCGTACACCCAGCTTGCCATCCGCCTTGACGACTTCGCCGCGGGCGAAAACGGTGCCGTTGGCCAGGATGTCCACCATGGCATTGGCTTCCTTGTGCAGCTTCAGCACGGTGCCACGTCCCATGCGCACCACCTCGTGCAGCGGCACGTCGATGCGCCCGAGCTCGACACTGACTTCGAGCGGGATATGCATGATGGCTTCCAGGTTGGCCGAGCCATCGGGGGCCGTTGTTGCCTCGGCCTCAGGGGTCTTTGTCGTCTCGGTCTCGGTGGGCTGATTTTCTTCTTCGCTCATGATTCGCCTCCATTAATCGGTCCAATGATCTCGGCGGCCAGCATGCCCTGATGCTGGCCGGGTTGGGCAAGGAACATGGGCAGCGATTCCGCCCATAGCTTGAGGGGGTCGCTCTCCGGAACCTTCAGGGGCAGGAAGTCCCCAGGCTGCAGGCGCAGGAAATCGCCGACCTGCATGCGGCAGCGGTCCAGCTCCAGGCGCAGGTTCAGCGGTACGTCGTCGATCGAGGCCTTCATGGCCTTCTCCCATTCCTGATCGATGGCCTGCGTTTTCACGCGATCCTGCATGCGCATGATCTCCAGCATCGGCTCGAGGAAGGGCAGTGGGTAATGCAGGGCGAACTCGCCGCGTACCTCCTCATCGAGCACGATGATGTGGGTGACGGAGAAGCAGGTGACGTCCTCTGCCGTCAGCGCCAGGCTCATGGGGTCGGTGTCGATGCGGCGCAGCTTCAGCTTCAGGCTGCGCACCGGCTGCCACAGGCGGCTTAGGGTGATTTCGACCATGTCGATGATGCGGCCTGCGAGGCGCGTTTCCACAGTGGTCAGCGACATGCGTTCGGTATCCGGGATGCCGTCGCCGCCGAGGATGGCGTCGATGTAGGCGATGACCAGTGGCATATCCAGCACGATCAGCATCGAGTCGAGCCCGGGGCTGTCCACGGTGAAATATACGCGTGGCGTGTCGGTGTCGAGGATGTCCAGATAGGAGCGCTTGAGCAGATCCTTGAAGAAGACCGGAACCTCGCGGCGCAGGGCATGGCTCCAGCGCTCGGTGACCATCTCCGCGACACGCTCGTGCATATTGCCGAACATCGGGAAGTTTTCGGGGCCGACATCGGCATTGCCGTTGAACTCGAAGCTGTCGACCTTCTTCGGTTGCTCCACCGGCGGCAAGGCGGCGAACAGCGCGACTGCCTTCTCCTCCGGTACCACCGCCTGCATCAGGGCGGCGATCTCCTCGGCTTCCAGGATGGGGTCGCTCATTGCGCCACGAAGTCCGTGAAATAGACGTCATTGACCGGATGTCCGCCGATCAGCTGATTGATGCGGTAGGACAGTTCTTCTTTCAGGGCGAACTTGCCCTGGGGGCTACGCACGTCGTTGAAGGTCTTGCTCGACAGGATGGTGATGACCAGGTCCTTGATCTGGGCGCTATTATCCTTGATGCGCTTCTCGGCAGCCTTGTCCTGCGCCTCCAGCTTCAGCTTCACGCGCAAGAATCGGTTCTGGTCGGTATCGGCGAGATTGACGGTGATGTTGTCCATAGGGACGAAGATGCCCAGCTTCCGCGGGGCATCGGTGCTGGCGGCAGGAGGTGTGTGGCTGGAAAGCAGGGGAACCTTCAGCGTCACCAGCTTCCAGGCGATGAAGCCGCCCAGCGCCAGCAGCACCAGCAACAGAACCAGGATGATCATCTGCAGCAGGCCGCCCGAAGATTTTTTCTTTTTCTTCGACTCGTCCTGCTCTCCGTCCTTTGCTTCTTCCGCGGCCATGTCTACCTCCGTTCCTTCCTTGCTCAGTTCGGGTGCTGTGGGTCGGCGGCTGTCGCAGGCCTACCCGTCTTCGCATCCCGATACAGCACGATGTCAACGCGCCGGTTTTTGGCGATGGCCATCGGCGTCATGCGGGTGGTGACGGGATGCGCATCGCCGTAGCCGGCCAGCGACAGGCGCCGATCCTCGATGCCTGCCTGCTGCAGTACATGCAAGACTGATGCCGCTCTGGCCAAGGACAGTTCCCGGTCGTTGTGATAGGGGCTGTCCGGGGCCAGATGCTCGCGATAGGTGTGGCCTTCGACCCGGATGTCACCGGGCACGAGTTCCAGCATGAAGGCCAGTCGGCGCAGTGTGGCGATGTCGGTGGGTTTCAGCGTCGCCTGCCCCGGCGCGAACAGCAGGGCGGCGGGCATCCTGAGCAGCATCTTCTCGTCGAGAATCTGCATATGCACCTTGTGCCGCCAGGTGGTGCCCTTGAACATGCGGATGGCCTGCTGGCGGGTGGCGAGCAGCTGTTCCTGCCGCGTTTGCCCACCGGTCGAGGCGCCCTTGCTTGCCTGCCCCTTCTGCAGGATGGAGGCGCCACTTGCCTGCATGACGGTGCTGATCTTCTGCAACGAGGCCTTGTCGATGCTGGACATCGACATCAGCAGCACGAAGAAGGTCAGCATCAGGCTGGTCAAATCGCCGAAAATGGCCAGCCAGCCATCGGTTTTGATGGCTGCGGCCTGGGGTTTGGACCTTATCCTTCTCATGATGGGTGTTTGGGATCGCCCATGGATGGGACTGCCGGCTTCTGTGGTTTGTTCTTGGCATCCGGTGTTTCCTGCGCCCCTTCTGGCTTGAAGGCGATGCGGATCTCCACCCGGCGGTTCAGGGCCGGGTTGCCATGCGTTTCGCTGATCGGCAGGGGATGCGCCGATCCCATGCCGGCCAGCACCATGCGAGCTTTGGGAACGCCGCGTTTGGCCAGCGCGAAGAACACCTGCATGGCCCTTGCCGCGGATAGCTCCCAATTGCTCTTGAAGCCCTTCATGACCGGGGTGTTGTCCGTATAGCCGTTGATGCTCACCGATTTTACCGTATCGCGGCGCAACAGATCGGCCAGGATGTCGAGAAATGGGTTCATGGCGGCGTTGACGCCGGTTTTCCCGGATGGGAACAGCAGCTGCTGAGGCAGGCGTACCAGCACATGGGCCTTGTCCTTCGTTACCGTCGTGACGGCGCCCGGCATATCGAGCAGCTTGGTCACATCCGTCAAATCATTGGCGGCGTGAATGGCCGCCTTGCCGGCGCTGCCGCCATGGCCTTTGAGGTGATTGCCGGTCGAGAGCAGGCTGAAGGCACCACTCACCGAGTCGACGGCCTTCGTGCGCTTCTGCTTGACGATGACCGACATCGAGTTGAGCAGGATGAAGAAGGCCATCATTACCAGCATCAGCTGCAGGAACAGGAATTCGGCATTGCCTTCGGGGATATCCGCCTTCGACTTGGGGCGTAGGCCGGCCATCGGTCTAGTTCAGATTCGATATGCGCTGGTTCGAAGGCAGGAAGCCATGCAGCCGCTGTTCGAGGATGCGCGGGTTCTCCCCTGCCACGAGGGATTGCATGCCGATGGTGATGATTTCATAGGTCAGCATTTCCTGCTTGCTCAGGGTGCGCAGCTTGCCGGCCATTGGTAGGAACAGGGCGTTGGCCAGGACGGCACCGTAGAAGGTCGTGATCAGGGCAACCGACATCGAGGGGCCGATCGTCGCGGGATCGTCCATGTTCTGCAGCATCAGTACCAGGCCGACCAGGGTACCGATCATGCCGAAGGCCGGGGCATAAGAGCCCATGGTGCTGAATACCTCCGCCCCCAGGGCGTGGCGTTCGCTGATCTTGTCGATCTCGGTGTACAGTACCTCCTCGATGATCTCGGGTTCCTGGCCGTCGATGGCCATCTGCAGGGCCCTGGACAGGAACGGGTCGCCGACTTCCTGCAGATGCTGGTCCAGCGCCAGGATGCCATCCTTGCGCACGATCTGCGCGAACCCGACGATTTGGGCGATCAGCGGTTGCGGGGGCATCAACCTTGAGAACAGCGTCTTCGTGCCCACCTTGATGGCCCGCATGACCTGGGCGAAGGGGTAGTTGATCAGGGTGGCACCCAGCGTGCCGCCGATGACGATCAGGGCGGAAACGGGGTCGGCAAAGCTGGCGAGCGAGCCGCCGAGATGAATGGCCATGATCACCAGACCGAAGGCGGTGACCAGACCGATAAGCGTGGCGATATCCAAGGCTCCTCCTCGCAGCAATCGATATGGTGTTTGGAAAGCAAGAAGCGTGCTAATGCTGCGAATAGAACAACGCCGGGGGACCTGAATCCCCCGGCGTTGGCCGCTTAGCGCTTGATCGACATCAGGGTGCTGAGCATCTGGTCCGTGGTCAGCACGGTCTTGGAGTTGGCCTCATAGCCGTGCTGGATGGTGATGAGCTTGGTGAACTCGTTGGCCAGGTCGACGTTGGACTGTTCCAGCGCATTGGACTGGACGGTGCCCATGCCGGCATTGCCCGCCTTCTCGATCACCGGCGGTCCGGAGGCGTTGGTCTGGGCCAGCATATTGTTGCCGATGTTGCTCATGACACCGGGATTGGGGAAGTTGGCCAGGGCCAGCTGGTACAGCGGCCGGCGCTGGCCGTTGGTGAACACGCCGGTGATGCGGCCGGTGGAGTCGGTTTCCAGGCTGGACAGGAAGCCGGAGGTGTAGCCGTCGGCGTTCATCGAGCGGGTGGCGAAGGCGCCGGCCAGCTGCACCGTGCCGTTGGTGCCGCTACCGGTCACGCTCTGGGCATCGGTCGTGGTGGCACTGCCGTAGTCCGTGCTGATGGAACCCGCCGCCGAGTTCAGCCAGGGGATACTGAGGTTGGGCGAGATTTCCGTCTTCAAGGCGCCGCTGGCGGCATCGAAAACCAGCGACTGCGTACCCGTCGCCGTAACCACACCGCTGCCATTGACGGTGGAGGCCGTGGGGGTATTGACCTCCTTCGGCGTGCCCGCGGTACCGCCGGTGACGGCGCCGCCGTCGACGGTGGCATGCCAGTCCCACACGGCATTGCCGGAGGCATCGACGCCCTTCTTGACGAAGTAGTAGCTGAGCGTATGGGAACCACCGAGGGAGTCGAACACGGTGGAATCGGCCTTGTAGTTGTATGTGGACTGACTCGAAGGGTTGAAGGCCGTGGTGATGGCTGTGGCCGTCGAGTCGAGGTTGACGCCGACGTTCACCTTGGACGTGGCCTGGGCGGTGGCCGCCAGATTGCCCAGGTTGATGCCGGTGACGCCGCCGGTGGCATTGCCGGAGCTGTCGAGCGCCCAGCCCTGCACCTGGTAACCCTGGGCATTGACCAGGTTCGAGGCGCTGTCTTTCAGGAAGGCGCCGGCGCGCGAGTAGACCGTATTGCCGCTGTTCGGATCCTTGAGCACGAACATGCCCTCGCCGTTGATGGCCATGTCGGTGGACGTGGATGTGCTCTGCACGCTGCCCTGTGCCTCGTTGCGGGTGATGGAGCCGATGGTGACGCCGTTACCCACCTGGTTGGCGATGTTGGAGCGCGTGACATTCACCGTCTGTCCGAACACGTCGGCGAAATTCACGTTCTGGGCCTTGAAGGCCAGGCTGTTGACGTTGGCGATGTTGTCGCCGACGACGCTGACGGCATTGCCGAAGGCAGTCAGGCCGCTGGCGCCGGTGAACAATGCATTATAAATACCCATGATATTCTCCTTTGTTCCTTGTCCTTACATGCTGATCTGCGAGATGTTGCTGAGTGGCACGGCGCTGCCGTTGACGACCAGCTGCGCGCTGCCGGACGACAGGTCCACGGCACTGACCGTGCCCATGGTCTTGGCTGTGGACGTGACGGCTTGGCCGCTGGCATCCGCGGCACTGATCTGGATGCTGTAGTGGCCGGACGGGGCTGTCGTGCCGCTGTCCGTGGTGCCGTTCCAGGAAAACGACGACGTACCGGCCGGCAGGGCGCCCTTGTTCAGGGTTGCGACCACTGCGCCAGTCGGGTCGACGACCTGAACCGAGGCGCTCGAGGCCGCGCCGCTCATATTGACCAGAATCTTCTGTGCAGTTGCGCCGTCGAAGGTGAAGTTGCTGCTGTTCACCACCGCGGTGTGGCCGAGATAGGAGGCCGCATTGTTGCTGCCGGAGCTCTGGGTGGCGGCCATCTGCTTCAGATACTGGTTGGAATTGATCTGCTGCTGCAGGGAATTGAACTGGGCAAGCTGGGTCACCATCTGCGTCGCATCCTGCGGTTTGGTTGGATCCTGATTCTTCATCTGGGCTACCAGTAGCTGCAGGAACATATTCGTGTTGCCCATATTGGTGCTGGACACCGTGCCTGACGCGTTGGCGCTCGTGGTGTTTGTGGCTGCTGCGATGCTCATATCATTCTCCTTAAATCCTGATGCTCAATCTTCCCGCGCCGGGCTGCTCGTTCGGCGCGTTCATTATCTGGGGCGTTGATGCCTGTGCTCCGTGGACACTGGGGACGCTTGCCGTCGCGGCCTGCTGTTGACCCGGCTGGCCCGATCCCTGGCCGCCGCCCTGCTGCTGGCTGCTCATCGAGAAGTTCCCGAGATTCAGGCCCTGCTGTTCCAGCACATGGCGCAGGTTCGGTAATTGCTGCTGGATGGCCTGCTGCGAGGCGGCCTGCTCCACGATCAGGTGAACCTGGATGTTCTTGTGGCTGTCGCTGTCGATGCGCACATGCACCTTGCCCAGATGTGCCGGTTCCAGCTTCAGTTCCAGGCGGCTATGGCCGTTCGCCGCCGCCTGCCCGATTTCGGCCATGGCGGCCATGGCCGTCCACGGCCCGCTGCTATGGACCGGCGCCTGCGGCATGGCTGTCTGCGGGGCGGCCATGGCCTGGGCGTTCTGGCCGATGCCTGGGCCTGCTGCCCATGCCATATTGCCGGCTGTCGGATCCTGGCCGGGGATTGAGGCCGGGCCTGTCGCCGCATCGGCGCGGAGGCCTGCTGCCTGACCTTTATGCGTGATCAGGGTGGCCTGGGCGGGCAAGGGGCGCGTAAGCCCACCGGCAACCTGGCCGTATGATTGGATGCCGGCCTGGGGCAGGGAGGTGCGGGCAGTCGTGCCTCCCGGGGCATCGGACGATCCCGCATGGCTGCCCGTCGCCACGGCGTCCTGAGGATGGGCGGCAGCCATGTTCATGCTGGCATCCTGGGCCTTGGCCGCTTGTCCGCCGGACGACATGGTGCCAGTCGACGATGCCTTGGCCATGCCGCGCGTTCCGTCTTTGCCGTTGTGCTGGTTTGTGGCCTGCATCCCCGCGGCGACGATATCCACGGTGGGTTGCGCAGAGACGCTGGCGTTCTGCACCGCTTGGGTCGCGGTCGGCTTCTCCTGTCCGGATGTCGATGCGGCTTGGGCCGCCATGGAGGCCTCAACCACCACCTTCTCCGAAGGTGTTCCGGGTCCGGACTGGGGCGAGGCCGGGACGGGGGTGCCAGGCTTGGTTCGCATGCCGGCAGCCGCGGCCAGGGTGGCGTTGCCCGCCAACCCTTCCATGGGAACGGATGCGCGTCCCTGTGCGTGGGCAGCGGTGTCCATGGCGCCGGCAGCGGCTTGCGCATCGCTGTGCTTGGCGGGCTGTGCCGGAGCCATGGTGGCTGCGATCTGGAGCATGGCAGCGGGGGCTGTGGCCGACGCCGACACTGCCGTGCCGGATGCATCCTCGTGTTTTCCGCCGCTCTGGTGGTGTTTGGTCGTCGCAGCATGCCCGCCCTTGGTCGCCTTCGTATCCTGAGTGGGTTCGTTTCCGGCCATGGCCTGCAGTGTGGCGGCGGCACCAACCAGCAAGCCTGCCTTGTTCTGGGCGACGCTGGCCTTCGTCGCCTGTGCATGGCCGGTTCCGACCGTGGCCTTGGCGGCCGCATCGATCAACGCCCCTGCCTTGCCCTTCGCATTCTGCGCGGAGCTATCTCCAGCCATGGCCAGCAGCGTGGGCATCGCCTGGGACTTGCCCTTGCTGGCCTTGGCGGTCGCGGCCGTGCCGGTCAGGGTATGCGTCTTGTCCTGGGCGTCCTTGCCGCTCACCTGTGCGGACGCATCCGTCACGGGCTTGTGGCCGATGGCGGCCATCAGCATGCCCAGAAAGCCCGAGCCCTTGCCGCCGGCCTGAGCCTTGGGGGCGGCGGTGCCGGTGCCCTGCGTGGCGGTCGATATGGAGACTTGGTTCGTCATGCCAATCGTACAGCAGAGAGCGTGCCAGATAATTAGTATAATTAAATCAACAAGTTATGCCGTAAATGCAGATGTGTGACAGGGAAAAATATTCCCTCGGGCGGCAGCTTTTGCCGCCGGATGCCGCCGTGCGGCAAGATCTTCCCGGGGACAGGACATGGCGGATCGTGGCATGGCGATCATGCGTAGATACCTGGACGGGACGGGGGATGGAAAGGAGGGGCTTATTTGCCTTGTAGGGAGGCAAGGCGCTCGGTCAGTGCCTCGCTGATCTGCGTCGCCTTCTCCGGGGGCATGAACGAAAGGATCTTGCCAACCCGCTTCTGGTCCATGCGCGACAGCAGCTTGACGGTCGTCTGCATGTCCATCAGTTCGATCATCGGCGCGGCCTTGTCGGGCTTCATGGTATCGTAGACGGCGGCAAGCTTCTTGATCTTCTTGCTCTTCAGTTTCTGTTCCTGTTTCAGGGCATCCTGGATGCTTGCCTCCAGCTTCTGCAGTTGGACGATGCGGGCTGCGGCCTTGGTCTCGGCGGCCTCGGCGGCCTTTTCGCGGGCATCCAGGGCCTTGGCGCGCTGATCCAGCTTGGCCTTGAGCCCACGCAAATGACTCAGTACCTCGAGCTCGGCCGCAGTCACGCTCTGCCCGGGTGCGCCCGGAAAGACGGAGGCTTCGGCCGTGCCGATGAGCGAGACCGCATGGGTGCCCGCCTGAGGCTGATCCTGTTGGGACATCTCGCCCGCATGCACGGGAGGCACGCTCAAGGCCGCTTCGGCACGGGCCTCGCCGCGGTGGGGCGACAAGGCGAGACCGATGCGCGCCACAACACCGAGGGTCAGCAGGATCATCAGGCTCAGGGCATAGCGGCGCATCATTGTCCGGCCTCCCTGCCCAGGCGTTGGGCCATCAGGTCATCGAGCTGTTGCTGGGCGACGCGCTCGGAGCGGCGCTCCACCTGGCGGTCCAGCTTCTCCTGTGCCCGCGTATGCGCCTTGCCCTTGTTCTCGCAGGACAGCATCTGTTGGCGCAGACCGCGCTCCTGTTCCCGCAGCTGCTCGCAGGACAGCATCAGCGACTCGCGGCGGGCGATGAGCTCCTGGCGCGCACATTCCATGGACACCAACTGGGCCCCTGTCATGCCGGCCGAAAAGGCATGCTGGAGCTGCCCTTCGATACTGGCCTGCTCCTCGACCGTGGCCTCAATGGCATCCTGCATGGATTTATGCTGCAACAGCAGGCCGGCCAGTTCGCTGGCCAGGCGGTCGCGCTCCTGTTCCTGGCGCTTGGCAAGCAGCTCATGCGGGGAGGCATTCATGAATCACGCATCAGCTGCAGCAGGTCATCCTGGGCCTGCCGAATCGTCGTGGATTGCTTCGGTTCCTGGCGCATGAAGTCCTTGATGTCGGGAAGCCGTTGCAGGACACGGTCCAGTTCGGGATTGCTGCCGGCTTCGTAGGCGCCCATATTCACCATATCCTCCATGCGCTCATACAGCGCAAGCTCTTCACGCAAGGAGCGTGCCGACTTCAGCACGTCCGTCGGCGTCAGTGCATTCGCCAGGCGGCTGACGCTTTTCAGCAGGCTGATGGCGGGGAAATGCCCCTGTTCGGCCAGGCGCCGTTCCAGCACGATATGCCCGTCGAGCACGGCCAGCGCTGCATCGGCCACGGGGTCGGTCAGGTCGTCGCCCTCGACCAGCACGGTATACAGAGCGCTGAGGTTGCCGGGGCCGGCGCTGGGACCGGCGCGCTCGATCAATTCCGCCATCATGGAGAAGCAGGACGGGGTATAGCCCTTGCTGGTCGGCGGCTCACCCAGCATCAGGCCGATCTCGCGCTGTGCCTGCAGAAAACGCGTCAGGCTGTCCATCAACAGCAGCACGCGCTTGCCACGCTCACGGAAGGCCTCGGCGATGGTGGTGGCCGCCAGCGCCGCGCGCACGCGCATCAACGGCGGCGTATCGGAGGTGGCGACGACGACGATGCAGCGGGCCATGGCCTCCGGGCCCAGGGCCCGCTCGAGGAACTCGCGCAGTTCGCGCCCACGCTCGCCGACCAGGGCGATGACATTGATATCGGCATCGCTGTTGCGCGCCAGCATGCCCAGCAGGGTGCTCTTGCCGACGCCGGCGGCGGCGAACAACCCCAGGCGCTGTCCCCAACCCATGCTCAGGCATGAATCGAGCAGGCGTACGCCGAGCTGCATCGGTTCGTCAATCAGCTGACGGCTCATCGGGTTCGGTGGGGAGTTGTGCAACGGATGGGGTTCCCCGGCCATGGGCAGTGGCTTGCCGTCCAGTGGCTGGCCGCAGGCATCCAGCACACGTCCGAGCAGGGCATCGGAGATGCGGATGGATGGCGGCCCGGCCAGTGGCTGTACGACATTGCCGGGAGCAATGCCGCGCGTGGGGCCGACAGGCATCAGCAGCGTGAAGCTATCGCGGAAGCCGACAACCTCGGCCTCGATGGTCTTGCCCGTCGGCAGGTGGACGTGGCAGGCCCGGCCGACCTCGACGGCCAGGCCTTTTGCCTCGAGCATCGGCCCGAGCACCTTGTGAATACGGCCGCGGACCGGATATGGCGAGCTCTTCGACAGTCTCGCCAGTTCCCGTCGGCGGGTCGATTCACTCCACAGCTTGGGCAGCGGTTGCGGAGGCATCGGGGGCCAGCATTTCCTGCTTCAGGCGGTCGACGGCATCGGCGATGGTCGCCTTCGGGTCCAGCAGGATATCCTGATCCTTGGTGAACAGCCTGATGGTGCCGGGGGTCAGCGCGGCATCGGCCAGCAGCGACCATGCATGATCCTGATCGTCGAGAATCTTTTCGAACTTGCCGAGATCGTCCGGGTGGACGGCCAGCCCGAGCTTGGAGGTCGTAGGCATGGTATGGGAAACCCGCTCGGCCATGGAAAGCAGGCGGGTGCGTTCGGTATCGACGATATCGCCGACCAGCCATTCGGCCAGGAATCCGGCGACATCGACGATGCTCTCGCTGATGCCGCGGTACATGCCGTCCAGTTGCGTGCCGGCTTCGGCCAGCACCGTCTCCATGCGTTCCAGGATCTGTTCCGCACGCTTGCGGCCCAGCTCCATGCCGGCCTTCTCGCCGGCCGCGTAGGCCTTGTCGTAGGCCTCGCGCTCGAGCACCGCCATGCGATCCTGGGCCTCGGCCAGCATTTGCTCCAGCTCGCTGACCCGGTCCGGCGTGCTCGGCATGGGTGCGGGTACCGGGGGATCCAGGTCGGTGAAGGGAAACACGGATTGTCCCGCGTCGTGGGGCAACGTTTTCAGTTCCAGTGGTTCCAGCTGCAGCTTGTACATGGCCTAGAACACCAGATCGTCTTGCTGGCCGAGGGTGATGACGCCCTCTTCGTCCAGCGTGCGCGCGATCTCCAGGATGGTGCGCTGGCTTTTCTCGACGTCGGCAATCTTGATCGGCCCCATGACCTCGATGTCCTCGCGCAGAATGTCGGCCGCACGCTGCGACATATTGCCGAGGAAATGCTCGCGGATGTCGTCGGAGGCGCCCTTCAGCGCCTTCACCAGATCCTCGGAGGCGACCTGTTTGAGGATCTGCTGCATGTCCCGGCCCGACAGGTTCAGGAAGTCCTCGAACATCAGCAACTGGCTGTCCACCTGCTCGAACAGCTCGGGATCCTTTTCCCGCAGGTGATCCAGGATGGGCTTGGTGATCTTGCTGTCCAGCGTCTTCAGGATGTCGACGACGCGCACCATGCCGTCGAAGTTCAGGCCGGAGCCGCCCTGTGCCTCGCTGAGCTCGCGTTCCAGCGCCTCCTCGATGTCGCGCACGATGTCGCGCGGCACGCTCTCGATCTTGGACATGCGGAACACCACCGACATCTGCAGATCCTCGGGCAGCAGGGAGATGATGTCGCTGGAGTGCTCCGATTTGAGGTTGGCCAGGATGATGGCGATGACCTGCGGGCTTTCGTTCTTGATCAGGGTGAACACCGCCTTCGGCTTCATGCGCGCCAGTCTGGCCCAGATCGACATCTTGCTGTTCTCCGCCTCATCCAGGCTCTCGAGGATGCGCTGAAGCCGCGAGCCGTCGACGACCTGCTTCAGCATCTCCTTGACCTGCTCGGGGGTGGAGATCATCAGCTTACCCTGGCTGGAAATCTGTTCGAATTCGCCGTGGACCTTGGCCAGCGCATCTTCGCCGAGCCGGGAAACCTGGGGCATGCGGCGGGCAATCTCCGTCAGCGAATCGTCGTCCATCCTCTTCATGACGTCGGCGGAGATCTCCGGCCCCAGGGACATCAGGAACAGGGCCGCCTTGTCCGTTCCGCTCATGGGTTGTTCACTCATGATTCGCGCATCCACTGCTGCAGGATCAGGGCGGTCTGGTCAGGGTTGGCCGCGGCCAACTGCTTGGCGGGCGACTGGAACTCGAGATGCTCGATCGAGGCGTTTGGCAGGGCAGCCGTCACGGCAGCCATGCCGTCGCTGAATTCGGAGGTATCGGGCTGCGATGTGCGCACCGTCGGGTCGGTCAGGCGCTTGGCCAGCGGCCGCAGGATGAACAGCGCGATCAGCACCAGGGCGAGGCCAGCCAGACCGTAGCGGGCGACCTGCAGGTAGAAGGCCCGGTTCTGGCTATCCGTCAGGGCCTTGGCGTCGGCCGGGTTGTGGATGTCGACCAACGGCATGCTTTGCACATCCACCGTGTCGCCGCGATCCTCGTCATAGCCGATGGCGCGCTGTACCAGGGACTGGATACTGGATAACTGCTGCTTGCCGCGTGGCACGAATTGCTGCTTGCCGTTCACCGTCTTCATGTGGCCGCCGACGATGACGGCCACCGACAGGCGCTTGATGCCGCCGCTCGGCACGATGACATGTTCGCGGGTGCTGCTGATCTCGTAGTTGGTGACGCGTTCGGTATGCGTGGCCTGATCGGACGGGCCACTGGCAGCGCCCTTTTTCTTGCCCTTGCCCTTGCCGCTGGTGGCCGGATTGGCGCCCGGGGTGTTCGAGGCGATGCCCGGCACGCCCACCGGCGGTGCAGAGGTGCCGTTGTTCGTGCGGCTTTCGGTATCCACACGCTGACTGCGCACGACCTGCTCGTCGGGGTTGTAGCTCTGCTTCTGCTGGTCCATTTGCTCGCGATTGAGCTGGGCGGTGACGCGCACCACGGCCTGTCCGACGCCGACTACCTGTTCGAGCATGCTGGTCAGGCGATTCTCCATGCGCCGTTCGAGATTGGTCTGGTAGTCCTGCAGCGTGCGCCCGGAGCCCATGGTGTTGGTGCCCTTGTCGCTGGATAGGAGGTTGCCGGCGCTGTCGACGACGGTGACCTGCTTCGGCGTCAGATCGGGGACGCCGGCGGCCACGAGGTTCTGGATGGCCTGCACCGTTTGTGCCGGCAGCTGCCGATCCCCTTCCAGCTGCAGCATGACGGAGGCGCTGGCCTTACGCTGGCGGTCGGCAAAGGCCGAGTCCTTGGGCATGACGAGTTGCACGCGCGCCGCCGAGACCTGGGGAAGCACCTCGATGGTACGCGCCAACTCCCCCTGCAGGGCGCGCTGGTAATTGACCTTCTGGGCGAACTCGCTGAGGCCGAAGTTATCGGCCTTGTCGAACAGTTCGAAACCGACGCCGTTCGTCGGCGTGATGCCTTCCCCGGCCAGCTTGATGCGCGCCGTGTACAGCTGGTCGGCCGGCACCATGACGTTGCCGCTGCCCTGTAGCTGATACGGGATATGGGCCTTCTGCAAGGAATCGACGACGTGCGCCGATTCCTTGTCGTCCATGCCGCCGTAGAGCAGGCGGTATTGGGGCTTGGCCGACCAGAAGGCGAGGCTGATGAAGCCCAGCATCATCAGGATGCCGGCCGTGGCCAGAATGAGGCGGCGGTTTTTCGGCATGTGCGCGATGAAGCGCATGCCTTCGGGGGCCGCGCCCTGGGCCTGGTCGGCGACAGGTATCGGGCTGGGCATGGGATTCGTGGCGAGGGAGGAGGGGGTGTCGGCCATGGCTTATCAGACCTGCATATGCATGACTTCGGTGTAGGCGCTGACCAGCTTGTTGCGCACCGCCATCAGCGTCTGGAAGGACAGGTCGGCCTTCTCCACGGCCAGGACCGTCTCGGAGACGCTGCCGCCCTTGCCCTCGGCCATGGCGGTGGCCGCATGTTCGGCCGTCTCATGCTGCTGTTCCATCTGCTGCACATAGTGCTTGAGCAGATTGGAGAAGTTGCCGGTGGTGCCGGCTGCCTGGCCGTTCTGAGGCAGGCTGGGGACACCGGGGTTGATGCCGTTGATTTGCATGGCTTACTCCTAGCGCAACAGGCCGAGGGTCTTCATGAACATCCGCTTGGATGCCTGAAGCACGGACACGTCGGATTCGTAGCCGCGGCTGGCACCGGTCAGGTCCGCCATCTCCTGCACGGGGTTGACGTTCGGGTAGCTGACCATGCCCTTGGCATTGGCGTCGGGATGCGAGGGGTCGTACACCTGGCGGAACGGGCTCGGGTCCTGGACGATGGACTGGACCTTGACGCTGGCATCCTGGCCCCCCTGCTGTGATGAAAATATGTCCTTGAAACTTGGCTTCGCCGGCTGCGTTTGCAGTACGACCATGCGTCGACGGTAGGGGCCGCCGGAGGAGGTGCGTGTCGATTCGGCGTTGGCGATGTTCTCTGACACGACGTCAACACGCGTGCGCTGTGCCGACATGCCGGAGGCGGCGATTTTCATGGAGGTGAACAGTGAGTTTGCCATCATTTGGCTCCTTTCAGCACGCCCTGGATATCCTGGATCTCTCCGCTCATCAGGCGCAGCGTGAACTCTTGCATCATCTGGTTCTCGGCCATGCCTTCCGTCTCCTTCTGCACGTCGACGGTGTTGCCGTCCATGTGTTCGGGGGAGGCACCTGATGAGGACGCATCCATGCCCAATATGGAGTGGAAGTTCCCCTGCATATGGCGACTGTTGGTGCGCGCCAGGCCGCCCTCGTCAGAGGTTTGGCGACTCAGGTTCTGGAAGATGTTTTGGAAGCTGCGGGTGTCGGCCTTGTAGTTCGGCACATCGGCATTGGCGATGTTGGCGGCATGCACGGACTGCATCTGCTCGCGGGCCCTGAGCGCGGTTTCCAGCCGCTGGAAGTTGGTGTCGAATAAGAATGAATCGCTCATGTTGATACCCTCCTTCAGGCGCTTACCGTGGAGTTAGCAATACCCGTGCCGGATTCGTATTCCCGCAGCTTGTTGCGCAGGGTACGGATGCTGATGCCCAATAGCCTCGCGGCTTCCTGGCGGTTGTCGCGCACATGCATCAGGGTTTTCTCGATCAGGGCCCGCTCCATGTCGCGGATGGACATGCCGGCAGATATTTCTTCTGCAGTATCCGCGGTGGCAGCCGATGGCGGGGCCGGACTGAGGCCGAGATGGGCGGCGCCGATGCGGCCGTCGATGGCCGTCAGAAAGGCGCGATGCATGCAGTTTTCCAGCTCGCGCGCGTTGCCGGGCCAACGATGCGCCTTCATGGCGGTCACGGCCTCGGTGGTCAGCATCGGACTTTGCTTGCCGTACATGGCGGAGAAATGGGCCAGGAAATGTTTGGCCAGGGGCAGCACATCATCCGGGCGGCGGCACAGTGGTGGCAGCTGCACGCTGACGACGTTCAGGCGGTAATACAGGTCTTGCCGGAACTGACCCTCGGCGATGGCCTCCAGCAGGTTGCGGTTGCTGGTGGCAATGATGCGCACGTCGACCTTGACCGGGGAGCGCCCGCCCAAGCGGTCGACCTCCTCCTCCTGTAGCACGCGCAGCAGCTTGGCCTGCAGGTGCACCGGCATCTCGGTGATCTCGTCCAGCAGCAGGGTGCCGCCATGGGCCAGTTCGAACTTGCCCGGGCGGGCGGAGACGGCGCCGGTGAACGCCCCCTTCTCGTAGCCGAACAGCTCGGCCTCGAGCATGCCCTCCGGGATGGCGGCGCAATTGATGGCGACGAAGGCGGCGTCCCTGCGATCGGAGCACTGGTGGATATAGCGGGACAGCCTCTCCTTGCCGGTGCCGGATTCGCCGATGACGAAGACCGAGGCCTTCGAGGGGGCCACGAGCGCCACCTGATCGAGCAGGCGGCGTGTCTCGACATCGCGGGTGACGAAGCCATCGCTATGCACCTGCAGATCCTTGGCCTGCTGGCTCAGCGCCGTGCGATGCGCAGCGCTGCGCATATAGATGCCCAGGATCTCGTCCGGGCACGGGAATACGCGATAGTCCATGGCGCCCGTGCGCATCAGGTCCGAGGCGCGATCGGCATTGGCGTGTCCGGACAGGATGATCAGGTTGGCCTGGGGTAGATGCCCGAACAGCCGCTGGGCCTGGCCGATGGCCACCGATGAGTCCCACAGGAAGATCAGCGTGTCCGCATCGAGCGCGGCCGATTCGTCGGGCACATGGGTATAGCTCTCCACCGGGACTTCTACGCCCATGCGCCCAAACTGCACCTGCAGCTCCGCCGCGTGCTCGTCGGGGAAGGCCAGTAACATGACGCGCTTCATTGCTGTGACTCCTCAAGGCGATGGGCCTCGTGATCGGCCAGCACCATCTGCGCGCGCAGGGTGTAGGCATTGGCAGGCTCCGCGGCGGCCAGGGACTGGAGTTGCTGGGCGGCGTCGCCCCAGTGGCCGGTATGGGCGTTGCACAGGGCCATGGCGAAGGACCATCCGGCATCGCGCCTGGCATCCGGTATGGCCTGCAGCGCCTGGGCCGCCGCCGTATCATCGCCGGCCTGCATCAGGGCATGGGCCAGGGCGCGCATGTCCTGCCAGCGCGCGTCGCCCGTCTTGAGTGCGGCAGCCTTGGACCAGGCGGCGGCCGCGTTATGCCACTGCTTCATGTCGGCAAGCAGCATCGCCATGGTCTGCCAGTAGGCAGGAAGCAGGTGGGTGGCCAGGTCCTGCGGGCGGATGCCGGTCATCGTTTCCTCGGCTGCTGCGAATGCGCCCTGATTGGTCTGCATCTGCGCCGCCGTCAGCAGCATCTCCTGTCGGTACAGATCGTCATGATGGGCGGATAGCCAGCGCATCACCTTCTTGGCCCCGTCGGTATCGCCACGCGCCAGCCACAGGCGCGCCATGTGGAGCATGATGCGTTGCCCCAGCAGCGAGCCCTCCGCCTGCCCGTACAGGTGCTGGTAGAGGGCCTCGGCATGGGGGTAATCCGCCAGGCTGGCATAGGCCCCGGCGATGCCGAAGGCGAGCATGGTGTCCTGGCCCGGACGCAGCTGCGGATAACGTTTCCAGAGTAGCACCGCCTGCAGCCATGCACCCTGAGCGAGCAGGCCGTGCAGACGCTTGTCCAGCAGTGCCGTGCCCTCGCGGGTGGCCACGGGCACGATGTCGGGCTGCACCGAGGCGGCGGCGATGGCGTAATAGGCGATGGCATCGTCAAGCTGCTTGGCGTCGTCTGCGCTCAGGCGTGCCAGTAATCTGGCCTGGTCGAGGCGGGCTTCGGCCTCGATGTCGGACAGCTGGTTGGCGGCTGCCAGTTGATCGATGGTGCGGACCGCCGCCTTCAGACGCTTGGCATCCGTCGATGAGCCGATGTCGAGCATCATCTGGCGGAGCCGCGCCTTCTTGCCGACGATGGTGTTTTCATAGCTGTTGGCGAGGATGCCGTACAGTTCCTTGGCGTCGGCGATGCGGCCCCCGTCGGCGAGAAGATCGGCCCGCAACAGGCGGATGGCCGGGCCGTCGGGGCTGGAGATATAGCGGCTGATGAAGTCCGTGGCTTCGCGCAGGGCCTGCTTGTCCTGATGCTGACGCGCCAGAAGCTGCACGTAGGTGGCATACAGCGTCGAGTCCTTCTTGATCAGGTCCGGGGCCATGGCATTGGCTCTGCGCATGCTCTTCCATGCCTGGTTCGGACGGTGGTCGGCGAAATCGACGACGCCCATCCAGGCGATGCCCTCCGCCTCGTCGCGGGAGCCGACGGCGCTGCCCAGGCCGAAGTGCTCGAGCAGCAGGAAGCGGGCATCGCTGTATCGGCCCTTCCTGATCATGATGCGGGCGCGCAGCAGCGTGGCCTTCTTGACCTCGGGCGATGACGGATAGTCCTGGAGAATGGTCTGGGCCGCCGCGTCCGCCCGTTCCGGGTTGCCGTGATTCCAGTACAGCCAGGCGACCTTCCATTGCAGCTTGGCGACATCGGCCCGCTTCGGGAAGTCCTTGATCAGGGATTGGTAGGCCTGGACTGCGGCGTCCACATGCAGGTAGCCGCCGGCTGAGGCGCGCAGATATTCGGCCTTGGCCAGGGCTCGCAGCAGCCCGAAGCGGCCGTCCGCATCGAGCTTGGTGTCCTTGAGCAGGGCATGGGCAGTACTGATCGCCATATTGATCTCGCCCTGCTGGATGAACTTGTTGACCCCCTGCACCCGCTCGGCAGAGGTGGTTGCCGCGTGGGCGCAGGGCACCGCGAGTAACAGCAGCAGGCAGGCATGAACAAACGGTCGCATGCCCGTATTTCAGCAAGAGCCATGCCGAGATGCGGGGGAAGGGTTATGGGGCGGGATTCGTGTTCAGGTTCTTCTTCTTCAGCTTCTCGACCAGCGTCGTGCGGTTCATCGACAGGAACATGGCGGCGCGGTTCTTGTTCCAGTCGAAACGCTGCAGGGCGGAGATGATCAGGTGGTTCTCGAACTCGTCGACGAGGTTTTTCAGGTCGATCTTTTCGGCATCCTCGACATCGACCTGGAAGTTCTGGTTCAGCTGCTCGACCTGCCCGAGCATCTTGGACGGCAGGTCCGCCAGTTCGATCAGGCCGCTGCGTTTCAGCGTGGCCACGCGCTCGACCAGGTTCTGCAGCTCGCGCACATTGCCGGGCCATTTGTAATGCAGGATGGCCTGCTTGGCTGGCTCGGCGATGCCGGTGATGGAGGCGCCGCGTTCCTCGTTGAATTTGTGCATGAAATGCTCGGCGATCAGCAGCGTATCCTCGCCGCGCTCGCGCAACGGGGGCAGATGCACGGGGACGACGTTGAGCCGGTAAAAAAGATCCTCGCGGAAGCGGCCGGCATCGATTTCGGCTTCCAGGTCGCGATGCGTGGCGGCGATGACGCGCACATCCACCTCGATGCTCTGGTGACTGCCGACCGGTTCGAAACAGCGCTCCTGCAGCACACGCAACAGCTTGACCTGGAGCTTCGGGCTCATATCGCCGATCTCGTCGAGGAAGATGGTGCCGCCATTGGCGACCTCGAAGCGCCCGGGCCGGGCGCGCATGGCACCGGTGAAGGCGCCCTTTACATGGCCGAACAACTCGGATTCGAGCAATTCTTCGGGAATGGCGCCGCAGTTGATCGAGACCATGGGCTTTTTGGCGCGCGGGCCGGCCTGGTGCAGCATGCGGGCGAGCACCTCCTTGCCGGTGCCGGATTCGCCGGTAATCAGCACCGTGCTTTCCGAGCTGGCGACCAGTTCGATGATGCGGCGGATATTCTCGATAGGCTGACTTTGCCCGATGAAACCCTTGTGGCTATGCGTCGCCTGCAGCTGCTGGCTGAGAATCTTGTGATCCTGGCGCAGGCGGCGGTTCTTGATCAACTCCTCGATGCGGATCAGCAGCTCATCGGAATCGAAGGGCTTCTTGAGGAAATCGTTGGCGCCCAGGCGGATGGCCTCGACGGCGGTATCCACCTCGGCATAGCCGGTCATCATGATGATGCCCATTTCAGGATCCAGGCGGCGGAATTCGCGCAGCAGCTCGATGCCGTCGCCATCGGGCAGGCGCACATCCAGGATAGCGATGTCGTACCGTCCGTTCTGCATGGCCTCCCGGGCGCGCGTGGCATTGGCGACGGCCGTAACGTGGTGGTGCTGCTCCCCGAGGATCTCCTGCAATGCCGAGCGGAGGCCTTCCTCGTCCTCCACCATCAGAATGTATGCCTGCTGCATGGGTGCCTCCCCGCCGCGTGTTCAGTCAAAATAATGACAGGATGTGTCAGCAAGGCAAGCGCGGGGTGCCGGGCAGTGGCTGACGGGCGGATGCACGATGTCGCTAAAGTCGGACGACAGGCCGCCGATATATGTATCTGTACGGACCATTCGAGGCATTGAAAGGCCGGCTGAAAGAGGAGAAGAGTATGCCCATAAGCGTTCACCCCGTCGATGGCCTGATCTCCCGTCTGTTACAGCAATACCAGCGCACGGCAGGCGGGCAATCCGCATCGCGTGCCTCTGCGCATCCGAGGCATGACCATGTCAGCCTCTCCGACATGGGGCGCCATATGGCGAACGCCGGCGCCGATGCGGGAAAACTCGAATCGAGCCTGCTCCATCTATACAACCACCGTGGTAATGTGTGATGGATGGATCCTGCCGCATCCTGGTGGTCGAGGATGACCCGGCATTGGCCGAGTTGCTGCAGGAATACCTGAGCGAATCTGATTACCACATCACCCTGCACACGCGCGGCGACAGTGCCTTGGAGCATCTGGAACGGGAGCGTTTCGACCTGGTGCTATCCGATATCGTGGTGCCAGGTGCGGACGGCATTGCCATCCTTCGCCATGTGACATCCGCATACGCACCCGAACAGACGCTGGTGCTCCTGATGACCGGCTATTCGGGGATCGATGATGCCCTGAATGCGGTCGAAAAGGGGGCCTACGATTTCGTCAGCAAGCCGTTCAGGTTGCCCGAGATCCGGGTGCGTCTGAATAATGCCGCGCGCTACCAGCGCTTGCTGCGCCAGCGGCAGGCCATCCAGCAGGAAGAAGAAGCCGGCACAAGTCCGCAGTCCGGACATCGTGTCGGGGATCGCAGTGCGATGCAGGCCTATATCCGGACCGGGACGGCGTAGATCATGTTGAATATCCTGGTACTCGAGGATCAGTCCATCGTGCGCGAGGTGATCTCCGAGATCATCTCCAACCTGGGGGTGCCGGTGCACGTGGCCCAGGCCGATGGCATTAAGGCGGCCAGGGCCATGCTCGACAGCCACCCGTGGCATGTGCTCGTTGCCGACTTCCAGCTGGGCGACGGCCTGTCGCTGGATCTGATCGCCGAGCTGCGGGAGCAGAACAATGCCATTCCGGTGGTGCTGGTCAGCGGCTTTCTGACCCCGGATCGGGTGAAGCAGGCGGAGGGGCTGGGTATCACCCAGATTCTAGCCAAGCCATTTCAGCCCGAGGGGCTGCTCGCGGCACTGCGGGAGGTGCTGGCGCCGTGGGTCAACGGCCCGCTGGCCCCGGCGGCGGAAACGCATGACCATGTCATGCATGGCCGGCTGTTGCCCGAGCTGTTCGAGATGGACCGGCATCTTGGCCTGCTGTTCCGCATGTTCAGCGAGATTCCTAGGCACCAGGATGTCGCCGAGGTGTGCAGCAGCGCCCTGTCGCTGGGCATGGAAATGGCACGCGCCAAGCGTGGCTTTATCGCCCTGTACGAGCGCAATCGCAAGAAGCTGGTGATGGTGGCCCTGAAGGCGGGGCAAGGATCGGATCCGTTGCATCTGGCGCTGCCGTCATGCCATTTGCACGAAACGCCGTTCGCCTCGCTGCTCGGCGGTGAGGACGAGATCCTGCAGATGCTGGAGCAGGAAGGGGAGTGCCATACGTGCTGGCCCGGGGTGCCGGTCGACCATATGGCCGCCGTGCCCGTGCGTCTGCAGGGCGTATCCATGGGCGTCATGTGCCTGATCGGCTGCGAGGGCGGTAGCCTGCTGAGCGATCAGGTGCGCTATATGCTGCGCCTGCTGGTGACGCAGCTGGACACCCTGCTCGACAACCGGGCCGTACATGCAGCGCTGGCCGACAGCATGAAGGAAACCCTGGTGGCGTTGGTGCGTTCCCTGGAGGCGCGTGATCGCTATACGAAGAACCATTCCTCGCGCGTCAGCGATTTTTCGGTGCGCTTCGCCACCGACCTGGGCCTCGGGGAGGACGCCATTTCTCTCGTCCGCCTCGGTGGCTTGCTGCACGATATCGGCAAGGTCGGCATCCCCGATGAGGTGTTGCTGAAGCCGGGTCGGTATACGGATCGGGAATACGCGATCATGAAGGCGCATCCCGCCATTGGCGACTCCATACTCAAGCACATGGATACGATGGTGCGGGAGCGGCTGGTCGTGCGCCATCATCACGAGCGCTGGGATGGCCGCGGTTATCCGGACGGCCTGATGGGGGAGGAGATCCCGCTGGAGGCGAGAATCGTCTGCGTGGCCGATGCCATCGATGCCATGACCACGCATCGCGTGTACCGCCAGGCCAGGCCGCTGTCCTTCTGCATCGAGCAGCTGAAATTGGGTGCGGGTACGCAATTTGATCCGCAGGTGGTAGAGGTCGCCATCAACGCCATCGAGCAGGGCTTCGTGACCACGCAGGCCCGGCCGGAAGATGAGGGCGAACAAAGTGATGAGGCCTTGTTGGTGTCCGCAGGCTTATTATGAGGGCCAAGGGTTAGCGCCGCCTTCGACTTGGCCGGATTCCGAAGACGGTTTTGCACCGTCGATTACGTTTACTCCACCATTGCATTTCCAGGGGCTGGCCAAGCCCGTGCTCATCCACGTCCGGAATTATTTTCCCGATCTCCGGCAATTGTTTCCCTTGATTCACGACCTACCCTGACTTGAGATCTATGCAGGCAAAGACCGGCGGCCAATAAGGCGGGCTTGTTGGTCGCAGGCTAAGGGCCCAGTCGTGCATATCATTGTTGGGTTTCCATGATGTAAACGACATGCCAGCCAAGGCCGTTTCCGGGTAGCCGGGACATTTGGCACGTAATTTGATCTCAGCAGGTGCGAGCTGCCATCAACGCCTTGGACAAAGGCATGCGACCATGCCGGACCGGAAGGGCAGGGCGTAGGAAGTGGAAGGTTGATGGTGTGCTCCAAGGAGAGTCTTCATGCCTGATGAGCATCAACATAATCGCCGGGAGGATTTTCGCATCGTTGATGTTCTCTTCATGCGCGAGCAGCAGCTGTCCGATGCCGAGATGGAGGCCAGGAAAAAGGGCATGAGCATGTCTTCTCGCCTGAGCAACGTCTTGCACAGCATGTTACCGATGCATGTGGAGCTCAAGCATGCCTTCCAGCATGGTGATGAGCCTACCGGGCTGATCAGTGCCATCGAAGTCCTCGATGCGAAGCTGAACTATCTGGTCGGCATTAGCATGCTGAATGAGGCGGAAAGCCACCAGATGAAGGAAACGACGGTCAATGTCAGCAGCACGGGCATGAGCTTCTTTTCCGATCAACCCCATAAGGTCGGCGATTACCTGCATGTCGTCCTGGTGGTCCCCACGGCGCCGCCGCAGATGATGGATCTGTTGGCCGAGGTCAAATGGGCAAGGCATGAGGAAGGGCAGCGGCGGGTCGGCATCGGTTTCTGCTTTCGCAGCATGGAGGAACGCGACAGCCTGGCCCGCTACGTGTTCAGGCGGCATCGCGAGATGATTCGCCTGCAGGAGAAAGGTGCCTAGCGCGTTTCTCGCGTGAACCCGCCCTAGTCGGCGGAAACGACGTTGTTCCGACCCTGTTGTTTTGCCTCGTACAATGCGCTGTCCGCGCGCTTCGTCCAGTGCGGGATGGATTCGTCGGGGCGCCGGGAGGCCACGCCGATACTGGCGGTGATGGATACCTGCTCGGTTCCGGCCTCGAAGGGCGTCTCGGCAATGCTGCGCCGGATGCGTTCCGCCATGTCCCTGGCCTGATCCAGATCGACGCCGGGCATGACGATGCAGAATTCCTCGCCGCCGAAACGCGCCGCGATATCCGTAGAACGCACCAGGCCGGCCAGCAGGCTCGCCGCTGCTGTCAATATCTTGTCGCCGTCGACATGGCCGTAACGGTCGTTGATCGCCTTGAAATGGTCGATGTCGACCATCAGCAGCACCGCCGGCCCCGCCTCGAGGGTGGACATGAACTGCCCGAGCTGCCTGCGATTGGCCAGGCCGGTCAAGGCATCCTTGTTGGCCTGCTCCTCGGCGTGGCGCAGGCGCTGGGACAAGGTCTCGATGCTGTCGATCTGGGCTTGCATGGATTGGTGCAGGGAACCGCGCATGTTCGTCAGCTTGTGGCTGGCGGCCAGCAGGACCTGGCGGGTCTTTTGCAGCAGGGCCTGGGCCTGCTTGGGATCATCCGGGATTTCCTGCTCAAGGATCTGTTCGATCTCGGCCATGCTGTCGGATTCATCGCCGATCTCTTGCAGCAGGCCGTTGATGTTCTGTACCGAGGCCTGCATGGCCCTGATCAAATGACCGACCTCCTGGCGCAGCACGCCATCGTCGTGCAGGTGTTCGCGCAGGGTCTGCTCGAATTGCCGGCACAGGACCTTGGGGTCTGCATCCCGTTTGGGGGGCGCTACGGTGGCATTCAGCAATACGCAGGCCCGTTCGATCAGCGAGCGCATGTCGTCGATCGCGTGCTCCGCCGATTCCAGGCGCATCCGGCGCCCGTCGACATATTGCGTCAGCGATGGCGGCAATTCCTCGCCCGCCGACAGGCGTTGGAGCAGCAGGCGGTTCTCTGCGTCGAGCAGCGGGGACAGCATGGCGGTAATGGCATTGTAGGAGGCCAGCGGCACCTGGGGGGTGTTCTGGATGCGCTCGATGCGCTGCATGATGGTGCGCAGCAAGGAGCGCATTTCGGGCGTGTCGGTCTTGGTGGCGATGGTCGCCTGTCGCACCGATTCGATATCGTCGAGCAGCAGCTCGACCTGGGATTTTCCTGCTGTGTTCACCATTGCTCCAGCCGATGCGTTTCCACGGCGATCAAGGTGTCGAGATCGGCAAGCTCGCCTCCCCCCTCGGGCATATGCTGGCGCAGTTTTTTGCGCAGCTCCCTCAGCGTATGCACGATCTCCGGGTCCGGGGCCTCGCCCGTCTGTAGCCTGGACATCGCCTCATCCAGGATCTGGGCCGCATCCTCGATCATGCCGAGGGATTCGGGCAGCGCCGGCTCGCTGGAAACCGTCCCGTCTTCGCGCATGGCGTCGATGCGCTGCTTCAACAGGCTGCGGAAGCTGCCGTTGGTCGATTGGGTTTGCGCCGATGACGACGCATTGGGTGAGTGGATGGAACCGGTGCCGCGGATGCGCATAAGACCCCCTTGATGACGGATGTTGCAGCAAGAAATACGCCAATATCCGCGAGGTTCGGCCGCAGCCTTGGGGGAGGCGGCACACCGCTGAAGCGCTAATGGGCGGACCTGGCCGTTTCAACGGCAGATATTGCCGTCTTGCAGCCCCTGCTGGGCTGGCGTTGCCGCCATGTCGCTTTACGGTACACTTGCCGTATGCCGAATCTGGAGGATCAAGAAGCATTCACGCGGATTCCTCCGGTCGTCGAGGAACTCCCCCCCCGTTTTCCGATTCGCTGGCGCTGGACGATGCTCGTCGGCTTTGCCGTGGCGCTGGCCATCTTCGTGCTGTTTCTGGTGGTCAGGGACCTGGAGCGCAATGCCTGGCTGGACAGCCAGGCGGCCCAGGCGGAGGTGCTGGTCGACCGACTGGGCGATGAGCTGAAGATTCCCATGCTTTCCGGCAGTACGGCCGAGGTCGATGTCATCGTACACAGCTTTCTGAAGAAAGTGCCGTCGGTGCTGGGCGTGCATATCGTCTATGCCACCGGCGGGCACCAGCAGTTCGGCCAGGTCGATCCGGGATCCGGCAGGCTGCTGGCCTCGGGTGCCGGCGGCTTGCGCGTGCAGCGCTTGCCCAGCGGGCGCTTATGGTATGTGACGCAGGTGCGCTATGCGGGCACCGTGGTCGGAAGCGTCGGCGTGCGTTTTTCCGAGGAGGCCTGGAAGCGCATCGCCTCGCAGCTCATGCTGCGCATTGGCCTGGCTGCCGTCATCGTCGACCTTTTGTCCGCGGTATTGGTCTACTGGCTGGCCGGGCGCATGAGCCGGCCGTTGGAGATGCTGGCCAACATGGCGGGGCAGGTGGCCCTTGGTGATTACACTGTGCGCCTGCCGGTGCAGGGCAACGACGAGATCTCCGATGCGATGATCCAGTTCAATGCCATGGTCGAGGGTCTGGCGCACAAAGAGGAGATCCGCGATGTGTTCGGGCGCTACCTGAACCCGAAACTCGTGTCCGATGTGTTCGAGGGCAGCGGCGGTCTCCTGCAGGAGAGCCGCCGCCAGCAGTTGACGGTACTGTTCGCAGACATGGTCGGCTTTACCGCTTTCTCCGAATCGACGGATACCGAGCGCATTATCGATGTGCTGAACAAGCATTTCGAGGTCTTCCATCGGGTGATCACCTACTATGGCGGGCACGTCGACAAATACATCGGCGATGCGGTGATGGCCGTCTTCAACCACCCGAACGATGATGCCGATCATGTCCGGCATGCGGCGATGGCCGGGTTGGCGATGGCCATGGCCTGCAGCAAGCTCGGTGTGTTGCGCCAGAACGGCCAGCCGATCGCCTTCCGTATCGGCCTGAATCAGGGTGAGGCCATCATCGGCAATATCGGCGCCGCCGAGCGGCTTGAGTACACGGTGATCGGCGATACCGTCAACGTCGCCTCCCGCATGGGCGGGCTGGGGGTCGGAGGTCAGGTGGTGATGTCGCGCGCCACCTTCGAACGCCTGGGCCCGGGATTCGTGTTCGACAGCTTGGGCCGGCAGGAGATCAAGGGTGTGAGTAAGCCGGTGGAGTGTGGCATAGTTCGCATCGCCAATGCCGAACTGCAGCAAAATCTTGCCCATGCGGTGGCCTTGGCCTTTGATCTGACGCTGCCGTCGGAAGTGCGGATGCTTGTGGGTGATGTGAAGGATGGTGAATGATCAGCTGCGCATGATTCGTGGACTCGCCCTTGCGCTGGCCGTGACGGCGATATTGCCCGGTTGTGCCCAGCTCAGCACCAAACTGAAGGTATACGATGTCACGGATCCGTTCGGCCTGATCAACAGCTACCAGGCGGCCAAGGACGATTTCGACCGCGGGCGCATCATGGAGGCCCGATCCGAGGTGCTGGCCATGGACAAGCGGCGGTCCGACTATGCTCAGGCCCAGGCGTTCTTGAGGGATAAGATTGAGCCGGCCCGGTTGCACCTGCTGCACTATTATACGGCGAAGGCCGAGGCTGCCGAGCGCAGCCGGGACTGGTCCGTCGCCATGGGTATGTACGAGCAGGCCGCAGGGTTCTCCGTGCATCCCGCCGAGCTCACGCGGAAGCAGCGGCAGATGTCGCTGCACATGCGTCAGGTGCGCCTGAATGCACTGCTGGCGCAGCGCCGCCGCGAGGATGAGGCGATCCTGTCCTGGCAGCGCGCCTACCGCATCCCGATGGGGGTGGATGCCAACGATCCCGCCTATCGTCGTCAGCAGGAGGCCTATGCCAGCCTGCTGGACGCGCGGGCCTCGGATGCCTATGCGGATGCCAAGCGCTATCTGCACGGGGATATGCCGGAGCTGGCCTATATCGAGATCGAGTCCTATCTGCGCTACGAGCCCGACTCCGAGAAGGGCAAGAAGCTGCAGGCCGAGATTCGGCAGGCCATGCCGAAGGGATTGAAGCTTCGGCCCGGGCGAAGATCCGCCGCCCGCGTCGAGGCCCCCGCCGCACCGATGGTGCGTCAGCCCGAATCGAACACGGTGGATGTCGAGGATATCCAGAAGCAGATGCAGCAAAAGCACTGGCTGGAGGCCCGGCGCCTGGCCCTGGTGTATCGCCGCGAGGGCGGCGAGGGGGCGGCCGCCCTGCTGGAGCATATCCAGGAGCAGATCGCCTCCAGTGCCGCAGCCGCGTTCCAGCAGGGTCGCGTCGCCTTCCGCAAGGAGAACATCGATGCGGCGGTGATGCACTGGAGCCTGGCGGTGGAACTGATGCCGGATGAGTCCGAGTATGTCGAATCGCTGCAGCGGGCCAAACAATTGCAGGACCGGTTGCGCATTTTGCGCCAGTCTACGGGCGATAGTAAGCCGAAAGCGGCCCCGAGGAGGAAATGATGCGCGACCATATCGTCGCAGCGCGCCGGGTGGCGCGCCCCATACGGGTCGGGGACGTGACGGTCGGCGGCGATGCCCCGATCGCCGTGCAGTCGATGACCAATACCCCGACCACCGATATCGATGCCACCGTGGCGCAGATCCAGCGCCTGCAGGAGGCCGGGGCGGACATCGTGCGCGTGTCGGTCCCCGATCCGGAATCGGCGGCGGCCATGCCGGAGATTCTGGCGCAGAGTACGGTGCCGATCATCGCCGACATCCATTTCAGCTATAAGATGGCGCTGGCCGCCCTGGAAGCCGGCGTACACGGCCTGCGCCTGAACCCCGGCAATATCGGCGGGCGCGACCGGGTCGAGCGGGTGGTGAAGGCGGCGGCGGAACGCGGCATCTCCATTCGTATCGGCGTCAACGCCGGCTCGCTGGAGAAGGAGATCGAGGAGAAATACGGCGAGCCCTGCGCCGATGCCATGGTCGAATCGGCGCTGTCGCATGTGCGTATCCTGGAGGACCTGGATTTCCAGAACATCAAGATCTCGCTGAAGGCCAGCAATATCCCGATGACGGTTGCGGCCTACCGCAAGCTGGCGACGCTGGTCGATTACCCACTGCATCTCGGTATCACCGAGTCCGGCAGCCGCTTCGGCGGCACCGTCAAGTCCTCCATCGGCCTCGGCCTGCTGCTGGCCGAGGGCATCGGCGATACCATCCGCGTGTCGCTGGCGGCCGAGCCGGAGGAGGAGGTGCGCGTCGGCTTCGAGATTCTGAAGGCGCTGGGCCTGCGCCATCGCGGCGTCAACCTGATCGCCTGCCCGTCCTGCGCGCGTCAGAAGTTCGACGTCATCAGTACCGTTAACCGCCTGGAGGAACGCCTGGCGCATATCCATGAGAGCATGGACGTGGCGGTCATCGGCTGCGTGGTCAACGGCCCGGGCGAGGCACGCGAAGCGGATATCGGCATCACCGGCGGTTACCCGGTGCACATGCTGTACCGGAATGGCGAGAAGACCGGGGAGAAGCTGCGTTCCGGCGATCTGGTCGACGAATTGGCGGAGGAGATCGAGCGCCGGGCCCAGGCCATACGTGATCGTTCGTCCTCATGATGGGCATGCAAAGGGGATCGGTGTGAGCAAAGGGGAGAAACTGCAGAGCATCCGCGGCATCCACGATGGATTGCCGGCGGATGTCCGCCGCTGGCGGCATGTGGAGCGGGCGGCGCGCAAGATTTTTGCCCGCCACGTGTTCGAGGAGGTGCGGCTGCCGGTGCTGGAGCCGACAGACCTGTTCGTACGCTCGATCGGAGAGGCCACGGATATCGTGTCCAAGGAGATGTACTGCTTCGTCGACCAGGGCGGTGATACTCTTTGCCTGCGTCCGGAGGGTACGGCCGGGGCCGTGCGTGCCTACCTGCAGGCCGGCCTGACGCGTGCCGGCGCCCAGCGCTGGTTCTACATCGGGCCGATGTTCCGGCGCGAGCGTCCGCAGAAGGGGCGGCTGCGCCAGTTCCAGCAGATCGGCGTGGAGTGGCTCGGTGTCTCCGGCCCGGTCGAGGATGTGGAGATGCTGGTCATGGCCCACGATTTCCTCGTCGAGATCGGCCTCGAGAAACTCAGCATCGAGATCAACTCGCTGGGCTGTGCGGCCTGTCGCCCGGCCTACCGCGAGAAACTGGTGGCTTTTCTCTGCGGCGCGCGCCGACAGGCTGTGCGACACCTGCCGCGAGCGCATCGCTAAGAATCCGATGCGCGTGCTCGACTGCAAGGTGGAATCCTGCCAGGCGGAGCTGGCCGATGCGCCGGAGATGATCGCCCACCTGTGCGCCGATTGCGACACCCACTTTGGCGGCGTGAAGGCGGGGCTCGATGCGCTGAAGGTGCCGTACCGCCTGAACCCGCGCATCGTGCGCGGCCTGGACTACTACAACCGCACCGCCTTCGAGATTGTTACCGACCAGCTCGGCGCCCAGGGCACCGTGCTGGCCGGCGGCCGTTACGACGGCCTGGTCGAGGAGCTGGGAGGCCCGGCAACGCCAGCGGTCGGCTTTGCGGCCGGTCTGGAGCGGCTGGCGTTGCTGTTGCCCGAGGACCCGGCGACGAAGCCGGATGTCGCCGTCGTGGCCCTGGGCGAGGCCGTGTTGAACTGGTCGCTGGAACTGGCCGGCCAACTGCGCCGGCAGGATTTGACCGTGGTGCACTGCGGTGGTGGCGGGGCGAAGCGGCAGTTCAAGGTCGCCGACCGTGAAGCGGCGCGCTTTACCCTCGTCGTCGGCGAGGACGAGATGAAGGCGGGTACGGTGACGCTGAAGCGCATGGCCACGGGCGAGCAGTGGACGGTGCCTCTGGCCGAGGCCACCGGGATGCTTGCGCGTCGGGAGGAGATGGCATGACGGTTCGCAGGCTGATCGAGAACAACCGCCTATGGGCGGCGCGCTTGAAGCAGGGCGATCCGGATTACTTCCGGCGCCGCGCCGAGGGGCAAAGCCCGAGCTACCTGTGGATCGGCTGCTCGGACAGCCGGGTGCCGGCCAACGAGGTCATGGGCGTCGAACCGGGCGAGGTATTCGTGCACCGCAATGTCGGCAATGTCGTCGTGCATACGGATTTCAACTGCCTGTCCGTGCTGGAGTTCGGCATCGAACAACTGAATATCGATGAGGTCATCGTCTGCGGCCATTACGGCTGCGGCGCCGTCAATGCAGCCTTGCAGAACCATGAGTTCGGCCTGATCGACAACTGGCTGCGCCATATCAAGGATCTGTACACCACGCATCATCAGGAGCTGGACCCGATCGCCGACCATCAGCGGCGCATCGATCGCCTGTGCGAGTTGAACGTGGCCCAGCAGGTGATCAGCGTCTGTCAGACGACGATCGTGCAGAACGCCTGGCGACGGGGGCGGCAGCTGACGGTGCACGGCCTGATCTATAATATCGAAGACGGGCATCTGCTGGACATGGGCATCCGCATCGATGGGCCCGAGCAGATCGCGCCGATCTACCGCATGATGGCACCCGATAGCACCGAGGGTATCCGGACCGTCTAAGCCGCCGGTTATCGGAGGAGGGATGATGTTGCGCTGTCCATTCAGGTGCCCGTGCCGAAGGGTCTGATGCGGGCGCTGGTGCCGCTGGCCGCAGCGGCGCGCGACCTGGCGCCGGTCGTCGTCGTCATCCTCGTCTTTCAGCTCTTGATCCTGCACCAACCGATCCCGGATCTCGGCGGCATGGTGCTCGGTCTGGTCTCCGTACTGCTGGGGCTGGCGCTGTTCGTGCGCGGCCTGGAGTTGGCGCTATTCCCGGTCGGCGAGGCGCTGGCCTTTTCGTTTGCCGAGCGCGGCAACCTGGCCTTGCTGCTGATCTTCTCCTTCCTGCTCGGCTTCGGCGTCACCGTGGCCGAGCCGGCCCTGACCGCCATCGCCGCCAAGGCGGCGACCGTGGCCGCCAGCGGCCATGTCATCGCCCATACGGATGCGGCGATCCATGCCTATGCCAAGGGTCTGCGCCTGACGGTGGCGGCGGCGGTGGGCCTGGCGGTGGTGCTCGGGGTCATGCGCATCATCCTGGGTTGGCCGCTGCACTGGTGCATGGTTGCCGGCTATACGGCGGTGGTGGTGATGACCTGGTTTGCGCCTCCGGCCATCATCGGCATCGCCTTTGATTCCGGTGGCGTCACCACCTCGACGGTGACAGTGCCGCTGCTGGCCTCGCTCGGCGTCGGCCTGGCCATGGCCATCCGCGAGCGTAATCCCTTGCTCGACGGCTTCGGGCTGATCGCCTTTGCGTCCCTGCTGCCCATCCCCTTCGTCATGCTCTACGGCATGCTGGCCGGGTGACGGCGATGGCGCACCTGATGTCCCTGCTGCAAGCCACGCTGCTCGATGTGGCGCCGATCATCGGTATCCTGTTCGGCTTCCAGTTACTGGTGCTGAGAAGGCCCATTCCCCACGCCTGGCGGGTGTTGCGCGGGCTCGTCTATGTCATCGTGGGCTTGGTGCTGTTCCTGGTCGGGCTGGAGCAGGCGGTGTTCCCGCTCGGCCACCTGATGGCCGAGCAATTGACGGATCCGGGCTTCCTGTTTGGCACGCCGGCGCATATGCCGGCCGTCGTGCGCTGGCAGGATTACGGCTGGGTCTACGCCTTCGGTTTCTGCATCGGGCTTTCGACGACGCTGGCCGAGCCGGCGCTGATCGCCGTGGGCATGAAGGCCGAGGCGGTATCCGGCGGCGCCATCTCCGCCTGGGGACTCAGGATCTCGGTGGCCATCGGTGTCGCCATCGGCGTGGCCATCGGCTGTTTCCGTATCGTCACCGGCACCGATCTGTGGATCTACATCATTGCCGCCTATGCGGTGGTGATCCTGCAGAGCCTGTTCGCCCCGCGCATCATCGTGCCCCTGGCCTACGATTCCGGTGGGGTGACGACATCGACGGTGACGGTGCCGCTGCTGGCCGCACTCGGTCTGGGGCTGGCCACCACGATCCCCGGGCGTAGCCCGCTGATCGATGGTTTCGGTCTGATCGCCTTTGCCAGCGTCTTTCCGATCATGAGCGTGATGGCCTACGCCCAGTTGAACGAATGGTGGACACGCAGAAAATCTATCCAGGAGGATGAACATGCGCTTTAAACTGGTGATCGCGATGGTGGATGAGAAGAAGACAGAGTTGATCATGGCCGCCGCCCGCGAGGCGGGGGCGACCGGGGCGACGGTGATCGGTTCGGCTAGAGGCGAGGGACTGACGCCGCAGAAGACCTTTCTGGGGCTGACGCTGGACACGCACCGCGAGATGCTGATGTTCCTGGTCGAGGAGCATCTGAGCCGCAAGGTGTTGGAGAAGATCGCCGAGGCCGGGGAGTTCGATTCCCAGGAGGATCGCGGCGTCGCCTTCCAGATGGATGTCGAGGATGTGGTCGGCCTGAACAAGCAGATCCAGACGCTGATGACCGAGGTGGAGGAGGAGTTATGAGCACGATGTCGGAGAAGGAGACCATGACCGTCAGGGACGTCATGAAGACGGGCTACGACCTCGTCGAGGGTACGGCGACGGTCAGCGAGGCACTACAGCTGATGAAGCATGTCGAGACCAAGTGCCTGATCGTCAAGAAACGGCACGATGGGGACGAGTACGGCATCGTCGTCATCGCCGACATCGCCCGTCAGGTGTTGTCGCAGAACCGCTCGCCCGAACGGGTCAGCATCTACGAGGTGATGACCAAGCCGGCCGTCACCGTGCATCCGGACATGGATATCCGCTACGCCAGCCGCCTGTTCGGGCAACTGGGGCTGTCGCGCGCACCCGTCGTGGATCGCGACGGCAACATTATCGGTATCGTCAGCTACACGGACATGGTGCTCAAGGGCCTGATGCATCTGGGCTGAATCCATGCTCGGGCATGACACCGCTTGCGTGCTGGTGTTAGCTTGCGCCGCCTATGGCAGGGGATAAGGCACAGCAAGATCTGCAGGCGCTGCGGGTGGCCATCGATGCGATCGATGACGAGGTCCTGGCGCTGATCCACCGGCGTGCGCAGCTGGCCGCCGAGGTGGGGGTGCACAAGCATGCGAAGGGCGGCGCGCCGTTCTATGTACCGAGCCGCGAGGCGCAGGTCATCCGCAGGCTTCTGGCCCGCAACGCCGAGGCGGCTGCAATATCCCACGAAACCAAGATTCCCGACGAGGCCGTGCACGGCATCTTCCGGGAGATCATCGGCGCCTGCCTGGCGCTGGAACATCCGCTGACCATCGCTTACTTGGGGCCGGAGGGCACCTTCAGCCATACGGCGGCGACCCGCCAGTTCGGCACCACCGCGGCCTACCTGCCCTGCGCCTCGCTGGAGCGGGTGTTCGACGAGGTGGAGGCGGGACGGGCCAGCTACGGCGTGGTGCCGGTGGAGAACGCCTTCGAGGGGGCGGTGACGCCGACTCTGGATCTGTTCGCCGATATGGAGCGCGAGGTCTATATCTGCGCCGAGGTGCAGCTGTCCATCCACCATCATCTGTTCACCTATGCCGAGGACACCAAAGACATCGATCTGGTGATCTCGCATCCGCAGCCGCTGGCGCAGTGTCGGGCGTGGCTGGCCGCGCATCTGCCCGAGGCCAGGCTGATGGAGGCCGCCTCCACCATCCGCGCCGCCGAGATCGTCGACGAGGCGAAGCGCGATGAGACGGCTGCGCTGGACTGGCGCCGCTGCGCCGTCATCGGCCCCTATGCCATCGTCGACCACTCCCAGCTGCCGCTGGTTCAACGCAATATCGAGGACTACCACGACAATACCACCCGCTTCTTCGTCATCGGCCAGCACGATTCGCCGGCTTCGGGAGAGGACAAGACCTCGCTGGTCATGTCGCTCCAGGATGAGCCGGGTGCCCTGCATAATCTGATCGCGCCCTTCGCCAACCGCGGTATCGGCCTGACCCGCATCGAGTCGCGTCCCTCCAAGCGCAAGCTCTGGGAGTACGTATTCTTCGCCGATGTGCAGGGGCACCGCGACGACGCCGTGGTGAAGGCGGCGATTGCCGAGATCGAGGCCAAGCCGGGCAGCTTCATCAAGATCCTGGGCTCGTATCCCGTTTCCCGGAAACTCTGAGATGACGATCGACTGGATGGCACGCGCCGTCAGCCAGGCCGCCGGCCTGTATCCCTATATCCCGGGCAAGCCCATCGAGCAGCTCTTGCGCGAGAAGGGATTGGCCAGCGCCGTCAAGCTCGCCTCCAACGAGAACCCCTACGGCCCCTCGCCGAAGGCGATCGAGGCGATCCGCCAGGCCGCCGCCGGGGTGCACCTGTATCCGGACGGCGACTGCACGGCGCTGAAATCGGCGCTGGCTGCACACCACGGCGTCGAGACCGGGCGCATCCTGCTCGGTAACGGCTCCAACGAGGTGCTGAGTATGGTGATCCGCGCCTTTGCCGGGCCGGGAGATGAGGTGATCTACAGCCGCCGCGGCTTCATCGTCTATGCGCTGGCTACGCAGGCGGTGGGGGCGACCGGGGTGGCCGTGGCCGAGGCCGACGGCCTGACTCACGATCTCGACGCCATGGTGGCGGCGGTCACGGCCCGTACCAAGGTGGTCTGTCTCGCTAATCCGAACAACCCGACCGGCACCCTGCACGGCAACGACGCGATCCAGGACTTCCTGGACCGGCTGCCGCGCGACGTCGTGGTCATCCTAGACGAGGCCTATTACGAGTTCGTCGCCGGCGAACTCGGTGACAGCGTTGCCCGCCTCGCCCATCCGGGGCTCGTCGTCAGCCGCACCTTCTCCAAGGCCTATGGGCTTGCGGGCCTGCGCATCGGCTATGCGGTGGCCGATGCCGGGTTGGTGGCGGTGGTCAACCGCTTCCGTGAGCCGTTCAATGTCAACCTGCCGGCGCAGGCGGCGGTGACGGCGGCGCTGGCCGACCGTGAGTGGGTGATGGACAAGGTAGCGGCGGTCAACGCCGAGAGGCGACGCCTGGAGGCCTTCCTCGCCGCACGGGGCCTGTTGGGCGGCGTTTCGCACGGCAATTTCGTGCTGCTCAGGCATGCGGAGGCGAAGCGCATCTGGGCGGCGCTGGAGGACCATGGGGTGATCACCCGCCCGCTCGCCCCGTACGGCATGCCCGACTTCCTGCGTATCTCGGTCGGCACCCCGGCGGAGAACGACCGGTTCTGTACGGCGCTTGCCGACGTGCTGGCGGCGGTGCCGGCATGAGCCGCCCTGTCGATAAGCTCGTCGTCATCGGCGTCGGTCTGATCGGCGGCTCGCTGGCGCTGGCGCTGCGCCGGGCGGGGCTCGTGCGCCATGTGACCGGCGTCGGCCGCAGTCGCGAGAATCTGGAGACGGCGCAAAGCCTCGGCATCGTCGACGACTGGACGCTGGATGCGGCGGCGGCGGTGGGCGACGCCGATGTGGTGCTGCTGGCCGTGCCGATGGGCGCCTACGAGGCGGTGCTCGCCGATATCGATGGGGCACTGCCGCCCCATGCCGTCGTCACCGATGCCGGCAGCACGAAACAAACTGCATGGCAGGCGGCCAGAAAATGTCTGTCCGATCCGTCGCGCTTCGTGCCGGCGCATCCCCTGGCTGGTACCGAGCGTTCGGGGGCCGAGGCCGCCTTTGCCGAGCTGTTCGACGGACGGTTGTGCATCCTCACCCCGGATGCTACGACCGATGGACATGCGGTGGCGCGGGTGGAGGCACTGTGGCAGGCCGCCGGCGCCACGGTGCTGCACATGCCGGCCGCCCGGCACGACGAGTTGCTGGCCGCGGTCAGCCACCTGCCGCACCTGGCGGCCTTCGCGCTGGTCAATGCCGTGCGCCGATCGGCAGGGAAGGGGGAAGACCCGTTCCGCTTCGCCGCCGGCGGCTTCCGCGATTTCACCCGCATCGCCTCGTCCTCGCCCCAGATGTGGCGCGACATCGCCCTGGCCAACCGGACGGCACTGCTCGCCAAACTCGATGCGCTGCAGGCGGAGCTCGGCGAGATGCGCCGCATGCTCGAGGCTGCGGACGGCGAAGGCCTGCTGGATGCCTTCTCCGAGGCCAAGTCGGCGCGCGATGCCTGGCTCGCACAACATGGAGGTGGTCTGTGAACATCGGAGGAACGCTGATCGCCGGCCCGGCCGAGCGGGCCCTGCACGGCACGATCCGGGTGCCCGGCGACAAGTCGATGTCGCATCGCGCCGTCATGCTCGCTGCCCTGGCCGATGGGGTGACCGAGATCCGCGGCTTCCTGCCCGGCGAGGACAACCTGGCCACCGCCCGCATCTTCGCCGACATGGGGGTGGCGATCGACTGGCTCAATGAAGAGAAGACGGCACTGCGGGTGCACGGCGTCGGCCTGCACGGCCTGACGGAGCCGGTGGGCGTGCTCGATGCCGGCAACTCCGGTACCTGCGTGCGCCTGATGACGGGGGTGCTGGCGGGCCAATCCTTCCATTCGGTGCTGGTCGGCGATGCCTCGCTGCACAAGCGGCCGATGCAGCGCGTGGCCGATCCGGTGCGCCGCATGGGCGCGCACGTCGACGGCCGCGAGGGCGGCAACAAGCTGCCGCTGTCCATCCGCGGCGGCGGCTTGACGGCCATCCATCATATCTCCGAGGTGGCGAGCGCCCAGGTCAAATCCTGCGTGCTGCTGGCCGGCCTGTTCGCCGAGGGCACGACCACGGTCAAGGAGCCGAAGCCCACGCGCGACCATACCGAACGCATGCTGCCGCTGTTCGGCCAGCCGGTGGTCGTAGCGGCGGACGGTACGATCGCCCTGACCCCGACCGATCGGTTGAGCGCACCGGACGGGGTGGTGGATATCCCGGCCGATCCGTCGTCGGCGGCCTTCTTCGCCGTGGTGGCCAGCCTGGTGGCGGGATCGGACGTGCGGCTTGCCGCTATCGGAACGAATCCGCGGCGGGACGGCTGGCGGCGCATCCTGGCCGGCATGGGGGCAGGCCTCGACCTCAGCCGTGAAGCCACGGTTGGCAAAGAGACGGTGGCCGATGTGCGTATCACCGCCGGCGGCCTGCACGGCCTGCATGTGAATCCCGGGGACGTGCCCGATGCCATCGACGAGTTTCCGGTGCTGTTCGTCGCCGCCGCCCTTGCCGACGGCGAGTTCGTGCTGGAGGGCGCAGAGGAGCTGCGCGTCAAGGAATCCGACCGCATCGCGGCGATGGCGGCCGCACTCCGCGCGGCCGGTGCCGACATCGTCGAACAGGCCGATGGCGTGCGTATCCGCGGCGTACGTACGCTTGCAGGAGGCATCGAGGTCGATGCCTTTGGTGATCATCGCATCGCCATGGCCATGGCTGTGGCGGCACAACGGGCAAGCGGGGAGATCCGCATCAAGAACGCCGCAGCGATAGTCACGAGCTTCCCCGATTTCGTGCCGCTGGCGCAGGGCCTGGGCATGAACGTGCGCTGGGAGCAGGAATCATGAGTCATTGGCAGGCGGTGGCCGGGCTGACGGTGGCCGTCGACGGCCCTTCCGGCTCGGGCAAGGGTACGGTGGCGTCGATGCTCGCCGCCGAGATCGGTCTGCCGGTGCTGGATACCGGGCTGCTGTACCGGTTCGTCGGCACGGTGGCGATGGCGCGCGGCATCGATCTCGCGGACGAGGCCGCCCTGGCGGTACTGGCGAACGGGCTCGTCGGCGCCATCGACTGGCAGGCCGACGGCATCCATTTCGAGGGCGAGAACTGGGCGGAAAGGCTGCGCGGCGAGGATGCCGGGGCGGCGGCATCGAAGGTTGCTGCCTCTCAGCAGCTGCGCGCCTGCCTGCTCGATGCGCAGCGTCAGGCGGCCACGCGCGGCTGCATCATGGACGGCCGCGATGTCGGTACCGTCGTGCTGCCGCATGCCCAGGCCAAGTTCTTTCTGACCGCCTCGCTGCGCGAGCGCGCACGTCGGCGCTGGGCGCAGTTGCAGGGTCGCAGGCAGGAGGCTAGCTTCGATCAGGTGATCGAGGATCTGAGGCATCGCGATCAACGGGATATGCAACGTACCCACTCTCCATTGAAACCGGCGGAGGATGCCATCAGCATAGATTCCACCACCATGCGTGCGGACGAGGTCGTGGACCGGATGCTGGCGGTGCTGGAACGACGGGGCCTGATCGGAGCGGAAACGCCATGATGCCGCAAGAGGCGGGATCAATAAATTCACCCAGAGATGGAATAGCATGAACGCACACGAAGAGCACAACGAAGCGATGGAAACCGGGGCCGGCGAGGATTCCTTCAAGCAATTGTTCGAACAATCCCTGCGCGAGCAGCCGGTCATTCGCCGCGGCGAGACGGTGAAGGGCATGGTCGTGCACTGTGGCCAGGAAACGGTGGTCATCGATATCGGCGCCAAGGCCGAGGGCACGATCCCGCTGTCCGAGTTCACGTCCATCGGTGTGCCGGTTCCCGCTGTCGGGGACGAGATCGAGGCGCAGGTGCGTTCGGTCGGCGGTCCCACCGGCGTCGAACTGTCGGTGCTCGATGCGCATCGCCACGCAATGTGGTCCTCCGTCGAAGCGGCCCTGGAATCCGGCGAACCGGTCGACGGGCGGGTCACAGCCGAGGTCAAGGGCGGCTTCAAGGTCGACCTGGGCGGCATCGAGGCGTTCATGCCGCGCTCCGAGGCGGATGCGGGCGCCCGCGTGCAGGGTGAGGAGCTGGTCGGACAGTCCTGCCAGGTGCGTATCATCGAGGCCCGCCGTCGCCCGGAGAACATCGTGGTGTCGCGCAAGCAGATTTTGCAGGCCGAGCGCGAACAGCAGCAGCAGGTCTTCTTCGCCAAGGCCCATGTCGGCGACAAGGTCAGTGGCACGGTCAGGCGCATGACGGATTTCGGTGCCTTCGTCGACATCGGCGGCGTCGATGCCCTGCTGCACATCTCGGATATCACCTGGCGGCGTCTCAGGCATCCGAAGGAGGTACTGTCCATCGGTCAGAGCGTCACCGCGGAGATCACCAAACTGGGCGCCGAGTCCGGCAAGGTGTCGATCTCGATGCGCGCGCTGCAGGCCGATCCCTGGCAGAGCGTGGAGGCCACCTACGAGCCGGGCATGCGCCTGACCGGTACGGTGCGCCAGTTGCTGGATTTCGGTGCCGTCGTGGAGCTTGAGCCGGGCATCGAGGGCCTGATCCATCGCTCGGAGATGAGCTGGACGCGGCGCGACGTGAAGCCGATCGAGGTGCTGGCCGAGGGCGATGTTGTCGATGTCTCGGTGCTCGAGGTGGATCCCGAGGCGCGGCGCATCCGCCTGAGCCTGAAAGAGGTCAGCGAGAATCCATGGCAGGCCTGGCTGGCCCAGCACCCGGTGGGCAGCCGTGTCAGCGGCAGGGTCAAGACGATCACCGACTTCGGCTTCTTCGTCGGCCTGGACGACGACCTGGACGGGCTGGTGCACGTCGGCAATATCGCCTGGGACAGGGACGGCGCCGAGGCCATGGGTGAGTACAGCAAGGGCCAAGAGGTCGAATGCATGGTGCTGGGCGTGGACGTCGAGCGCCAGCGCATCTCGCTCGGTATCAAGCAGCTCTCCGCCGATCCGATGGAGGTGTTCCTCGAGGGCGCCAGGCGTGGCAGCGTCGTTTCCGGCAAGATCGTCGAGGTCAACAACGGCTATGCCATCGTGGAGCTGGCTGAGGGCGTGCAGGCCCGCCTGGGTATGCGCGAGGTGCCGCGCGAAAGCGACGCGGTGAAGCTCGGCAACGAGATCGAGGCCAAGGTCATCGACATCAATCCGCGGCGGCGTCAGATCGAGATTTCGATCCGCCAGATGCTGCGCGACGAGGAGCGTGATGCGGTGCGCAACTATGCGGCCAGCGTCGAGGAGGAGCGGGCGCCGTCCGCCCTGGCCCTGGAGCTCCAGCGCAAGCTGTTCGGCGACAAGAAGCAATAGAGCGGCAGGCCCGGCGAGGAGGGGAGATGACGAAATCGGAACTGGTGGACATGATCGCCCAGACCCATGGTCAGATTACCCGTCGGGAAGCCGAGATCGTCGTCAACACGATCTTCACCGCCATCAGCGATGCCCTGGCCGGGGGCGAGCGCGTCGAGTTGCGCGGTTTCGGCAGCTTTTCCACCAAGACGCGCAACCCGCGGGTGGGGCGCAACCCTAAAACGGGGGATGCCGTGGCCGTACCCGCCAAGGTGGTGCCGCATTTCAAGCCAGGCAAGGAACTCAGGGCCAAGGTGAGCCCCGACGACTGAGCGCCAGGGGGGAGCCATGAACTGGATCAATGTGCTGGTGGTGCTGGTGCTGACGACCTTTGCCACCATGTTCGCCCTGTCGAATCTGGAAAAGGTGCCGCTCGGCTTTCCCGGCACGTCGGTGTCGATGGTGCCGCTGTTCCTGCCGATCTTCATCTCCTTTCTGGCCGGCTTCATGGGCGGCATGCTGGCCCTGAGCTTCTCCCGACGTAAGCACAAGGAAGAGATCTCGGCGCTCAGGCGCGAGAATCGCCTGCTGCAGAGCGAGGTCGACAACCTGCGTAACATCCCGCTGCAAGACGACGTATGAACACCCTGCTGTTGGCGCTGGCGGCGGCCTCGATCGTCGTGCTGATGGTGGCGCTGCTGCTGCGTCAGCAGGGGCACGAGGACGACGACGACCAGGCACAGGACGAGCGCGTGATGCCGCTGCTGCGCGGCATCAACTTCCTCCTCGCCGACGAGCCCGACCGGGCCCTGCAACAGATGGTGCAGGTGGCAAGACTGCGTTCGGAGGCGGCGGACGTGTACATGGCGCTGGGCGAGATGTTCCGCTCGAAGGGGGAGATCGGGCGCGCTGTGCGCATCCATCAGAACCTGCTGGCCAGACCCGATCTCTCCCCCGACATGCATCTGCAGGCCCGGCTTGCCCTGGGCAAGGATTTCCAGACCGGTGGCCTGATCGACCGCGCCCTGCGTGAGTACGAGAAGGCACTGTCCGTCAGGCCTGCCGAACTGACGGCCCTGGAGGCGAGCCTCCGCCTGCGCGAGCAAAGCAGCGAATGGGAGAAGGCGGAGGAGCTGTTGTCCCATATCGAGCGCGTGCGTGGTGAATCCTCGCACCTGCATCGCGCCTATCTGGTCGCCGAGATGGCGCGTATGGAGAAGGGCCGGCAACAGTGGGACAAGGCCACGGCCTATGCCGACAAGGCGCTGGCACTCGATGATCGCTGTGCGCTGGCCTATCTGGTGCTGATGGATGTGATGTTGCAGCAGGGCCAGCCGCAAAGGGCGATCGAGACGGCCGAGGCACTGTGGCGCCATGCCCCGGAGCACTTCCCGCTGGCGGTGCCCACCCTTGTCGACCCCGAGGGCTTCTACGAAGCATACGGACAGAAACTGCTGGGTGAGGCCTGGCAGGCCGGCCACGATGAACAGCTGGCCCTGGCCTGGTTCGAGGCGGCATCGGCGCGCCACGGTGAGGCGGCGGCACGCGGGCTGGCCGAGCAGACCGGTTACCAGGCGAGTAACCTCAGGGCGAGCCTGAGGCTGGCCGCGGCCACCGGCGGCAGGGGTGAGCCGATGCAGACGCATGTGCGCGGCTGGCGCAAGAAGCTGAAGATTTACAGCTGCGTGCAATGCGGTCTGGAGGTGGTGGAGATGCGCTGGCAATGCCCGCAGTGCCATACCTGGGGCAGCATGCAGGTCAAACGGGAAGGAGAGCTCTGATGCGGGACAGATTGATGGTGGCGCTGGACATGCCGGACCGGGTGCAGGCGCTGGCGATGCGCGATGCCGTGGGCGATTCGGCCGGCTGGATGAAGGTGGGCATGCGCCTGTTCGTCGCCGAGGGACCGGCACTGGTGCGCGAGCTGCTCAGCCGTCACCGGGTGTTCCTCGATCTAAAGTTCCACGACATCCCCAACACGGTGGCCCAGGCGGTGGAGAGCGCCGGCCGGCTGGGGGTGCAGATGGTCAATGTGCATACCAGCGGCGGCATGGCGATGATGCAGGCGGCGGCCCAGGCCGCCGCGGCCTTTCCCGACATGTTGCTGATCGGCGTGACGGTGCTGACCAGCGATGCGCGGCCGGCCGACGATGCCCTGCAGCTGGCACAGGAGCGCGCCGCCCAGGCGCAGGCGGCCGGCCTGCACGGCGTGGTGTGCAGCGTGCACGAGGCGGCGGCGATCAAGCGCGATTGCGGCGCGGGTTTTCTGACCGTGACCCCGGGCATTCGTTGGGGTGGGCAGGCGCATCAGGATCAGCAGCGCGTCGCCGACCCGGCTGCGGCCGTGCGCGCAGGCGCCGACTATCTCGTCGTCGGCCGCCCCATCCTGCAGGCGGATAGCCCCCGGCGGGCCGCCGACGAGGCGGTGGCCATGATGACGGCTGCCCGTGGCTGAGGACCATTACGAGCAGGCTTTGGCGGCGTATGCCTGCCGCTCCGCGTTGTCCCGCGGGCGCGTGCATGTGGAAGCCGAGTCCCCCAGGCGCAACGCCTTCCAGCGGGATCGCGATCGCATCATCCATTCTACGGCCTTCCGGCGCCTGGAGTACAAGACCCAGGTTTTCGTCAACCACGAGGGCGATCATTACCGCACGCGCCTGACGCATTCGATCGAGGTGGCGCAGATCGCGCGTTCGATCTGCCGGGCCATGCGTCTGCATGAGGATCTGGCCGAGGCCGTGGCTCTGGCGCACGATCTCGGGCATACGCCGTTCGGGCATTCCGGCCAGGATGCCCTGCATGCGGTGATGAAGCCCTACGGCGGCTTCGAGCACAACCGCCAGTCGCTGCGCATCGTCGAACAGCTGGAGCAGCGCTATGCGCAGTTTCCGGGCCTCAACCTGAGCTATGAGACGCGCGAGGGCATCATCAAGCACAATTCCCCGCACGATGTGCCGCGCAACGATGATCTGGCGGCCTATCACCTGCACGAGCAGGCGACGCTGGAGGCGCAGTTCGGCAACCTGGCGGACGAGATCGCCTACAACAACCACGATATCGACGACGGCGTGCGCGCCGGCATGCTGGATATCGAGGAGTTGCGCACGGTGGCGCTGTTTTGCATGCACCACGACCAGGCATTGGCCGAATATGGCACGGCCGGCGTGCGCATCCAGATCAACGAAACGGTCCGGCGCATGATCAATTACATGATCATCGATGCCATTGAGGAAACGGAGCGGCGCATCCGCGAGGCAGGGGTGGAAAGCCTCGACGATGTGCGGCGTGCCGGCACGCCGCTCGTGGGTTTCTCACGGGATGTGCGGCATATGAACGGTGAGCTCAAGCGCTTCCTGTTCCAGAATATGTATCGCCATTACCGGGTGGCGCGCATGGCCGTGAAGGCCGAGAGGGTGATCCAGGATCTGTTCAATGCCTATATGGAACGCCCGGAGATGCTGCCGACCGGCACGGCATCCACCCGCATGCGCCAGGCCGGGGATGCGGCGGCCCGTGCCAGGGTGGTGGCCGATTACATCGCCGGCATGACCGACCGCTACGCCCTGGACGAATACGACCGCCTGTTCGACGTGCACGCCCGCACCTGAACGTGCCTATGGCCGGATGAAGAAGGCCATGCGTGTGTCGCCGATCTCGATGATGTCTCCGTCCTTCAGGCTGCGCGCCTGGCCATCGATGGCCTTGCCGTTGACCCTGGCCTTGGCCATACCCTCCACATAGGCGATGAGGTAGCCGCTGGGGCGACGGGTGATGACGGCGGCCTGCTTGCCGACGGTCAGCCCCTTGACCCGGATACGGCAGCCCTCGCCCTTGCCGACGCTGGTCAGGGCGGTGGTCAGTTCGATGGTCCGGCCGGCCTGAGGGCCTGCGATCAGTTGTACGCCCCCCAAGGGCATCGGTGTCTTGTCGGCCTTCGCCTCCAGCGCCGCTCTCGCCTGGGGCGAGAGGATCATGGTTTTGTCGGCCTCCGGCTTCGCGGCTTCCGGGGGCTTGGCATCGGTGGCCTGGTCCGCCAGTTCCACATAGCCCAGCGTATGCTTGCCGATCAGCACGGCATCGCCGTGCTTCAGCACATGCTTGGTGACGGGTCTGTCGTTGACGAAGGTGCCGTTGGTACTGCCCAGGTCCTCGAGGATGGCCTTGTCGCCGATCTTGAATACCCGCGCATGCCTGCCGCTGACCGCCAGGTTATCGATATGGATCGTGTTCTCGGGCTTGCGGCCGATCGTCGTTTCCTCCGCATCCAGCGGATATTCGGCGATGACCGCGTCCTTGAACTTGAGGATCAGCTTGCTTTCCATGCGGTTCCTCCGTTGCCCTCAGCGCCCGAACATGCGGGAAAGCATGCCACGCCGGCGCTGGAAGGCCCTGCCGGCGTGGATCAGCACGACCGAGATGTTGTCCGGCCCTCCGGCATCGTTGGCCAGCTGCACCAGTTGGTCGGCCGCCTTGCCGAGGTCTTTGGCATACTGGACGAGGGTCAGGCGAATGGCCTCGTCCGGCACCACGTCGGTCAGGCCATCGGAGCACATCAGATAGATATCATCCGGGCGCACGATGTCCTCGACGATATCCGGCTCGACATCCGGCTCGATGCCAAGCGCCCGCGTCACCAGGTTCTTGATCGAGGAGTTGCGGGCATCGTCGGCCGTCAACAGCCCGCGCCGGACCTGTTCCTGAATCAGCGAGTGGTCCTCGGTGACATGGGCGAGCTTCTCGCCGCGCAGCCGGTACATGCGCGAATCCCCGACGTGCGCCGCGGTCAGGCGGTCGCCATAGAAGACGGCGGCGACGACGGTGGTGCCCATGCCGGCGCATTCCGGCCGGTATTGCGAGGCCTCGAGGATGGCGTTGTTGGCCATGCCGACGGCATGGCGCACCAGCACCGATTCGCCGCTGAACCCCGTCTCGTCGTCCATCCGGCCCTCGGCCAGCCTTGGTAGGCGCTCGCGTAGGATCTGGGTGACCAGGTCCACGGCCATGGAGCTGGCGACCTCGCCGGCGTTGTGGCCGCCCATGCCATCGGCAAGGATGGCGAAGCCAAGGGAAGGATTGACGCCGACACAGTCCTCGTTGTGGGAGCGCTTGATGCCGACGTCCGTCAGTGCGTGCATGGCGATGGCGCTCACGCGCCCCTCTCCGCGGCTTTCAGGTCCTTGAGACAGGCGATGATGGCGCGCACGACTTCCGCGCCGCTGCCGATGCGATTCTCCGGCGCCTTGGCCAAAAGGCGGTCGATCAGCACGCCGACGCTGTCGGGCAGCTTCGGATTGTGGGTGCGGATGTCCGGATGCGGCTCGTTGGCGATCTGGAACATCAGGGTGGACATCGAATCGCCCCGGAACGGCCGGGTCCCCGCCAGCATTTCGTAGAGCATGATGCCCATGGAGAACAGGTCGGATCGGGAATCCACATGCTTGCCGGACAGTTGCTCGGGCGACATATAGGAAGGGGTGCCCAGCACCACGCCCGTCTTGGTTTTGCTGGACGCAGCGATGCGGGCGATCCCGAAGTCGGTCACCTTCACCGTCTTGTCGCGCAGCAACATGATATTTGCAGGCTTGATGTCCCGATGGATGACCCCCTGTTGATGCGCATAATGCAACGCTTCGGCCACCTTTCCGGTGATCTTGAGCACAGCTGCCGCCGGCAACTGCCGTTCTTTTTTGGTGAAGGGGGAAAGATCGGTGCCGTTCAGGTACTCCATGGCGATATAGGCGAGATCTCCCTCCTCGCCGGCGTCGAAGATGGTAACGATGTTCGGGTGCATCAGGCGCCCGGCGGTTTCGGCCTCGCGGAAGAAGCGCGCCTTGACGTCCTCAAGCTCATCGGCCTCGAATTCCTCGGACAGTGCCAGGGTCTTGATTGCCACCTCGCGGTTGATCTTTGGATCGCGTCCAAGATAGACCGTGCCCATGGCGCCCTTGCCGAGCACCTTGATGATCTCGTAGCGGCCGAGCGCCGGCTTCGTACCGCCGGTGATCGAGAGCGTCGGCATGCCGCTCACCGAGGAGGTTGCCGTCCCATGCTGCCGGGCCCGCTGCATGCGGGCCTGGATATCCTTGTAGCCGGCGTCATGCGAAGCCATATGGGCATAAACGTCCAGGGCCTTGTCGAACTGGCGCTTGCGCTCGAAGTCCAGGGCGAGCTTGTACAGGATGGTCAGCATATCGGTATTCAGCGGGCATCGGCGGAACTTGTCGAAGGCCACCTCGAGCATGCCCTGGCTCTGGAAGGACAGCCCCACCATCCGGAGGGAGGCTGCCGCATCCGCCGAGATCCCGGTTTCCTCGGGCGCCGTTGGCCGCAGCCGGCGCTTGGCGGCCAGCAGCGCGTGGCCGAGCAGCAACATGGCGCTGGCCGTCAGCGTGCGGATCCATATGGCTCCGGTCGTGAGTGCGAAGAAATTGACGCTGAGCAGGGCCAGCAGCAGCAGGATGGTGATGACGGCGGCGGCGCCCGGCCCGAGACCGGGCAGGACCGCGATCAGGTAGACGGCCACCAGGGCCAGGATCACGAATTCCAGCACATGTGCCCAGACGGGCTGGGTGAAGAAGTCCCGATGCAGGATGCTCTGCAGCATATTGGCATCGAACTCGACCGCAAACATCCGGTCGTTGACGGGTGTGCGGTACGTCTTCCCGATGCCTTTGGCCGTGATGCCGATCAGCACCGTCTTGTGTCTGAACAGCGCCGGCGGGACCTTCCCGGCCACGACGTCGGCGAACGCATAATGCTTGAATCCGCCCCGTCGGCCGCTGGTGTGGAAGACCGGCCATGCCCGGAGTTGCGCGTCGATGGGGATGCTGAGATTGCCCAGGTCGATGCGCGGGCCGGCAATGATGCGGATGTCCCGGCTGGTGTGGTGCAATTGTACGGCGGCCATGGCCAAGGGCAGGGACGGGAAGTCGCGGCCGTGGTAGGCGATGAGCATCGGCGCGTTGCGGATCACACCGTCCGGGCCCGGCCGCACGTTGACATGCCCGAGGCCGGCGGCGGCTGCCGCCAACGCATCGAACGGAAGGTGCAGGCCCATGGCATGCAGCGGGGATGTCTCCGTATCCCCGCCGGGGGGCGCGGTGCCGATGCGCTCCAGCCAAGCCGGCGGGGCCGCGCCGATGGCCTGGAAATCGAATCGCATGGGCAGCACGACATTGCCTGCCTGGCGCACCACGGCCACCAATCGGGCATCGCCATCCGCATCCGATGGACGAAGAGCGGGCAGGGGGAAGTCGAGGCCGATCTGGCGGACGCCGGCGGCCGATAGCCGGGCGATCAGGTCGGCGATCTCGGCACGCGGCCATGGCCAGTGGCCGATGCGTTCGATCGAGGCGTTGTCGATGTCGATGATGTCGATCTGGCTGCTCGCGGGCTTGATGCTGGCGGCGACGCCAATGTCGTACGCGCCCTGTTCCATGCGCGCCACAGGGGGAAGACCGGCCAGATACGCGCCCATACAGAGGATGGCGACCGCGAGGCCGACGAGCCGGTCGGAATGCCACAAGGCCTTGCTATTCAAGCCATGTGCTCCCAGTTTCGAATATCATCGCCGCGCATATCAATGGTGATGTATATTGGCAACCATCCCCCGCTTCTGGCAAGCACCGCGGTGCGCCCGTCTGGCTCGGAAAAATGCTCGGTTGACACAAAGCGGGGCGCTTCGTACCGTTCGCCGCCTATTCCCCGGTAGCTCAGTTGGTAGAGCAGGTGACTGTTAATCACCCTGTCGCTGGTTCGAGTCCGGCCCGGGGAGCCATTTTGGGAAAATGCAGGCACTCCATCCGGGGTGCCTTTTTTCATTTGGGGGTTTGTGCGCCATGCGCCTGGATTCTAGGCTAGGGCACATGGCAGGCAGAGCGGCAAGCACGGATCACATTGGCAGGGCCCCGTCATGGGCCTATGTGCTGCGCCTATGGCCGATCCTGCTGATCTTCATGGCACTGCAGCTGACGATGCGTCTGTCGGGCAACAGCGATGTGCTGGGCCTGTCCCGCTGGCTTTCCCTGTTCAATGTGCTTTTTCTGATCGTGGCGTTTGTCGCCGCCGGCGTCTGGGTGCACAGGCCGGTGGCGCTCAGCGTGCAACGCCTGTCCGAGGACGGTTCGCGCGAGGCCGAACGCCTGGGCCTGTGCATGATGCAGATGCCGTGGCGGGCGCTGCGCGGTTATACGGCGGCGGGCCTGATCCTGTTCGCCTATCTGATGCTGCTGCTTCTGGCCGATGCCGCCATGCACGGCGTGCACATGACGGTGGAGATGATGCTGGCGCTCGGCCTGTCGGTGTTCTACGGCGCGGGCATCCTGGCGCCCGTGCTCGGGGTCGCCATCACCCTCGATTACGAAACGCGCCTGCGCCAGGATCTGGCCCGCTCGGGCCTGTTCGTCGAGGGGCTCGGGCAGATGCAGGGACTGCCGGCGCTGACCGGTTCGACGCGCCGGCCCTGGGTGATCTTTATCGTCACCAGCCTGTTGCCCGCCGCCTGCCTGGCCGTCTATGTCTATCTGGCGGTGATGGTGCAGGCAGCCGGCGAGCAGCGCTTCATCATCCAGCAGTCCGTGGTTATGCTGGTTTCCCTGCTTTTGGCCGGCACGGCACTGGTGGCCGTGCTCAGTCGCACCCTGCGCCGCGTTACCAACAGCCTTGAACACGGGCTGCGCTTCCTGCGTCAGGGGCAATTCGACGGCCGGGTGCCGGTGCTGATGGACGACGAGATGGGCGAACTGGCGCGTGGCCTGAACACGGCGTTGCAGGGCATGCAGGAGCGCGAGGATATCAAGGATTCGCTGCGCATCGCCTCGGAGATCCATGAGGGCCTGCTGCCGAGGAGGCTGCCGGACATCCCCGGCTATGCCATCGCCACCCTGCAGCACAGCTGTTATGCCATCGGTGGTGATTATTACGATCACATCATGCTGGCGGATGGGCGTGCCTGGCTGGTGATGGCGGACGTGGCCGGCAAGGGCTATCCGGCGGCGCTGACGGTGGCCAACCTGCAGGCGATGCTGCATACGCTGGCCAGTCTCGGCATGCCGTTCGACGAGGCGGCGCGCTATATCAACCGCACCCTGTGCCGTACCCTGACGGGCGGACGCTTCGTCACCCTGTTCATGGCCAAGCTGCAGCCGGAGAGCCATTCCATGCTCTGGTTCAATGCCGGCCATCTGCCGCCGCTGCTGTACAGCGAGGGGCGGCTGCAACGCCTTCAGGCCACGGCGCCGCCGATGGGCCTGAACGCGGATGAGGCCTATGATGTGAACTACCAAAGGCTGGCGCCGGGCGATACGCTGTTGGCTCTGACGGACGGGATCATCGAGGCCAGGGGACGGGATACCTCCATGTTCGGCGATCAGCGCCTGGAACAATGGTTCACCGCACATCGGAAGATGGCGCTGGCGCAGATGCCGCAGGCGCTGATGGACGAGCTGGCCGCCTTCGGCGCCGGGGATCTGGATGACGATGCGACGGTCCTGTGCCTGCGGCGCACGGCGCGGGCGAGCGGGGCCGGTGCAAAGGAAGGAAAGACATGAGCAGCGAATATCGGATTGAACGGGATTCCATGGGCGAGATGCGCGTGCCGGCCGACGCCCTGTACGGGCCCCAGACGGCGAGGGCGGTGGAAAATTTTCCTGTCTCGGGCATTCGCTTCCCACGCGTGTTCATCAAGGCGCTCGGACGCATCAAGGTGGCGGCGGCCGAGGTGAACGCGGATCTCGGGCGCCTGGATGCGGCGATGGCGCGCACCATCGCCCAGGCAGCGGCAGAGGTTGCCGATGGCCGGCATGACGGCCATTTCCCGCTGGATATCTTCCAGACCGGATCGGGAACCAGCACGAATATGAACGCCAATGAGGTTATCGCCCACCGGGCCATGCAGCTCGACGCCGGCACGCGCGTGCACGCCAACGATCATGTGAACATGGGGCAGTCCTCCAACGACGTGATCCCCACCGCCCTGCATGTCTCGGCCGCCGACCTACTGGTGCACACGCTGCTGCCGGCGCTCGCGCACCTGCACGGCGTGCTGGCCGGCAAGGCAGCGGACTATGCCGATGTCGTCAAGATCGGGCGTACGCACCTGATGGACGCCACCCCCATCACGCTTGGGCCAGGAAATTTCCGGCTGGGCGCGGCAGGTGGAGCTCGGCATGGATCGGTTGTCCGCCTGCCTGCCCAGGCTCGGGGAGCTGGCGCAGGGTGGTACCGCCGTCGGTACCGGCCTGAACACGCATCCCGAATTCGGGGCGCGCATGGCCACGCACCTGTCGGCGGCCTACGGCATCAATTTCTGCGAGGCGTCGAACCATTTCGAGGCCCAGGCCGCCCAGGATGCGGCGGTCGAGCTTTCCGGCCAGTTGAAGGTGTTGGCTGTGTCGCTGCTGAAGATCGCCAACGACGTGCGCCTGCTCAATGCCGGCCCGCGCTGCGGCATCGGCGAGATCACGGTGCCGGCGGTACAGCCCGGCAGTTCGATCATGCCGGGCAAGGTCAATCCGGTCATCGCCGAATCCCTAGCCCAGGTCTGTGCCCAGGTCATCGGCCATGATGCGGCGATCGCCTTCGGTGGTGCCTCGGGACTGCTGGACCTGAACGTCATGCTGCCGATGATGGCGCTGAACCTGCTGGAATCCGAGCGGCTCTTGGCCAATGCCTGCCGCATGTTCGCCGATCGCTGCGTGGCGGGGCTCGTCGCCAACCGCGCGCACTGTGCCGAGCAGATCGAGTGGAGCATGAGTATGGTCACGGCGCTGGCGCCACACATCGGCTACGACCGGGCGGCGGAGATCGCCAAGCAGGCGGTGGCCGAGGACAAGACGGTGCGCCAGGTCTGCCTGGAGGGCGGGGTGATGGACGCCGCCGAGCTCGACCGGCTGCTGGACCCGGCATCGATGCTGCATGCATCGGCATGACGACCGCTCGACAGCGGGCGGGCGAGTCCATAGCATCGCGCCACTTCTGCGCGGGGTGATGCGAACGTGACCGAACACAAGGCAATTCTGGCTCTGGCGGACGGGCGTATCTTCCGGGGCAAGGCCTACGGCCACCGCGGTCATACGGTCGGCGAGGTCTGCTTCAACACGTCGATGACGGGTTACCAGGAGATACTGACCGATCCCTCCTATACCGACCAGATCATCACCTTCACCTATCCGCACATCGGCAACGTCGGCGTCAACGAGGACGACATGGAATCGGCCGAGGTGGCGGCGCGCGGTTGCATCCTGCGCGCTGCCTCGCGCCTGACCTCGAACTACCGGGCCGAGGACGACCTGGATGCCTGGCTGCGCGCGCGCCACGTGGTGGCCATCGCCGGCATCGACACACGTGCCCTGACTCGGCACCTGCGCACCGAGGGCGCCGTCAATGGCGTCATCGCCTCAGACGGCATGGGCGAGGACGCTGCGGTGGATATGGCGCGCGCCTGGGCGGGGCTGGAGGGACGCGATCTCGTCGGCCAGGCCTCGGTTGAGCAGGCCACCGGCTGGACGCAGGGCAGCTACGATCTGGATGCCGCGCGCTATGCACAGCCCGGTCAGGCGCGGCACGTCGTGGCCATGGATTTCGGCTGCAAGCGCAACATCTTCCGCAAGCTGGCCGACCGCGATTGCCGCGTCACCATCGTGCCGGCGGCAAGCTCCGCGTCCGAGATCCTGGCGCACAAGCCGGACGGCATCTTCCTGTCCAACGGCCCGGGCGATCCGGCGGCGGCCGGCTATGCGGTGGCGGTCATCCGGGAGCTTCTGGATGCCGATGTGCCGATCTTCGGTATTTGCATGGGGCACCAGCTGCTTTCCCAGGCTCTGGGACTGGCCACCTTCAAGCTCAAGTTCGGGCATCGCGGCGGCAACCACCCGGTGCGCAACGAGGAGACGGGCAGGGTCGAGATCACCAGCCAGAACCATGGCTTTGCGGTGTGCGACGACAAGGTTCCAGCCGATGTCGAGGTTACGCACCGCTCGCTGTTCGACGGCACGGTCGAGGGCCTCCGCGTGCGCGGCCGTCCGATTTTCTCCGTCCAGTATCATCCGGAGGCCAGCCCCGGCCCCCACGATGCCGATGCCCTGTTCGACCGTTTCCTGGAGATGATGGAAGCCTGATCGCGGCGAGGTCCCCCATATGCACAAATTGACTCGATTCTCGGCCCTGGTGGCGCGTGCGCACTCCGGTGCGCGCATGGAACACCGGCTCCAGCGTCTGGTGGTGCGTACCGCCGTGCAGGCGCTGCGGCATTCTCCGTATGTCACGGATTGGTATCCGAACCTGGATGACCCGCTGATGCTGCATATCCTCGAGGCGCATCCGCGCATCTGCGAGAAGGTCGCCCGCCCGTATCTTTGCTGCGGCCTATCCCATGCCGAGCGCCACAGGGCGGTGGTCGGCCAGTACCGCTGGCTGCGCGCCCAGCTTTCCGAGCAGGCGCTGACGGCCATCTTCCTGGGCGAGGGCCTGGAGCTGGCTCGCCCGTCGCTGGGTGGGGCGGGCGATCATCGCCTGATACTGCATTGTCTCGACCAGTTCGAGATGGAGGGCGAACTCACCCTGAGCCTAGTGCGCGTGGGCGGCCCGCGCATTTTCAGCCTCACCTTCTCGATACTGGAGGGGGAGCAGGGCATGCATGTGCTGATCGGTGGCGTGCAGGGCGGAGCCGGCGACATGGGGGAGATGGTCAGGCAGCTGACGAAGGCATGGCAGGGCATGCGTCCGAAGGCGTTGGTGCTGTGCGCCTTGATGGGGCTGGCCAGCGCCTGGGGGGCGGTGCGCCTGACCGGGGTCGGGGACGCCCATCATGTCTATCGTTGCCTGAGCTTCAATCGCGGGCGCAAGAACTACATCCTGGCCGATTACGACAGCCTGTGGCGGGATGCCGGCGGCTGTGTCGATGCGGCCAATCCCCGCCTGTATACGCTGCCACTGGCCTGGCCGGTCCGTGCCTTGGAAACAGTGTCCGCGCACAAGCGGTCGATGTATCGCCGTCGTTATGCCATGCTGAACATGCTGCAGGCCGAGATCGATGCCCGGGCGCAGGAAGCCCTGCGCCACGGGGTTCAGTGGCCCCGAGCCGCCTGACCGGAATCGTTGTCCCCGTACATCTGGTCGAAGCGGGATTGGGGCATCAGCACGGGATCGGCGATGCCCAGGTTCTGCAGCCGCTGCCATAGCTTTTTCGCGGCATCGTGGTTGGTGGGGGCGAAGGTGAAACGGAAGGTTGGTATCTCGACCATGCGTTGCTGGTAGCGATAGGGCCGTCCCGCCTTCTTCAGGCGCGTCTGCATCTGTTCGGCATAGGAGGCGATGAAGAATCGTCCCAGGCCAACCAGGTAACCGTCCGGGGTTTTGATGACGTTGGCCTGGAAGCCCAGCTTCCCCCATGCGGCGGCGGCCATCGACGCAGATTCGGCGGACGGGTAGATGGTGGCATCGTCGAAGGCGTGCATGGGCACGTTTTCCCTGCGCTCCAGCATGATGGGAGAGAATCCGGCCTGTTGCAGGCGTTGCTGCATCGATTTCGCCGCCTGGCCCCAGACGAGGCGCCGGGTGACGACGCGCCAGGCCGAGGGTTGGCCGGCGGCGGGCGCTTCCGTCAGGGTTCCCTGTACGGTGGATTCATCGGATGGGGGCGGGGCAGGGCTCCAGGAGATCCAGGCCAGCGCCGTGAGAATGATGAGCCCGATTGCCGGTCGCCAGGTGCGCGTCACGGGCTCAGGCGAAATGCCGTTCGGCCAGCAGGCGAAGGCCTTCCAGCGTCAGATGGGGCAGTACATGGTTCAGCTCCGGGATATCCGGGGCAAGGCCGGCGGCCATGCCGCCGGTGGCGATGGCCGTGGCCTCGCCATAGCCGGGCAGGCCCCGGATGCGGCGGATGATGCCCGAGATCGATTCCACCGCCCCCCAATAGCTGCCCGCCTGCATGCTGGTGGCGGTGTCGCGGCCGATCAGTACATCGATGCGCGCAAACGACACCTCCGGCAGTTTGGCCGCACGTTCATGCAGCGCCGCCAGGGCGATCTCCGTACCCGGCATGATCAGGCCGCCGGCATAGTGGCCTTCAGGGGACACGATATCGAAGGTGGTGGCGGTGCCGCAGTCGATGACGAGGACGGGGCTGCCGAAAAACTCGCGGGCAGCGATGGCATTGACGATGCGGTCTGCCCCGACCTCGCGCGGGTTCTTGTAGTCGACGGCCATGCCCGTCTTGACCTCGGGGGAACCGACGAAGGCCGGTTCCTGTCCGCAGATGCGGGCGCAGGCCTCGGTGAGGATGCGATCGAGCCGGGGTACGACGCTGGCGGCCATGATGCCATCGATGCGCCTGGGATCCCGGCTTTCCTGCTCGAACAAACCGTACAGCTGCCAGGCCAGCTCGTCCGGCGTCGTATACCGCCCGCTGGATAGCCGCCAGTGGGCCGCCAGCTCTCCGTCCTCGTACAGGCCGAACGCGGTTTGCGTGTTGCCGGCATCGATGACCAGGAACGCAGACATGTCAGTTCTCCTCCATCAGTTCGAGATCGCCGGAGACGATGCGCCGGGTGGTGCCGCCGACGGACAGCAGCAGGGCGCCGTCGTGGTCGATGCCGATGGCTGTGCCCTCGACATGCCCGTGCCCGTCGCGCACGCGTACCCAGGCCTCGCTGGCGGCATGGGCGGCCCACCAGCGTTCGCGCAGGGGCGCGAAGCCCCCGTGCAGGTACAGCGCATAGCTGGCATCGAGGCTGCGGATAACCCGTTCGGCGACGTCCAGCCGGCGCACCGGCTTCCCTGCCGCGGTGCCGAGGTCGGTGACCGCCTGGCGGATATCCGTCGGCCAGCCGTCCGCCGGATGTCGCACATTGATGCCGATGCCGACCGCCACGGCCTGCACATGCCCTGGCTCGGCACGCATCTCGGTGAGGATGCCGGCCAGCTTGGCGCCGCCATGCAGGATGTCGTTCGGCCATTTGATGGCCACGTTTCCGCCCAGGCTCCGGAAGGCCTCGCACAGGGCCACCCCGACCACCAACGGGATCTGCGGTACGCGCTCCGGCGGCAGTGGTGGGCGCAGCAGTACCGTCAGCGCCAGCGCATCGTCGGCCAGCGTATGCCAGATGCGTCCCATGCGGCCGCGCCCGCGCTGCTGGTGCTCGGCGATGACCACCAGCCCCTCGGGCGCCCCGGCCTCGGCGGCGCGCAGCACCTCCAGGTTCGTCGAATCCACATCCTCCAGGCAGCGGATGTCGCGGCCGAGGCGCGCCGGCGCATCGATGACCAGCCGCTCGGTCAAGGCCTGGGCGGTGAAGCGGTCGGATTCGAGCAGGTAGCCGCGGCCGGATGCGGAGCGGATGCGGATGCCGGCCCGGCGCATGGCCTCAACATGCTTCCATACCGCGGTGCGGCTCAGCCCGAAGGCCTCGGCCAGGGCACTTCCCGATACGGGGCTGCCACTTGCGGCCAGGTGCGTGAGGATGCGCTCCTGCGTCGGGTGCACGTCAATCGACCCGCATCGACAGGTCCAGTACCCCGGCCGAATGGGTGATGGCGCCGATGGCCAGGCGATCGGCGCCGGCCTCGGCGTAGGCGCGGGCGTTGGCCAGGGTGATACCGCCGGAGGCCTCGAGCACGATGCCTTGCGGCACGAGGGCGCGCGCCTGGCGCAGCATCCCTGGGTTCATATTGTCGGCGAGGATGATGTCCGGCCCGGCGCCCACCGCCTCTTTCACCTCGTCCAGCGTTTCGCATTCGACCTCGACCCACAGTGAGCCTGCGATCTGTCGGCAGGCGTGCACGGCCCGGCTCAACGAGCCGCAGGCGGCGATGTGGTTTTCCTTGATCAAGAGGCCGCTGGCCAGGTCCATGCGGTGGTTGTGGCCGCCGCCGTCCACCACCGCCCGCTTCTCCAGGATTCGTAATCCGGGCGTGGTCTTGCGGGTGTCATAGATGGCGCAACCCGTGCCGGCGACGGCGCGCACATAGGCATGGGTGGCGGTGGCGATGCCGGAAAGATGCTGCAGGAAATTCAGGGCCGTGCGTTCGGCGGCCAGCAGTGTGCGCATGGGACCACTCAACGCGCAAATGACGTCGCCCGGCGCCACGGACTCGCCGTCGGCCTTGCCCCAGCGTGTGGCGATGGCGGTATCCATCTGCCGGAAGACCGCGTCGGCGATGGCGATGCCGGAGAGCATGCCCGTCGCCTTGGCGCGAATCGTCGCCTTGCCCTGTTGGCCCTCGGGGATGGTGGCCCGGGCGGTCAGGTCCTCGAGGGCGGCATCCTCGGCCAGGGCCTTGGTGATCAGATCGCGCATATCGGTCATCCTAGAGCAACCATAGTACGACGCCCATGGCGGCTGCCGCCGCCGGCTGGTTCCAGCCGCCCGGCACCAGGGCCCGGGCGGCGGAGGCGGCGATGCCGGCCACCGAGGTGGCCAGGAACAGCGGCTGCCAGTCGATGCCGTGATAGACATGCACGCTCCAGCTGCACAGGCCGGCGGCGGCCAGCACCAGCACCACATGCCCGGGCAGCGTCTGCTGCGGGTGGGCCGGGAATCCGAGCGGCATATGGCCGGCGTGGTCGAGCCAGGAGGCGGCCGGCTGGGCCAGGCATGCGCTCAGGGCGATGCCCAGCCCGAACTCGGGGATCGACTGGAACAGGCCGGCGGCGATGGCCAGCGTGGCCACGAAGAAGGCGAAGGGCCAGAAGGGGATCGGTTTCCTCAGCCGGTAATCGATGGGCGAGGCCGGGGCCGCCCAGGCCCGGCGCAGGTCCCGCCAGAAGGGGCGGCGGAAAAACAGCGGCAACAGTACGAAGCAGGCGAGCGCGCCGATGCCGGCCCAGATCCAGCGCGGATCGTCGTACACCGGCCACATCACGACCCAGATCGCGAACAGCGGCGGCATGCTCATCTGGATCATGCCCCTGGAGATGCGGCGGCGGAACAGGGCCACCGACAGCCAGGCGACCTGCATCGTGCCGAACGCCACGATGGCGGTCAGGGTCAGATCCAGGGACTGTACGGGGCCGTGCATGCCCTAAGCCTATCGGAGCGGTTTGGCTGCTGAAAGTCACGGCGCTATCGTCTAGCCTGCGGGCAAATGGAATATCGAGAGGAGAGAAGGCGATGACCCAGGACGAAATGAAGCAGAAAGTGGCCGAGGCCGCGCTCGCCTACGTCGAGGCGGGGACCATCGTCGGCGTGGGCACCGGCTCCACGGCCAACAAGTTCATCGATGCCCTGGCCGGCATGAAGGGCCAGATCCTGGGGGCGGTGGCCAGTTCGAATGCCACGGCCGAGCGCCTGGCCGGGAACGGCATAGCGGTGCTGGATCTGAACGAGGCATTGACCCGGGTGGATGCACTGTCGGTATATATCGACGGCGCCGACGAGTTCGATGCGGGCCGCAACCTGATCAAGGGCGGTGGCGGGGCATTGACGCGCGAGAAGATCGTGGCGGCGGCCTCCAAGCGCTTCGTCTGTATCGTCGACGCCTCCAAGCAGGTGGACGTGCTGGGTGCCTTCCCGCTGCCGATCGAGGTGATCCCGATGGCCCGCGAGCTGGTGGCGGCCGAGGTACGCCATCTCGGCGGTGAGCCCCGGCTGCGCGAAGGCTTCATCACCGACAACGGCAACATCATTCTCGACGTGCATGGCCTGAAGATCACCGATCCACGGCAGATGGAGGAGCACCTGAACAACGTGCCGGGGGTGGTGACCAATGGCATCTTCGCCCTGCAGGGGGCGCATGTGGTGCTGATGGGAACGCCAAACGGGGTGACGACGATCGTCTGAACATGACCTATCCAATGGTGTAGGCTGCGCCGATGCGCGTCGATGACTTCAATTTCGAACTGCCCGAGGCACTGATCGCCCAGCACCCGCTCGCCGAGCGGGACGCCTCGCGCTTGCTTGACCTGAGCGCGGAGGGGCTGGTGGATCGCTGCATGCGGGAGCTGCCGTCGCTGGTTCGTCCGGGCGATGTCTGGGTGCTCAACGACACCCGTGTCATCCCTGCCCGCCTGCTCGGCCAGAAGGCGACGGGCGGGCGCGTCGAGCTGCTCCTGGTCGAGCCGACCGGCGAGGCGGGCGTCTGGTTGGCCTGGGGGCGGTCGAACCGCGGTCTGCGGGCGGGCGAGCGCATCGATATCGCCGACGGCTTCGCCGCCGAGGTGCTGGGGCGCGAGGGTAAGCAGTTGCGTCTGCGCCTTCTGGCCGCCGATGTCATGGCCGCCATCGAGGCCCATGGGCATATGCCGTTGCCGCCGTATATTCAGCGGGCGGACGCTGCCGCCGATCATGAGCGCTATCAGACGGTGTTTGCGGCAAACCCGGGAGCGGTGGCGGCGCCGACGGCGGGGCTGCATCTGACCAAGCCGCTGATGCAGGCGATGGAGCAGGCAGGCGCGAGCTTTGCGCATATCACCCTGCATGTCGGCCCCGGCACCTTCCAGCCGGTGCAGGTCGAGCGTATCGAGGATCATGCCATGCATACCGAGGTCTATGCGGTGCCTGAGACGACGGCGGCGCGTATCCAGGATGCTCGCCGCAGCGGGGGGCGCATCGTGGCCGTGGGCACGACGGCGCTTCGGGCGCTGGAGGCGGCCGCGGCGACCGGAGGGCTGGTGGCCGGGAACGGCAGGACGGACATATTCATTTATCCGGGGTACCGGTTTAGGGTCGTGGATGCCCTGCTGACCAATTTTCACCTGCCGCGCTCGACGCTGTTGATGCTGGTGGCGGCGATGATCGGGCGCGAGCGCCTGCTGGCGGCCTATGCGCATGCCATGGCCGAGGGCTATCGGTTCTATTCGTATGGCGATGCCATGCTGGTTTCGGCAAGGGAGATGGGGGGAGGCGCATGAGGCTGATGCTGGTGCAGATGGCACCGCGGGTGGGCGATATCGCCGGCAACGGCGCATCGATCCGCGAGGCGCTGGCCCGCGCCGAGGCCGCCGGTTGCGATCTGGTGATCTTTCCGGAGCTGTGCGTCACCGGTTATCCCCCGGAGGATCTGCTGCTGCGCCCGGCCTTCATGGATGCCGTGGAGCGGGAGGTGGCCGCCATCGCGGCGGCTACCGGCCGTGTGGGCGCCATCTTCGGTGCTCCCCGCCGCGTTGGCGAGAGGCTGCGCAACGGCGCCGTGCTTGCCGCAGACGGGGAAATCCTCGGTATCTACGACAAGCGGGTGCTGCCGAACTACGGCGTGTTCGATGAGCGCCGTTATTTCGAGCCGGGCACCGGGGATGCGGATGTGTTCGCCTTCCGGGATAAGCGCATCGGCATCGGCATCTGCGAGGATCTGTGGCACGACGATCTGGCGCGGGGAAGCGCCGCCTCCGGCTGCGATGTGCGCGTCAACCTCAACGCCTCTCCCTTCCATGTCGGCAAGCAGGACGAGCGCGAGGCGCTGATGCGCCGGCGTGCCGCCGAGTTCGGGGTGCCGCTGGCCTACGTCAACCCGGTGGGCGGGCAGGACGAGGTGGTGTTCGACGGCGGCTCGCATGTCATGGACGCAACCGGCGCCCTGCTGGCGCGGGCGCCGCTGTTCGAAACGGCGGATCTGATCGTCGATCTGGCGCATGCCGGGCAGGCCGCGGTGGCGCCGATTCCGGAAAACATGGCGCAGGTCTATGCGGCGCTGGTGCTCGGCATCCGCGATTATGTGCTCAGGAACGGCTGCCGCCAGGTACTGCTCGGGCTTTCCGGCGGCATCGACTCGGCGGTGACGGCGGTGCTGGCGGTCGATGCCCTGGGTGCGGAAAACGTGCTCGGCGTGCTGATGCCCTCGCGCTACTCCAGTACCCACAGCATCAATGATGCCGAGGCCCTGGCCCGTAATCTCGGCGTCGAGACGGCGACCCTGCCGATCGAGGGGCCGGTGCAGGCCATCGAACAGCTGCTGGCGCCCGCATTTTCGGCCTGGGGCAAGAGTGCACCCGACGCTACAGAGGAGAATATCCAGGCGCGCATCCGGGGCCTGTTGCAGATGGCGATCAGCAACAAGACGGGGCGTATGCTGCTGACCACCGGCAACAAGTCGGAGATGGCGGTCGGCTATGCCACGCTGTACGGCGATATGGCCGGTGGCTTCGCGGTGCTCAAGGACGTGTACAAGACCGAGGTGTACGAGTTGGCGGCCTGGATCAACCGCGAAGGTCCGCGCATTCCGGCGAACTCGATCACCAAGGAACCGTCGGCGGAATTGCGCGCCGATCAGCGGGATGCGGACTCCCTGCCGCCCTATGCGGTGCTCGATGCCATCCTCGCCGCCACCATCGAGGGCCAGCAGAGCGTGGATCAGATCGCGGCGCGCGGCTTTTCTGTCGATGAGGTTCGGCGTATCGTGCGCATGATCCATGCTGCCGAATACAAGCGCCGACAGGCGCCGCCGGGCGTGAAGATCACGCAGCGTGCCTTTGGCCGGGACCGGCGCTATCCGATTACGCATGTGTTTCGCGAATAGGGGGAGGCCATGAAGAAGGTTGAGGCGATCATCAAGCCGTTCAAGCTCGACGATGTGAAGGACTCGCTGGAGCAGGTGGGCGTGCATGGCATGACCATCACCGAGGTCAAAGGCTACGGGCGCCAGAAGGGACACACCGAGCTGTACCGCGGCGCCGAATATGTCGTCGATTTCCTGCCCAAGGTGAAGATCGAGGTGGTCGTACCCACCGATCGCGTCGAGGTGGTCATCGAGGCGATCCGGAGCGTGGCGGTCACCGGCAAGGTCGGCGACGGCAAGATCTTCGTGCTGCCTGTCGAGCATGTGGTGCGCATCCGCACCGGGGAAACCGACGACGACGCCATCTAGGTTGCGCGGGGTGTATGTCCATGACACCATCGCGCCGTACCCATCTAATCCGGGCCAGGGCCTGAGTTCAGCGAGGAGAGGAAACCGTGAATAAAGATGTAAAAAAAGTTTTTGAGATGATCGAGGAGCACGAGGTCGAGTTTTTGGACCTTCGATTTACGGACACGCGTGGCAAGTGGCAGCACGTGTCGTATCCGATCAGTCAGCTGACGGAGGATCGTTTCGAGGACGGCTTTCCGTTTGACGGTTCGTCGGTTGCGGGCTGGTGCGACATCGACAATTCGGACATGGCGATCGAGCTGGATCCGGCGAGTGCGCAGATCGATCCGTTCTTCGAGGCCGCCACGCTGGTGCTGACGGGCTCTGTGTTCGACCCGACGACGGGTCAGGACTACAACCGCTGCCCACGGAACCTGGCGAAGCGCGCGCTGCAGCACGTGCAGTCGAGCGGTATTGGCGATGCGGTGTATTTCGGCCCGGAGGCGGAGTTTTTCATTTTTGACGATGTGCGATTCCACAACGATATGGGCACTTCGGGTTACGCGGTGGACTCCTCGGAGGCGGCGTGGAACTCGCGCAAGGAGTATGCGGAAGGGAATATGGGCCATCGTCCGGGCGTGAAGGGTGGTTACTTCCCGGTACCGCCGATCGACTCGCTGCAGGAGATCCGCAACGACATGGTTGTGGTGATGCAGGACGTGGGTCTTGAGGTTGAGTGCCATCACCATGAGGTGGCGACGGCCGGCCAGTGCGAGATCGACTTCAAGTTCGGTGCACTGATGGAGACGGCGGACCGCATCCAGTGGTACAAGTATGTGGTGCACAACGTGGCGCATGCGCACGGCAAGACGGCGACGTTCATGCCGAAGCCGCTGTTCGGCGACAACGGTACGGGCATGCATACGCACCAGTCGGTGTGGAAGGGTGGCAAGAACCTGTTCGCGGGCGACAAGTATGCGGGCCTGTCGCAGGAGGCCTTGTGGTACATCGGCGGCATCATCAAGCACGCGAAGGCTCTGAACGCGTTCACGAACCCGTCGACGAACTCGTACAAGCGCCTGGTTCCGGGCTATGAGGCGCCGGTGATGCTGGCGTACTCGAACCGCAACCGTTCGGCCTCGCTGCGCATTCCGGTGGTGAACTCGGATGCGGCCAAGCGCGTCGAGGTGCGTTTTCCGGACCCGACGGCGAACCCGTACCTGGCGTTTGCGGCGATGCTGATGGCCGGCCTTGACGGCATCCGGAACAAGATCGATCCGGGCGCCCCTGCGGACAAGAACCTTTACGACCTTCCGGTGGAAGAGGCGAAGGGCTTCCCGACGGTTGCGGGCAGCCTCGAGGAGGCGCTGAAGTCGTTGGACGTCGACCGCGAGTTTTTGAAGGCTGGCGGCGTGTTCGACGACGACATGATCGATGCGTACATCGCCCTGAAGATGGAGGAGCATGACGCGATCCGTCTGCGTCCGCATCCGATGGAGTATTCGCTGTACTATTCGTGCTGATGGGGCTGTCCCGGTGGGGACAGTCCGGACCAAGGCAAGGGCCGCCACGGAAACGTGGCGGCCTTTCTTTTTCCGTTTTGGCTGTATATCTTGGCGGGCCTTACCCGGAAGCATAGGAAAGCGAGGTGTCAAATGGTGGAAATCTCAGTCAAGGCGGGCGATCCGAACAAACAGCGTGACGATGCCGTGGTGTTGCCGCTGCTGGCCGGTCGCAAGCTGACGGGCGCGGGCAAGGCGTTGCAGGAAGCAACCGGCAAGGCGATTCCCCAATACCTGCGAAAATTCGATCATCTGGGAAAATTCGGCGAAATCGGCCTGCTTTATGAAGTCGAGCAGGTGTTCACCCAACGCGTGGTGTTCATCGGTGTCGGCGATGAGAAGAAGCTGAGCCTGCACCATTTGCGCCGGCTGGGCGCATTGGCGGCGCGCAAGCTGGACGGCAGCGGCGCCCGCGATATCTCGCTGTACCTGCCCGAGCTGAATGTGCGCGGCGCCTCGCTGGCCGACAAGGTGCAGGCGGTGGCCGAGGGCGTGTGGCTGGGGCTGTACCGCTTCGAGAAGTACCAGACGAAGAAGGACGAGAAGGATGCCAAGCGCGAGCTGCGCGCGGTGACCATCATGATCCCCTCCCGCCGCAATCTGGCCGAGGCTGAGGCGGCGGTGCGCACGGCGCGCGCCGTGTGCGATGGCGTCAATCTCGCCCGCGATCTGGGCAACGAGCCGGGTAATGTCTGTACGCCTGAATTCCTCGGCGAGCAGGCGCTCTCCCTGAAGCATGGGAAGCTGAAGGTGACGGTGATGGACAAGTCGGCCATCGAGAAGGCCGGGTTCAAGGGCCTGCTGGCCGTCAACCAGGGTTCGGACAAGGAGCCGCGCTTTATCGTGCTGCACTACCAAGGCGGGGCCAAGAATGAGGCGCCGGTGGCGCTGGTCGGCAAGGGTCTGACCTTCGATGCCGGCGGCATCAGCATCAAGCCGGCGGCGCAGATGGACGAGATGAAGTTCGACATGTGCGGCGCTGCTGCCGTGCTCGGTATCTTCAAGGCCGCGATCGGCCTGGAGTTGCCGGTCAACCTGCTGGGCGTCATCGCCTCCACCGAGAATCTGCTCGGCGGATCGGCCTACAAGCCCGGGGATATCATCACCACCTACAAGGGTGTCACCATCGAGGTGCTGAACACCGATGCCGAGGGGCGCATCATCCTCGCCGACGCCCTGGCTTATGCGGCGGAGCAGAAGCCGGCGGAGATCATCGATTTCGCCACCCTGACCGGCGCTTGCGTCATCGCCCTGGGCGGCGAGGCCAGCGGCCTGATGGGGTCCGACGAGGCCATGCTGCGCGAGCTGCAGGCCTCGGGCGACCATACCCGCGACCGTGCCTGGCCGCTGCCGATGTACGAGGAGTACCAGGAGCAGATCAAGAGCACGATCGCCGATATCAAGAACGTCGGTGGCCGCGAGGCCGGGACGATCACCGCCGCCTGTTTCCTGTCGCGCTTTGTCGATGAGCTGCCCTGGGCGCACCTGGACATCGCCGGTACGGCCTGGAACATGAAGGGCAGCGACATCGCGGCCAAGGGGGCAACGGGTGCCGGCGTGCGCCTGATCATGGATTACTTGCAACGCCGTGCCTGATCGCCCGACTCCGCATCCCCGGAGCCGGGCGCCCCTGTATCTGTTGTCCATCGTCGCCGGCGCGCTGCTGGCCGTGGCGTGGCGCTTCAACCATCCGCTGTTCCTGCTGCTCAACGGCTGGCACGGGGCGTTTGCGGATGCCCTGCTGGGTGTGCTCAGCGGCCTCGGCGACGGTCTGCCGGCGGTGGTGCTCGTCACCTCACTGATGCTGTGGAACTTCCGCGCCGGCCTTGCCGGCCTTGCCGGCTATCTGCTGTCCGGTTTGCTGGCCCAGGTGCTGAAACATACCTTCGACATGCCCAGGCCGCCCGCCGTGTTCGAGCATGTGCATGTGCTGGGGGCGGCGCTGACCGCGCATAGCTTTCCATCCGGACATGCGACCACGGACGGCACCATGGCCATGCTCTGCCTGTGCCTGTGGGGGACGCGGGACTGGAAGGCATGGATGGGCGTGGCGCTGTTCCTGGTCGCCGCCTACGGGCGCATCTACGGCGGCGTGCATTTCCCCCTCGATGTGGTCACGGGGCTGATCCTGGGGTTCGCCAGCATGGCGGCCTGCTGGCGTTGGTCCGGCCACCCTGTGGTGGCCGGGTGGGCCGAAAGCCCCTGGAGCTGGCGGGCGCCGGCCGTGCTGCTGATGGTGGAGGCGGCGGTGCTCGGTACCGGTTACCATATGCAGCCTTCCACGGCGCAGGTGCTGGCACCGGTATTGTCGGTGGCCGCCCTGGTCTGGGTGACGCAAAGCTGGAGGATCAAGCGTGGAAACCCGCGTTCATTTTGAGCTGTTGGCCGAGCCCGACCGGGTGGAGGGCATCGCCCGCCTGCTGCTCAGGCGCGGTCGGCTGACCCCGCATGTGCTGGTGCTGTGCCCGGATGCCGACTTCATGCAAAGACTCGACAAACGGCTGTGGACGATCCACCCGGAATCCTTCCTGGCACACGGCGTTTCCGGCGGCAATGCCGAGGAGGATGCGGCGCAGCCGATCCTGCTGGCGTTGTCGGTGGTTCGTGACAACAGCCCCGAGGTGCTGGTCAACGGCGGCCTGGAGGTTCCCCCCGACGTCGAGGGCTTCGCGCACATCGTCGATTTCGTCGACGGCTGGGATGAGGGACTGAAGCAGGCGGCGCGCGAGCGCTTCCGCACCTACCGCGACATGGGCCTGGAACCGGCCTATCTGGGCAACGGCAGCCAGCGTTCCTAGGCTTTACCCAAGGCCGGTCCGGCACGTAGCATGCGCGCATGGCCGACGAACCCAGCATCGACGAGATTCTTGCCAGCCTCGACCGGCTGTTGAGGGAGGGCGAGGGCCGCAACGATGAACCCGAAGCGGCGCCGCCCGCCGGCGGCGAGCCGGAATTCCCCTCCCGCCATGATGCCCCGACGCCCCATTTCTTCGAGGTGCTCGACGACGAGGTCGAGGCAGGGCATGCCGATGCGGATGAGGCCGAGCCTGTGCAGGAACCGCGAACGGATGCACCGGCCGGGGAAGAGCCGGGGGCGCAGGCCTCGCGGCTGTTCGTGCTCACCGATGCCATGATGGTCGACGATCAGCCGTCGCTGCCGCTGGGTATGGGCGGCGAGGCCGGGGGCGATGCGGTGGATGAAACCGGGGAGGCGGATGAGGCCATGCGCCAGGCCCTGGCGATGCCCGATGCGGGCGAGCCGGAGGAGCCTGCCCCGGAGGTTGCCGCCATGATGCCGGAATCCGAGGCGGCGTCCGAGGCGCAGCCGGACGACGCGGCTGCACAGGAGTACGGCGCGGAAGGGCTCGATGTCGGGTTGGAACCCCAGGTGGAGCCCGAGCCCGCTCCGGCTGAAATCGGCATGGCGCCCGAGATCGAGATCGAGATGGAGCCTGAGGCGACCTTCGTCCCGGCGTTCGATGAGGCACCCGCGGATATGGCTGCCCAGGCGCCTGAACCGGCCTGGGACGAGGCCGATGTGCAGGCCCTGGTCGACCAGATCACCGACGATGTGTGCTCGACCATGGCCGAGCAGTTGCCCGAGATGATCCGCATGGCGCTGGCCGTACGGCTGGGCGCCTTCATCGACGCGCACAAAAATAATCAGGATACAGGATCCCAGGAATGACGATGCCGGCCCCGGAACTTGCGAAAACCTACGACCCGCAGGCGGTCGAACCCGCCGTGGGCGAACAGTGGCTGAACTCGGATGCGTTCAGCCCCCGACCCGGCGATGGCGAGGGCTACTGTATCGTCATCCCGCCGCCGAACGTTACCGGCTCGCTGCACATGGGCCATGCCTTCTCCTATACCCTGCAGGACATTCTGGTCCGCTGGCAACGCCTGCAGGGCAAGCCGGTGCTGTGGCAGCCGGGCACCGACCATGCCGGCATCGCCACGCAGATGGTGGTCGAGCGCCTGCTGGACCAGGAGGGCGAGCATCGCCGCGAGCTGGGCCGCGAGCGCTTTCTGGATCGCGTGTGGGCATGGAAGGAGCATTCCGGCGGCACCATCGTCGGCCAGCTCAAGCGCCTCGGCGCCTCCTGTGACTGGTCCCGCGAGCGCTTCACGCTCGACGAGGGGCTGTCGGACGCCGTGCGCGAGGTGTTCGTACGCCTGTTTGATGAGGGGCTGATCTACCGTGGCAAGCGCCTGGTCAACTGGGACCCGGTGCTGGAGACGGCGGTTTCCGATCTCGAGGTGCAGCATGAGGAAGAGCAGGGGCATTTCTGGCATATCCGCTACCCGCTGGCCGACGATGAATCCCGCCATGTCATCGTGGCCACCACGCGTCCGGAGACCATGCTCGGCGATGCGGCCGTGGCCGTGCACCCCGAGGATGAACGCTTCAAGGACCTGATCGGCAAACAGCTGCTGCTGCCGCTGACCGGGCGCACCATCCCCGTCATTGCCGACACCTATGTCGATCCCGAATTCGGTACCGGCTGCGTGAAGATTACCCCGGCGCATGATTTCAACGACTACGAGGTCGGCAGGCGTCACGATCTGCCGCTACTGAACATCCTCGATTCCCGGGCGCACCTGCTGGATATCGATGCGGTGCCGCAAGTCTACCGCGGCATGGAGCGCTACGAGGCGCGCGAACATATCGTCGCGGATCTCGATGCGGCGGGGCTGCTGCATCTGGTCGAGGATCATACCCATCAGGTGGGCCGCGGGGATCGTTCGCATGCAGTGCTCGAGCCCTACCTGACCGATCAGTGGTATGTGCGCATTGCGCCGCTGGCCGAGCCCGCTATCGCGGCCGTCGAGGACGGGCGCATCCGCTTCGTGCCCGAGCACTGGCAGAAGACCTATTTCGAATGGATGCGCAATATCCAGGACTGGTGCATCTCCCGGCAATTGTGGTGGGGCCATCGTATCCCCGCCTGGTATTGCGCCGACTGTACGCATGTGACGGTGGCGTGCGAGACCCCCGAGCGTTGCGGCGGCTGCGGCGGAACGAACATCCGCCAGGACGAGGACGTACTGGATACCTGGTTTTCCTCGGGGCTGTGGCCATTCTCGACCCTGGGCTGGCCGGAGCAGACCGAGGAACTGGCCCGCTTCTACCCGACGAACGTGCTGGTCACCGGCTTCGACATCATCTTCTTCTGGGTCGCCCGCATGATCATGATGGGCCTGAAGTTCACCGGCCAGGTGCCGTTTTCCGATGTCTATATCCATGCCCTGATCCGCGATGCGCAGGGCCAGAAGATGAGCAAGTCCAAGGGCAATGTCATCGATCCGCTGAAGATGATCGACAACTACGGCGCCGATGCGCTGCGCTTCACGCTGGCGGCGATGGCCACCCAGGGACGGGACATCAAGCTCGACGAGAAGCGCATCGAGTCCTACCGCAACTTCATGAACAAGATATGGAACGCCGCGCGCTTCGTGTTCATGAACCGGGACGATGCGCAGCCCGATGACGCCTTCGTGCCCCAAAGCGACGTCAACCGCTGGATCCTGGTCGAGCTCGACGCCTGCGCCCGCGAGGTGCATCAGGCGCTGACCGATTACCGCTTCAACGAGGCGGCCTCAGCCCTCTATAACTTTATCTGGGGCACCTACTGCGACTGGTACGTGGAGGCGGCCAAGGTCTCCCTGTACGGCGAGGATGCGGCGGCCAAGCGCGAGACGCAGGTGGTCATGCTCACCGCGCTCGAGGGCTGGCTGCGCCTGCTGCATCCGTTCTGCCCCTTCATCTCCGAGACGCTTTGGCAGGAGTTGCACGGCCCCGAAGCGAGGCTGGTCACCGATGCCTGGCCGGTGCCCAGCCAGATGTCCGCCGACATGCTGGAGGCGGCACGGCGCATGCGTCACGCCAAAAATCTGATTGCGGCGGTGCGCTCGGTCAGGGGAGAGATGAACGTCAGCCCGGGCCGGCGCATCGTGGCGGCGGTGGCCTGCGGGGAGGGGATGCGCGCCGATCTGTCGACGCACCTGGCGCTGATCGGCAATCTGGCGCGCCTAGAAAGGCTGGACTGGCTGGAGGCCGGGGCGGAGCTCGACGGGGCGGCGGTGATGCCGCTGGACGGGGCCACGCTGTTCCTGCCGCTGGCCGGGCTCGTCGACGTGGGCGAGGAGCTGGCACGCCTGGCCAAACAGCAGACGAAACTGGACAAGGACATCGCCGCCTTCGAAGGCAAACTCGGCAACGCGAAATTCCGGGCCAATGCCCCGGCACCGGTGGTGGCCGAGGTCGAGGACAAACTCGATCGCGCCCGCGCGGCCCGCACCGAGATCGAATCGGCGATGGCGAAGCTGCACGCCGTCGCCTGATGCTTCCCGGCATTGACCATCGGTAGGGATGACCTAATATCGCCTGCGCATGATCGTAGCTGAGCGACTGAGCCGTTATTACGGCGATCAGATGGCCGTCGGCGATCTCTCCTTCCATGTGCGGAAGGGCGAGGTCATGGGATTGCTCGGGCCCAATGGTGCCGGCAAATCCACGACGCTGAAGATGCTGACCGGATTCCTGCCACCCTCCTCGGGCTCGGCCAGCGTGGCCGGCATCCCCCTCGACGATACCCTGGGCATCCGCCGCATCATCGGTTATCTGCCGGAGAACGCCCCGTCCTACACGGATCTGGATGTGCGCGCGCATCTGACCTTCATCGGCCGCATGCACAATCTATCCGCCGCCACGCTGCGCAGCCGCCTGGAGGCGGTGGCCGGCCTGTGCGGGCTGGAGTCGGTCTGGCTGCGGCGGGTGGAGACCCTTTCCAAGGGCTATCGCCAGCGCGTCGGCCTGGCCGCCAGCATGCTGCACGATCCCGAATGCCTGATCCTGGACGAGCCGACCACCGGCCTGGACCCGAACCAGATTGTCGAGGTACGCCGCCTGATCCGCCGCATCGGCGAGCACAAGACGGTGCTGTTGTCCTCGCATGTACTGTCCGAGGTGCAGGCGGCATGCGACCGCATCATGATCATCGACCACGGGCAGCTTTGTGCCATCGGTACCCCGGCGGAGCTGGCCGGCCGCATGCTGGGCGGTACGGTGCTGCGGCTGCGCCTCATGGGGGATGCCGAGGCCTTGCTGCGCGCACTCACGGCCCGGCTGCCGGATGTGGGCGTGCAGGAGGCGGATGGCGATACCCTGGTGCTGCAGCACACCGATACCGGGGCGCTGCTGGCCGAATCGGCCTTCCGGGCCGCCGTGGAGGCCGGGGTAACGATCATCGAGATGACACCGCAGGCGGCGACACTGGAGGACGTGTTCCGGCGCATGACTGGGGGGCGGCCATGAAACGGGTGCTCGCCATCGTCTGGAAGGAATGGCGCCAGAGTATCGACACGCCGATGGGCTATGTCGTCGCCGTCGCCTTTCTGCTGGCCTCCGGCTTCTTCTTCGGCAATACGCTGTTCCTCGTCGGTCAGGCCGATATGCGCAGCTATTTCCATGTGCTGCCGATGTTGTACATGTTCTTCATCCCGGCGCTGACCATGCGCCTGTTGGCCGAGGAGCGGCATGCCGGCACCTTCGAGCTGTTGGCGACACTGCCGGTGCGCGAATCGGAGATCGTCATCGGCAAGTTCCTGGCGGTGCTGCTGCAGCTGGCGTTACTGCTGGCCCTGACCCTCGTCTATCCGGCCAGCCTGGCTCTGCTCGGCAATGTCGATGGGGGCGCCATCATGGCCGGCTATCTCGGGGCCCTGCTGCTGGCCGGCGCTTACGGTGCCATCGCCCTGTTCGCCTCGGCGTTGACCGCTAATGCCGTCGTCGCCTATGTGCTCGGCTTCGCCATGCTGCTGTTCTTTTTCCTGCTCGGGCAGGCCGCGCCGCAGCTCTCGCCGGCGATGCAGGACTGGCTGACGCTGGTGAACCCGGTCAACCGCTACCAGGCCATGGCACGCGGGGTGATCACCCTCGGCGATGCCACCTTCATGTTGGCCCTGGCCGCGGCCTTCCTGGGGCTGGCGAAGTTCCAGCTCGATCGGCGGAAGTGGTCATGACGGATCCCGCAACCCAGCCCCGCGATCGGCGGCCCAGGCTCAGGCGGCGGGCGCTGGCCCGGCTTCTCCTGCTGCTGGCCGGCTGCACCGTGCTCGCCTTCGCGGCGCAGATGACGCAGCTGCGCTGGGATGCCACCGACGGGCATATCCATACGCTGTCGCCATCCACGCGGGCGGTGCTGGCCAGGCTCGACGAACCGATCATGATTCGCGCCTATGTGACCCGGAATCTGCCGCAGCCCTACGGGCGCCTCCGCCGATTTATCGCCGATGAGCTGCGTGCCTATCACGAGGCCGGCCACGGCAAGGTGGCGTTCGAGATGGTCGACCCGGATGCCGACCGGAACACGGCCGCCGCCCTGGCGGCGCTGCGCATCCCCCGCATCCAGGTGCAGGCGGTCGAAAACGACAAGGCCCAGATTCGGCAGGGCTATCTCGCCGTCGTCGTCGAATACCTCGACAAGAAGGCGGTGATCCCGGTGGTGCAGGGCGAGCAGGGGTTCGAGTATCTGCTGACGAGCAAGATCAGGGCGCTGACCGGCAAGGGCAAGATCAAGCTCGGCGTGGTCTCCGGTTTCGGCGCCACCCCGCTTTCTGCCCTGCATGGCTTCTCCCGGCTGGTCGGCGACGATTACGACCTGGTCGACGTGCCGCTGGATAAACCGGATGCGACGATCCCCGCCGACGTGCAGGTGCTGCTGGTCGACGGCTTTGCGCAGCCGCCGAGCGATCGGGCCCGTTACCTGCTCGACCAGTTCCGGCTTTCCGGCCGCGGCCTGTTGATCCTGACCGGCAACGCCAAGCCCGATCTGGCGTCGGGCTTCACGGTGCGCCCGATCAAGCCCGCTGCCCATGCCTGGCTTAAGAACATGGGGGTGGCCGTCGAGCCGGGACTGGTGCTCGATACGCGCGCCTCGCGCATTACCGTCAATACGCCGGACGGACGCAGTTATGTCGATTACCCCTTCATTCCCGAGATCCGGGACATCAACCGCAGCAATCCCGTGACGCGGGACTTAAGCGTGGTGTCGTTGCCGTTCGTTTCGCCGCTGGCCTGGGCCGGGGACGCCGGCGACAGCCATCGGCATGTGCTGCTGCAGAGCTCCGGTCAGTCGGCACTGCAGGCAGGTCCCCCGTTCGACATCAACCCGCTGGTGCCGCTGGTGCAGCGCTTCACCGGCGTCACCTTCGTGCGTTCCATGCTGGCGGTTGCCGTCGACGGCCCGGCCAGCGCCGGCGTGGCGCCGCCGCAGGGGGTGTCGGTGGCAGCACCCCGGACGAAGTCCCCCGACAGCCGTATCATCGTCGTCGGCTCTCCCGGCTTGCTGGACGACCAGCTGTTCAGCGGCGATGCCGCCAGCCTGGCACTGAACATGATCGATTGGCTGGCCCATGACGATGCGCTGATCGCCCTGCGCTCGCGCGACGTCACCCAGCGTCCGCTGATCGACGTCGGTAGCACCGAGCGCGCGGTCTGGAAGGGGTTGTGGATGTTCGGCCTGCCGCTGCTGGTGGGCACCATGGGGCTCATGCGCTGGCTGGTGCTGCGCCGGCGCCAGCGCGCCGCCATGCCGGGGCAGGCATGAGGCAAGCGCTTGCCTGGACGGTCACCGTCGTCATCCTGCTCGGTATTGGTGCCTGGGGCCTGATGCGCTGGCAACAACCGCTCCAGGGTCTGCAGGCCATGCCGGCCTGGCCCGTGTTGGTGCCGAACCGGGCGGCGGACATCGTGCTGCGCGCCGTCGGGCCTGGCATACAGCCGGTGCACCTGGTGAAAAGGGGTAAGGCCTGGCAGGTGCAGGACGGCAAGTCCTGGCAGGATGCGGATAACCAGGCCGTGGCGGATATGCTGGGCACGCTGGCGGCGATGCGCCCGGATCGCGTCGTCACCCGCAAGCCCGCCCACTATGCCGCGCTGCGCGTCGGCGATGGTGCCGATCGCATCACGGTCAGGAACGCGGAAGGGGTGGCGATGCTGGATCTGCTGGTCGGCAAGCCCGGCCCCGATCTCGTGTCTACCTATGTGAGGCTGGCTGGAAAGCCCGCGGTGCTGAGCGTCAATCGCGCCCTGGACTGGCAGGTGCGCCGGCCGGTCTCGGCCTGGTTGAAAACGAAGCCGCATGCCAAGGACAAGGGGCACGGAACATGAACCATCCCGAACTGATCCTCTTCGACTGCGACGGCACGCTCGTGGACTCGCAGCAGCAGATCATCACCGCCATGCAGACGGCCTTCGCCGATCACGGCCTGGCCGCCCCGGATGATACCTCCGTGCGCGGCGTCATCGGCCTTTCCCTGTCCGTTGCCGTGGACCGGCTGGCCCCCGACCTCGACGAGAGGTTGCGCGAGAATGTGCTCGGGAGCTACCGGCATGCCTATGTGGCTTCCGAATCGTCGCTGGCGCTGTATGCAGGCGTGCGGGAGGGGCTTGAGGCGCTGCGCCACAAGGGCTACTGGCTGGGCATCGTCACCGGCAAGTCCCGCAACGGCCTGTTGCGTGTGCTCGATGCCTTCGATCTGCATGCGCTGTTCCAGGTATGGCGCACGGCGGACTGCTGCCCGTCGAAGCCGCACCCTGCCATGGTGCTGGAATGCATGCATGAGCTCGGCGTCGGTGCAGACGTCACCCAGGTTATCGGCGATGCCTGCTTCGATATGCAGATGGCGCATGCCGCCGGCGTGCGGGCGCTGGGGGTATCCTTCGGCGTGGAGCCGGCCGAGCGGCTGATGGACGCCGGTGCCGTGCGGGTGTACCACCGCTTCGACGAGATCGCCCCGTCGTTTCCCGGCCTGGCGTCCGTGCCGTCGGCGGTCTAGGGCAAAGCGGACGCCGAGATGCTAGTGTGCGAAAACTGCCGATGACGAGGAGCAAGCGACGATGATACGCAGGACGATCAAGATCAGCCTGGCCATCCTGGCTCTGGTGGTGGTGGCGCTGCTGGTGGCGCCCTGGTTTATCAATGTCGAGCATTACAAGCCGCGCATCGCCAAGGCCATCGAGAATGCGACAGGCCGGCAGGTAGCGATCGGCGAGATTCATGCCTCGCTGTTTCCGTGGATCGGTGTGCGCCTGCAGGACGTCAGTCTGGCCAATCGGGCCGGCTTTTCGTCCCGGCCGTTTGCAGCCATCGGCGATCTGGATATCAAGGTGGCGCTGCTGCCGCTGTTCAGCAAGCGCGTCGAGATCGAGCGCTTCGAGGTGGACGGCTTCTCGCTGTCGCTGGAGCGCAATGCCATGGGCGCGGGTAATTGGCAGGGCCAGGGCGGTGCCCCGGCGGTCGGTGCGGTCGGCGGCGTGCAGCCGGCGGCGAAGCCGGGTGGGGGCAATGCCATGCTGGCAGCGCTGACCGCCCAGTCGATCCATCTGCAACATGGGACGCTTCTGTGGGCGGACGCCAAGGGCGGCACCCATGTGAAACTGAGCGATCTCGACGTGCAGGTCGACGATGTCAGCCTGAACCAGCCCTTCGCCTTCAGGCTGGCGGGCAAGGTGTCCGGGGATCCGTTTTCGGTCGACGGTAAGATCGGTCCCGTCGGCGACCTGGCGGCGTTCGATGCCGCCCGCTTGCCGCTGCAGGCACATGTGAAGATCGATCGTCTGGCGCTGGCGCCGTATCAGACATTGTTGGGTGCATGGCCCGCCCAGCTCGGCCCCGTGGATCAGGCTCAGCTGGCCGTCGATGCGCGCGTCGAACAGCGTCCCGACGGGGTCAGGGTGACGACCGGACAGGCGAGCCTGAAGGCGGCGCATACCCTGGCGGCGCAATGGAAGGTCGAGATGCCCGATACGCAATCCGTGACGGTGGAGCAGGCGGGCTTGACCGTCGACGGACAGCACGTGCTCGATGCCAACGGCAAGCTCGGTAATCTGACGACGGATCCGTCCTACCAGTTCACGCTGAACAGCGGCGATCTGACCCGTAGCTGGCTGACCGGGCTTGTGCCGTCGTTCGCGGATCTGTATGCCGGCAATCCCTCCCCCTGGCAGAAGCTCAAGTTCGGCGCCATCGTCAGCGGCCATGCCCAGCAGGTCGAGATTCGCGACCTGAAGTTGCTGCTGGGTGGCGATCTGGTACAGGCCTCCGGCGCCATCAACCTCGGCCGCACGCCCAGCCTGCGTCTGAGGATCGCCGCCAATACCCTGCATGCCGATCCGTGGCTGCCGCAGTCGGCAGCAGCGCCGGCAGCAGCGCCGGCAGCAGCGCCGGCAGCAGCGCCGGCAGCAGCGCCGGCAGCAGCGCCGGCAGCAGCGCCGGCAGCAGCGCCCAAGGCGGTGGAGCCGGATCTGCGCTTTTTGGTGCCCTGGGATGTCAATGCCCAGCTGCAGATCGAGCGCTTGTCGCTGAAGGGGCTGGACTTCGATCACATGCGTGCCCGCCTCGTCGCCCACAGGGGCAAGTTCGACCTCAACCCTTTCCGTTTCGAGCTGGCCAGCGGCCAGGTCAGCGAACGGGCGGCGCTCAACGTCAAGGCCTATCCGGCCCAGTGGAGCGAATCGGCGCACCTCAGCGGCGTGCAGATCGGCCCCTTGCTGAAGGCGCTGGCCGGCAGCAATCTGCTGGAGGGCACGCTGCGCATGGATTCCGATACCAAGGGTACGGGGCTGTTGCCTGCCAATGTAATGCGCTCGCTGAACGGCCGCGGCCATGTGTTGCTGACCGACGGCATGGTGCGCGGCTTTAATATCGCCGCCACCCTGCGCAGTCTCGGTGGCGCCTTGCCCAGCGGTACGCCGCAGAGCACCGATTTTTCGCAGCTGTCCGGCAGCTATGTGCTGGTCAACGGCGTGGCCAGGAACAACGATCTCTTCATGGCCTCTCCGCTGCTGCGCCTGACCGGAAAGGGCAGCGTGGATCTGGTGCACAAGCGCCTGGATTACCATGTGAACCCGACCCTGGTCGGTACCATCGTCGGTCAGGGCGATACGGTAACGGCACGCAAGGGCCTGTCTGTGCCGCTGGTCATCACCGGCCCGTTCGCCAGCCCGAAGATCCGGCCGGACATCAATGCCCAGACCATCATCCAGGGCCTGCAGCAGGGTGGGGGCCTGGGCGGCCTGATCCAGGGTCTGCAGCAGCCGAAGCAGGCGCCCAAGTCCGCACCGCAGTCCGCCCCGGAGCAGAATCCTCCATCGCCCCAGCAACAGCTGAAGAAGGCGATCGAGGGCCTGATCCCGAAGCTGTAGCGGGGGGCGCCATGGAGGGAGTGGAGCGATTGCGGCTGGATCCGGAACGGCCGCAGATCCGGCAGGTTCGCCTTGCCGTGGAGCGGCTGCGCCAGGGCCGCTTCGCCGTGGTGCCGACGGATACCACCTATACCCTGATGTGTGCGCCGGAGGCCTTTGAGGCCCAAGGCGATATCCGCCGCCTGCGCCAGCTGGACGAGCGTCACCTGTGGTCGCTGGTCTGCGGCGATCTGTCTCAGGCCTCGTCCTACGTGAAGATGGATAATGGGGCCTATCGCATCGTCCGCCGCCATCTGCCCGGTCCTTATACCTTTATCCTGCCGGCCGCTTCGGCTCTGCCCCGCCGCATCTTCGGCAAGCGCCGGGATGTGGGCATCCGCATTCCGGAGCATGCGGTCTGCCGCATGCTACTGGGCGAGATCGACGGGCCCCTGGTGGCGACGACGATGCAGTTTGCCGGTGAGGACGCCGCCGAAATCGATCCCGATCTCATCGTGGAAAGGTTGAGGGGGAATGATTGCGTCGTGCTCGATGCCGGCTGGGGAGGTATGGTGCCGACCACCGTCGTCGACCTGTGCGGCGACAACCCCGACCTGATCCGGCAGGGGGCGGGGGAATGGCCGGCCTAGGCCAAGGGTTGAGATCGGGACCGGGAACGGTTACTTGTTCGTGTGGTCCGTAAAGGAGAGGAGGAGATTGTGAGGAGAAAGAGAAGCAAAGAATCATCGGGCATCGCCATGAGCGCGGAGGAGCGCAAGGCGGCGAGCTCGCTGGCGGGCATTTTCGGCCTGCGCATGCTGGGCTTGTTCCTGATCCTGCCCGTATTTTCGACCTATGCGCATGGCCTGAAAGGCGCAGCAGAGCACCCTGAGCTGGTGGGCATTGCGCTGGGCGCCTATGGCCTGACCCAGGCGCTGCTGCAGATCCCGTTCGGCATGATGTCCGACAAGATCGGGCGCAAACCGGTCATCGCCTTCGGCATGCTGCTGTTCGCCATCGGCAGTGTGGTGGCGGCGATGTCGCATACGATCACCGGCGTGCTGATCGGTCGGGTCATCCAGGGTTCGGGTGCCGTGGCGGCGGCGGTCATCGCCCTGACGGCGGACCTGACGCGGGAGGAGGTCCGGACCAAGGCCATGGCCATGATCGGCATGACCATCGGCGTATCCTTTGCCATCTCGATGGTGCTGGGGCCGCTGCTCGACCGCTGGATCAACGTGTCCGGCATCTTCTGGCTGACGGCGGTACTGGCGATCCTGTCCATCCTGTTCCTGTACATGGTCGTGCCCGAGCCCAAGCGCTTGATGCACCACCGTGATGCGGAGGTGACGCCGGCCCTGTTTGGGCAGGTGCTGCGTGACGGCAGCCTGCTCCGGCTCGACGCTGGCGTCTTCATCCTGCATGCGGCGCTGACGGCGCTGTTCGTGGTGCTGCCGCTGGTGCTGGCCGATCCGAAGTTTCACCTGTTGAGCCAAACCAACCAGTGGATGCTCTATCTGCCGGTGATGCTGTTCGCCTTCGTATTCATGGTGCCGCTGATCATCGTCGCCGAGGCGAAACGCAAGATGAAGCAGATCTTCTCGCTGTCGATCGCGCTGCTGGCCGTCGCCTGCGTGCTGCTCGCAACCTCCCATCATTCGCTGTGGGCGATCGGTGTGGCGCTGTTCATCTTCTTCACCGGCTTCAATACGCTGGAGGCGAGTCTGCCCTCGCTGATCTCCAAGTACGCGCCGGCCGGCGCCAAGGGCACGGCTATCGGTGTCTATAACAGCTGCGAGTTCTTCGGCGCCTTCGCCGGCGGTGTACTGGGCGGTTTCGTCTATAGCCCCGCCAAGGAGAATTATGCGACCGTGTTCTGGGTCGTGGCTGGCTTGTTCCTGCTCTGGCTGCTGATCGCCATGACCATGAAGCAGCCGCCGTACCTGGCGACGCGCATGCTGCATGTGGAGGCGACTGATCCGGAGGCGATGCGAGCCATCGAGCAGCGCCTGCGTGCCCTGGCCGGTGTGGCTGAGGCGGTGATGGTCGCCGAGGAAAAGACGGTCTATTGCAAGGTCGACAGCAAGGTCGTGGACGAGCAGGCCATGCAGGCGGCTGTGGCCGGCTGATGAGGTGTGGACGGGTGGCATGTGTCTCGCGCATGCCGCCCGTCTGATTCCATGCCGTCGATGCCCGGACCGTGCCTCGTTTCCCGCGACGATGCCGCCGGGGGGTGAACCTTGAGCGCCGAGCAATCCTCGTCCTACATCAATCATTCCGCCCTGGGTATCGTCTTTCTGACGGTGTTCCTGGATCTTCTCGGCTTCGGCATCGTGTTGCCGCTGATGCCGATCTATGCCCAGCTGCCGCAATTCCATGCCAGCAGCACCGAGATCGGCTGGCTGATGGCTACCTATTCGCTGATGCAGTTCATCTTCGCTCCCGTTTGGGGGCGCATGTCCGATCATATCGGGCGCAAGCCCATCCTCATCATCGGCCTGTTCGGGTCCGCCGCCGCCCATCTGGTCTACGGCCTGGCCGGTTCGCTGACGATGCTGTTCCTGGCCCGCATGGTGGCCGGCATGGCCGGAGCCAATCTGGCGACGGCGCAGGCAGTGGTCGCCGATGTCACCAGCCCCGACAAGCGGGCCGGTGCCATGGGCATGATCGGCGCCGCCTTCGGTCTGGGCTTCGTGCTCGGGCCGGCGCTGGGCGGGCTGCTGTCCGGCCCCGATTTCGGTAGCCATCCGGAGTACGCCCCATATGCGGCGGCGGCGCTGTGCCTGTGCAACGGTATCCTTGGCATCTTCCTGCTGCCGGAGACGCGCCGGGTCGGACAGGGGCGGCAGTGGGTGTCGCCGCTCTCTTTCGAGCCCTGGAGAGCAGCGTTCTCCCAGCCCATGGTCGGCATGTTGTTGCTGATCGGCCTGCTGCTGACCACGGGCTTCGCCAGCTTCGAGGTGGCGCTGCCGTTATACGGGGGCTTGAGGCTGGGCTGGTCGTTGACGACGGTGGGTTACTTCTTCGCCTATGTCGGCATCCTGATCACGCTGGTGCAGGGCTTTCTGGTGCGGCGCACCGTGCCGCGCCTGGGTGAGGTGCGTGCCGCCATGCTCGGCTTTGTGCTGCTGATCGCCGCCTTCGCGCTGCTCGCCTCGGGCCCGGGCCTGGGATTCTTGATGCTCATCACCATTCCGCTGACGGTTGGCTTCGGGTTGTTGAGCCCTAGCCTGAGCGCGCTGCTGTCGCGCATCTCCCCCGAGGACTCCCAGGGCACGATCATGGGCCTGTACCAGTCGATCAACAGTCTCGGGCGCGTCTTCGGCCCCTCGCTTGGCGGCTTTTTCTTCGCTACGCACCGTGCCGGGCTACATGGCCCGGTGGCACCGTTCGTGGCTGCCTGCATCATGCTGGCGCCGGCCATGCTGCTGTTGCTTGGCTATGTGGCGCCCCGCCATCCGCTGCGGCCCAGGCGGGCCTGAGGACTCAGGCGCGTTGTCGGGCCGATTGTCTCAGCCAGGCGCCGCCGGCGCTGAGCGCGAAGAGGATGCACAGGGCCAGCACCACGGTGGCCCCCGATGGCCAGTTGTAGGCATAGGAGACCACCAGCCCCACCAGCGTACCGCTGATCGATACCGCGAGGCTGATCGCCCACAGGGCGCCGAGGCTGCGGCCCCAGAACCAGGCGCAGGCGCCCGGTAGTACCATCAGGCCGGTGGTGAGCACGATGCCGGCGAGCTTGACGCACAGAATCACGGCCAGCGCCACGATGCCGTGCAGCATGAAGCGATAGGCCGAGACCGGGACGCCGCTGGCGGCGACGGCGGCGGCATCGAAGGCGATGGCCCACCAGGCGCGGGCGGCCAGCAACAGGCCGCCGATCACTACAGTGGCGGCGACATACAGCCAGACGACGTCGCTGTGGGAGATGGTCAGGATGTTGCCGAACAGCCATCCGAAAAGGTCGACCTGGTAGCGATTGGTGGTCGACAGCAGCACGATGCCCAGGGCCATGGCGCCGGCGAACAGCAGGCCGGTGCCGGCATCGTTGTTCAGGCGCAGGTTGCCGGCGGCTGACGGGATAAGCAGCCAGGCGACGGCGATGGCGACGACCGTCACCGTCGGCAGCAGCGGCAGCGCCAGCACCACCGCCAGTCCGAGCCCGGCCAGCGAGGCGTGCGAGACGCCGACGACCAGGAAGGACAGGCGATGGGCCAGAATCATCACCGAGATGCTGGCCGTGGTGACGGCGATCAGCAGCGCCGGCAGCAGGGCACTGCGCATGACCTCGCTGGCCAGGAAATGGGAGACCAGGTCCATATCAGTGGGCCTGCGTGTCGTGCGGCTCGGGGACGCAGCCGATGCAGCCGGTATCATGGGCGATGACGTGCATATGCTCGCCGTACATGGCATGCCAGATGTCCTCGGGGATCTGCTCGCCCCTCATGGCATGGCAATGCACGCGCCGGTTCAGGCAGGCCACGGAATCGACATGGCCGGTGATGGCGGCGATGTCGTGCTCGACCATGATGATGGCCATCCCCCGCTCGTCGCACAGGCGGCGCAGCAGCAGGTACAGCCTTTGCTGGGCCGAGGTATCGAGGGCGGCCGAGGGCTCGTCCAGCAGCAATAGCCGTGGCTGGCTGATCAGGGCCTTGGCCAGGCGTACGCGCTGGCGCTGGCCGCCGGAGAGCTGGCGGTAATCCCGGTCGATCAGGTCCAGGCTGTCCACCTGCTGCAGTGCCCAGTCGATGTCCTTTCGGGGTACCGGCCGGCGCCATAGTGGGGCGATGAAGCGGGGGGCGCCCATGGCCACGACATGGCGTACGCTGAGTGGCAGCGACGGCAACTCGTCGTGCATCTGGGACAGGAAACCGACCTGTTGCAGCAGTGCGCGCCGGTTCAGCCGTCGCAAGGGCTGGCCGAACAGCTCGACGCGGCCCGCGGTGGGTTCGATCAGGCCGGCGATGATCGACAGCAGGGTGGACTTGCCGGCGCCGTTCGGGCCGACGATGCCGAGGAAATGGCCGGCCGTAAGCTCCAGGTCGATGTCCTGCAGGATGGGGGTCTGGGCCGATCCCATCCACACCCCGGCCAGGTTCAGCACCGCGGTACTCATGGCTGCAGCCGCTTCAGATTGGCCCGCATCAGCTGGTCCCAGCGCATGCCGTCCGTGCCCAGGGCATCGAGCGTGATCCTGCGCAGGGGCTTCGCGCTGTGGGCGGCGATCCAGTCCAGGCCACGGTTGCCGTGCCGCTGCTCGGCGATCAGTAGCACGTGCGGGTGGGCATCGGCGGCCTGCAGGGCATGATCCAGGTCGCGCGGCCCGAACTCCTGGCCGTGCCGGGGGGATTCGAGCACGGCCCATACCGGCACGTCGGCCAGCTCGCACATCGCTTGCCAGGACGGATGCTGCATGATGACGCCGTCCGCGCGGTATGGGGCAAGGGCGGCGATCCAGGCCTTTTCGATGCTCCGGGTTTCTGCAATGGCCCTGGCCAGATTCGCCCGGATGGCGGCGACATGCGCCGGGTAGATGCCTTCCAGCGCTGATGCCAAACGGGGCAGGGCGGTGCGCACCCAATCGGGGCGGGTCCAGGCATGGCTGGCGTGCGGCCACAGATCCAGGGTCGTCGCGGGTGATGTCAGGCCGGACCAGCCGCCGTCATCGTACGAGGCACGCACGAACAGGCTCGCTCCCTGCAATGCCTCGGTAGCCTTCGGCGACATCTGGAAATGATGCGGATCGGCCGTCGGCGGCAGCAACACGGTGATGCGGGCATCGGCATCGAGCATGCGGATCAGGCCGCCGAGCGGCGGCAGTGTTACCACCACGGCGGCACGGGAAACGCCGGGGATCAGCATCAGCACCATGGCCAGGGCCAGCGCGGGTCCGATCGCAAACGGGTTGTGCCATCGCCTTTTACCGGCTATCGCTCTAGTATCCGGATTGACATGATATGGGTGGCCTGCTGCACGGGTGAGGGTGAAGGCCAAGGGTTTCACGGAGGCGTATCCGGGGATGAAAGCGGAGACCAGCATCGATATCCGACCCCTCATGGCTGTGGCAAGCATGGCATCCATGCTAGGGACGGCGCGACATCCGCGCAATGACGGCACCATGATACATGCGGCGGATCGGCGATGATCTCACCGGATTATTTTTCCCTGCGCTGGAGCTGGTATCGTCCCATCCTCGATCGGGGTGAGGATCCGGCCAACCGCTGCCGCATCGATGCGCGGCGCCTGCCGCTGCGCGTGGCCGGGCCGGATGCCAGGGAATACATCCCCTTCGCGCTGCAGGCCCAGCTTGCGGCGACGCTTTCCCAGTCGCTGGCGCTGTTGCAGGACTACGCCGTGCGTTACCTGATCAGGGGCGAGAAGGTTTCCGCCCACCAGTTACCGAAGACCGATGCCGATTCCCGAATGATGATCGAGATGCTGCGCGCGCAATATCCGCATCTGCCGCGGACCTTGCTGCATCACTGGTGCGCCGAGCCCAGGGGGGCACCGGCGCTGCTGGGGCTGTGGCGCGATCTCTGGATGCGCGGCTGGCAGCAGGAGCAGGCCGATGCGGCGCCATGGGTGACGGCGGTCAATGTGCTGCTGTTGCGCCTCATGCGCGAGGCGCTGGCCAGGTTGCCGAAGGAACATGCCGAACAGACCGCCCATGCCCTGCTGTGCATGCTCGGCGGGCTGTACCAGTGGTCGCTGATGGGGTTCCTGAAGCAGCATGCGGACGGTGCGGTGGAGGTCATCCGCATCGTCGCCTATGAATCGATGGTGCTGCCGGCCACGCCGATAGTGTTCATGCAGCATCAGCCGGACGATGTCCTGATTTCCGACGACCGGCAGGTCACCATGGCCTACGGCCTGGAGCCGGATCTGGTGCCGCGCATGCGCGAGATGCGCAAGCGGCTCGGCCCCAAGAACGAGGCGGGCATGCTGGCCCTGCTGGGCAAGGATAAGCTGAGTGCACATCTGCTGCGACGCAGTTGGGCCCGTTTGGCCCTGTGGGAGCTTTCCGGGAAAACGGGCGACGGTGCATGGATGCGCTGGGTGCTCAATGCCAAGCAGCTGGACCAGCTGCTGACGGCACCGGATAAACTGGAGCCGGCGGTCGTGGAAATGCTCGAGGCGAATCGGGAGCATCCCTTTGCCGCCTGGCTCCTGCATCAGCGCGGCGGCGGCTTGTTCCGCCGGGGCGCCGGCGAGCCCTGGCTGCAGGATGACCGCACGCTGCAGGCCTTCCGGGTGTTCGAGGAGGATGTGGCCGTCGAGATCGCGCGCCGCCGCGCCGAGCATATCTGGAAGGATCAGGGCGAGGCCATCGCCGGCAAGGCTCGCGGGGCGGAGGCCGAAAAACTGCTCGAACAGGCATACCGGGACGGCCGCATCGTGTGGCTGACGTCCGGCACGGAGGCCTCCCTGCACAGCGGCACGGCGTTGCCGTCCAAGCAGGCCTGCCTGATGGTCGATTGGTCGGAATACCTGGCGGGCATGGATCTGATGCGTGGCGGTCAGGCTTCGGGGTTTGTCGAGAAGGTGTTTTTTCCCGGCGTCATCGGCCGTATCGCCGAAGAGAAGAAGGTCTTTATGGACGGCATCTCGGCCGGTGGCTGCGCCCTGCGCGGGCCGGTGGCGGCGCTGGCGGCGCTGGGGATGGCGCTGCGCCGGCAATGCCATGCATGGTATCTGGAGTCCGGCGACGACAGCATGGCGGTGCCGCCGGGGCCGGTGTCGATGTGTCTGGCCCTGGTCGGCGAATGGTCCTATGCCGAGGTGGCTCAGGCGGGAGGCACCGCGCACCGGTTCGCCTTTGCCCCGGCCGTATCCCAGGCCTCGGCAGGCCTTTCACGCGATGGCGGCGCCGGGCGCCTGGCCGCATATCGGGATCGTACGGCCGGCCTGCGCGCCCATGGCCATGTACGGGTGGAGGCGGTGGATGCCGGGCAACGGGTGCAACTGCTTTACAATGGCGGGCTTGCCCTGACGGCGGCGGCGGTGTCGGCGCTGATTGCCGAGTTGCGCGAGCGCGCCTCGGTACGCGAATTCCACCCGCAGCCCGACGAGGCACAGGACGTGCTGCGTGAGTTCCGATTGCCGGACGGCTCGTTCGACCTGTACAGCATCGACAGGAAAGGGGCGGATACGCCCTGGCTGCTGCTGCGCGTGGGCAGACCCTGCCTGGCCGGTGTGGATGTGGACCTGTACGAGTTGATGGCGCCGGATGCGCCGGCGGCGCGCTGCATCTGCGAGGAAGGCTTGAAGCGCTGGCATGGGATGGCGCCGTCGTGACGGCAGAGCAAGGGTTGCGGGCCGAGGCGATCGTCCCATACCTGCCCGAGGCGTCCGCCTGGCTGGCGGATGCGGCGCTGCCGTCCGAGCTGGCGGTGGCCTGGTCCGGCGGCGCCGATTCCACGGCCCTGCTCCTGGCGTTGATGGCACAGGGACACCGGGTGCGGGCCTGGCATATCGATCACGGCTGGCGCGGCGAATCCGCCGCCGAGGCCGAGGGGCTCGGGCAACTCGCCCGGCAATGGGGCGTGCCCTTCCATAGTGTCCGCAGCCCGGCGGCACCTTCGCGCAACCGGGAGGCGGAGGCCCGTGGTTTCCGCTACCGCCAGTTCGCCCGCTGGGCCGAGGCCCAGGGGATGCGTGCGCTTTGTCTCGGTCACCATCGCACGGACCAGGCGGAGACCGTTTGTCTGCGCATGCTGCAGGGCGCCGGCTTGCACGGCATGCGCGGCATGGTACCTCGGCGCGAGCGAGATGGCCTGGTGCTGTACCGGCCGCTGCTGCATGTGCCACGTGAGGCGCTGAGGCAGGCGCTGCAAAGGGCCGGCGTGGCATGGCTGGAGGATGCGAGCAATAGCGATACGGGCCTGTGGCGCAATCGTATCCGCCATCGTTTGTTTCCCGCCATGCAGGCGGCGGGAACGGATCCTTGGCGGTTGTATCTGCGCTGGGGGGAGCAGGCGGTACGCCTGGCGGATATCGTCGATGCCGGGCTGGCGCCGGTGCCGCTGACGCGGGCGGCGGACCGGGTGTCTGTGTCATGGGCGGATTGGGCCGTACTGTCCCCGCCGTTGCGGGCCTGCCTGCTGCAGCGGATGACGCAGGCGCTGTTCGGGCCGGGCGTCGTGGCCGGCCGGCGTCACATCCGTATGGTCGAGGCCTGGACTGCCAGGGGCGGCACGGGTGGCCTGGATCTTTCGCGCAGCCGCCTGCAACGGAAAAAGGGGCGCTTGCATCTTGCGCCATCCGGGGCAAGCCTTGCCAATCTATAGCTGCGATTAGCGATTCATCAGGCATTCATGTGCGCCGGGCATGTTTTTTGTATGCTTGTTTTGGTAAGCTGGGCATAGTTAAATGTTCGATCAACGAGCTTAGGGATGAGAGACCCTGAAACGAGGTAGTTGGCATGGGAAAGAATTTACTGCTGTGGCTGGTCATCGGTCTGACCCTGATGAGCCTGTTCAATATGTTCAGCACGCCGATGCAGAAGGGCCAGAAGCTGTCGTACTCGACCTTCATGCAGCGCGTCGACCAGGGCACGGTAGAGACCGCGACGATCAAGGGTCATCAGGTCGCCGGGCAGTACCGCAACACGCAGGGTGAGCTCAGAAGCTACCAGGTGCAGGTGCCGAGCGACGATTCGACGCTGACCAAGCGTCTGCTGGACAACCATGTCGTCGTCAACGTGCAGGAGCCGGAGCAGGTGCCGTTCTTCCTGTCCGTGCTGATCTCCTGGTTCCCGATGCTGCTCTTGATTGCGGTATGGGTGTTCTTCATGCGCCAGATGCAGGGCGGCGGCAAGGGCGGTGCCATGTCGTTCGGCAAGAGCCGCGCCAAGATGCTGACCGAGAACAAGAACCGCATTACTTTCGAGGAAGTGGCCGGATGTGATGAGGCCAAGCAGGAGGTCACCGAGGTCATCGAGTTCCTGCGCGATCCCTCCAAGTTTACCCGCCTGGGCGGCAAGATTCCGAAGGGCGTGCTGCTGGTCGGCCCGCCGGGCACCGGCAAGACCCTGCTCGCCCGCGCCATCGCCGGTGAGGCGGAGGTGCCGTTCTTCTCGATCTCCGGCTCCGACTTCGTCGAGATGTTCGTCGGCGTCGGCGCCTCGCGCGTGCGCGACATGTTCGACCAGGCCAAGAAGCAGGCGCCGTGCATCGTGTTCATCGACGAGATCGATGCCATGGGTCGCCATCGTGGCGCCGGCATCGGCGGCGGCAACGACGAGCGCGAGCAGACGCTGAATCAGCTGCTGGTCGAGATGGACGGCTTCGAGTCGAACGAGGGCGTAATCCTGGTGGCGGCGACGAACCGTCCGGACGTGCTCGATCCGGCATTGCTGCGGCCGGGCCGCTTCGACCGCCAGGTGGTGGTGCCGACCCCGGACATCGGCGGCCGCGAGCAGATCCTGAAGGTGCATATGCGCAAGGTGCCGCTGTCCGGTGATGTCGAGGTCAAGATGTTGGCTCGCGGTACCCCCGGCTTTTCCGGCGCGGATCTGGCCAACCTGGTCAACGAGGCGGCGCTGAACGCCGCTCGCCTGGGCCGGGAAAAGGTGTCCAAGGCGGACTTCGAGACGGCCAAGGACAAGGTCATGATGGGCACCGAGCGCCGTTCGATGATCCTGTCGGACGAGCAGAAGCGCACGACCGCCTACCATGAGGCCGGGCACACGCTGGTGGCCAAGTACCTGAAGCATGCCGACCCGGTACACAAGGTCAGCATCATCCCGCGTGGCCGTGCCCTGGGCGTGACCATGCAGCTGCCGGTCGAGGACCGCTTCAACCATGACCGCGAGTACCTGGAGGACCAGATCTCCATCATGATGGGTGGGCGCCTCGGCGAGGAGCTGGTGCTCAAGCAGATGACCACCGGCGCCTCCAACGACTTCGAGCGTGCCACGAGTCTGGCCCGGAACATGGTGACGATGTGGGGCATGAGCGAGTCGATGGGCCCGATGGTCTACGGCGAGCGCGAGGAGGAGATCTTCCTCGGGCGCGAGGTGACCCGCCACCAGAACATCTCAGAGGACACCGCGCGCAGCATCGACACCGAGGTGCGGCGCCTGATCGACACGAACTACGCCAGGGCCAGGAAGATACTGATGGAGCACATGGACCAGCTGCACCGTGTGGCCGAGGCCTTGATCGAGTACGAGACGCTCGAGGATGACGAGATCGACCAGGTGATGGACGGCAAGAAGCTGCACCGCGAGGTGCCGCCGGAGAAGCCGCATACGCCCCCGCCGTCCGCATCCGCCCCGGCCGCGACCACGCCGCCGGTGGAGATCAAGGGCAAGGAAGCCGGCCAGGAAGGCTGATGACGCAGCGATCGCGCTGGCATCGGCCGCCTGGCGGCGATGCCTGGATCATGGGGGTGCTCAATTGCACCCCCGATTCATTTTCGGACGGCGGCCAATATACCGATGCCGAGGCGGCGCGGGTCCACGGCCTGGCGCTGTGGCATGACGGGGCGCAGCTGATCGATGTCGGCGGTGAGTCGACGCGGCCGGGCGCGGCGGAGGTCCCCGTGGATGAGGAGCTGCGCCGCGTCGTTCCCGTCATTCGCGACCTGACGGCGCAGGGCTGCCGGGTCTCCATCGATACCACCAAGGCCGAGGTTATGCGCGCGGCCTGCGAGGCCGGGGCCGTGATGATCAACGATGTGACGGCGTTGACGGGCGATGCGGATGCGCTGGCCGTGGCCGCCGAGACCGGGGCCGACGTCTGCCTGATGCATATGCAGGGAACGCCGCGCACGATGCAGGATGACCCGCATTACGCCGATGTCGTGGGTGAGGTGAGCGATTTCTTCGCCCGGCGTATCGAGGCCTGCCTGGCCGCCGGTGTTCGGGAGGATGCGATCATGCTCGACCCCGGAATCGGCTTCGGCAAGCGGCTGGAGGACAACCTGGCCCTGATCGCGCGGCTTGGAGCGTTCAAGCAGGCCTTCGGACTGCCCTTGCTGCTCGGGGTGTCGCGTAAATCCTTCCTCGGTGCCCTGACCGGGACCGGGGTGGACGAGCGGGAGATCGAGACCGCCGCGGCGCTCAGCGTCGGCGTATTCGCCGGTGCGGACATCCTGCGCGTGCACGATGTCGCCTCCCAGCGCCGCGCCGTGCGCGTGGCCTCGGCCCTGCGCTCGAATCTTGTCTAAACCGAGGGCTTAACGGAACGGCTCGTTGGCAAGTTCCAGATTGTTCGAAGCCACCGATTGCGCCAGTAAATCCAGAAAGGCATCGACGGCCGGGACGGCATGCCGGTTGCGGTGACGCACCTGATGCAGCGGCCGCTGGAAGACGGCATCGCGACAGGGAATGCGTACCAGCGTGCCGGCGTTGATCTCGTTGATGACCGTCAGGTAGGACACGCCGGCGATGCCGGCGCCGGCCAGCACGGCACCCTTGACCGCCTCGGTGCTGCCGAGGGTGAAGACGGCGCGCGGCTCCGAACAACCGTGCTTGCCGAGGGTGCGTTCCAGCACCGCCTGGGTGCCCGAACCGGACTCGCGCATCACCCAGGGGTAGGGGCACAGGGTGGCCAGGTCGGTGGCATCGCCGCCGGCTAGCGGGTGATCGGCGGGGGCGATGATGGCCAACTCGTCATGCGTGAAGATGCGGCTCTCCAGTTCCTGGTGCTCGACGAAGCCCTCGGTGAAACCGAAATCGATGCGATCCTCCAGCAGCAGGCGCTGGATGGCATCGGTGTTGCCGATCTCCAGGCGGATATCCATGTCCGGATGCAGGGCGCGGAAATCCGCCAGCACCGGCGGCAACAGGTAATTGCCGATGGTCGTGCTCGCCCCCAGCGACAGTCTTCCGGATTTCAGGCTGCTGATCTCCTCCATCGAGGCGCTGGCGCGCGCGCTCAGGGCGAAGATACGGCCGGCGTAATCGGCCAGCACCTGGCCGGCCTCCGTCAGGCGCACGCCGCGCGGCTCGCGGTCGAGCAGCATGAGGCCGAGCGCGTCCTCGAGCGATTTGAGTTGGCGGGACACGGCCGGTTGCGTGATATACAGGCGTTCGGCGGCCTTGCTGAGGCTGCCGGTTTCGGCTACGGCGTAAAAGACCGCCAGGTGACGCAGATTCATCCCATAACCCCTAGTTATATCATCTGCCATAAACATGCATTTGAAGCATGTTCGATGCAAGTCTAATTTCTTTTGCCTTAATACGGGAGGTGGTACGCCATGCCCCGAAGAGGAGGAGATATAATGAAATCAGTATTGCATATGCGTTCATGGGTGGCGGCACTGGCCGTAGCATTGGCGATGCCGGCCGCGGCCATGGCCGGTGAATGGGTTACCCCGGCGATTCAGGGTTATGGTGGCGTGATGCCGCTGCCGCATGCCATGGTGCAGCCGCACGCCAAGCACCGCTACAAGGCAATTTTTGACGTCACCAGCGGTGCCAAGGATCCGAGCAAGATCAATCCGGGCCTGAAGCATGTGGCCCGCGCGGTTAACGCCTTCGCTTCGGCAGGTGTGCCGCTTTCCCATCTGCATATTGTGGCGATCGTGCACGGCCCGAAGGCCACATCGGCCATCTTGAACGATGCGGCTTACAAGAAGCTTTTCAATGTGGAGAACCCCAACACGAAATTGTTGGCTGAGCTGAAGAAGGCAGGCGTGAAGGTCTTTGTCTGTGGCCAGGCCATGTACGATCTTCATTATTCGCTTGCCGATGTCTCCAAGGATGTGCACGTGGCATTGTCGGCTCTGACCACCACGATCATCTACGGTGATATGGGCTACGCCTACATGAAGCAGTAAGTCCCCCAGGTTCCCGGCCACGGCGTGGCCGGGAACCCCCCCCCCTTTATTTATGAATACAAGTGCAAGGAGACCGGTGATGCGATATCGAAACCACGTGATGCGGATGGCGTTGGTGATGCTGTTGGCGATGGCAGGCAATGCCTTTGCCGCCCAGGGCGGCTATGCCCCGCCGTGGAACAAGCCGATGGTCCAGGGCGAGCCCTTCACCATCGACGGTATCGAGAATGCCCCGGACCTGCACGGCGATGTCAACGATCCGCAGCTGGTCGTGTTCTTCGCCGGCAACCAGTACATGCTGGTCAACCGCCTGCTCGAGGCCTTCCAGCACAAATATCCGAAATACACGCGCGTGTATGCTGAGACGCTGCCCCCGGGCGTGCTCGTGCGCCAGATCGAGAAGGGTGGCATCGTGGTCGGCAATATGCGCATCAGCCTGCGCCCGGACATCTATACCGCCGGCAAGGGCCGCATCCGCGGCATGCAGAAGAAGCTGGGGTGGTTTAGCAAGACCGAAGACTATGCCCGCAACCGCCTGGCCATCATGACCGCCAAGGGCAATCCCGACCATATCACGGGCTGGGCCAGCCTCGCCGATCCGCAGATGAAGCTGTGCATGCCCAATCCGACCACCGAGGGCATCGCCAACCACGCCATCATCCCGGCGCTGCGCAAGAGCGGCGGCGACAAACTGGTCGATGCCGTCTACCGCGACAAGGTCAAGGCCGGCACGACGCTGCTGACGCATATCCACCACCGGCAGACGCCGATGATGATTATGGACGGCCAGTGTGCGGCTGGCGCCGTCTGGTATACCGAGGCCTATTTCCACGCCCATATCGCCGGCCACCCGCTGTCGATGGTCAAGGTGCCGGCGAGCCAGAACCATGTCGTGACCTACACGGCGGCAGCGATGAAGAATGCCCCCCACCCGCAGGCGGCGGCGGACTTTCTGGCCTTCCTGGTGAGTGCCGATGGTCAGGCGATCTACCGCCATTACGGTTTCATGGCGCCCAAGGGCCGGCGCTAAGTCAGGTATATAGGGGAGCGAGCCGATGCAAGCGAGTCAAACGAAACAGGAATGGACACTGGCAAACATCTTCGCCATCGCCGGGCTGATGGCCCTGGGCGTCCGCCTCGTCCAGGGATGGGTGTTCTGGGGCGGCGCCTCGCGCCGGATGATCTATGCCTACAAGGAAGTCCACGGGCATATGACGGCCGTGAAACTGAATCCGGACGTGGGCGGCTATGTCGCCAACAAACTGGTCCATGCCATGCCGGGTTCGATGTTTCCCAACCTCATCGACTGGATCATCATGCACGGCGGCTTTCTGCACTTCATGGTATGGTTCTGGACCCTCGTGGAGTTGGTGGTCGGCGTTGCCCTGATCGTCGGTTTCGCCACCCGCTTCATGGCCTTTGCCAGTGTCGGCTTGAGCGTTTCGGTGATGATGATTTTCGGCTGGATGGGATCGACCTGTGTCGACGAATGGACCATGGCATCGGCGAGTTTTGCCATGGGGGCACTGCTGATGCTTACCGGCGGCGGCTCCTGGTCGGTGGATCAATGGCTGGCCCGACGCAACCCGGCCATGGCTGAGAGTGGCTGGTTCAGGCTGCTGTTCTCGGGTCCCTTGTCCTATGAGGGAACCCGCCGCTGGAGCATCTGGCTGGGCATCCTCTCGATCGTGTTCACGGTCGGTACCTACCAGTACCTGCACGGCGCGGTGTTCAGCCTGTTGAAGGCGCGCACGGACTTCCATCACTATCACATGAAGCTGGACAATGCACAGGCGAAGTCCAGCGGCGAGGTCAGCTTCCATGCCTATGTGAATGCCGGCCCAGACACCGGCAAGCTGTACGTGATTGCTGCCCAGGTACTTGATGCCGGCGGTCATGTCGCGGAACAGTGGGGCGGCGAGCAACTATCCGCGCTGGGCAAGGGCGCCATCGTCAACCGGTATACTGCGGCCTGGGCCTCAAAGATCGCGCCGTCGGCCTACGGCATCGGCGGTGTTGTGGGGGCGAAGGCCACCATTACGTTGCCGGCACAGGCTGGTAGCAAGGTACTTTCCGGTACGGGCTACACCTTGCGTCTGACCACCATCGACGGCAAACACCTCGATTCGCCGGTCACCGTACAGCCCTGATTGTTCCTGTCCCGCAGCCCGGTCGCATGGAGGTGACCGGGCGCGCGGGATTCCAGCCCCCTCAGCCCTTGCCCCCTTCCATTGATTGATTGGCGGGCGCCAGCCGGTAACCTGTCATGCGATGGGCCCGGTCGGCCACGGGAGGGGGATCATGCGCAAATATTTCGGTACCGACGGTGTGCGCGGCACGGTCAATCGCGAGCCGATGACGGCGGAGTTCGCCCTCAGGTTGGGCCGGGCCGCCGGCTATGTGCTGACCCGGCATTTGTCGCATCGCCCCCACATTCTGATTGGCAAGGACACACGGCTGTCCGGCTATATGCTGGAATCGGCGCTGTGCGCGGGCCTGACCGCTCAAGGCATGAACGTGCTGCTGGTCGGCCCGGTGCCGACCCCGGCCGTCGCCTACCTGACGCGCAGCCTGCGCGCCGATGCCGGGGTCGTGCTGTCCGCATCGCACAACCCGGCCGGTGACAACGGCATCAAGTTCTTCGGTGGCGATGGCTTCAAGCTTCCGGACAGCATCGAGAAGGAGATCGAGGACTGTCTGGATGCACTGCCGCCACTTCCCGATGCCTCGATGATCGGCAAGGCCATGCGCGTCGACGATGCGCGCGGGCGCTACATCGAGTTCTGCAAGGCATCCCTGCCACGCGACATGCGCTTCGACGGCATCAAGGTGGTGGTCGACTGCGCCAACGGCGCCGCCTACCAGGTGGCACCCCGGGTGCTGGAGGAGTTGGGCTGCGAGGTCACGGCGATCCATGCCAGCCCCGACGGCACCAACATCAACCTCGAATGCGGTTCCACCCATCCGGCGAGCCTGCAGGAGCAAGTCGTCGCCCGGGGGGCGGACATCGGCTTCGCCCTGGACGGCGATGCCGACCGTCTGATCGCCTGCGATGCCTCGGGACAACTGATCGACGGCGATCGCGTCATCGCCATCCTGGCCGAACATCAGCACAGACACGGGCGGCTGAACGGCGACGGGGTCGTTACCACCATCATGAGCAATATGGGCCTGGAGAAGTACCTGGCCGGCAAGGGCCTGGCCATGCACCGCGCCGCGGTCGGCGACCGCTATGTGCTGGAGATGATGCGCGAGAAGGGGTGCAATGTCGGCGGCGAGCAGTCCGGACACGTCATCCTGCTCGACCACAACACTACGGGCGACGGCCTGCAGACGGCGTTGCAGCTGTTGTGCGCCATGCAGGATGCGGGCCTGCCGGTGGCTCAGCTGGCCGCCGACATGCCCCTGTACCCGCAGAAGCTGTGGAACGTGACCATGCCCGAGCGACGCGACGTGCTGGCGGATGCGGCGGTGCAGGGCCTGATCGGTGAGGCCGAACGGCAGCTGGGTGGGCAGGGGCGCATCAGCGTGCGCCTGTCCGGCACCGAGCCGAAGCTGCGCATCATGGTGGAGGCCGCGGACGAGGGGCTGATGCTGCAGGTCGGACAGGCCCTGACCGACGGGGTTTGCACCCACCTCGGCATCTGAGGCCTCCGGCCGGGGAGGCGAACCCATCCCAACTGTGATGGCGGCGCCATCTGCTATGATTGCAGAGGGATGATCGCAGGCAGGAGGGGCGCATGTTCGATGTCAGTCACAAGGAGCTGGACAGCATCCTGGTGCAGATCGAGCAGGCAATCGACAACCACGACCAATGGTACCGCCAGCTGGTGCGCACCCTGATCTGCAAACTGCAGCCCGATGAGCGCGATCTGGCCGAGGATTCGCATATGCAGTGCCGGTTCGGACAGTGGTACTACGAGCGCTCGGATCCCTCGCTGCGCAGCCATCCGACGTTTGCCGCCATGGAATCCGAGCACAAGCTGCTCCATGAGCTGGTGGCCAAGCTGATGCGCATCTCCGCTGCGGGCCAGGACATTGACCCCCTGGTCTACGACCAGTTTGCCAACACCCTGGAGCGCATGCGCCTGCAGCTGTTTTCGCTGAAATACGAAATACAGGACGAGCTGTACAACATCGATCCCATGACCGGGGCGTACATGCGCTACGGCCTGCTGGCGGCGCTTCGCGACCAGCAGGCCCTGGTTTCTCGCGACGCCGGCCAATGTGCCGTCGTCATGGTGGATATCGACCACTTCAAGCTGATCAACGACCGGCACGGCCACAACGTGGGGGATCGCACCCTGACGCACCTGTCGGCGCTGCTGAGGAAGAACCTGCGTCCCTACGACAAGCTGTATCGCTACGGCGGCGACGAGTTCGTCGTGATGCTGCCCAATACCCCGGTGGAAACCGCATTAACGATCGTCGAACGCATGCGCAAGGTGGTCGAGGACAGCCCGCTGCCGGTGGACGGCCAGCCCATTGGCATCACGGTTTCGATCGGCGTGGCGATGATCGATGCCGTAAAGCCGGTGGAGGCCTCCATCGAACAGGTGGATCGCGCCATGTATGCGGCAAAACAGCAGGGCCGGAACCGGGTCAAGCTCTGGGAGCCGTCGCTGGCGGAGGGCTGAGGCCGGCCCGGGTGCCGCAGAAGGTTGATTAACCGGGTTCGTGAAGTATGATGCGCAACCCGATATCGGCGTCATCGGTTCTTCGTTTCCGGTCGACGCCCGACCTTGAAAATATTGGCGCGTAGCTCAGTGGGAGAGCACCACCTTGACACGGTGGGGGTCGGCAGTTCAATCCTGCCCGCGCCAACCATTTTTCCTCAGTCTTTCCATTTCCTGGTGCTGCCGCCATTCCTTGACCGATTTTGGGCTGCTGGATAGGGTTCCTAGCCTTTCTCGTAGCCTGAAAACAAAGGGTTTTCCGGCGACCTGGCGGGAAGGATTCTGATTCCACGGGGTAGCTGACAGCATGGACATTCGATTGCCGGACGGCTCCACCCGTACCCTGGCGGACGGTGCTACCGCCGCCGACCTCGCCGCCGATATCGGCCCGGGGCTGGCCCGCGCCACCCTGGCCGCCAAGGTCAACGACAAGCTGGTCGATGCCTCCTCTCCGCTGCACGGCGGCGATACGGTCGCGCTCGTCACCGACAAGTCCGAGGAGGCGCTGGAGATCATCCGGCATTCCACCGCCCACCTGCTGGCCATGGCCGTCAAGGAACTGTTCCCTGAGGCGCAGGTGACCATCGGCCCGGTCATCGAGGACGGCTTCTACTACGATTTTGCCTACGAGCGCCCGTTCACGCCCGAGGATCTGGAGAAGATCCAGGCGAAGATGACGGAGCTGGCGCGCCTGAATCTCGATATCAGCCGCGAGGAATGGGAGCGTGACGATGCCGTGCGCCATTTCGAGTCCATCGGCGAGCACTACAAGGCAAAGCTGATCGCGCGCATTCCGGCAGGGGAGACCGTCAGCCTGTACAAGCAGGGCGAGTGGCGCGATCTGTGCCGCGGCCCGCATGTGCCGAACACCAACCGCCTGAAGGCCTTCAAGCTGATGCGCGTGGCCGGCGCCTATTGGGAGGGCAAGGCCGAGAACGAGCAGCTGCAGCGTATCTACGGCACTGCCTGGGCGAACAAGGACGACCTGAAGGCCTATCTGCACCGGCTGGAGGAGGCGGAGAAGCGCGACCACCGCAAGCTGGGTAAGGCGCTGGACCTGTTCCACCTGCAGGAGGAGGCGCCGGGCATGGTGTTCTGGCACCCGCACGGCTGGACGCTGTGGCAGGTCATCGAGAACGAGATCCGCACCACCATTCGCGCCAACGGCTACCAGGAGATCAAGACCCCGCAGATCGTCGACCGCAAGCTGTGGGAGGCCTCGGGGCACTGGGCGACCTTCCGCGAGAACATGTTCACCACGAGCACGGAGAACCGCGACTACGCCATCAAGCCGATGAACTGCCCCTGCCACATCCAGGTGTTCAACCAGGCGCTGCATTCGTACCGCGACCTGCCGTTGCGGCTTTCCGAGTTCGGCTCCTGCCACCGCAACGAGCCCTCGGGCACGCTGCACGGGCTGATGCGCCTGCGCAATTTCGTGCAGGACGATGCGCACATCTTCTGTACCGAGGACCAGATCCAGGACGAGGTCGTGCATTTCATCGATCTGGTGTTCGAGGTCTACAAGCGCTTCGGCTTCGAGGATGTCATCATCTTCCTGTCCGACCGGCCGGAGAAGCGCGTGGGCAGCGACGAGCAATGGGACAAGGCCGAGAACGCGCTGCACCAGGCGCTGAAGACCAAGGGTATCGACTACGGCCTGAATCCGGGTGAGGGCGCCTTCTACGGCCCTAAGATCGAGTTCTCGCTGCGCGACTGCCTGGGCCGTGTCTGGCAGTGCGGCACCATCCAGGTGGATTTCTCGATGCCCGGCCGCCTGGGGGCCGAGTACGTGGCCGAGGACGGCAGTCGGCAGGTGCCGGTGATGCTGCACCGGGCCATCCTGGGTTCGATGGAGCGCTTCATCGGCATCCTCATCGAGCATTACGAGGGCAAGTTCCCGCTGTGGCTGGCGCCGACGCAGGCGGTGGTCTGCAATATCACCGATGCCCAGGCCGACTATACGTCCGAGGTGGCCGCGCGCCTGCAACAGGCGGGCCTGAGAGTCGAATCGGACTTGCGAAACGAGAAGGTCGGCTATAAAGTGCGCGCCCACACATTGGCTCGGGTGCCGTACATCCTCGTCGTCGGGGACCGCGAGCGCGATGAAGGCACGGTGAGCGTGCGCGATCGCAACGGCAATGATCTTGGGTCGAAGCGTGTGGAAGCCTGGTGCGACGAGATGCGTGCCATGGTAAAAGACTACCGATAGGGGGCTTGCATCAAGCAGGATTTACCGATCAACCTGGAGATCAACGCGAACGAAGTGCGCGTTGTGGCCGAGGAAGCCCAGTTGGGCGTTATGACTTTGCGCGATGCCGTGCGGGCTGCCGAGGAGCGGGGTCTGGACCTGGTGCTGATGTCGCCGAATGCGCATCCGCCGGTCTGCAAGATCATGGACTACGGCAAGTACAAGTACGAACAGAGCAAGAAAGCCAACCTGGCCAAGAAGCGTCAGCACGTGATTCAGGTGAAGGAAGTCAAGGTCTCCTCGTCGACCGACCAGCATGATCTCGAAGTGAAGATCAAGCGGGCGCGCAAATTCCTCGAGGAAGGGAACAAGGTGAAGCTCAGCGTCCGCTTCCGTGGACGCGAGATGGCTCACACCGGGCGCGGTGCGACCCAGCTGAAGGGTGTAGCCGCCAGGGTCGAGGATCTCGGCAAGGTCGAGAAGATGCCCGATCTGGAAGGGCGCCAGATGATCATGATCATCGCGCCGTTGAAGAAATAGGACGGAAGGATACAGTCATGCCGAAGATGAAATCGAACCGCGGTGCCGCCAAGCGCTTCGCACGCACCGGGAGCGGCAAGTGGAAGCACAAGAAGGCCTTCGCTCGCCATATCCTGACGAAGAAGTCGTCCAAGCGTAAGCGCAACTACCGCAATATGGAGCTGGTGCATCCGAACGATGTCGGCTTCCTGGGTCGGCTGCTGCCCTACCGTTGACCGGTCCGGTTTTCCGGTCCGAACACTAATCGATCGGCCGCAGGGCGGCCGGGAATGAGGAGAGAGCTATGCCTCGCGTGAAATCTGGAGTCCAGGCGCATGCCCGCCACCGTAAGGTTCTGAAGGCCGCTGCCGGCTATCGCGGTCGCCGCAAGAGCTGCTTCCGCACCGCCACGCAGGCGGTGGACAAGGCGCGCCAATACGCCTACCGCGACCGTCGGGTGAAAAAGCGCGATTTCCGCGCCCTGTGGATCACCCGTATTAATGCAGCGGCCCGCATGCACGGCATGAGCTATTCCCGCTTCATGCACGGCCTGTCCGAGGCCGGCATCGAACTGGATCGCAAGGTGCTGTCGGATATCGCCATCCGCGATGCCGAGGGTTTTGCGAAGCTGGCAGAAACCGCCCGCGCGCAGATTCAGTAAACCGCACTGACCCGGCTTCGGCCGGGGACCGGTGAGCGATGAAATCGAAGGCAGGGCTGCTCGCAGTCCTGTCTTTTTGTTTGGATACAGGGGAGGATTCACCTCAGAGGGTGCAGAGAACACAGAGAAACGGATGGTAAGCGGAAGCCCCTCCTGTTTTTCTCGGTGATCTCTGTGTTGCGTCTCTTCCCGGAGGTCGAAAGGGGTCGCCATGAGCGAGATCGAGTCGATGAAACAGCAGCTCGCCGGGCTCAGGGCCGAGGCGATCGCCGCCATCGCTGCGGCGGCGGACCCGGCGGCGCTGGAGGCGCTGCGGGTACAGTATCTCGGCAAGAAGGGCGGGCTGACCGAGGTGCTGAAGGGCGTGGGCAAGCTGCCGCCCGACCAGCGCCCGCTGATCGGCCAGGTGGTCAACGATACGAAGCAGGCGCTGGCCGAGGGCTTCGAGGCCGCGGCGATACAGCTGCAAGCGGTCGCCGATGCCGAGCGCATCGAGCGCGAGCGCATCGATGTGACGCTGCCCGGCCGTAGTGCCACCCAGGGCAGTCGCCATCCGGTGCAGATGGGCCTGGACGAGTTGACCGCCATTTTCGTGCAGATGGGATTTTCCGTCGCCGAGGGCCCGGAAATCGAGGACGAGTTCCACAACTTCGATGCCCTGAATATTCCGCCCGAGCACCCGGCACGCGCCATGCACGACACCTTCTTCCTGCAGGGTGGGGACGCGCCATTGTTGCTGCGCACCCATACCTCGCCGGTGCAGATTCGCGCCATGCTGGCTCACCTGGGAACAGGTGGCGAGCCGCCGCTGGCCGTCGTCGCCCCTGGCCGCGTCTACCGCTGCGACCACGATGTAACCCATTCGCCGATGTTCCATCAGCTCGAGGTGTTCAAGGTCGACCGCGAGGTGTCGATGGCGCATTTGAAGGGGGTGTTGAAGCACTTCCTGTCCACCTACTTCGGGCGCGACCTGCCGATCCGCCTGCGCCCGAGCTATTTTCCGTTCACCGAGCCCTCGGCCGAAGTCGATATCGGCTGTGTGCTGTGTTCGGGCAAGGGTTGCCGCGTGTGCAAGCAGACCGGATGGATCGAGGTGCTGGGCTCCGGCATGATCCATCCGAACGTCCTGAAGTCGGCCCAGATCGACCCTGAGGTCTATTCCGGCTTCGCCCTGGGCCTCGGCGTGGAGCGCATGGTCATGCTCAAGTACGGCATCCCGGACCTGCGCCTGTTCTTCGAGAACGATATACGCTTTTTGAGGAGGGTAGGCCGATGAAACTGCCATTGTCCTGGCTCATGGAGCATGTGCGTCTCACCGACAGCGTGGCGGGTATCGCCGAGACCCTGGTACGCCTCGGCCACGAGGTGGAGGCGGTGGAGACGCCGCGTGCCTCGGTGCAGGGCGTGAAGGTCGGCCATATCCTGTCCAAGGAAAAACATCCGGACGCCGACAAGCTGAGCCTTTTGAAGGTGGATATCGGCGAGGCCGAGCCGCTGGCCATCGTATGCGGCGCCTCGAACATGGAAGCGGGGGACAGGGTGTCGGTGGCTACCGTCGGCACGTCCCTGCCGAACGGATTGACGATCAAGAAGGGCAAGATCCGCGGTGAGGTGAGCTGCGGCATGTGCTGCTCGGAGGCCGAGCTGGGCCTGGCCGAGGATGCAGCGGGATTGCTGATCCTGCCGCCTGAGGCCCCCGTCGGCGCCGAGGTCGGCGAGTTCCTTGGCCTGGAGGAGGCGGTGATCGAGGTGTCGATCACCCCGAATCGCGGCGATTGCATGAGTCTGCACGGCATCGCCCGGGACCTGGCCGCCGTTTACGGCCTTGATCTCGTGGCGCCCGATTGCTCCGATACGGCAATCGATGCGTCCGTCGACGCTCCCATCGTCAGACTCGAAAATACCGACGACTGCCCGCTGTACCTGGCACGCCGTATCGACGGCGTGAAGGTGGGCGATTCGCCGGACTGGATGCAGCAGCGCCTCATCATGGCCGGCATGCGCCCGGTCAACGGCATCGTCGACGTGCTGAATACCATCATGCTGGACATGGGCCAGCCGATGCATGCCTTCGATGCGGCCAGCCTGTCCGGCGGCATCAGTGTGCGTTCGGCGCATGCCGATGAGCCCTTCGCGGCGCTGGACGGCAGGAAGCTGGCGCTTGCCAAGGGCGATCTGGTCATCGCTGACGAGGCGGGCGTGGTCGCCCTGGCCGGCATCATGGGCTCCGAGCCCTCGGGCGTTACCGGGGCGACGAGCGCCATCGTGCTGGAATCGGCGTTTTTCCGCCCGGCGCGCATCAGCCTGTCCCGGCGATCGCACGGCATGGTCTCCGAGGCTTCGATGCGCTTCGAGCGCGGCGTCGATGCCGCGCAGGTGGCGCATGCCATGCAGCGTGCCAGTCGCATGATCGTCGAACTGTTCGGGGGGAAGGCCGGGGAGATTACGGTGGCCGGTTCGGATATCGGGCTGCTGAAGCCATGCCGCTTCTCCTTCGCCGCCTCGCGCCTCGATCGCCGACTCGGCATCGCCATCGACGTGACGACGGATTCGGTGCTTGAGCGCATGGGCTTCGGCATCAAACGCGACGGCGGCAAACTGTCCGTCACCGTGCCCAGCCATCGGCACGACGTGACCTTGCCCGAGGACATCAGCGAGGAGTATGCCCGCGTCATCGGCTTCGATGCCATTCCCGAGGTATTGCCGCCGCTGGATATCGCGGCGCCTGTCGATAGGTCGCCGGCGCTTGATTTCGCCGTGCAGGGCGGCTTCAACCAGATCATCAGCTACGCCTTCATCGCCGCCGCCGAGCAGCGGCTGTTCGCGTCCGAGGACGGTCGCGACATGCGGCTCGCCAACCCGATCTCGGAGTCCATGGGTGTGATGCGGCGCAGCATCTGGCCGGGCATGCTGAGCGTGGCGCGGCACAATCTGAACCGCCAGCAGGACGGCCTGCGCCTGGTCGAGCACGGCCGCAGCTACGAGGCCGCCGGCGAGGGGACATCGGATCTCGCCATCGAGCGCGATTGGCTGGGCTGGCTGATGACCGGCGAGGTGCAGGCGGATGCGTGGTATACGCCGGCCCGGACGGTCGATTTCTTCGATCTGAAGGGAGCGGTCGAGGACTGGCTTGTGCGCATGGGGCTCTCCGCCCGTTTTGTCGCCGACGACGGTATGCAGGGGCTGCTGGCGGGGCAGAGCGCACGCATTGTCGTCGGCCGCAACGAGGTCGGCCGCATCGGGCGCGTGAACAGGTCGGTTTGCGACTTCTACGGCATCGAGGTGCCGGTTTTCGTCGCCGAGGTACAACTGGACGGCCTTCCCGCGGCGAAGGCGCCGAAATTCGCGCCGCTGCCGGAGTTTCCCGGAAGCTGGCGCGATCTGGTGTTCCTGTTCGACCGGCACGTGAAGGCCGAGGATATCGTGAACAGCACGGTCAGGGCCGGGGGCAAGCTGGTCAGCGAGGCACGCATCTTCGATCGCTACGTCGGCAAGGGCGTGCCGGAGGGCAAGGTGAGCCTCGGCGTGCGTTTTTCGATGCAGGCACCGGATCGTACGCTGACGCAGCAGGATTCGGATGCCGCCTCTGAGGCCATCGTCGAGGAAATGTCCAAGCGTTTCGGCGCCACGCTGCGCGGGTAGGGATTGCTTGACACGTCCTCGGAACATTGACTCGGTCCGTCCATGGCCCTCGCCCCAAGGGCGCGCAGGGCGCGTCCAAACGGTAGTCCTGCCCTTTTGTCTGTCCTCGGGCTGGATGTTGTGAATCGATGACCGAGGGGATCGCGCTGGTCGCCGGCGTCGATGAGGTTGGGCGGGGGCCGCTGGCCGGGCCCGTGGTCACGGCGGCGGTGATCCTGGCGCCGAACGATCCGCGGCTCGGTCAATACCGCGATTCCAAGAAACTGTCCGAGAAGAAGCGCCTGATGCTGTACCGGCATATCCGCAGGCATGCCCTGGCCTATGCCGTGGCGCAGGCCAGCGTGGAGGAGATCGATCGACTGAATATCCTCGAGGCGACGATGCTGGCCATGCGCCGCGCCGTCGACGGGCTTGCCGTGCCGCCGACGAGGGTGCTGGTGGACGGCAATCGCGTGCCCGCGCTGGAGGCGGCGGCCGAGGCGATCGTCGGCGGCGACGACACTGTACAGCAGATCGCGGCTGCCTCCATCGTTGCCAAGGTGGTCCGCGATCGCTTGATGCGCTATCTCGATCACCGCCATCCGGGCTACCAGTTTTCCGCCCACAAGGGCTATGGCACGGCCGTGCACATGCAGGCGCTGCGCACGCATGGGCCTTGTCCGGCGCATCGTCAAAGCTTCGCCCCCGTCCGGCGCTGCCTGCATTTAGGGGAGGTTTGAGGCCAATCTGTCGTCGAACGCCCCCATCCTTTCCCGGTGGTTGCTTGTTCGCGGCATGTGGATGGGGTCATGGTTGGCGCTGGCTTTTTTGGCGTCCTGGCGGAAGCCCCGTTTTATGTGAGTTTGCTCACGTTATCCTCGGCACGGCGCGCCTACATTGCGCCGAGGCATGGATAGTCATGCTTGCGGGCCCGGCGCATGGATCCCACATTCCCTCTTTCCCACCCCATGCGTCGGGCTCGTGCATGCCCATGCCCCAGTCGCCCCGTGCACACCATCATGCGCTATACTGGATCAAGCCCGATGCGGAAACGGGCCTCTGCATTGATGTGGTCCGGCGGCATGCATCCGGTTTCTCCTCCCCTCCCTTGGGCCGGAGACATGCCCCGGGCCCCTTGCGTTCCACCCTATGCATTCCCCGTATCACCGATGCGGCGGCCTGGCGCCAGCACCCAGCAGCGGGGATGGCGGGCATATCCCCCGAGCTGTGCGTAATAGTCGTCGGCGGCGGGGGCAGCGATGACGATCAGGCTGCAGCGCGGTCCGAGCTGCTGTTGCGTCAGAACCTGCAGCTTCCTGCCGATGCCGAGCCGCTGGTATCGCTCGTCCACGGCGAGATCCGAGAGGTAGCAGGCGTAGTGGAAATCGGTGACGGAACGGGCGATGCCGACGAGTTTCTCGTTGTCCCAGGCCGTGACCGTCAGGTTGCCGTTGGCGACCATGCCTTCGATGCAGGCGCGATCCGTAAGCGGCCGGCGCGCACCCAGCGTGCAGCGGTGCAGGAAGTCGATGAACTGGTCTGCCGACAGCGGGGCATTGATCCGGTATGCGATGTCCATGGCGGCTCCAGCATCGGTCGGTTTGCCACTGGCTATCCCAACGCTGCCCGGCGATCAAGCGGCGGGTAGGGGCTCCGTATTGCGCGGCCGGATGCGTGTGCCGTTCTTGATCCTGTCGTCGGGGTGGGTGATGACCCGCTCGCCTGCGCGGATGCCGCCCAGGACCTCGGCCTTGAGGCCGTTGCGGTGCCCGATCTTGACGGGCTGCAGCCGCGCCCGCCCTTTCCTGACCACGAAAGCGGCCCAGCCGCCGTTGTGGCGGAACAGGGAACTGGCCGGCACCTGCAGCACGTCATGGCCTTCCCATACCACGAAGCGCACCTCCACCCGATAGCCGTTGCCCAAGCGCTGCCACAGCTTGCGCGGCGAGGTGAAGTCCACGATGACGTGTACCCGCTGTTCCTCCACCCCCAGCGCGGAAACCTTGGTGAAGCCGGTGGGTTCCACGACGCGCACCACGCCCTCCAGTGGCTGATCGCCGCCCCAGTGGTCGATGATCACCCGCGATTTCGGGGCGATCTTCACGGCGGCGGTGGAAAGCAGCTCCACATCCACCTCCAGGGCGTCGGGGTCGCCGATATCGAGCAGCGGCTGGCCGGCCTGTACCGAGCCCTCGCTTTCGTGTTCCACCTTCAGCACCTTGGCCGATACCGGGGCGCGCACGTTCACGGTTTCGGCGGCCTTGCCTTTCTGCAGGGCCTCGCTGTGGTGGGCCAGGGCTGCGCGGGCGGACTCCAGCTTGAAGCGGGCCACGTTGACCTGGTGCTTGGCGGCCTGTCGGGAGGCCTCGGTGCGGCTGACGTTGGTGCGGGCCTGGTCCATGGCGGACTGGGAGAGAAACTTTTCCTGTTCGAGTTTTTTGTCTCGTTGCAGTTCCTGGCGCGCCAATTTCGCCTCGGCGTCGGCGGCGTGGGCATTTTCGCGAGCGACGGCCAGCGCCGCTACGGCGGCATTCACCTCGGCGCGTGCCTGGGCGCGGCGGCGCGGGTCCAGCGCATCGGAGCGGGCGGGCTCCAGCACCGCCAGCACCTGGCCCTTTTCGACCGGATCGCCCACCTTCAGCCCGATGCGACGGGCATAGCCGGCCATGGGGGCGGTGATGACGTAGCGGTGCATCACCCGCGTCATACCTTCCTCCTCCACGCTCACGGTCATGGGGCCCTTCCCGGCGATGGTGAGGTCCACCGCCATGGGGCGGGGCATAAGACCGTAGGCCAGCCCGGCTGCCACGAGCAGGCCCAGAAGGAGGATACCGATACGTCCGCGTTTCATGTGCCTATCCTGTCACTCCCTGGTCTTCAGAACGGCGACCAGGTTCAATCGTCCCAAACGGTGCCAGATCAACAGGCCCGAAACTAGGGCGGAGGCGATGACCACCGCGGCGCCCATGGCGTAATTTCCGGGCTCGATGATCATGGGCAGGCGGTAGAGGTCGCTCTCGAAGGCCAGGACCAGGATCCCGGTCAGGCCGATGCCGACCAGGAAGCCGATCGGGATGGCGGCAAGGGTGAGCGTCGCCAGTTCTCCCAGCAGGATATAGGCAATTTCGGCGCGGGTGAAACCCAGAACCCTGAGGCTGGCCAGTTCGCGGCCCCGTTCCGAGAGGGCGATGCGGGCGCTGTTGTAGACCACGCCGAAGCCGATGGAGCCCGCGAGCAGGGTGGCGACCATATTGTAGAACAGGATGAAATCGCCAATGGTGTCGTGGAAGCTCTTGATGGCCGAACTGTTGGCCACCATGCCCAGCACCCGCGGCCGGTTATGCAGCTTGGTATAGACGCCCTGCTCGGCTCCGGGCGTGAGTGCCAGGTAGGCCCCGGAGACCACATTGCCTTCGTGCAGCATGGCATTCAGGGAGGCCCGCTGCATATAGGCGGAAACCCCCAGGTATTGCCGGGTGACGCCCAGCACCGGCACCTGCCGGATCGGGCGCTTGCCTTCCAGCAGCTTCACCGTCAGCAATTCGCCGGGTTTGATATGGAGGATATTGTCGGCCAGGTGATCGGTAAGCACCACACCGCCCGGCGGTACGCGGACGGGGCGCAGCCGGGCATCCAGCACGCGGTGCAGCCGGCCTTCGGGCTGGATGCCATAGAGCACGGTGCGGTAATGATGGTGGTGGAAGCTCAGGATCGCGGGCACGTCGCGGAAGCCCTCCACGTGTCGCACGCCGGGCAGTGCCGCAAGCTCGTGCAGCGCCTTGCCCGAGGTGGGGTCGATGAAGCTGACGTTCAGATCCTCGCGGGATGCCTGGCGGAACTGGACGTCCACCATGAAGTCGATGGCATCCTTCTGGTAGTTGCCCACCATCATCAGGCCGCAGGCGCAGGCAATGCCGAACATGGTCAGCAGGGATTTTACCGGTCGGCGTTCGATGTGGCGCAGGATCATGCGTGAAGGCTGGGCGAACCATCGCTGCAAGCCGATGCGCTCGATGAAGGTGGCCCGGTAGAGCGTCGGCGTTTCCGGCAACATGCCTTCGGCGGGGGGCAGGCGCACGGCACGGTTGACGCTGAACAGGGTGCCGCTCACTCCGGCGAGCATGCTGACAGCGAGGGCAATCAGGATGACGCCGAGGGGTAGCACGTAGTCCAGGTAGGGGAAGCGGTAGAACTCCATGTACACATTGGCCAGGCCCTTGCCGAACCAGGCCCCGAGGGCCACGCCTCCCGCCACGCCGATGAGGGTCATCACCATGACCAGCTTCACGTAATGCCAGCCGATGGCCAGGTGGCTGTAGCCGAAGGCCTTGAGGATGGCGATCTGCTCGCGCTGGGTGGCGACGAGCCGGCTGACCACCACGTTCAGCAGAAAGGCCGCCACGCCGAGGAAAATGGCCGGAAAAACGGTGGCCATGGTCCTGAGCTGCTTCAGCTCCTCGTCGAGGAAGTGGTTGGAGAACTGGTCCTTGCGTCCGTAGGCGCCGGTCCCCCCGTAGGCGGCGAGCACCGTGTCCACCCGGTCGATGACATCCTGCTCCTGCGTGCCCGGGGAAAGGGTGAGCGCGACGTCATTGAAGGCGCCTTCCATATTGTAGGCCGCGGCCAGCGCGTGACGGCTCATCCAGAGCACGCCGTAGCGTTCGAAGTCCGGGAACATGGCGCCGGGGGCGATCTGGTAGACGAACTCCGGCGAAAGTGCCACGCCCACGATGGTGAGCGGCTTGCGCTTGCCGTTGATGATGGCGACGACCCGGTCCCCCGGCTCGAGGTGGTGGGCATCGGCGTAGGTGTCGGAGAGCACGACCTCGTCCGAGCTATAGGGCCGGATCATGCGGCCGCGCTTCAGGTGCAGCGTGTTCAGCATGGGCTCACCGCTGTCCGGCAGGGAGAGCAGCAGCCCGGTCATGGGTTTGGCATAGTCTTCCAGTTCCAGCTTGACCCCGGCCACCACCCGGGTCTCGACCCGTTCCACGCCGGGGATCGCCTTCAGCCGTGCAGCCACCGGTTCGGGGGCGCGTTTCAGGCTGGCGAACACCTGGGCGAACCTGAATTCCTGGTAGAAGCGCTCCCGGGTGCCGTAGAGGGAGTCGTAGGTGGACAGGGACATCACCAGGGTGGCTACGCCGCCCATGATCACCGCCGCGATGGCCAGCACCTGGCCGCGCATATGCCAGAGGTCGCGGAAGAGCTTGCGGTTCAGGGCGCGCATTACCAGCTCAGTTCCCGGGCTGCCTTCTTGTCGGGGTTCTCACGAATCTCGGGGATGCGGCCGTCCGACATGCGCACCACCCGGTCGGCCATGTCGGCGATGCCGATATTGTGGGTGATCAGTACGGTGAGCGTGCCCAGCTCCCGGTTCACCCGCTCCAGGGCCTCCAGGACCACGACGCCGGTCTGCGAGTCCAGGGCGCCGGTGGGTTCGTCACACAGCAGCACCGCCGGGTTCTTGGCGATGGCGCGGGCGATGGCCACCCGCTGCTGCTCGCCGCCGGACAGTTGGGCCGGGAAGTGATCCAGGCGCTCGCCCAGACCGACGATCCTGAGCGCCTCTTCCGGGCGCATGGGTGCGGCGGCGATCTCGGTCACCGCGGCCACGTTCTCCCGGGCGGTGAGGCTGGGAATGAGGTTATAGAACTGGAACACGAAGCCGACATGCTCGCGCCGGAAGCGCGTGAGTTCGGCCTCTGTGGCACCGGTGAGTCGATGGTCGAGGTACCAGACCTCGCCGCTGCTGGGCGCATCGAGGCCGCCCAGGATGTTGAGCAGGGTGGATTTGCCGCTCCCCGACGGACCCAGCAATACCACCAGTTCCCCGGCATTGAGCTCCAGGTCGATGCCGCGCAGGGCCTCAACCGACACCTCACCCATGCGGTAGACCTTGGTGAGCCCCTTGGCCCGGAAGACGGGCTCCCCTGGCGCGGGGACGGTGTTTGCCGGTGTTTGCCGCGGCGCGTCCCGGGGCCTGCCGAAGAGCGTCATGCGCATGGGTGTATCCGACCCGTTTCAGCCCGCCAGCCGTCTGTTGATGTCCGGGTCATCTCTCCTCCATTGCTCAAGGATAGACCAAGCGCGTTCCGGCACCAGGATCGCCAAGGGGGCAATGGATGAATGCCGTCGATTTCGTCGCTTCCGCCCGGACCGCTTCTTTCCATCTGGGTCGGCTGATGACACCATTCCGCGGTGCTGCGAGGTCATATCGTTCAATGGTCCGAGAGGACGGTGCAGGGAGGCGCGCGATGGCGGGCCCCTGTCCGCATGCGCGGCTGACATGAGCGCGCACAAGAATCATCAGGACAAGGCGGAGCACACGCCGATGATGCAGCAGTACCTGCGCATCAAGGCGGAGTATGCCGACTGTATCCTGTTCTACCGCATGGGCGACTTCTACGAGATGTTCTTCGATGACGCCGTCGACGCGGCGGGACTGCTGGACATTGCCCTGACCAAGCGCGGCAAGTCGAATGGCGAGGACATCCCGATGTGCGGCGTGCCCTGGCATCAGGCCGAGGGCTACCTGGCGCGACTGGTGGCAGGGGACCGACGCGTGGCCATCTGCGAGCAGATGGAACCGCCGGGCGAGGCCAAGGGACCGGTGCGGCGCGAGGTCGTGCGCGTGGTCACCCCCGGCACGCTGACCGAGAGCGAACTGTTGGACCAGCGCGCCAGCGCCATGCTCGCGTCCCTGGTCCGGCACGGCCCGCGCTGGGGTGTTGCGGCCGTCGACCTGTCCGCCGGTCGCTGGCGGCTGATGGAGGGGCAGGGCGAAGCCTCCCTGTCCGAATATCTGGGCGTGCTGAATCCTGCCGAATTGCTGCTGGTGCGTAGCGCCGAGGCGCCCGTGCGCGTTCCCGTACAGTATCCCGGCGACTGGGCCTTCTCCCCCGAGGTGGCCGAGGAGCGGCTTTCCGAGCGCTTCGGCGTCGGTGACTGGCAGGCGCTGAATCTGGCCCGACACGCCGAGGTGGCCGCAGCGGTGGGCGCGGTGCTGGTGTACCTGGAACAGACGCAGAAACGCAGCCTCGAACATCTGGAGCTGCCGGCCTACGTGGATGCCGCACCGGGCATGCAGATCGATGCGCGCTCGCGGCGCAACCTGGAGCTGTATGCCTCGCTGAACGGCGATGCCGAGGGCGGGCTTCTGTCGGTGCTGGACGAGACGGTGACGCCGATGGGCGCCAGGATGCTGCGCCAGTGGCTGGATTTCCCGCTGGCCGATATCAAGGCCGTGGGCCGGCGCCAGGATGCGGTGCAGAGCCTCGTCGACGATATGGATGCGCGCGATGGTCTGCGCAGGCAGCTGGCCACGGTACGCGACATGGAACGCATGCTGACGCGCATCGTGCTGGATCGGGCCTCACCGAGGGATTTCCGGGGGCTGGCCGACAGCCTGTCGGCGCTGCCCGGGCTGCGCGACGTGCTGGGCGAGCGCCTGGGCATGTATGCAGAGCTGACGAGCGCACTTTCCGGCCTGGACGCGCTGGCCCAGCACCTGGATGCGGCCTTGGTCGCGACCTGCCCGCCGCATCTGCGCGAGGGCGGGTTGATCAGGGACGGCTTCGATGCCGAGCTCGACCGGCTGCGTGGGCTCTCCACCGATGCCGACGACTGGCTGAAGTCCTACGAGGCGCGCGAACGCGAGCGTACGGGCCTGGCCAATCTGCGCGTCAAGTACAACAAGGTGTTCGGCTATTTCATCGAGATCTCGCGCGCCCAGGCCAAGGACGCGCCTGCCGACTACGTGCGCAAGCAGACGCTGGTGAATGCCGAGCGCTTTATCACCGACGAACTGCATGGCTTCGAGTCCGAGATCCTGGGTGCTCGCGACGCCGCCCTGGCGCGCGAGATGGCGCTGATCGGCGAGCTTACGCAGGCGATCGGCGCTGCCGCCGCCGCCATTCAGGCCGCGGCGCGCGCCGTGGCCGTGCTCGACGTGCTGGGTTGTTTTGCGCACCTGGCGGTCAGCCATCGCTATTGCCGCCCGGTGCTGCAGGAGGGGGCCACCCTGGCCGTCGAGGCCGGGCGCCACCCGCTGGTGGAGCGGCGCCTGGATTCCGGTACACCCTTCGTGCCAAACGACATCGCCATGGACATGAAGAAGCGGCGTTTCATGCTGCTGACCGGCCCGAATATGGGCGGAAAGTCCACCTATATGCGCCAGGTGGCCTGGCTGGTGTGGCTGGCGCATACCGGCTGCTATGTGCCGGCCGAGAGCGCACGCGTGCCGCTGACCCGGCGCATCTTCACGCGCATCGGCGCCGGCGACGAGCTGGCCATGGGCCGCTCCACCTTCATGGTCGAGATGATGGAAACGGCGACGATCCTGAACCAGCTGGAGCCGCGATCCCTGGTCATCATCGACGAGATCGGGCGCGGCACCAGTACCTGGGACGGCATGGCCATCGCCTGGTCGGTGGCCGAGCGCCTGGCGCGCAGCGAGCAGGTGCTGACGCTGTTCGCTACGCATTACCATGAGATGACAGCGCTACCCGACGAGTATGCAGTGGCGTTCAACGCCTCGGTGCAGGTGCGCGAATGGAACGGCAGCGTCGTCTTTCTGCATCGCATCGAGGAGGGGGCGGCCGACCGTTCGCACGGCATCGCCGTGGCCCAGCTGGCCGGATTGCCGCCGGATGTGGTGCGCCGGGCGCGCGAACACCTGTTCCGGCTCGAGCACAACGCGGAGCTCGCGGCCGAGGAGGGCAAGAACCAGCTCGGGCTGTTCGCCGAGGCCGAGAAGCGTCGCCAGCGCCAAATGGTCGAGGAAGCGGCGCAGATTCTGGCGGCAATCTCGGCGCTCGACGTCGAGTCCATGCGCCCGATCGATGCCCTGAATGCCATGGACGGGCTGAAGCGCCGGGCTGCGGCATGGACGACGTCGGAGCGCCGATGAGTACCATGAACAAGACCAGGGATCATGATGCCGGACGGCAGCTTGCGGCCGTATACGCCGAGGTCGCCGCCATGCTGGCCGAGGGAGCGAATGGGGCGGCGCTGGTACAGCAGATGTGTCGGGGTGTGGATGCGCTGCTGACCGGATTGTGGGCAAGTATCGCCGGCGAGGCGGCCGGGCGTGTGGATATGCTGGCGGTCGGCGGTTACGGCCGCGGCGAGCTTTGTCCCCATTCGGACTGGGACCTGTGGTTCATCGTTCCCGACCACGACTCGCCGGACATCAACGCCGCCATCGAGGGCTTCATGTATGCCATGTGGGACATGAATGCCCATGTCGGCCATGCCGTGCGCACCGTCGACGAATCGATCAAGCACCTGAGCGAAGACTGGAATTCGGCCACGGCGGCCCTGGAGACGCGCCTGTTGCATGGCGAGGGGAAGCTGTTCGCCGAATTGCAGCGCCAGGACGCCCGCTTCTTTGCCAAGCGACGCAAGGCCTTCGTGCAGGCCAAGATGGAAGAAATGCAGGCGCGGCATGCGCGCGGCGGCGGCACCGCCTTTTTGATGGAGCCGGACATCAAGGAGGGGAAGGGCAGCCTGCGCGATGTGCAGGGCATCTTCTGGATGGCCAAGGCCTGGTATGCGGTCGAGCGCCTGGACAGCCTGGTGGACATGGGGGTGATGACGGCGCGCGAGCTCAAGCAGCTCAGGGCCGCCCGCAACTTCCTGTGGCGTTGCCGCACCGGCCTGCACCTGACGGCCGGGCGCGCCATGGATCGCATGGGCTTCGAGCAGCAGGCGGATCTCGCCACGCGCTTCGGTTATACGGACCAGCCCGGGCAATACGCCGTCGATGTGTTCATGAAGCAGTACTTCCGCCATGCCGGGCGCATCTCGCGCATCACGCACCTGATGGAGATGCATTTCGAGGAGCAGTTGCATCCGAAGCGCTTCGTGCGCCGCAAGGTCATCGGCGACGGCCTGGTGCTCGAAGGGGACCGGGTGGGCCTGCGCGACACCCGCGTGTTCGAGGAGAACCCGCTACGCCTGTTGCGCATCTTCCATGTGGCGCAGATGGATCACCGCCACCTGTCCAGTCAGGCGCTGCGCCTGGCCAGGGAGCAGGTGACGCTGCTGACCCCACGCTTACGCAACAGTGCCGAGGCCTCGGCGCTATTCCTGCAGATCCTGAGTTCGCCGCGCAATGTGGCCTGGGCGCTGCGCGAGATGAACGTCACCGGCGTGCTCGGCCGCTTCATTCCCGACTTCCGGCGCATCGTCGGCCAGGGCCAGTTCAACCGCTACCATTCCTACACCGTCGACGAGCACACGATCCGTGCCGTGGCCGAGGCGCGCAACATGGTGCACGGGGATCTGGGGGGTACGCGCCTGGCGCTGGCGGAGCATCTGATGCAGCGCTTGCATCGGCCGGAGCTCGTCTACCTCGCCCTGCTCTTCCACGATATCGCCAAGGGCCGGCCCGGCGACCATTCCGAGGTCGGCGAGAACCTGGCCCGACGCTTCTGCCTGCGCCTGGGACTGTCCCGCGACGATGCCGAGCTCGTGGCCTGGCTGGTGCGCCAGCACCTGTTGATGGCCATGGTGTCGCAGCGCTCGGACCTTTCCGATCCCACCGTCATCGCCCGCTTCGCCGCCCAGATCGGGGACATGGAGCGCCTGACTTGCCTGCTGGTTCTGACCGTGGCCGATATCTCCGCCGTCGGCCCGACGACCTGGAACGAATGGAAGGGCTCGCTACTCGAGGAGCTGTACCGGGCTACCGAGCTGCAGCTGATGAATCCGGACGGGCACAGCAGCGAATTGAAGGCACGCGTGAAGATGCGTGTGAAGAGCCTGTTGTCTGCCGTCTCGGGTACGGAGCGCGCCGGCATCGCCGCTGCCTGCGCCATCCTGCCGGAGCGCTGCATCATGCAGTTCGAGGTCGAGCGGCTCAGGCCGATCACCGCCCTGATCGCACGCTCGGGCGAGGGCCAGGGGGTCGGCGTCGATATCGATGTGCAGCGCGACGAGACGCGGCTGCTGGTGCTGGCCCACGAGCGCGCGGGCCTGTTCGCCGGGCTTACCGGCATCATGGCCGGCGGTTTCGTCAATATCGCCTCGGCGCATGCCTACGAACTCGCCGACGGGCGGGTGCTCGACGTGTTCCGCATCCAGACGCCGGACGGCCATGCCCTGGAGGTGCAGAGCGATCTGGACAGGCTGTGCCAGCGCATCGGCGTGCTGCTCGATGAACCGGGCGAGGCGAAACCGCCCGCGGTGCGCGCCCCGAAGATCCACATCCTGATGCGCCACGTGCGGGTGAAGGCACAACCACTGCCTACAGCCTCGACGCGGCATACCGTTATCGAGGTGACGGCGGCCGATCGGCCGGGCCTGTTGGCGCAGCTGGCGTATACGCTGTACCGGACCGGCTATGCCCTGCGCGGAGCCAACATCGCCACCTTCGGCGAGAAGGTCGTGGATGTGTTCTTCGTGCAGCGCCCGGACGGGCAGCGGCTGGACAGCGACGAGGCCGCTTCGCTGTGCACGGCCCTGGCCGAGACGGCAAGACTGACGGAAGACGCATGAAGGCATGGTGGAAGAAGGATGGGGGGGCATCGCCGGAGCGTCGCTTCGTGCTGGCACTCGGCGGCGGGGGCGGCCGGGGCCTGGCGCACCTGGGGGTATTGGACGTGCTCGAGGAGCACGAACTGCGTCCGCGCGCCATCGTCGGCAGCAGTATCGGCGCCCTCTTCGGGACCATGTATGCGCTGCAACCGGATGCCGGGCGCGTTATCGAACGGGTCACCGCCTTCCTGCGTTCCCCGGCCTTCGCGGAGCTGAACCTGCCGGTCATCGACGGTGCCGAGATCGAGGATCAGTCCTGGCTTTCCGTGCTGACGGCGGCGGCGCGTCAGACCATGCTGTATACGCGCGCTGCCACCGGCATCGCCGTCAGCCATGCCGATACCCTGGTCGGCATCGTGAACACGCTGTGCGAGGGGAAATCCTACGCGGACCTCGTCATCCCCATGTACATCAGCGCCGTGCGTTTCCCCAGCGGCGAATGCCATGTGTTCGACGATGGCGATCTGGTGCGCATCATCGCCGCCAGCATGGCCGTGCCCGGCGTGTTCGAGCCGCTGGAGGTCGACGGCGACAAATATGTCGACGGGGGACTCGCCGCCGAGGTGCCGGCGCGCGAGGCCCGTCAGGTCAGCGATGACGATGTCGTCGTCGCCGTCAATGTCGGTGCGCGTCCCGATCCGGGCTTTGAGCCGAGCAATGTGCTGTCCATGCTCGATTGGTCGACGCGTGTGAAGGCGCTGTACCTGCGCCGCTTCGAGAAGGCGCTGGCCGACGTGCTGATCGAGCCGCTGGTCGGCTTCCGCCAGTGGCACGACTTCTCGCGCGTGGAGGCGGAGATCGAGGCCGGGCGCCAGGCGACGCTGGAGCAGCTGCCGCTGCTACGTCAGCTGCTGGCCCAGTGAGGCGCGCATGACGCAACCCGGCTGGAACATCAGCGATCCGGTGCAGGTGATGAGCCTCGTCGGCTCGGCGCTGATCCTCATCGCCTATGCCATCACCGTGCGCCAGCCTTCCCGCCGGCGCCTGTACTGCACCATCAGTCTGGGCGGTGGCGTGCTGCTGCTGATCGTGGCGTTGATCTACCACAACCTGGGCCTGACCTTGCTCGAGATCGCCTGGATCTCCATCAACCTGTGGGGGCTTTGGGATTCGCGGCGGGTATCCGATGCGCGTTGACCGTGCCGTGGTACTGGCGGCCGGCATGGGCACGCGCCTGCGCTGGTTGACGCGCGAGCGGCCGAAGGCGCTGATGCTGATCGGCGGCATGCCGGCTATCGAGATCGTGATCCGCAGGCTCGCCGCCCAAGGCATTCGCGATATCGCCATTAACCTGCACCATCACGGCGAGACCATCGCCGGGGCGCTGGGGACGGGCGAGCACCTCGGCGTGCGTCTGGTTTATAGCCGTGAGTCCAGGTTGCTCGATTCCGGCGGCGGCGTGCGCCAGGCGCTTTCCATGCTGCCGGGGGAGGGACTGGTGGCCGTGCACAATGCCGATGTATTGAGCGATGTGCCGCTGCAGGAGCTGGCGGCGCGTGCGGTGCCGGGTGGGGGCTGTGCGGCGCTGGTCGACAACCCCGTGCATCATCCCAAGGGCGATTTCGGCCTGGCGCGGGGGCAGGTGGTGGCCAAGCACCGGGGAGATACCAGCTATACCTTTGCCGGTGTATCGGTGTTCGATGCCTCGGTCATCAGCGACTGGCCCGAGGCGATCTTCCCGCTGGCCGAGGTGCTGGAGCGCTTGATGGACGAGGGCCGGCTTGCCGGCTACTACCATCCGGGCCAGTGGCTGGACATCGGCCGCCCGCGCGACCTGATGATGGCCTACCGCTTCCTGCAATCGCTGCCGGCATGAGGCGCTACCGCATCGCCAACCTGGCGATGGGCCTGGACGAGGACGAGGGTCTTCTTGCCGACCGCATCGCGGATCTGCTCGGCATCCCGGCGACCGCGATCTCCGGGTGTCGGGTGGTCAGGCGCGCACTCGATGCCCGCCGCAAATCCGCCATCCACCATGTCTGCACCGTCGAATGCCTGAGCGACCAGGCCGTCCCCGAGCCGTTGCCCGCTGGCGCCCGCCTCGTCGAGGACTCGGCCCTGGATGTGGGGCGCCCCGAGGCCCTGCCGCTACGCCCACCGGCCCCCCAAGGGGGGAGGGCCGTCGTCGTCGGTGCCGGCCCGGCCGGGCTGTTTGCGGCCCTGGCCCTGGCCGAGGCCGGCATGGCCGTGACGCTGCTGGAGCGCGGCCGCGCGGTGGAGGGGCGTATGCGCGACATCGGTCGGCTGCGCGCGCACGGCGAGCTCGATGGCGAGAGCAATATCTGTTTCGGAGAGGGCGGTGCCGGCACCTATACCGACGGCAAGCTGTACACCCGCATCAAGCATCCCTATGTGCGCTGGGTGCTGGCCACCTTCGTGCGCTTCGGCGCTTCCCCCGACATCCTCGTCGAGGCCCATCCGCATCTCGGTACCGACCGGCTGGTGCACATCGTGCGGGAATTGCGCACCCATTTGCAGGGGCTCGGCGTCGACTACCGCTTCGGCGCCCGCGTCGAATCGATCGAGATCAGGGATGGTTCGGCCGCCGGCGTGGTGCTGGCCGACGGGGAGGTGATCGAGGCCTGCGACGTGGTGCTGGCCATCGGCCATTCGGCGCGTGACACGCTGACGCAGCTACTGGCCCAGGGCCTGCCAATGCAGGCCAAGGACTTCGCCGTCGGCCTGCGCGCCGAGCATCCGCAGGCGCTGATCGACGCCATTCAGTACGGGCGCATGGCCGGAGATTCCCGGCTCGGGGCAGCCGAGTACAGCCTGGCGCGGCAGATCGACGATGCGCAGCTCGGCAGGCGCGGCGTCTATACCTTCTGCATGTGTCCGGGCGGCCTCATCGTGCCCTCGCCGACCGAGCCCGGCATGATGGCCATCAACGGCATGAGCAACGCCAAGCGCTCCAGCCCCTTCGCCAATTCCGGCATCGTGGTGCAGGTGACGCAGGCCGATCTCGATCGCCAGGGCATCGCCCCCGGCCCCCTGCGCGGCATCGAACTGCAGCGCGAGCTGGAGCGGCACGCCTATCAGGCGACTTCCCGCCCGTACGCGGCGCCGGCCATGCGCCTGACGGATTTTCTGGCTGGAAAATCTTCGGGCAGCCTGGCGCCGACGCGCTTCCGTCCGGCAGTGGAGCCGGCCGATCTGCACGCCATCCTGCCGGCCTGGGTCGCGAAGCCGCTGGCGGCAGGGCTCAAGGGTTTCGATCAGCTGATGCGCGGTTACGTCACGGCCGAGGCCAACCTGCTGGCCGTGGAATCGCGCACCAGCTCGCCGGTGCGCCTGCCCAGGGGCGAGGACATGCAGAGCGTCGGTCTTCGCGGCCTGTACCCGGTCGGCGAGGGGGCGGGCTATGCCGGCGGCATCGTCAGCGCCGCCGTCGACGGCCTGAAGGCGGCCGAGGTCATCATCGCCCGACGTGGCTAGGAGGCAGCGATGCACATGAGCATGGATACGGCGACGTTGATGTGGGGCCTGCTGTTCGGCTCCATCGGCCTCGGATTCTTCGTCTATGGCAAAAAACAGCGCCGTGCCGTGCCGCTGATCGCCGGCCTGGCGCTGATGGCCTTTCCGTATTTCGTCACCAATCCCTACGCCATTGTCGGTATCGGCACGGCGTTGATGGCGGTGCCGTACTTCATCCGCCTCTGATGTGGGGCCCGGCCATCGGCCTGTTCCATGTGAGCTGTTGATTGCCGCCGGCATGCGCCGGCCAGATGATTACTTCTGGACCAGAACCACGTGCTGGCCGTTGTCCCTGGGGTCGATGGACAGCACGATGTAGCCTTGCTCCTCGCAGGAACGCGGCACGTTCTCCAGGGGCTCGCCTTCGTTGAGCAGGACCTCGAGTTGATCACCCTTATCGAGCTTGGCCAGCATCAGCTTGACCTTGACGAAGGTCATCGGGCAGGTCTCGCGGGTGATGTCGATAAATTGCTTCATGGAGTCTCCTCAGATGAACATGTCGGGGTACAAAAGTCTGCAGACAACGCGGGCAAGCTTACCATGACACGGCCCCGAGAGTAGCTGCCTTATAGTTATGAACGTATGAATTTCGTGACAGGGCAGGGGCCCCGTCAGATGAAGATGATGTGGGCGTTTTCCGAATCGTTCAGGAAGGTGGCGACGCCGACGACGTCGCGCACCTCGTCGATCAGGTCGTTTTTTTCCACCTCGAGGATGCGCATGGCCATCTCGCAGGCGACAATCTTCACGCCGAGCGCGTGCGCGGCCTCGACGAGCTCCGGCAAGCGTGGCGACGTTGTGCTGCTTCATCATGCCGGTCATCAGTTTGGGGCTGGCGCCGAAGAAGTTCAGACGGGACAGCGGCAGGTTCTTCAACCCACCCATCAGGAAGTTGAAGGCGCGGGCCATGACGCTCTTGCCCAGCGCCACGCGGCCCTGTTGCTTCTTCAGGGCGTTCAGGCCCCAGAAGGTGAAGAACATCGTCACCTCGCGGTTCGTGGCGGCGGCACCGGTGGCAATGGTGAAGGCGGCGATCATCTTGTCGAATTCGCCGGAAAAACAGACGATGGATATGTTCTTCTTGTCGTCCATGATCGCTCCTTGCCAGCGGCCGGGTCTCGTTACTGCAGGCCGGCGATGGCGATGGCCGATGATACTGGCAAACTGGCGGTGTAGCCACCCGCGTGCAAGGGGGAGATGATGAACGAAAGGCGCATGCTCGCGGCCATGCTCGTGGCCATCATCGCCGGCGGTGTGGCCGGCTATGTCTGGGGCGGGCAGATGCAGGCCATCGCCTGGATCGGCGAGCTGTTCCTGACGGCATTGAAGATGCTGATCGTGCCGCTGGTGGCGGCCAGCGTCATTACCGGCGTGGCGGGGCTGGGCGATGTGCGCCGCCTCGGCCGCATGGGCGGGATCACGATCGCCTACTACCTGGTCACGACGTTGATCGCCGTCGGCATCGGCCTGGCGATGGCCAACCTGTGGCAGCCGGGGGTCGGCGTGCCGCTCGGCAGCGATCTGGAAGCTCCGGCCGTGGCAGCCGGCCACGTCGGCATTCCCGAACTGATCCTGTCGCTGGTACATCCCAACATCATCGATGCAGCGGCGGGCACGAAGCTGCTGCCGGTGATCGTGTTCTGCATCGCATTCGCGGCGGCGCTGACCACGCTCGGTGAGCGCGGCCGACCGGTCATCGCCTTCTTTGAGGGCGTCAACGACGCCATGATGACCATCGTGCACTGGCTGATGTGGTTCGCACCGCTCGGCGTGTTCGCGCTGATCGCCTCGCGCCTCGGGGCAGCCGGCGGCGGGGCGGCCTTCGCGACGCAGCTCGCGGGCCTCGGGAAGTACGTGCTGGCGGTGATCTCGGGACTGATCCTGCACGGGGCGGTGCTGTCCCTGCTGCTGGCCGTGCTCGCCCGCCAGCCGGTGACGGCGTACCTGCGCCACATCGGTTCGGCCCTGATGACTGCCTTCTCGACGGCTTCTTCCAGCGCCACGCTGCCGCTGACCATGGACGGCGCGAAGGCGGCCGGAGTGGACGCGGAGGCGCGGCGCTTCGTGCTGCCGCTCGGGGCAACCGTGAACATGGACGGCACGGCGCTGTACGAGGCGGTGGCCGCACTGTTCATCGCCCAGGCCTTCCATGTGGACCTGTCGTTCGGTCAGCAACTGCTGGTGCTGGTTACCGCCACGATGGCGGCGATCGGTGCCGCCGGCATACCGGAGGCGGGCCTCGTGACCATGGTGATCGTACTGCATGCCGTCGGGCTGCCGCTGCAGGGCATCGGCCTGCTGCTGGCCGTCGACTGGTTCCTCGACCGCTGCCGCACCACGATCAACGTATTCGGGGATGCCGTCGGTGCCGCCGTCGTGGGAAGGCTGATCCGCCGCTAGGGCGATAGGGTCGGAGCCTTACTCTTCCGGGCGCATGCGGATATAGCCTGTGGGGCATTCCTTGGCGCATATGCCGCAGCCCTTGCAGTATTCGAAATCGAAGACGTAGTGGGAGCCGTCGCTGGCCAGCTCCACCGTTTTCAGCACGGCATTGTCCGGGCAGTAGGTCCAGCAGTTGTCGCAGGCCAGGCAGTTGCCGCAGGACAGGCAGCGATCCGCCTCCCTATAGACCTCGCCCTCGCTCAGGCTTCCGATGATCTCGGCCTGGTCGGTGCGCTTGCCCACCGGCAGCTTCGGCGGCTCGGCGCGCGCGGCCGGGGCGTAGTAGTTCAGGTTCAGGCCGTCGATGCCGATCGGCTCCCCCTCGCCCTCGGGCAACGATTTTCGGTCGAGCGTGGCGGCGATGGCGATGGCCGCCTTGCGTCCGTCGCCGATAGCGGCCGCCACCGTGCCGTGGTCGCCCCGGGCATCGCCGCCGGCCAGGGTGGCTGTCTGCCCCTCCAGGCGACCCCAGTCGTCGGGGCGGAAATAGGACGCATGATCCAGGATCTGTTCCAGGCCGGCGGGATCGACGTCCTCGCCGACGGCCGGGATGATCATGTCCGCATGCACCACTCGCTCCGTACCCTCGAAGGCGATGCGATGCTTCCGCCCGTCCGCACCCGGTATCTTCTTCAGGCTTACGATCTCCACCCCGGTGGTCTGCGAGCCGCGCATGATCAGGCGCTTGATGGTGTGGTGGGCATAGAAAACGATGCCCTCCTCGACCGCCTCCTGATACTCGCGCGGCACCACGTTCAGCACATCGTCCGCATCCGTGTCCGGACCGGGCAGGCCCGAAGCGGTGATGATGGTGACGTCCTTGACGCCGGCGCGCTTCATGATGCGCGCCAGATCCACCGCCGTGTTGCCGCCACCGTGGATGATGACGCTGGCCGGGGTCGGCACCGAGCCGAGATCCAGCCATTCGCGGACTAGGTGCAGGCCCTCGTGCAGGTCGGACGGGGTGGCGCCATCGATATCCCAGGGGCGCGAGCGCTGGCAGCCGGGGGCCAGGAACACGGCATCGAAATCCGCCTGCAGGTCTTCCAGGGCCATGTCGCGGCCCAGTTGCCGGCGAGGCTGGAAATCGATGCCGAGCGCCAGCAGGCGGGAAAGCTCCGCGTCGACGACGTTCCTGGGCAGGCGCGTCATCGGGATGCCCGAACGCAGTAGCCCGCCTGCCTCCGGCAGGGCGTCATAGACGGTGACGTGAAAGCCGCGGCGGATCAGCTGGTAGGCGCAGGACAGGCCGGCGGGTCCGGCACCGACGACGGCGATGCGCTCGTCCCGGCTGTGTTTTTCGGCCAGCGCCGGATAGGCCCAGCTGTTCTCGATCGCCGCATCGCCGATGTGGCGCTCCAGATCGTGGATGGCGACCGCCGTATCGACATGGCTGCGGTTGCAGGAGACCTCGCAGGGATGCGGGCAGACGCGGCCGGTGATGGCCGGCAGCGGGTTGGCGGCCGACGAGTTCCTCCCAGGCCTCCTTGAGTTTGTGCTCCTGTACCCTGGCAATCCAGGCCTGGGCATCCTCGCCGGCCGGGCAGGCCCCGTGGCAGGGGGCGGGGCGATGCTGGTGGAAGGGTGCCTCGACGCGCCAGGTGCCGGTCTTGAAGGCCAGCGAACTGCCCGGTTCGGCCCAGGCGCCGCGCGTCATCAGGTGCTTTTCGCTCATGACACCAGCCCCCCGCGGCGCACCGTGTCCGCGCCCTCGCTGTCCAGGGGATCGCCCTGATCGATGGCCAGGCCGTAGGTGGCGATGTTGTGGTCGGCCAGCGCCTGCAGATGCTCCTGTTCCTCCAAGGCGCGCGGATCGTCGCTGAACAGGTGCCGGAAGCGCCCCTGCAGCTTCAGGTAGTCGGTGATGGGCTTCGGGTGATGCAGCGGCATCGCCTCGGTGAGCTCGCCGCGCTCCAACTCGATGATCGGGAACATTCCCGTCTGCACCGCCAGACGTGCGATCTCGATGGTCAACTCCCCGTCATGCCCCCAGCCGAGCGGGCAGGGGCTGTGCACGAGCAAAAAGCTCGGGCCCTCGATGCCCATGGCCCGGCGCACCTTCTTGCGCAGGTCGGCCGGATAGGCGACCGAGGTGCTGGCGGCATAGGGAATATGGTGGGCGGCGATGATGGAGACCAGGTCCTTCTTCAGATGGCGTTTGCCCATGCGCGCCTTCCCCGGCGGGGAGGTGGTGGTGCGCGCCGCATGCGGCGTGGAGCTGGAACGCTGGATGCCGGTGTTCATATAGGCCTCGTTGTCGAAGCAGACGTAGAGCACGTCGTGGTTGCGCTCCAGCATGCCGGACAGCGCCTGGAAGCCGATGTCGAAGGTGCCGCCGTCGCCGCCGAAGGCCAGCACCTTGCTGCTCCGCCCCTGGGCCTTCAGCGCCGCCTCCATGCCGGAGGCGACGGCGGCGGCGTTCTCGAATACCGAGTGCACCCAGGGCACGCGCCAGGCCGATTGCGGCCAGGGCGTGCTGAACACCTCCAGGCAGCCGGTGGCGTTGGCCACGACGACGTCGGGGCCGGTGGCCTGCAGCACCATGCGCGCCCCCAGCGCCTCGCCGCAGCCCTGGCAGGCCCGGTGCCCGGATTCCAGGCCGCGGAAGCGCGGCTCGTTGGCGCGAATGTCGGTGAGATCGCGGATATCGATGGTCTTCGCTCATATCAGCGCTCCCCGGCCGGTAGCTTGTCCAGCTCGACATCGAAGATGCCGAATGCCTCGTGCGCAGGCTCACGGCTTGCTTCCAGCATGCGGGAAAGCAGATCCTGCGGCATGTCCCGGCCGCCCAGCCCCGCGGCGTAATTGTGGATCTCGGGTGCATCCGGCACGCGCGACAGGGCAGCGCGCACCTCGGCACCGATGATGCCGCCGGCGCCCGGAGACAGGGCGCGTTCCAGCACGATCAGCCGTTTGACCCCCGCACAGAGCCGGCGCAGCTCGTCTTCGGGAAAGGGGCGGAAGCAGCGCAGTGTCAGCAGCCGGATTTTCTCGTCCGCCAATTCTTCCATGGCCTCGCGCAACGTACCGGCGACGGAGCCGACGGCCAGCACCGCCGTGTCGGCGTCCATGCTGCCCTCGGCGCCGATCAGACCGCCGCAGGTGCGCCCGGTGACGGCCTGCCAGTCGTCGTCGGCGGCGAGGATCTCCTCGATGGATTTCTGCATGGCGCGGTGGTGTGCGTGGCGTACCTCGGTGAAATAGTCCGGCGTCACCAGCGTGCCTAGCGTCATCGGGTTCTGCGCATCCAGCGTGCGCGAGAAGCTGAAGGCGGGCAGGAAGGCATCGACCTGTTCCGGCTGAGGCAGGTCGATGACCTCAAGGGTGTGCGTCAACGTGAAGCCGTCGACGCAGACCATGACCGGCAGCTCCGTGCGCTCGGAGATGCGGAAGGCCTGGATGGTGGTGTCCACCGCCTCCTGGTTGGTGCTGCAGTAGAGCTGGATCCAGCCGGCATCGCGCACGGCCATCGAGTCCTGATGATCGTTCCAGATCGAGATCGGGGCGGAGACGGCGCGGTTGGCGCAGGTCAGCACCATGGGCAGGCGCATGCCGGCGATGTTGTATAGCACCTCGGACATCAAAAGCAGGCCCTGGGAGGAGGTGGCCGTGTAGGACCGGGAGCCGGCGGCGACGGCGCCAAGCACCACCGAGGCGGCGGAGAACTCGCTCTCCACGCTGACCATCTCGCAGTCGAACGCCCCGTCGGCGATCAGCTTGGAGATGTTCTCGACGATGTGCGTCTGCGGTGTGATCGGATAGGCGGCGACGACCTGCGGCCGGCACATGGCCACGGTCCTGGCGATGGCCTGGGAGCCTTCAAGCGCTTGCTGCAAGTCGTTCCTCCTTCCACAATCCTTCCGGCACTTGGTCTGCGGCGAGCTGCACGAGCCGCTTGTTCTTCTCCAGTACCTCACCCTTGAAGCGCTGCTCCAGCGCATGCGTGAGGCTCTCGTGGGGCAACAGCCCCGTCAGGGTCAGGAAGGCGGAAAGCAGTGGCACATTCGGCACGTCCTTGCCCACCGTTTCCAGCGCCATGGCCGTGGCCGGCAGCGTTACCGTCGGCTTACCCGTCAGCTTCGTGGCCTCCGCAGCATCGATGTTGGCGTTGAGCAGAATCGTTCCGCCGGGCAGGAGACCGTCGGTCAGTCCCGATTCGTGTAATAGGGTGCGGTCCTGGATGATCAGATAGGCCGGGTGCAGGACCTGGTTGCGTCGCCGGATTGGCGTCTCGGAGATGCGCACGAAGGCCACGACCGGCGCCCCGCGCCGTTCGGCGCCGAAGGCCGGGAAGGCCTGGCATTGCATGCCGGCATCGAAGGCGGCGGCGGCCAACAGATAGGCGGCGACGACATTGCCCTGTCCGCCGCGGCCGTGGATGCGAATCTCGATCATGCATGCGCCTCCTGCGCCGATGAATGGCAAATTCCCACCGAGTGTAGACGGCAATCGCCGGGGCTGCATGGCGGACTCCTAGCCGCTTCCGGCTTTTGCTGTCGCGCCGCATTCAGGATAGCATGCCGGCCTTTCATTGGGGGTTGCTTCCATGCCTGAGCCGATGTTCGTCGAGGCGCTGACATTTGATGATGTGCTGCTGGTGCCCCAGGCCAGTTCCGTACTGCCGAAAACGGCCGATGTGTCCTCGCATCTGACGCGCAATATCCGCCTGAACATCCCTGTGGTGTCGGCGGCGATGGATACGGTGACCGAGTCGCGCACCGCCATCTGCATGGCGCAGGAAGGCGGCATCGGTGTTATCCACAAGAATATGACGCCCGAGGAACAGGCTGCCGAGGTGCGGCGCGTCAAACGCTACGAGGCGGGCGTGGTGCAGGATCCGCTGACGGTGGGCCCGGATATGACGCTGGCCGAGGTGCGCGAGCTGTCGAGCCAGAACGGGTACTCCGGTTTCCCGGTGCTCGATGCCGACGGCAAGCTCTCCGGCATCATCACCAACCGCGATATCCGCTTCGAGACCGACGCCGGCCGACGCGTCAGTCAGATGATGACCCCGCGCCAGAAGCTGGTGACGGTGGTGCAAGGCACCTCGCTGGCGGACTGCAAGGATCTGTTCCGCGAGCACCGCATCGAGAAGCTGCCGGTTGTCGACGGTGAGGGCCGGCTTCAGGGCATGATCACGGTGCGCGATATCGAGAAATCCACCGCCTTCCCGAACGCCGTGCGCGACAGCTACGGCCGCCTGCTGGCGGCGGCGGCGATCGGTGTCGGCGAGTCGGAACTGCACCGCTTCGAGGTACTGCGTGCCGCCGGCGTGGATGCGGTCATTGTCGACACCGCCCACGGACACTCGCAGGGCGTCATCGAACAGGTGCGCGAGATCAAGCGCCGGTTCTCCGATGTCGAGATCATCGCCGGCAATGTGGCCACCGCCGAGGCCGTGCGCGACCTGATCGCGGCGGGTGCGGATGCGGTCAAGGTCGGCATCGGCCCGGGCTCGATTTGCACCACGCGCATGATCGCCGGCGTCGGCGTGCCGCAGCTTTCCGCCATCGTGGAATGCGCCAAGGCGGCCGCAGGCTCGGGCGTGCCGATCATCGGTGACGGCGGCATCAAGTTCTCCGGCGATTTCGCCAAGGCCATGGCGGCCGGTGCGGCCACCTGCATGTTCGGCTCCATGCTCGCCGGCACCGACGAGTCGCCGGGAGAGAAGATCCTGTACCAGGGCCGGGCCTACAAGTCGTACCGCGGCATGGGCTCGCTCGGCGCCATGAAGAAGGGCAGCAAGGATCGCTACTTCCAGGGCGACGTCGACGAGGCGATGAAGCTGGTACCCGAGGGCATCGAGGGACGCGTGGCCTACAAGGGGGCGCTGAGCGACATCCTGCACCAGCTGGTCGGCGGCCTGCGCGCTGCCATGGGCTATGTCGGCGCCTCCGATATCGAGCAGATGCACGCGCGGGCGCGCTTCGTCAAAATCACCGGCGCCGGCCTGCGCGAGAGCCATGTGCACGATGTGGCGATCACCGAGGAAGCCCCGAATTACCGTCTCGATTCGTGATTGTTTGATACGGCCTCGGGGCATCCTGCTCTCGGCCTTGCGGCGCGATCGAAAACGCGGTTTCCGATCACTTGCTGAAGCCACCCTTCCCTGGGTGGAGGGGCGCATCAAGAACAGGTGGGAGCCCGTCGATTTTGAGTAAGAAGGATTCCCTGATGGACCGTATTTTGATACTTGATTTTGGTTCGCAGTACACGCAGCTGATCGCTCGGCGCGTGCGCGAGGCCAAGGTCTACAGCGAGCTTCACCCGTGGGACATGTCCGAGGCGGATGTGCGTGCCTTCGCGCCCTCCGGCATCATCCTGTCCGGCGGCCCGAACTCGGTCTACGAGGACGAGACGCCGAAGGCGCCGCCGGCGGTGTTCGAACTCGGGGTGCCGGTGCTCGGCATCTGCTACGGCATGCAGACCATGGCGGCGCAATTGGGCGGTACGGTGGAGACCGGCGATGTGCGCGAGTTCGGCTATGCCGAGGTGGCCAGCTGCGGCGACTCGATGCTGTTGCGCGGCATTGAGGACAAGGCGGACGGCGTGCTCGACGTATGGATGAGCCATGGCGACAAGGTCGCCGGCCTGCCCCCGGGCTTCCATATCATCTGCGCCAACGACTCCACGCCGATTGCCGGCATGGCCGACGAGACGCGCCGTTTCTATGCCCTGCAGTTCCACCCGGAGGTCACGCACACCTATCAGGGTCAGGCCATCCTGTCCCGCTTCGTGCACGATATTTGCGGCTGCGGCCAGTCGTGGACGATGCCGCACTATATCGACGAGGCGGTGGCACAGATTCGTGCCCAGGTCGGCGACGACGAGGTCATTCTCGGGCTGTCCGGCGGCGTCGACTCCTCGGTGGCGGCGGCATTGCTGCACCGTGCCATCGGCGACCAGTTGACCTGCATCTTCGTCGACAACGGCCTGTTGCGCCTGGGCGAGGCTGGGCAGGTCATGAAGACCTTTGCCGACAACCTCGGGGTCAAGGTCGACCATGTCGATGCCAGCGCCGACTTCCTCGGCCACCTGGCCGGGGTTGCCGACCCCGAAGCCAAGCGCAAGATCATCGGCCGCGAATTCGTCGAGGTGTTCCAGAAAGAGGCCAAGCGCATGCCGAAGGCCAAGTGGCTGGCGCAGGGCACGATCTATCCCGACGTCATCGAATCGGCCGGATCGAAGACGAAGAAGGCGCATACCATCAAGAGTCATCACAACGTCGGCGGCCTGCCCGAGACGTTGCACCTGAAGCTCTTGGAGCCGTTGCGCGAGCTGTTCAAGGACGAGGTGCGCGAGTTGGGCGTGGCGCTCGGCCTGCCGCGCGACATGGTTTATCGCCACCCCTTCCCGGGTCCGGGACTGGGCGTGCGCATCCTGGGCGAGGTGAAACGGGAATATGCCGACCTGCTGCGTCAGGCCGACGCCATCTTCATCGAGGAGCTCAGGGCCTCGGGCTGGTATGACAAGACCAGCCAGGCCTTCGCCGTGTTCCTGCCGGTCAAGAGCGTCGGCGTCATGGGCGACGGACGCACCTACGAGTGGACAGTGGCGCTGAGGGCCGTGCAGACCCAGGATTTCATGACCGCCCACTGGGCCGAACTGCCGCATGCATTGCTTGCCAAGGTCTCGAACCGTATCATCAACGAGGTGCGCGGCATCAATCGCGTCGTCTACGACGTCACGTCCAAGCCGCCGGGCACCATCGAATGGGAATAACCCCCAGCAAGGAGAAGAGGACATGAAACGGATTTCCATCGGCATCGCCGCAGCGTTGCTACTGGCTGCCTGTAACCAGCACGGCAAGCCCGACCAGGCGAACCTGAAGCTCGATACGGCTGCCAAGAAGGGCAGTTATGCCATCGGCATGAGCATCGGCCATACGCTGAAGGGCAGTGGTACCGAGGTCGACATGGATGCCTTCGTCGCCGGCGCACGCGCCGCCTATACGGGCACCAAACCGCTACTCGATGACAAGGCCGCCAACGAGGCGCGCCAGGACTTCATGAAGCGGCAGATGGAAGCGAGCATGGCCAAGTCGAAGAAGGTGGGTGAGGCGAACGAGAAGGCCTCCGAGGCATTCCTGGCCGCCAACAAAACCAAGCCCGGCGTGAAGACGACGGCCAGCGGCCTGCAGTACGAGGTGCTGCGGAAGGGCAAGGGGCCGAAGCCGACGACGACGGATAAGGTCACGGTCAATTACCGCGGCACCCTGGTCGACGGCAAGGAGTTCGACAGTTCCTACCGGCGCAAGGAGCCTTCGACGTTCGAGCTCGGCCAGGTGATCCCGGGCTGGACCGAGGGTCTGCAGCTGATGCGGGTCGGTTCCAAGTACCGCTTCTGGATTCCCGCCAAGCTGGCCTACGGTGCGCATGGCGCCGGCGGTGTCATCGGCCCGAACCAGGTGCTGATTTTCGACGTCGAGCTGTTGAAGATCAACGGCAAGGGCTAAACAATGTTCAGCCGGCTGACCGAGAAGTTCTCCGAGATCACCGACCGCCTGCGTGGGGCGGCTCGGGTGTCCGAGGCCGATCTCGATGCCACGCTGCGCGAGATGCGCATGGCGCTGCTGGAAGCGGATGTGGCGCTTCCAGTGGCCCGCCGGCTGATGGACGATGTGCGCGAGCGCGCCCTCGGGACGGAGGTGGCCAAGAGCCTGCAGCCGGGGCAGGTGATCATCAAGATCATGCACGATGCCCTGGCCGACATTCTCGGCGGCCAGCGCCGCGAGCTCGAGGTCTCCGGCATTCCCTCCGTGATCCTGCTCTGCGGCCTGCAGGGTGCGGGTAAGACGACGACGGCCGGCAAGCTGGCGCGCCTGCTGCTTGCACAGGGCAAACGGGTGGCGATGACCAGCGTCGACGCCACGCGCCCGGCGGCGCGTGAGCAGTTGCAGGTGCTGGCGGGCCAGGTCGATGTGCCGTATCTGGCGGGCGAGGGGGATGGCCCCGTGGCTATGGCCCGCTCGGCGCTGGGCCAGGCGCGTACCGGCGGCCACCATGTGCTGATTCTCGATACCGCTGGCCGTCAGGTTATCGATGAGGCCCTGATGGGCGAGATCAAGGCCGTGCAGGACGAGGTCAAGGCGGCCGAGCGCCTGTTGGTGCTCGACGCCATGACCGGTCAGACGGCCCTGCCGGTGGCCGAGCAGTTCCACGCCGCCGTGGGTCTCACCGGCTGCATCCTGACCAAGACCGATGCCGATGTGCGCGGTGGTGCGGCCCTGTCGGTGGCCTACAGCACCAGCGTGCCGGTGCGCTTCGTCGGTACCGGCGAGAAGATCGACGCCTTCGAGCTTTTCGATCCGCAGCGCATGGCCGGCCGCATCCTCGGCCAGGGCGATGTCGTCGGGCTGGTGGAACGCATCCAGTCCACGGTCGATCGCGAGCAGGCCGAGAAGATGGCCAAGAAGGTCAAGAAGGGCGAGTTCGATATGGGTGACTTCGCCGACCATCTCGATCAGGTGCAGAAGATGGGCGGCATGGGGGCGATGCTGAAGATGTTGCCCGGCATGCGCCTGCCCGAGGAGGCGATGGGCAAGATCGACGATAAGCCGATGCGCCGCATGCGCGCCATGATCAACTCGATGACCGCCAAGGAACGCACGCACCCGAAGCTTATTAACGGCAGCCGCAAGCGCCGCATCGCCGCCGGCTCCGGCACCACGGTGCAGGAGCTCAACCAGATGCTGAAGCAGTTTGCGCAGATGCAGACGATGATGAAGAAGATGAAGGGCGGCAAGGGAAAGCGCCTGATGGCGCAGATCGCCGGCAAGATGGGCGGCATGGGCGGCATGCCGAAGATGTGACGGCCCTGTGTCCGTGGATCAGGGGCGCTTCGGCGCCCCTTTTTGTGACGTATCACCCGTGGTGCGGAAATGTAAGAAAATACCTTCTTTGGTCCTTTCTTGCATGCCCAAGAAAGGACCAAAGAAGGGCACCCCGGAACCAGGCTGCCCTTCGGGTCCCCGGTCCTGCATGTTCCTCATCGGTCGCGGCTCCGCCGCTTTTCTCCGATGTTGAACATTGGTCTCGGCAGCCTGCTAGCGGGGGATCACAAAAAGGGGAGGGCTTTAAACCCCGCTTGCCGGGGCGCCGCCTGGACGGGGCTGGCGAACGGATCAGCGCAATATGTTGCGCCCGTTCGCGGCCCGGACAGGCGGGAGACGCGCCGGCCTCGCGGGCAGCCTTCTTTGGTTCTTCTTGATGAGGGCCATCCATGGCCCTCACCCTTCGGGCGTACATGCGTACGTCCAAATTGCGTTCCTGCACTTTTGTGGCTGCGCAAGAAAGAACAAAGGGCGGTATGTTGGTCGCCATGCGGCGCGGACCGGCGCTTATTTCCAGAAGCTTGCTAACGAGGGATCGAAAGCATGCTTCAAAGATGCTCCGTTCGAAACTTGCGATGAATTTGTAAGACTCAGCTCCGTTGCGGGTACTCGGCGAACACCGGGATATCGTCGCCCTGGCAGGACCATGCGGCGCGCGAGTCCCAGAAGATGCGCGCCTCGGGAGCGATGCCCGGATCGGTATCCAGAGAGCCCGCCGGCACCACGGCCATGCCCATCTCCTTGCGAATACGCGGCAGCTGGCCGCCGCAACGGGTGCAGAAGCAGGCGGTGAAGCGCTGCGCCTCCGGCGGCTTGTACTCCCTGATCAGCTCCTCGCCCTGTAGCCAGGCGGCATCCGTCAGCTTGATCATGATGTTCGAGGCATGTCCCGTGCCCGTGGCCTTGCGGCAGCGGCCGCAGTGGCAGTGGTAGAAGCGCACCGGCTCGCCGCTGATCTCGTATTGCACGCCGCCGCACAGGCAGCCTCCGCGAAGCTTGGTTTCCGACACGTATACCCCCTAGGCCGAGTTTCGCTCCAGCCTACAAACACCGCCGGCGTCGGCAAGCCGCAGCGTGCCGTTGCTGCTGCCCGATCTACATGCCAGGCATGCTCCCCATATGGCCCATGCCGCCGCCGGCATCCGGCCGCGCATCGCGCACCATCGCCGCCATGCGTTGGTGCGAGCCGTCTGCGAATCGGAGCTCGATATGCACTATCTCGCCGGCCGAGAGCGGGTGCTTGAGCCCCATCAGCATGATGTGCATGCCGCCGGGGGCGAAATTCACCAGGCCGCCGGCCGGCACCGTCAGCGTCGGCAGGGTCTTCATGGTGCCGCCGGCCATGCTGTGCATCATGGCCGATGCCGCCGCGTCTGCGGACACGCCGACGATGCGCACATCCCGTGCCGCGGGGTTATGAAGCTGCGCATACACGGCCGCCGTATCGGAGACCGGGGGCGGCAGCCGTACCCAGGCATGATGCACATCGAGCCCGGCCGCATGGGCGTCGATCGCGAACAGGCATAGGGCCAGCATCATCATCCACATGGTTTTCCTCATCGTTCTCTCCTTGGCTGGTATCTCAGGGCATCCAGGCTTCGATATCGTGTTGCATCGTCGTCGTCGGCGTGTTGTCCCCGAACAGCGCCACCGCCTTGCCGCCGGCATTGATCAGGTAGATGAAGGTCGAGTGCCGGACCGCATAGTTCATGCCCTTCGGATGTGCCGGCACCGAATAGCTGATGTTCCAACGCTCGGCGACGGCTTTCAGTGCCGTCGGCGTGCCGGTGACGCCGACGAACGATGGCTCGTAGAAACGTACGTATTTCATCAGGATTTCGGACGTATCTCGACGGGGGTCGAGGCTGACGAACAGGCCGTGCACGTGCCGGCGCTCGTGTTTGGGCAGGCGGCGGATGGCTGCGGCCATATTGCTCAGCGCCATCGGGCAGGCATCCGGGCAATGGGTGTAGCCGAAATACAACAGCACGAGATCGCCGCGGAAGTCCGACAGATGCACCTGGCCATTGGCCGATTGGAGTGTAAAGTCTCCGCCCAGCTTCTGCATATAGCCGGGTATCGGCGGCCGGGGGCGTTGTCGGGCATGGATCGCGGCTACTCCCGCAATCGACAGGATGAGCAGTATGCCGATCCAGGGCTTCGTCCAAGTTCGTCCGCGCATCGTCAATGGCCTCCTGCCGGCGTTGCTGAAGCAGATATGCTGGGTTGGAACCGCGTGTTGGCAATGTGGCAAATTGTCGCTGCTCCCGGGCCGTGTGCGGCTGCCGACAGGGCGGTGGACCCGGCCTGCGCATCGCCAGCCCAGGCGCCATGGGCGCGAGCTGCCCGGCAAGAGCCGCGTTGCGCCTTGCGGGCGGGAACTCACCCGTTTATAGTGCGGCGCCCTGAGATTGGATTAGAGGTATTAGACACATGGCGACAGTTATTCGTTTGCAGCGCGGTGGCAGGAAGAAACGTCCGTTCTATGCGGTCGTGGTCATGGATTCCCGCAACCGCCGCGATGGCGCATTCATCGAGAAGCTCGGCTATTACGATCCCTGCCGCGAGCCGGAGACCATCGAGCTGGATCTGGAGCGCGTGAAATCCTGGACCGACCAGGGCGCGCAGCTTTCCCCGCGCGTGGCCAGCCTGGTCACCCTGGCGGGTAACCCGGACCGCGTGGTCGAGGCACAGGCCAAGCTCGAGGCCAAGAAGGCCGCTGCCAAGGCTGCCGAAGAGGCCAAGAAGAAGGCCGAGGCTGCCGCCAAGGCTGAGGCTGAGGCTGCTGCCAAGGCCGCTGAGGAAGCTGCCGCTGCCGAGGCCAAGGCTGCCGAGGAGGCTGCCGCTGCCGAGGCCGCTGCGGAGCCTGCTGCCGAGGAGGCTCCCGCCGAGGAGGCCGCTGCCGGTGAGGAAGAATCCGACGCCTGATCGCCTGTTCGAGGTCGGCGCTGTCCAAGCGCCCCACGGACTGAAGGGCGCGCTGATCATCTATTCGCATACCCGGCCTGCCATCGGCATCGCCGGGTATTCTTTTTGGTACATCGGCAAAGATGCTTCGTCGGCGAAGCGAATCGAGGTCGTGCGCTGCTGGCAGCACGGCCGGCGCCTGCTGGCCCAGTTGGCCGGCATCGATGATGCCGATGCTGCCGCCGTGCTGAAGGGCCAGTCCATCTGGGTGGATGAGGCCGAGGTGTCGCTGGAAGAGGATGAATACCTATGGGCCGATCTCATCGGCTGTGCGGTGTTCGAGGCCGCAGGGCAAGAGCTCGGGCGCGTCGTGGGCCTGGAGGCCTACGGGGCGCAGGACATCCTTTCCGTGCGTGCGCCGGACGGAGATTGGATGATCCCGTTCGTCGAGAGCATCGTGCGGCGGGTGGATATCGATGCCCGGCGCATCGAGGTCGATCTGCCCGAGGGGATGGATGCATGCTTCACGCCCAGATCCTGACGCTATTTCCCGAATTCTTTGCCTCGCCCCTAGCCTGCTCGATCCCCAAGCGTGCCATCGCCGCGGGGCTGGTGCGCGTCGATTGCCTGAATATCCGCGATTTCTGCCTGGACAAGCACCGCCGCGCCGATGACCTGCCTTACGGCGGCGGTCCGGGCATGGTCATGAAGCCCGAACCGGTGGTGGCGGCCATCCGCGATGCCCGCGCCCGCGATGCGGACACGCGCGTGGTGCTGCTCTCGCCGGCAGGCCAGCCGTTCACGCAGGCCAAGGCGCGCGAATATGCCGGGCTTTCCGGCATCACGCTGCTGTGCGGACGCTACGAGGGCATCGACGAGCGCGTCGTTCCCCACGTCGACGAAGAGCTGTCGCTCGGAGACTACGTGTTGTCCGGCGGTGAGCCTGGGGCGCTGTGCGTGCTCGATGCCGTGATCCGGCTGCTGCCGGGGGCGCTCGGCGATGCCGAGTCCGCGGTGCAGGACTCCTTCGCGGACGAGGGCCTGCTGGATTGGCCGCATTACACGCGTCCGGAGGTCTTCGAGGGTCAATGCGTGCCCGAGGTGCTGCTCTCCGGCAACCATGCCGAGATCGAGAAATGGCGCCGCGCCCAGGCTCGGGAACGTTCCGGCAAGCGCCGTGGCTGAGCCGCGCATCGCCGTGGCGCTGGTGCACCATCCGGTGCTGAACCGGCTGGGTGAGACGAGTACGACGGCCATCACCTCCATGGACGTGCACGATTTCGCGCGAAGCTGCGCCTTCTACGACGTGGCACCGGTGTACATCGTGCATCCGGCGGACGGCATGCATGCCTTCGTCGAGGAGATGCGCGGCTACTGGCGAGAGGGCGACGGACAGCAGCGCAATCCCGGGCGCGGCGAGTCGCTGGCCGCCATCAGGCTGGTGCGTTCGCTCGACGAGGCGGTGACGGATATGGGCGCCGGTCTCGACAAGTGTACGCTGTGGTACACCTCGGCCAGCCCGCCGGATGAGACCACAACCGATGTCGGGATGCTCGGCAGCATGCCCGGCCGGCACCTGATCGTGTTCGGCACCGGCTGGGGGCTGGATGCCGCCGCGCTGCCGAGGCCAACTGGATGGTTGTCACCGATCCAAGGTGTCGGTATGGTTCGCCACCTTTCGGTTCGGGCGGCCCTGGCCATCTACCTGGACCGCCTGCGGCGATAGTTTTGGAGGCAAGCCATGCGTGCTTTGGATGAGATTACGAAGGATCAGCTGCGTAGCGATATCCCGGATTTCCGCGAGGGCGATACCGTGCGCGTCAGCGTGCGCGTTGTGGACTACAAGGAAGCCAAGGGCGGCAAGCAAGAGCGTCGCGAGCGCTTGCAGGCCTATGAGGGTGTCGTTATCGCCCGCCACAACAACGGCATTTCCAGCAGCTTCACGGTACGCAAAATCTCCAACAGCGTCGGTGTGGAGCGCGTATTCCCGCTGCACTCGCCGATGCTCGAGAAGATTGAGGTGGTGCGCCACGGTCGCGTGCGTCGCGCCAAGCTGTACTACCTGCGCAATCTGCGCGGCAAGAAAGCGCGTATCGCCGAGAAGCGCCGCTAATCGTCCGGGGCCTTCGGGCTTAATGCGAGGGTCCCTTTGGGGCCCTCGTTGCGTTTCAGGCCACGGATGACGGGGCCAAGCGCATTGGCCATAATAAGCGCCCATATCCGGGCCGAGAATGCATAGGGAGAGCACATGTCAGACCGATCCGATTTCTTCAACGCACCGCTGGGCGATGCGGCAGTGGTCGAGGCCATCGAGGCCGAGCTCGGCCGTCAGCAGCACACGCTGGAGCTGATCGCCAGCGAGAACATCGTCTCGAAAGCGGTGCTCGAGGCCCAGGGCTCGGTGCTGACGAACAAGTACGCTGAGGGCTATCCGGGCCGCCGCTACTACGGCGGCTGCGAGCATGTCGATGTCGTCGAGCGTCTGGCCCAGGAACGGGCCTGCGAGCTGTTCGGCGTCAAGCACGCCAATGTGCAGCCGCACTCGGGCTCGCAGGCGAACATGGCCGTGTACATGGCGCTGTTGCAGCCGGGCGATGTCATCATGGGCATGGACCTGTCGCACGGCGGGCACCTGACCCATGGCAGCCCCGTGAACTTTTCCGGTCGGCTGTATCAGGTCGCGGCCTACGGCGTGCGCGAGTCCGACGAGCGCATCGATTACGATGCCATGGCGAGCCTGGCCAGGGAACGCCGGCCGAAGCTGATCATCGGCGGTGCTTCCGCCTACGAGCGCGAGATCGATTTTGCACGCATGCGCGCCATCGCCGATGAGGTCGGCGCCGTGCTGATGGTGGACATGGCCCATTATGCCGGCCTGATCGCCGCCGGCGTCTATCCGTCCCCGGTCGGTCATGCGCACGTGATCACCACCACCACGCACAAGACGCTGCGCGGTCCTCGCGGCGGCATGATCCTGAGCGACGACGAGGAGTTGTCGAAGAAGATCAACAGCCGCATCTTCCCGGGCATCCAGGGCGGGCCGCTGATGCATGTCATCGCCGCCAAGGCCGTGGCCTTCGGCGAGGCGCTCGGTGCGGGCTTCCGCGCCGACCAGAAGCAGGTGATCGCCAATGCGCGCGCCATGGCCGAGACGCTGGCCGCCGGCAATGTGCGCATCGTCTCCGGCGGCACCGACTGCCATATGTTCCGCGTCGACCTGCGTCCGCATGATCTCACCGGCAAGCTGGCCGAGGAGGCGCTGGAGGCGGCCGGCATCACCACGAACAAGAATACGGTGCCGTTCGACACCGCTTCGCCGTTCGTCACCAGCGGCATCCGCATCGGTACCTCCGCCATCACCACGCGCGGCATGGGCGAGGCCGAGGCGAGGCAGATCGGCCAGCTGATCCTGAAGGTGCTGGATGCGCCCGAGGATGCGTCGGTGCGGCAGAGCGTGCACGCCGAGGTGCGGGCGCTGACGGATCGGTTCCCGATCTATGCTGATTAGACACGCAAAAGTAACGTCCCTGTATTTTTGCGCGACGGCAGCGGAAAAATGCGATTTGCCGCTGCCTCACCAATCGTGCCTCGCGATTGGTCACCCATCCATGGGTGAAAGGGTCTAGGTTTTGCACTGTCCCTTCTGCGCCCACGCGGACACGCGGGTCATCGATTCGCGCGTCGTCGAGGATGGCGGTGCGGTGCGTCGCCGGCGCGAGTGCGAGGACTGTGGCAAGCGCTTTTCGACCTTTGAACGGGCGGATCTGCGCCTGCCGCTGGTGATCAAGAAGGACGGCACGCGCCAGCCTTTCGACGCCGGCCGCCTGCGCATGGGCATGCAGAAGGCGCTGGAAAAGCGGCCGGTATCGGCCGAGGCCATTGAGCAGGGCGTGAGTGCCGTGCTGCGCGCTGTGCGCGAGCTGGGCGAGCCGGAGATTCCATCGGCGACGATCGGCGCCTTCGTCATGGGCGAGCTGCAGAAGCTCGATGGCGTGGCCTATGTGCGTTTTGCCTCGGTGTACCGGGAGTTCAAGGATGTGGACGAGTTCCTGGCGGCGGTGAAGAACGCCATGGGTAAGCAGGGTCGACGCGACCGGTCGTAAACCGACAAAGGAGAGGGGTATGGCATTGAAGATTGCGGTATTGCCGGGCGACGGCATCGGCCCGGAGATCGTGCGCGAGGCCTGCCACGTGCTGGAGGTGCTGAACCGGGATTTCGGCCTGGGTGCCAGCTGGCAGGAGGCGCCGGTCGGTGGCGCCGGCTATCGAAGCGGCCGGCGACCCCTTGCCTGCAGCGACGCTGTCGCTGTGCCGACAGGCCGATGCGGTGTTGCTGGGTGCCGTCGGTGGCCCGCAGTGGGAGTCCCTGGCTAAGCCGCTGCGTCCGGAGGCGGGCCTGCTCAGGCTGCGTTCCGAGCTTGCGCTGTTCGCCAACTACCGGCCGGCGAAGGTCTATGACCAGTTGCTCGATGCCTCGACGCTGAAGCCGGAGGTGGTGCGCGGGGTGGACATCCTGGTGGTACGCGAACTGGTCGGCGGCATCTATTTCGGCCAGCCGCGCGGCATCGAGAACGTCGATGGCGAGCGCCGTGGCTATAACACGGCCACCTATACCGAGAGCGAGATCCGGCGCATCGGCCGCAAGGCCTTCGAGGCCGCCAGGCTGCGGCATAACCGCGTGTGCAGCGTGGACAAGGCCAATGTATTGGAGACCAGCGAACTGTGGCGCGAGGTCATGAACGAGCTGCACCAGGCGGAATTCTCCGATGTGGAGCTGACGCATATGTACGTCGATAACGCCGCCATGCAGCTGGTTCGCAATCCCCGGCAGTTCGACGTCGTCGTCACCTCGAACCTGTTCGGCGATGTGCTGTCCGACGAGGCCTCGATGCTGACCGGCTCGATCGGCATGCTGCCCTCCGCCTCGGTGGGCGAGGTGCATGCGATGTACGAGCCGATCCACGGCTCGGCCCCGGACATTGCCGGAAAGGATCTGGCCAACCCCTTGGCGACGATCCTTTCCGTGGCCATGATGCTGCGCTTCTCGCTGGATCGTGCCGATCTGGCCGAGCGGGTGGAGCAGGCGGTGGCCGAGACGCTGGATGCCGGCGTGCGTACCGCCGATCTGGCGATGGGCGGTGAGCAGGCGGTGGGTTGTGCGGCGATGGGTGAGATGGTTTGCAAGGCATTGGGAGCGATGGCATGAGTGAGTTTATTTCGCAGAAGAAGGACGGTTATCGTGTGGCGGTCGTCGGCGCCACCGGTGCGGTGGGGCAGACGATGCTCGAGGTGCTGGCCGAGCGCCACTTCCCGATCTCGGAGATCGTGCCGCTGGCCTCCAGTCGTAGCGCCGGCACCCGCATCAGCTTTCAAGGCAAGGAATACGTGGTGCAGGATCTCGAGACCTTCGATCCGGCCGGGCTCGATATCGCCCTGTTTTCCGCCGGCGGCGGTACCGCCAAGCAGCATGCCCCGCGCTTCGCGGCGGCCGGCTGTTATGTCATCGATAATTCCAGCGCCTGGCGCATGGATCCGGCAGTGGCGCTGGTGGTGCCGGAGGTCAATGCGCATGCGCTGGCCATGGCCAAGGCCAACCGCATCATCGCCAACCCGAACTGTTCGACGATCCAGATGGTCGTGGCCCTGAAGCCCCTGCACGCCGCGGTGCCGATCCGGCGTCTCGTCATCTCGACCTACCAGGCCGTCAGCGGCGCCGGCGGCCGGGCCATGGAAGAGCTCGCCGAGCAGACCCGGCAGTTGCTCTCCGGCCAGGAGGCGACGGTCAATGTGTTGCCGGCGCGCATCGCCTTCAACGTGGTGCCGCAGATCGACGTGTTCACCGAGGATGGCTACACCAAGGAAGAGCACAAGATGATGGACGAGACGCGCAAAATCCTGGAGGCGGATATCGGTGTTTCCGCCACCACGGTGCGCGTACCCGTGTTCTATGGCCATGCCGAGTCGATCAATGTCAGCTTTGACGGGCCGATGACGGCGGCGCAGGCCCGCGAGCTGTTGGCCGAGGCCGCCGGCATCTGCGTCGTCGACGATCCGGCCGGAGAGGACTATCCGATGCCGATGGATGCGGCCGGTACCGATCCTGTGTGGGTGGGCCGCATCCGCGATGACAGCTCGTGTCCCAACACCTTGAACTTGTGGATTGTCGCTGATAACGTCCGTAAGGGAGCGGCTCTAAATGCCGTCCAGATCGCGGAAATATTGATCGGCGTCACTGAACGCTAGTCCCCTGTCCTCTGGGATCGGAGCAGGGATGAACGGTGCGGGAAAGAGGGCAGAGGAGGCGTAATGCGCAATAGGTTAGCCTTGGGTTTCCTGGCTCTGGCAGCATGGCTGATATCGTCGACGGCGGCATGGGCCGTGGCGCTCGGCAAGATCGACGTGACCAGTCGTCTCGGTGAGCCCTTTTTCGCCGAGGTGCCCCTGCAGCTCGATTCCGGCGAGAGTGCTTCCAACGTCTATGTCGAGCTCGCATCGCCCGCCGATTACCGCATCCTCGAGATTTATCACGATCCGGCCCTGGATGCGATCCAGGCCGAGGTCAAGAACGACAAGCGCGGCCCCCGCGTGGTGCTCAGCTCCAAGGGCGGCGTCACCACCCCGTTTTTTAACCTGGTGCTGAAGGTTCGCTACGAGCGCGCCACGCATTTCAAGAAATATCCGGTGTTCCTGGACATCCCGAAGGTCGCTGCGCCGGCAAAGGCCAAGCCGCTGCCGATGGTGATCCAGGGCCAGGCCAAGGCGCAGCCAGCCCCGGCGGTTGCGGCTCCGATCGCCAAGGCCAAGGTGGCCCCGAAGCCGGGATCGAGCTTCTCGCCGTACGACGGCTGGGCCCGCATCGGCCGCTACGGGCCGCTCGTCTATGGTGACAGCGTGTCCACCGTGGCACAGCGCCTGCGTATCGACAACCGCTTCACCATGGACCAGGTGATGGCGGCCATTTACGCGAAGAACAGCGACAAATTCCAGCACGGCAACATCAACCTGATCCATGCCGGAACCTATCTGGATGTGCCGAAGGCGGCCGAGGTGCAGAAGATGTCGCCCGCACAGGCGCGCAGCTTCATGGCCAGCCAGGAAAAGTCCTGGAAGGAGCTGATGAAACAGCCGAAGTATGCGGCGGTGGCCGAGGCCCAGAAGCACCGTTACAGCAAGCGCGTGCGCATGGGTGGAAAGGCCAGCGGCGTGGCGGCGGCACCGATGACGGCGCAGGCCAAGCCTGCTGAAGTCGCACCGACGAAACCGGCGGCGCAGCCGACGGCTGCGGGAAATGCCGGTGCCGATACGGCGATGCAGAAGCAGTTGCAGCAATTGCAGCAGCAGAACACCGATCTGCAGGACAAGCTGAATACGGCCCAGAAGCAGTTGAGCGAAAGCTCGGCCAAGGCGGACATTGCCGCGGCTGCGGCGACGGATGCCAAGATCAAGAAGCTGCAGATCCAGCTGGCCAGGCTGCAGGCCGAACGGGATGAGGCGATGAAGAAGGCCGCGGCCCAGCCTTCGCCGCTGGGCTGGCTGAGCTATGCGCTGGCTGGTGTGATCGTGCTGCTTCTGGCCATCATCGGATTCCTGATGCGTCGCGAGCGCACGCATCCGGCGACCGAATACGCCATGCCCGAGCCCAGCCATGAATCGGAGGATACGGATACAGGCGAGCACGCGGCGTACACATCGGAGCTGGCCGAGGCCGAGCCTGAGGTCGAGTCCGAGTTTGAGTCCGAACCCGAGGAGGAGCCCCTCCACGCCGGCATGGATGAGCCAGAGGAAGATGCGTCCGCCGGCATCCCGGATCTGACCGAGGAGGATACCGGCCAGGATGGAGGCCTTCCGCGAGCCGGCAGTCGATCAGCCGGATCCGAATGTCGATTACCTGGCCGAAGCCGATGTCTATCTGCGCTATGGCATGGAGGACGAGGCCGTGCAGCAGGTCCGCATGGGTCTGCAGCTGGATGCCGGCAATGCCGATGCCCATATCAAGATGATGCAGTTGCTGCGCGCCAAGGGTGATCAGTCGGCGCTGGACGAGGCTGCGGCCACGGCACGCCAGGCCCTGCAGGGCGAGGGACTCGAGCGCTTCGAGCAAGCGCTGGCTGCCCTCGACCAGGGGACGGTGGAGGCCTTCGGCGACACGTTGCCGCCAGCGGCGACACAGGCCGAGGCTCCGGCCGAGATCGATCTCGGGGACCTGGACGTGGCATGGAGCGATCTCGAAGACGCCGAGACCCCGGCAGCCGAGGCCGAGGCGGCGCCGGAGGAAGAACCCGAAGGGCAAACTCTCGCCACCGCCGAGACGGAGGATAGCCACGCCTTCGACTTGTCCGATATCGATTTCCCGGAAACTGAGGGCACCGAGCCCGGTTCCCTTGCACACACCGACGATCTGGACAAGACGGTTGCCATCGGGCCGAAAGAGGTGGCGGAGGCCATGGGTGCCGAGGCGGTATTCGACGAGGTGCCGGATCAGGAAGCCGAGGCCGAGCATGAAGGGTCCGAGCCTGAGGAACAGGCGCCGGCTGCCGCAGCGATCGACGAGGACATGGACCTCGGGGGCTTCGACTTCGACCAGGCCGATCTCGACCAGGCTGTCGCCTCGGCCTCCGAGGACGAGTTCACCAGCACCATTCGCACCACGTTGCCCAAGGATGAGGGCGAGGAAAAGACCGCCGATGCGCCGGCTGCCGCCGGAGACGAGGCGCCAGCGCTGGATCTGTCTGCGGAACTCGAGGCCGAAGATGCCGGCAAGGGCGAGGACGATGCCCTGAGCCTTGAGGATGTCGAGGCGGCCCACGATGAGCTGGACAGCCTGCTCGACGAGCTCGCCGACGAGTCCGAGAAGGACGGTGACGGCAAGAAGTCCTGATCCGCTCGCTGACCTGCCGCCCCGACGTGCCTGATGCCTGAGCGTACCCGGCGTGCCCGCTGTGCCGCCTTCGTGCACGGTAGCCATGCGCCGGCGCGCCTGTTCGCGGGCCTGGTCTTCCTGGGGGCGGCGCTCGGCGTTTCGGATGCCACCCATGCGTTGCTGCTGCTCGCCGTCATCCTCGCCTTGTTGCTGCTCGTGGGCTTACCCGGGCGGAACATGCTGCGGGCGATAAAGGTGCTCGCCTTTCTGATGCTGCCCATCCTGGCGCTGCATATGTGGCTGACCCCGGGGCGCGTCTGGCTGGCCGGCATCAGCGTCGAAGGATTGGAGCGGGGGGGCTGGCTGAGCCTGCACCTGGTCCTGATGTACTTCGCCGCCATGTTGTTCTCCCGTCTGATCTCCCTGCCCGAATGGATGGCGCTGACCGCGCTGTGCGGGGGGCGGCGCCTGCAATCACATCTGATGCTGCTGATGCCCCTGGCTCGCCAGGTGCGCTGGCGCACGCAATGGCTGGGGCGGCAATGGCGCCGCCGGGGTAGCTGGCGACAGCTGGCGCCGTCGCTGGCGGCGGTCATGGGCCAGTGCCTGTCTGTTTCGCAACGCCAGGCCGATGCCCTGTGGTTGCGCTGGCCGGCTACCGCCCGGCCCGCTGGTTTCTTTGCGACAGCGGCCCCGCTGTCCGAGGCCTGGCCGGCAACGCTGATGCTGGTGCTGATCGGCGCCGGCGTGCTTGTGGGCGGGCGATGAGTGAGGAAACGCTAAGCCTGCAGCGCCTGGCGCTGGTGCTCGAGTTCGACGGCATGGGCTTCCACGGCTGGCAACGGCAGGAAACGGGGGCGACGGTGCAGGCCAGCCTTGAGGATGCGCTCGAAGCCGTCGATGGCCGCTCCTGCCGCACGGTGGCGGCCGGACGCACCGATGCCGGCGTACACGGTGAGGCCATGCTGGTGCATGCGGATGTCGATGCGAAGCGCTGGCTGCGCTCGCCCAGGGCATATCTGCACGGCGTCAACCAGCATCTGCCGGCATCCCTGCGCGTGGTGGGGCTGCGTCCCGTTCCCGTGGATTTCCATGCCCGCTTCGATTGCCTGGAGCGTGCTTACAGCTACCGCATCTGGAACCGCTCCACGGCCTCGGCGCTGCACACCTGGCGGCATTGGTGGATGCCACGCGCGCTCAACGTGGAGGCGATGAACGAGGCGGCGGCACTGTTGCTCGGCGAGCATGACTTCAGTTCCTTCCGGGCCTCCGGCTGCCAATCGCGTTCGCCCAGGCGTGAACTCAGGCAATTGTCGGCTTCGCAGGACGGTTGGTGCGTGCGTATCGACGTGTGCGCCGATGCGTTTCTGTACCATATGGTGCGCAATCTCGTGGGCTGCCTGGTACGGGTCGGCACCGGCGAATGGCATCCTCAGCATGTGCAGGCGCTGCTGCAGGCCAGAGATCGCACGCAAGGGGCGGCCACCGCTCCGGCGCACGGCCTGTATTTCCGAGATGCCGTCTATCGCGACTTCCGCGCCTCGGAACTGGTCGGCTGCTGCGGTTGAGTTGGGTCCTCATCGAAATAGCGGCGGGGTGTCGGCGGATATGCTAGCTTGCGCGCCCGAATACCGATCCACACCAGCAGACAAGGAGTATTGACGTGCTATATGTGGCTGTCCGCGCCGCGCGCCGCGCTGGGGATATCATTGCCCGTGCCTTTGACGAACGGGACAAGATGAACGTGCGCGAGAAAAGCGATCGCGATTATGTAACCGATGTGGACCAGCGTTCCGAGGCGGCCATCGTGCAGGAAATCCGCAAGCACTACCCGAAGCACGGCATCGTTGCCGAGGAGTCGGGCAGGGTGAACCCGGATGCGCCGATCCAGTGGTATATCGATCCACTCGACGGCACCACGAATTTCGTACACGGCTACCCGCATTTCGCCGTGTCCATCGCTGCCTGGAAGGAAGGGCGCCCGTACCTGGCGGTGGTGCACGATCCGATCCGCAACGAGATCTTCGAGGCCCAGAACGGGACCGGGGCCTTCCTGAACCGCCGCCGCCTGCGTGTTACCGATGAGGGCCGCATCGCGCACGCGTTGTTCGCATCCGGCCTACCCTCCTACCGCCGCGAGCATATCGACGTCTTCCAGAGTCGTATGGATGCCTGCATGCGCGCCACCGAGGGCTATCGCCGCGGCGGCTCGGCAGCGCTGGATCTGGCCTATGTGGCCAGCGGCCGCATCGATGCCTACTGGGAGGCCGGCCTCGGACCCTGGGACATCGCCGCGGGCGTGCTCCTGGTGCAGGAGGCGGGCGGCATGGTCACGGATCTTTCCGGTGGCACCGTGGATCTGAAGAAGGGCGATGTGCTGGCGACCAACGCGCAGCTGCACCGGGCCTTTCAGGGATTGCTGGCGGACAACAGCTCGGACAAGACCTAGGCGCTACTTCCCTTCCTTGCGCATCAGCAGGAAGACGGCGATGCCGCCGAAGGACAGATTCGGCAGCCAGGCCGCATAGGCCGCCGGCAGACGATTGCCGGTGGCGAGCAGATGGATCGTATCCCCGAAGATATAGAAGGCGAGGCCCAGCACGATGGCTGCTGCCAGTCCCCATGAGGCGGCGCTGACGCGGCTGCTCATGTGCATGCACAGGGCCATGGCCATGATCACCATGATGAAGCAGGCCAGCGGTCCGGCCAGCTTGCGCTGGAAGGTGAACACGTAGTTCGAGGCATCCATGCCCGCCCGTTGCAGGTTGTGCGCATACGCCCCGAGCTCGAACAGCTGCATATGCCTGGGCTCGGGCGGCGAGGCGGTGCCCGGGCCGACCGTCGATGCGATGCGCAGGCTGTCCCGGTGCGCATAGCGCAGCCCCGTCGGTCCACCCGGGGCATTGACCGACACGTCGCTCAGTATCCAGGCATGGTCGGCATAGACGCCATCGGCGGCATCCATGCGCTGCAACCAGTGCCCCTGGGCATCCGTCTCGATGACCATGACCTGGAAATGCTGGTCGCCGAGCGGCGTCAGGCGGAAGAAGCGGTGGCCGTCGCGCAGCCACTGTACGTCGTGCGCCGCCTCAGGCTGATGGTGGATATGTACGCGCTCGATGAAGTCCAGGCGCGTGTTCGTCACCGGTGTCACCCATTCGCCGATGGCGAAGGTGGTGCCGGCGGCCACCGCCGCTACGGCCAGCAGCGGCGCCAGGATCTTGTTGACGCCGAGCCCCGCCGCCCGCAGTGCCGCCAACTCGTGGTTGTGCGAAAGCTCGGTCAGGTAAATGCTCGTAGCCAGCAGCACGATGACCGGCATGAAGCCGCTGATCATGAACGGCATCTTCAGCAGGATATACTCGACGAGCATGGAACCGGTAAGCCCGTGGCCGATGAAACGCGCCTTGTCGAAGGCCTCGATGATAACGAAGATGCCGAGCAGCACGAACATCGTCACCAGCCCACGCTGCAGGCAAGCGGTGAAGATCCATCGGAAGACGATCGGCATGGCCCCATGCTAGCAGCCGTGAAACCTTCGGGCGATGCGTCAATTGCCCAGTGCCTGTGCACGCCCGTTTCACGCCCGGCGCTGTCGTGCGAATCCCGTGCGAATAGTCCCTAAAAACCGGAACGTGCATCACCGGCCTCAGCTGCTAGACTCGTCGTCTTGCTATGCCGATGGGGGTCATCAATGCCTTGGAGTGATCCGAATCAGTCCAATAATCCCTGGGATCGCCGCCCTTCCGGGCCGGGTCAGATTCCTCCCAATCTCGATGAAGTGATTCGCCGCTTGCAGGAGCGCATCAACGGCCTGTTCGGCGGTGGCTCGGGCGGTAGCGGCGGTGCCGGAGGTTCCGGTTCCGGCTTCGGCAAGGTGCTGCTGCCCATCGGCCTGGGTGTGCTGTTGCTGCTGTGGCTGGCTTCGGGTGTGTATGTCGTCGGCGCCGACGAGCAGGCGGTGGTGCTGCGTTTCGGCCAGCACGTGGCCACCAAGGGCCCGGGCCTGAACTGGCATATGCCCTATCCGATCGAGACGGTGGAGAAGGCGCCGGTGACGCGCATCCAGCGTCTGGAGATCGGCTTCCGTCGCATGGGCGACGGCTCCTCGCGCAATGTGCCCCAGGAAGCCCAGATGCTGACCATGGACGAGAATATCGTCGATATCTCCTTCATCGTGCAGTACCGCATCCGCGACGTCGGCGATTATCTGTTCAATATCGTGAACGGTCCGATCACCGTTCGCGATGCGGCGGAAAGCGCCATCCGCGAGGTCATCGGACGCACCAAGATCGACGATGTGCTGACCAACAAGAAGGCCGAGGTCGAGGTGGAAACGCAGAAGCTGTTGCAGGACATCCTCGACGGCTACAAGGCCGGCATCTCGGTGGCGACGGTGAAGCTGCAGAACGTGCAGCCGCCGCAACGCGTGATCAAGGACTTCAAGGACGTGGCGTCGGCCCGCGAAGACAAGGAACGTACCAAGAACGAGGCCGAGACCTATGCCAACGACATCCTGCCCAAGGCCCATGGCGATGCGGCCAAGCAGGTGCTGGATGCCGAGGGCTATGCCAAGGAGGTCGTGGCCCGGGCCATCGGTGAGTCCGACCGCTTCGTCAGCCAGCTCGCTGCCTACCGCAAGTCTCCCCTGGTGACGCGCAAGCGCCTGTACCTGGAGACCATGCAGGACGTGTTGTCCAAGGCCAACAAGGTCATCGTCGACCGCAACGTGGCGAAACGGATACTGCCCTACCTGCCGATCGACAGGGCCTCGGGCAAGGTGGAGGTGAAGCCATGAGCCCCAAGCAGAGCATCGGACTGATGGTCCTGGCGGTGGTGGTGCTTGTCGCCTCGATGTCGACCTTCGTGGTGGATCAGCGCGAGCAGGCCCTGGTCTTGCAGTTCGGCAAGCCGATCACGGTGGTGAAGGATGCCGGCCTGCACTTCAAGTACCCGTGGCAGAGCGTATCCGATTTCGATAATCGCTTGCTGTTCAGCGATACCGTGCCCAACGAAGTCATCACCATGGACAAGAAGGCCCTGCTGGTCGACAACTATACGCGTTGGCGCATCATCAATCCCCTGCGGGTTTATCAGGTCGCCGGCACCCAGAGCGGGGTGGAGGCGCGCATGGAGGATGTCGTGCGTGGCAAGATGCGCGAGGTGCTGGGCCAGAATACCATGACGCAGATCGTCACCGGCGGCGTGTCGGCCAATAAGCGCAATGCCTTGATGCGGGAAATCACCAATGAGGCCAATGCCGACGTCAAGGACCTCGGTATCCAGGTGGTCGATGTGCGCATCAAACGCGTGGATTTGCCGAAGGAAAACTCGGATGCGGTGTTCAAGCGCATGCAGGCCGAGCGCCAGCGTATCGCCATGCAGTATCGTTCCGAGGGTGAAGAGCTGGCCAGGGAGATTCGTGCCACGGCCGACAAGCAGCGCAAGGTGATCCTGGCCGATGCCTACGAGAAGGCCGAGATCATCCGAGGCAAGGCCGATGCCCAGGCTACGCAGATCTATGCCAAGGCGCACAAGAAGGATCCCGCATTCTTCGCCTTCATGCGTTCCTTGCAGGCCTATCGCGATTCCATCGGCAAGGATACGCGCCTGGTTATCACACCGGATTCGGAGTTCTTCAGGTTCTTCGAGCACTCAGGGGTGGCATCCGGCAAGAAATAAGGGTACGGGAAGGCCTCGGTGCAGGAGCTGTGGATTGCCCTCGGGCTGGTGCTGGTCATCGAGGGAGCGCTGTATGCGCTATTTCCGCAGCACATGATCGACATGCTGCGCCGCCTTCCCTCTGTGCCGCCGACGGTGCTGCGCCTGATAGGGCTGACGGCCGTCGGTCTGGGCTGGATGATCGTCTGGTGGCTGCGCCGCGGCTGACAGGCCTTATTCGCCCGGGGGAAGGGTGCCTGTTGTCAGCGCCCGTGCCTCGTCTTCTCCCACCACCCGTCGCACCGCCTCCAGCCCATGTTGCAGCTTGCGCTGCACGCAGGCCTGCAGGGCGAATGCGAAATCCGCATAGCGCTGGCGCCAGGCCTGCACCGCATCGGTACTGATGGCCATCAGGCGCAGCGTTGTGGTGGCGGTGACCGTGGCCGCATGCGGGCCGCCGGTGATGATGGCGATTTCGCCGATCTCGTCGCCGCTGCCGATGCGCGCGAAGACGATGCGCTTGTGCGCATCGTGCGGATGCCGGATCGATGCCTCGGCCTCGCCGCCCAGTACCACGTACATGGTGCTGGTATCCCCGTTCCCCTGGCGCAGTACGGTCTCGCCTGCCCGCATGGAGATGAATCGACCGTTGTACAGGGCTACCTCGCGCACGGCCTGCGGCAGCTTCGAGAAGATCGGGTTGGCGGCCAGGGCGGTGGCGGCCGAGCGCCGCTCGGCCAGTTGCGTCAACGCCCGCTGAAATTGCGCATTGTTGTCGATCAGTTCGCGCACGTTCGGGGCATCGATCTGGTACAGCTGCGTCGGCTCGGTGGTGCGCACGCCGGCCCCCGCCGGGGCGTTGTACAGGATCGAGGCCTCGCCGAACACCTCGCCGGGGGTGATGGCTCCGACCTGGTGGATGGTATCGCCATGCCGCTTGTTGACCATCAGAAGGCCTGTGCGCACTAGGTAGAGGTAATGCGGCCGCTGTCCTTCCTGGATGACCGCCACCTCGGCGGCCATGTCCACGGGCGTGGCCACACTGCGCAGGAAGTTCAGTTCGTCTGCATGCAGTATGGCGAGCAGTGGAAAATGTTGGGCGTCGAGATCGGAAGCATGTGCGGTTTCGTCGGCATTGAAACGTTCTTCCATCCCGGCCATTATGGTTGTCAGCCTATGCCGTCGCAAGCGATCCCGCTCACATGTTCCCGTACCGATGGAGGGTCTGTTGCCTGAGTTACCCGAGGTGGAGGTGGTGCGCACGGGGCTGGAATCGCTGATTCTGGGCCGGCGCATCCGGCGCCTGCACCTGCATCGCCCAACGCTGCGCTATCCGTTTCCCGACGATATGGCCGAACGCCTTACGGGACGCACGATTCGGGAAATCTCACGGCGCAGCAAATACCTCGTGTTCCATCTCGACGGGCCGGATGTGCTGGTCTGGCACCTGGGGATGACCGGGCAGTTCCATGTCCTGGCGGATGCGGACCCATGCGGCCGGCACGAACATGTCGTATTCGATCTCGATCAGGGTCTGAGCCTGCGCTACCGTGATATGCGGCGCTTCGGCTATGCCGGTCTGTTCGCGGCCGATCACTGGCGCGAGCAGCCCTGGTTCGCAGAGCTCGGCCCGGAGCCGCTGGGCGCGGGCTTCGACGGCGCATACCTGTTTGGCCGCAGCCAGGCCCGTGCGGCCCCGATCAAGGCGGTGCTGATGGACGGGGCCGTCGTCGTCGGCGTCGGCAATATCTATGCCTGCGAGTCGCTGTTCCGCGCCGGCATCGACCCCTTCCTGCCGGCGCAAAGGCTCGGGCGCAAGCGTGCCGAGGCCCTGGTTTCGTGCGTCAAGGCGGTGCTCGCCGAGGCCATCGCCGCCGGCGGCAGCACCATCAGTGATTTCGTGCAGGCCGACGGGCGCCCCGGCTACTTCCGCCACAGCTTTGCCGTCTACCAGCGTCAGGGCCAGCCCTGCGTACGCTGCGGCGCCACGATCGTACGCCGGCTGCAGTCCGGGCGCGGCACCTTCCATTGCCCCGGCTGCCAGCGCTGATGCAGGGCCAGTTGGAGGCCATCGCCGCCGCCATCAAAATTGGCGTTCAGAGACCCTAAGCGTGTAGCATGCGCCGCGAATTGATTATGGAGGCCCCGTGAAGACGCAACTGGAATCGGCCCTCAAAGAGGCCGTGCATGCCATCCTGAGCGAGCAACAGCAGCAGGCGGATATTCCCGTGCGCCTGACGCGCCCGAAGACACAGGAACATGGCGATTATGCCGCCAATGTGGCGATGCCGCTGGCAGGCGTCCTGGGGGCCAAGCCGCATGCGGTGGCCGAGATGATCCTGGCGAAGGTCGCCTGGCCCGCGGCGGTCGAGAAGGCCGAGATCGCCGGCCCGGGCTTCATCAACATCCGCCTGAAACACGATTCCGAGTACGATGTGATCCGTCGCGTCATGCAGGAGCATGAGCGCTACGGCTGGCGGGAGCCGCAGCCCGGACAGCCCGTGACCTGTCTGGAGTTCGTCTCCGCCAACCCGACCGGGCCGATGCATGTGGGCCATGGCCGCGGTGCCGTCGTCGGCGACACCATCGGCCGCGTGCTGGTCTCCCAGGGGCAGCCGCTGCACCGCGAGTACTACATCAACGACGCCGGCGCCCAGGTTGGGGTGCTGGCCGATTCGGTGTGGCTGCGCATGCGCGAGCTGCAGGGCGAGGCGGTCGCCTTCCCGGAATCCGCCTATCCGGGCGAGTACGTCATCGACATCGCCCGGGGCATCCTCGCCGAAGAGGATTTCGCCACCCTGGCAGCGATGGACGAGGATGCGCGCCGCCGGCATCTCGGGGGCAAGGCGGTGGCTGCGAACATGACCGCCATCCGTTCGGACCTTGCCGCCATCGGTATCCAGTTCGATCATTTCTTCTCCGAGCTGGGTCTGCATGGTGCAGGAAGCATCGCGGCCCTGATCGCGCATCTGCGCCAGCAGGGGCTGGTGTACGAAGGGGTGCTGCCGCCGCCGAAGGGCAAGGAGGTCGAGGACTATGTGGCTGAGCCGCAGCTCTTGTTCCGCACCACCCGCTTCGGCGACGATGTCGACCGGCCGCTGCAGAAGCAGGACGGCTCGCCGACCTATTTCGCCGCCGATATCGCCTATCACATGGACAAGCATGTGCGCGGCTTCGCGCGCATGATCGACATCTGGGGCGCCGACCACGGGGGCTATGTGGCGCGCGTGCAGGCGGCGATGAAGGCGCTGACCGGGCAGGAGGCACAGCCCCAGGTGGTGCTGGTGCAGATGGTCAACCTGACGCGCGGCGGCGAGCAGGTGCGCATGTCCAAGCGCGCCGGCACCTTCGTCACCCTGCGCGAGGTCGTCGACGAGACGGGGGCGGACGCCGTGCGCTTCAATTTCCTGACCCGGCGTTCGGAGAGCCAGCTCGATTTCGATCTGGAGGCGGCCAAGAAGCAGAGCGACGAGAACCCCGTCTATTACGTGCAGTATGCGCATGCCCGGGTCTGCGCCATCTTGCGCAAGGCTGCCGAGGAACATGTGCGCGAGGCCGAGGCCGAGGATGTCGATCTTTCCCGGCTGAGTGCGCCGGAGGAGGTCGCCCTGGTGCGCGATCTGCTGCAGTTCCCGGAGGTGTTGGGGCAGGCTGCCGATCGCCTGGAACCGTACCGTGTGGCGCTCTTCCTGATGCAGCTGGCCGCTGATCTGCATGGCTTCTACCACAAGCACCGCGTCATCCAGGATAACGACGGCCTGACGCAGGCGAGATTGCTGCTCATCAAGGCGGTGGGGCAGGTGATCCGCAATGGCCTGATGCTGCTCGGCGTCTCCGCTCCAGAGCGCATGTAGTGGCCGATCGCGATTTCGCGCAGTTGCAGACCACAGCCCGCCCGCCGGTGGCGGGCATGTCCGGCCTGCATACGGCCTCGCTGGTGCTCGGCATCCTGGCGGTGGTCATCGCCGGCTTCGTCGGCGGTTACTGGCTGGGCAGCCGACAGGGGCACGAGACGGCGGAAAGCGAGGCCAGGGCCCGGCTCGTGGCCCAGATCCAGGAACAGAAGCAGGAACTGGCGGCACTGCGCCGACAGCAGGCCGAGGATAAGGCCAAGGCCAAGGCGGAGGCCGCCGTGGTGCCGAACACGGAGACCGGCGATCTGACCTTCTATACGGAGCTGCCGAAGCAACCGGTCAAGCCCGAGCCCTTGTCACAGCCCGTATCCAAGCCGGCGATGACGCCGGCCGCTGCGGCAGCGGTGGCGGCGGAGACAAAGGCCACGAAACCGGTAGCCACAGCGCCTGCCCCGGCCGAAGCCAAGCCTGCGGCTCCCGCACCGGCGCCGGGGAGCCCCACGGTACACGCGCTGATCCAGCGCCAGCTCGGCGGCAGCCCGACGGCCGCTCCCGGCAAGGGCTATTTCGTGCAGGTTGCCTCCTTCCGCGACACGCAGGCGGCGGCGAAGGTGCAGGCTAGACTCAAGGCCATCGGTCTGGATTCGAGGCTCAGGCGCGTACAGATTCCCGGGCGCGGCATCTGGTACCGGCTACAGGTCGGGCCCTATGGCAGCCAGCATGATGCGGATGCCGTACGCGTCGATATCGAGCAGAAGACGCACATCAAGGGTCTCGTCGTCCATGAAGGGGGCTGATGCCCGCCTGAGCCTCGCCGAGGCATGGCTGGGCCGGCATCTGTCCGATTCCCCGCACATCGAGCCCCTGGCCGGCGATGCCTCCTTCAGGCGCTACTTCCGCGTGCGTCGGGGCGAGGATGCGTGGGTGCTCATGGATGCGCCCCCCGACAAGGAGGACGTGGGCCCGTTCCTGTCCGTACGCCGCTGGATGGAGGCGGCGGGGTTGAGGGTGCCGGCGCTAGTGGCCGAGGATCGCGAGATGGGCTTCCTGTTGCTGGGCGATTTCGGAGACGAGACCTGGGCGCGGGCTCTGGCCGGCGGCAAGGCGCTGGCACCGATGATGGACGATGCCCTGCGCCAGCTGCATGCGCTGCAGGCCATCCCGAGTCCTGCGGGCCTGCCGCGCTTCGATACGGCGCGCATGCGCCGCGAATGCGATCTGTATCTCGACTGGTATCTGCCGCAGGTGGCGGGGATGGTTCCCGACGCGGGCGCGAGGGACGATTTCCACGCGGCGCTGGCACCCTTGCTGGCGAAGATCGCGGCGCTTCCGCGCGTGTCGGTGCATCTGGATTACCACAGCCGAAACCTGATGCTGCCGCCCGCGGGGCTGCCGCTCGGCATCATCGATTTCCAGGATGCCGTCGAGGGCCCGGCAACCTACGATCTGGCCTCGCTGCTGTACGATTGCTACCAGGACTATGCGGAGGGCGAGAGGCAGTACTGGAGCCTGCGCTTCTACGCGGGCCTGCCTGCGGCCGTGCGCCATGCCTTCGGCAGCGGGGAGGACTGGCATACGGCCGTACGCCTGACCGCCTTCCAGCGGCATATCAAGGCCATCGGCATCTTTGCGCGCCTGGCGTATCGCGACGGCAAGCGGCAGTTCCTGGACGAGATTCCGCTGACGCGTCGCCATCTTGCGGACGAGATCGCGGCGCTTTCGCTGCCTGAGTTGCCGGGGCTGAGGTCTCAGGCGCGGCGGTAGATTCCACCCCTGAGGCGGCCGGCGAGATCCGTGATTTCGGCCTCCAGCCTCATCGGCGCCACCGCCTGGGGCAGGCCGCAGGGCCCGGTCTCCACGATCAGATAGCCCCCGGGCGCCAGCCGGTCGGCGGCGCCCGCCACCAGCAGGCTGAGCAGGCTGAGCCCGTCGGCATCGTCGGTCAGCGCCCCCCTGGGCTCGAAGCCGAGCTCCGGGGCCAGTTCCCGGTACTCCGCAAGGGAAACGTAGGGGGGGTTGGAGACAATGGCGTCGAACGGGGCCATGTCTTCGGGCAGTGCTGCATACAGGTCCCCCAGATGCCAGCCGATGCGCTGGCCCGCGCCGTGGCGCCCGGCATTGCGCCGTGCCAGCGCCAGGGCCGATTCGGAGATGTCGGTGGCTTCCACGCGCGCGGCCGGGTATTCGCAGGCCAGCGTCACGGCCAGGCAGCCGGAACCGGTGCCGATGTCGGCGAAGCGCCAGGGGACGTCGCTTCTAGGAAAGCGGGCGAGCACCGCTTCGACCAGGTGCTCCGTTTCCGGGCGCGGGATCAGCACATCCGGGCCGACCGCGAAATCGCGCGACCAGAATTCCCGGGATCCGGTCAGATAGGCCAGCGGCTCGCGTGCCCGGCGGCGGCGCAACAATCGTTCGGCCTCGGCCAGCACGTCGGCGGGAAGTTCGTCGTAGCTATGGGCGATCAGGTGCACGCGTTCGCAGTGCCAGGCGTGCATCAGCAGCAGTTCGGCATCGAGGCGGGCGGAATCGATACCGGCATCGGAAAGCCGCGTGGCGGCGTGGCGCAGCCATTGACCGGCGGTGCTCATGCGTGGGTGGCGAGCAGCTCGGCCTGGCGGGCAGTGATCAACGGCTCGATCAGCTCGTCCATCTCGCCGTTCATGATCGCTTCCAGCTTGTACAGGGTCAGGTTGATGCGGTGGTCGGTGACCCGGTCCTGCGGGAAGTTGTAGGTGCGGATGCGCTCGGAGCGGTCGCCCGAACCGACCATGCTCTTGCGCGCCTCGGCGCGCTCGCTGTCGGCGGCGCCCTGCATGGCGTCGTACAGCCTGGCCTGCAGCACCTGCATGGCCTTGGCCTTGTTCTTGTGCTGGCTCTTCTCGTCCTGGCATGTGACGACGATGCCGGAGGGCAGGTGGGTGATGCGCACGGCCGAGTCGGTGGTGTTCACATGCTGGCCGCCGGCGCCGGATGAGCGGTAGACGTCGATGCGCAGATCCTCCGGGCGCAGGTTGACCTCGACCTCCTCGGCCTCGGGCAGCACGGCGACGGTGCAGGCGGAGGTATGGATGCGTCCCTGGGTCTCGGTGGCCGGGATGCGCTGTACGCGGTGTACGCCCGATTCGAACTTGAACAGGGCGAAGGCCCCATGTCCGGCGACCTGGGCGATGATCTCCTTGTAGCCGCCGATGCCGGTCTCGTTCGCCGACAGCACCGAGACCTTGAAGCCCCTGCGCTCGGCATAGCGGCTGTACATGCGGAACAGATCGGCGGCGAATAGGGCGGCTTCGTCGCCGCCGGTGCCGGCACGGACCTCCAGGATGACGCTGCGGTCGTCGTCGGCGTCCTTGGGCATCAGCAGCATGTGGATCTCGGCATCGAACGCCGCAAGGCGCTGGCGCAGTTCGCCCAACTCCGCCCTGGCCATGTCGCGTAGCTCCGCTTCTGAGTCCGCACTGGCGATCAGCTCGTTGTTGTCGCGAATCTCCTGCTCGACCTTTTGCCGTTGCTGGATCTTCTCGGCAATGGGATCGATCTCGGCGAATTCGCGGGTCAGTTCCAGGTAGCGTTTGGTGTTTGCGGTGACGGCGGGGTCGGCCAGCATGGCGGACAGTTCTTGCTGCCGGCCGAGGATGTCATCCAGACGAGAGTTCATCGGACCCCTTTTCGGATGGGGTGGCCTCGGCGGCCTTGACGGCATCGAGGTCGAACAGGCGACGGGCCGCGCCCATCAGCAGATCGCCTTCCATGTCGTCCGGCAGGCTCTTCAGGGCGCACAGCGTCGGGTGCAGGAAGCGCTTCATCAGCGATCGGCTCAGGCGTTCGACGGCCTCGTGCTGCTCGGGGGGAAGATCCTTCAGGTAGCGCTGCATGGCCTTGGCCAGTTCATCCTCGCGGCGCGCATCGTAGGCCTGCTGCACGCTGCGGATCAGCGGTACCGATTCCAGTGATTTCAACCAGCCCAGGAAGGCCTTGGATTCCTCGGCGAGCAGGGCGCGCGCTTCATTGGCCGCCTGCTGGCGTTGTTCCATATTGCCCTGCACGACCTGCTGCAGGTCGTCGATGTCGTAGAGGTAGACGCCGTCGATGTCGCCGATGCGCGGATCGATGTCGCGCGGCACGGCGATGTCGACGAGGAACATCGGGCGGCTGCTGCGCTTCTTCCGGGCGGCGCGCACCGGTTCCGGCAGCAGCACATAGGTGTTGGCACCGGTGCTGGAGATGACGATGTCGGCGGCATCGAGGTAGTCCGGCAACTGTTCCAGCGTCAGGGCATGGCCGCCGAACTCGCGGGCAAGCTGGGTGGCGCGCTGCAGCGTGCGGTTGGCCACCAGGATGTCGTCGCAGCCGTTGCCGCGCAGGTGGCGGGCCGCCAGCTCCGCCATCTCGCCGGCGCCGATCAGCATCACGGTCTTGCCCTTCAGGTCGCCGAAGATGCGCTTGGCAAGCTCCACGGCGCAGGAGGAAATATTGACCGCCTGCCGGCCGATATCGGTCTCGCTGCGCGCGCGCTTGGCGGCGGCGAAGGTGAACTGGTACAGGCGGTGCAGGATATGGCCGGCGGTGCCGGTGGACAGCGCGTGCTCGTAGGCTGCCTTGGTCTGGCCGAGGATCTGTGGCTCGCCGAGCACCAGGGAGTCCAGGCCGGAGGCGACCGAGAACATGTGCATGACGGCTTCGTTGGTGTTCAGCGAATACAGATGCTCGGAGACGGTCTCGATGTCGGTGCCGGTCTTGTTGGCGAACCATTCGTGGGCGGCGGCGATGGCGGCGTCCGGATCGTGCGTCACCATGGTGATCTCGACGCGGTTGCAGGTGGAGAGTAGCGATACCTCGCGCACCGCCGGCTGGGCCACCAGCTGCTTCAGGCAGGGGGCGATGTCGTCGTCGCCGACGGCCAGGCGCTCGCGTAACTCGACCGGCGCCGTCTTATGATTCAGGCCGACATGGCAGATTCGCATGCTTGCAGGCTAGCGCCTGGGCGCGCGCAGGTACAGAGGGGTATCGTCGAGCAGGCGCAGGGGGGCTCGGTCGGGCCGCTCGGCATGGTTGCGCACGTAGGCATGCAGATCCATCCGCCCCTTCATATCCAGGGCCACGAGCAGATGCAGGGGCTCGGTGGGCCGCGGTCCGGATATGACAATCTGCTCCAGCGCCGCCATCATGGGGGCGTCCGGCTCATGCCCGTCGGCGCGCGAATGGAACCAGCCGATGATGCCCAGCCCCTGGCGGCGCAGGGCCTCGACGGCGGCGTCTACTACCTCGGCATCCGGCTGTCCGGGTTCCAGGGCGAGCAGTTGGGCATCGTCGATGCGGCAGCCATGCCCGGCCAGCAATCCCTGGCAGGGGCGAGGCGAGGCGGCCTGGGCCCAGTGCAGGATCTTCTGGGCGGCATGGCGGCAGATCGTGATCTCGTTGGCTTGGAGCATGGATGAAGCATGGAAGCCGCGGGGGCATTGGTCAAATGCCGGATTTTGTGATGGAAATCGTGATGAAAAGCACATTTTTTGTTGACAGGCATGTAAAATGCTAATAGCAAAATGTGGTTGAATGTCATTGGGTTTAGGAGGGGCATGAAACAGTACTCTTTCATGATCGTTCCGGATGCGGGACGCACCGTCAGCTGGCGCGTATCCACGCGTGCCCTGACGTGGATGGCCATGACCATGGCTGCCATGGTGGCCATCGGCTGTTTCGGCATCTATGCCGTGGTGCAGGATCGGCAGCAGCACCATGCGCTGGCGCAGGCCGAGCGGGTTGCACATCTGGAGCGCAGCCGCCAGGAGCAGCAGCTGGCCGAGCTGCGCAGCAAGCTCGCCGCCGAGGTCAATAAGAACGGCGTGTTCGCGCGCAATATCGGCCAGATCGAGGCGCGGCTTTCCCGTCTGGATTCCCTCGGTAGCCGTCTGGTTGAGGTCGCCTCCCTGAACAAGAATGACTTCGATTTCGGCGTCAAGCCCGCCTTCGGCGGTCCGCGTCTGGTCGTCGACAGCGCCCAGGCCCGCTCGGCGCTGGATATCGGCAAGAACATCCAGTCGATGGACGTGCAGATGTCCCGCCTGGACACCCAGCTGGCCGCCATCGACTACATGCTGAAGGGCAAGAAGCAATCGCTGGCGGCACGTCCGCATGCCTGGCCGACCGAGGGCGGCTGGTTGAGCTCCCCGTTCGGTCTGCGTCCCGACCCGTTCACCGGTGAGCCCGAGGAGCACCGCGGCGTGGATATCGCCAATCGCTTCGGCGCCCCGGTCCTCGCCACGGCCCGCGGCATCGTCAGCTTCGCCGGCAAGACCCCGGATTTCGGCAATATGGTCATCATCGACCATGGCTTCGGCTACAAGACCCGCTACTGCCATATGTCCGGCCTGGTCGTGAAGGTCGGCGATCTGGTCAAGGCCAACCAGGAAATCGGCCGCATCGGTTCCACCGGTCGCTCCACCGGCCCGCACCTGCACTACGAGGTCTATCGCTACGGCATGCACCTCGATCCGGCCCAGTTCCTGCCGCCGCGCCACGGCTGATCCCGATATAATCGTGCAAAGGCCCGCGGCAACCCGCGGGCCTTTTTTTATGACGGTTTCGGATCTCACAGGCCTCTGGCGATCTGCATCGCATGACGACCAACATACCACCCTTTGTTCTTTCTTGCGTGCCCAAGAAAGAACCAAAGAAGGGCACCCCGGAACCAGCCTGCCCTGCGGGTTCCCGATCCTGCATCTCCAAAACCGGTCGCGACTCCGCTGCTCTTTTCCGGTTTTGGACATACAGGATCGGCAGCCTGCTAGCGGGGGATCAAGAGGAGGGGAGGACTTCCACCCCGCTTGCCGGGGCGCCGCATGGGCGGGGCTGGCGAACGGATCAGCGCAATATGTTGACTCGGGCATCATGCCCCTTCCCTGCGGGCCTCCGGTCGTCCAATAGCTTTTATCTTGCCCTTTTGTGCGCCCGTTCGCGGCCCGGCCAGGCGGGAAACGCGCCGGCCTCGCGGGCAGCCTTCTTTGGTTCTTTCTTGGCTGAGCAAGAAAGAACAAAGGAGGGTATTTGCTCACAAGGCAACCGGGGCATATTTCGATGCAGCCGGACCGGGAGCTATCCAACAATCTCTGGGGTGAAAAAACCGTTTTCTGTTCTTCTTTGCGTGCCCAAAGAAGAACCAAGAAAGGGCACCCCGGAACCAGCCTGCCCTTCGGGTCCCCGATCCTGCATGCCCAACATCGGCCGCGGCCCTGCCGCTCTTCTCCGATGTTGGGCATTTGTCTCGGCAGCCTGCTAGCGGGGAATCAAGAAGGGGAAGGCTTTCCACCCCGCTTGCCGGGGCGCCGCATGGGCGGGGCTGGCGAACGGATCAGCGCAATATGTTGACTCGGGGCATCCATGCCCCTTGCCCTGCGGGCGACCTCCGGTCGTCCAAATGGCTATCTTGCCCTTTTGTGCGCCCGTTCGCGGACCGGCCAGGCGGATAACGCGCGGCTGGTGAATGTTTTGGCTTTTTCGTGGGGGTCAACGTTCAGCAACGATCTTCTCAACGATGCACAAAAATTTCAGTGGGACTCCGAAGTACATGATGCTCAAATGGATGTCTTCTAAAGAAGGAATCAAGGGGCCTGGATACATATTTTAAAGTTTGTTACCTTTGCCATCACATTTTTCCGATTTTTTTATCGCTTTTGAGGTATGTGTATTTATAAACCTTCCAAGAGTGGATAAAGGGTTGTTTAGGGGGGCTGGTGGCGAGTCACAAGGGAGAGGCATCCCATATTGAGTCCTCTGCACGGTGACCGCAGGTGATCGGACATAAGCGCCTCGCACCTTTGGTTGAATTCAGGATAAGGCGAGAAAGGGCTGCCTGAATGGCGCAATCGATACTCTACCGTTACGAACAGACACCGAAGCCGTTTCTATTGCAGACCTGTTTTATGTCGTTGAAAAAGAGACGGAGGAAATGGGCGTTTCAGCATTCCACTATGGTGCGCATGCCCCTCAAAAAATGGACGGGAATAAGCCGCGCTTTCTCTTCGACGGTATTGATGTGCCGTCTTTCACACGCTTACAAATTATCCTGATTCCTGGGGGGACAGATACCGCGCGCAACGTTACTTGGAGGTGGACCCCCTGTTTGATATGCGCGCGCTCAATCCGTCCCATCTTGTGGAAAGAGCGGCGGCAACCGGATTCGGAGCGGGTCGCATCGCTGTTCGATGAAGCGCGCCAGCACGGCTTGGCGGCGGGCATGGCGCTTTCCACGCACGGAAGCAACAATGAACACTCTGTCTTCAGTCTCGCGATAGACAATACCCGGCAGAGAGAGCAGCGCGATCTCGCACGCCAAATAGGTTCGGCCTATTTGCTGCTGGTGCATATGCACGAAGCGGTAAGGCGTTTGGCGTTTCCTAAAGAGCCTGCCTCTGCCGAAGTCAGTTTGACTGCGCGCGAACGCGAAAGCCTTCTTTGGGTCATCGACGGCAAAACTTCGTGGGAAATCGCCCAGGTTCATAATATTTCAGAGAACACCGTCATCTTGCATATCAACAACGCGAACGAAAGCTTGATGCGAACAGCCGGACGTAGAGCGGCAGCGAAAGCGAGGGCGCTAGGCTTGATCAAGCCGTGATTCATTTAAACACAGGGTGTTGATGCCGTGCGCGAGGTCATCGGGACAACGGTTTTTGGCATCGTGGATAGGAGTATTGGGACCAGCTTGATGGCCAATATTCATCCGGATTAAGGCGGCATTCACATAATCTTTTTCAGCTCTTCAAGAGCCATCGTTGATGCTGTTGGCTGATCAGTACTGATAGTTTTCCGCACTCAACGCTGTCGTCATAATTCACGGCATTGCCGTATCTTTGAATCTTGGAATTCGATGGCCATCCCCTTGAATCAGGTTCGATCCCGACAGAAAACATGGCATCACATGCGCTCCAGCGACGGGGTTGCGAAGAAGGGGAATTAGGCGATTTTCGCTTTTCCAGACATTAAAATCCAGGAGTGAGAGAATGCCATGGTGAGAGCATCCATGCGTTACCTTATGGCATCGGGCATGTCTCGATCGTACAATACCTTCGTGTCCCGGACGGCCGTAACGTCCCCCCCCGTTTTTCGACGAGAGCTCCTCCAGGATTATGTTTTTTGGGTACTCAGGGCTTTGCCGTTGTCCACCCTGGTGTGCGGCATCATGTTTTCGTGTTCCGTGCCGGCGGTGGCTGCGACGCTCACCGTCAGCGGCACTTCGCCCCATAACGTTTCGGGTAATGAAACCTATTCCTTGGTAACCGTCGGCAGCAATGCCGGCGACGCCAGCACGATCAACGTCAATGCCGGCAACACCCTGACGACGGGTTCGTCGAGCACCACCGGTACGCTGCTTGGTCACAATGCCACGGCGACGGGTACGCTCAATGTCAGCGGGACGGGCGCCAAGTTTACCGACAAGGGCAATACCTACATCGGCGAGCTCGGCACGGGTGCGATCAACATCTCTTCCGGCGGCTCCGTCTCTACGGGCTCTGTTTCGACCAATACGACCTATTTGGGCTCTCAGAGCGGCGCCAGTGGTACCGTGACCGTCGACGGCAGCGGCTCGAGCTGGACCAACACCGGTACGCTCTCGCTCGGACTGAATGGTAACGGCAAGCGCACTGTTCAGGTTCAGAATGGCGGCAGCGCAGTCATCAACGGCAGCGTCAATGTCGACAAGGGGAACGTGACCGTCACCGGTGCGGGTAGTACATTTACAGGCAATAACAACGGCGGACATTTATACAGCGGCTCCCGGCTTGTTGTCTCCAACGGTGCTACGGCGAATTTCATCTCGTCGGTCCCCTCTGTCGGCAGTTTCTATGTCACCGGTGGTTCCGCGTTGCAGATTGACGGCACGGGAACCAGCATGCGCGTGCACGATTCCTCCGACAACGCAGCGTGGCTTTCTATCATCTCCGGCAGCAGTGCTTCCCTGACCAATGGCGCCCATCTCTTTACCGACGGGGCCTTTATCGGTGGGGCAGATCCGACTCAGGCGCAAATGACCGTCAGCGGTCCGAACACGCGCTGGGATTCGACGGTTCGCATCTATGTCGGTGGCCAAAGCGGAGGCACCAGCACCGGCAACGGGAAGCTCACCGTATCGGGCGGTGCGACGGTCACCTCCGCCACCGGCGGCGTGGCCCTGGATACCAATTTCATCGGCGAGATGATTCTGACCGGTCAGGGCACGACCTTTTCAGCCAACGCCAACCCGTCGATCAGTGCCCTCGGAAATTTCTATGTCTCCTATGGCGGTACAGGCACCGTGCTGGTGACCGATGGCGCGCTGCTTCATGCCGACCATCACATCAGCATTGCCTCGGCGAGTGGTAGCACCGGCACGCTCTCCATCGGCGCGGCACAAGGTTCCGCAGCCGCCGCACCCGGCAGCGTGACCACGCCGAGCATCGATTTCGGTTCCGGCACCGGCAAGCTGGTCTTCAACCACACCAGCACGGACTACGTGTTTGCGCCCAACATCACCGGTGCGGGGAGCGTCGGACTGTATTCGGGCACGAACCGTTTCACAGGTAACCTTTCAGGCTACACAGGCACCATGACTGTGGACGGAGGCACCCTCTTCGATGCTGACGGACAGACCGTGAGTGTGGGCGGTAATTACCAGCAGAACGCCGCCGGCACTCTCAAGGTGGGCATAGGCTCCGGCAAATTCTCGGTGGCCGGCTCAGCCTCCTTCGCTGCAGGTAGCGGCATCAATGTCGATGTGGCAGGTGCTAATACGCTGGCGGCCGGTGAGAAGTTTTCCAGTGTGGTCAGTGCCGGCACCCTGAATGCCAGCACCTTCAACCTGAGCGACAACTCGGCACTGTTCGACTTCACCGCCACGGTCAACGGCAATTCCATCGACCTAAGCGCACACAAGGCGGGCAGTGTTGTGGGAAGCGTCGACAGCACCGGCCTCTACAGCGGTGCCGGGGCGGCGCGGGTTCTGGACGGATTCGTCGCCAGTGGCACAACCGGCAACGACGTCGCCAATGTGGTCACTGCCCTTGGCGAGCTCCCCACTCAGCAGCAGGTCAGCAATGCGGTAGCCGAAACCCTGCCATTGATGGTCACCGGCATTGCCAACGTCGCCATCGGTACGCTCCAGGCCACCAGTCAGGTGATCCAGGCACGTCAGGCGGGTTTTATCGGCCTGTCTGCCGGCGACAGCTTCCCGGTTACCAAGAACTTCTGGGTGAAGCCGGTTGGCAGCTGGGCACGCCAAGGGGCGCGCAATGGCGTGAGTGGTTATAACGCGGTCGGCAACGGGCTGGTGAGCGGCATCGACAGCAGCGTTGGTGGCAATACCCGCCTCGGCCTTGCCTTCTCCTATATGAATACCAACGTGGATGGCCGGGACACAGCGTCCGGCAATAACGCCAAGGTCGATGCCTACCAAGCCATTTTCTATGGCAGCCATACGCTGGACTCGATGCCCGCCGTGGAGGTCAACTGGCAGGCGGACGCAGGCATCAACCATAACCGGGGGTCCCGGTACATCAGCTTCATGAATCGTAAGCGTGGTCCAGATATGACAGCTATACCGGTCATCTTGGTCTCGGGATATCTCGTGCCATTCACCTCAGTCGTGTCACCACGATTATCCCGAATCTGCGCGCCGACTACTCGTACATCAATGATCGGGGCTATACCGAAACGGGGGCCGATGCACTGAACCTGAGGGTGGGTGGCAACGATAACCAGCAGTTGATTGTGATGGGCAAAGCCCACGTCAGCCGGGCCCTTAACGACAGAACCAGCCTGGTCGCCAGCGCCGGGGTCGGAGACGATCTGTTGAACCATCGGAATAGCCTGACCGCTTCGTACATTGGCGGTGGCACCGCCTTTGTGACCCAGGGTCTGAAGCGCTCTCCCTGGCTGGCGCAAGCGGGGATGGGAATCGTCTTCAAGCGAGCGAGAGCACCCAAGTCACCGCACGCTACAACGTGGAGACAAGTGCTTTTCTTGGGCAAACCGCTTCGGTCAAGTTTCGCGAGATGTTTTGACCAGGGGCGGTACGTCGGCAAATTCGGCGGCCTCCGCTGCGCTTCGAATTTGGTCGGAAGGACGGACTCCGCATGGGTGCAGAAGCCCTGCCTCATGGCATAGGATGCCGGACATCGGTCTTCCAGGAGATGTGCATATCTGTGTCCTGACGCCATCGGCATGATCAAGGTGTCGACTCAATGGAGAGCTTGGATTGCGCTGCTATTGGTTGCGGTGCTGTCCGGCTGCGCCACTCCATCGATAGAGGCCAGGCAGGCCGCCACGGAAAAGATGGCGCAAGACGCCGGCTGGCGGCAGTTGAATCTGGACGTGGGCACATTCGTTCTGGCCGCCTTCATGCCGCCTTCCCTTACGAAGACCGATAGGCTGACCGTTTACATTGAGGGCGACGGGCTGGCCTGGCTCGACCCTGAAACCCCCTCGCTTGATCCGACGCCAATCGATCCGCTTGCGCTGAAGCTGGCGATCCGGGACCGCAGTCACCACGCGGTCTATCTGGCGCGGCCATGCCAGTATGTAACCGGAGATAATCGGCGCAATTGCACAAACACGTACTGGACCGACCGTCGCTTTGCTCCGGAAGTGATCGCCGCGGAAAATCGTGCAATCAATCTATTGCGTCTGCGCTACGGTGCTCGGCAGCTGGTACTGGTGGGCTACTCTGGCGGAGGAGCTGTGGCGGCATTGGTCAGTGCAAGACGCAAGGACGTTAGCCGCCTGGTGACGGTGGCAGGCAATCTGGACACCACGCTATGGGCAGCAAAAAAGCATCTCAGCCCGCTGCGCGGCTCCATGAATCCCGCAGATGCCTGGCGTTCGCTGCTTCGGATTCCGCAAGTGCATTTCGTCGGCGGACGGGACAAGGTCATGGGGCCGGAATTCGCCAAAGCGTATCGGAATCGGTTTCCGCAGGGACGACGACCGAAAGTGGTCGTGATTCCGAGCTTTGATCACCATTGCTGTTGGGTAAAGGGGTGGCCGCAGCTGATGCGGTATTGATGCCTGCTTTTGACTGGCGTGCCGGTTTCGGTCGCCCGCAGGGCGAGGGGCATAGATGCCCCAAGTCAACAATGGCGCTGATCCGTTCGCCAGCCCCGCCCATGCAGCGACCCGGCCGGGGGTGGAAGGCCCCCGGATTCCCTCGGGCTACTGCGCGTTGGCGGCGCGGGCGGCGGCGATGGCGGCCATGTTGACGATGTCGTCGACCGAGGCGCCGGTCTGCAGCACGTGCACCTGCTGCGGAAGTCCCAGCAGGATCGGGCCGATGGCGGTGCCCCCGCCCAGCTCGCGCAGCAGCTTATAGGCGATATTGCCGGCCTGCATGGTCGGGAAGACCAGCACGTTGGCCGCCTCCTTCAGCTTGCTGAACGGGTACTGGGCCAGGATGGCATCGTTGACCGCGGTGTCGGCCTGCATCTCGCCGTCGATCACCATGCCCGGATGCCGCTCGTGCAGGATGCGCGTGGCCTCGGCCACCTTCTGCGGCTCCGGGTGATCGACGCTGCCGAAGTTCGAGAACGACAGCATGGCCACGCGGGGCTCGGCGCCCAGCGATTGCGCCGTCTCGGCGGCCAGTTCCGCCAGCTCCGCCAGTTGCTCCGGGTCCATGTCCACATTGACGGTGCAATCGGCCAGGAAGTAGGCGCCCTTATCCATGATCATCACGTACATGCCATAGACATGGTGACGCTCGCCCGCATCCGTGTGGCCGAGCACGCGCAGCACCGGGCGCAGCACGTTCGGGTAATGGGCGGTGCGCCCGGACATCATGCCGTCGGCGAAGCCCTGGCGTACCAGCATGGCGCCGAGCACATTGCGGTCGGTGCGCAGCAGGGCCGCCGCCTCGTGGCGCAGGATGCCGCGGCGGTTGCGGTCGAAGTAATAGGCGTCGGCCAGGCTGTCGAAGCGGGCATTGTGGCTGTCTGGATCGATGATCTCGATGCCGGCGAGATCCAGCCCGAGCTCCGCCGCATGCGTTTGAATGACACTGGACTGGCCGATCAGCATCGGCTTGGCGATGCCCTGCTCATGCATGACGACGGCGGCGCGGATGACGGTGGCGTCGTCGCCCTCCGGCAGCGCCAGGCGCAGCGGCTTGCTGCGCGCCTTATCGAAGATCCAGCGCATGAACAGCCGGGAGCGGTCGATGCGACCGGCCAGCTGGTGGGCATAGGCCTCGATATCAACGATGGGTTTGCGCGCCACCCCGGATTCGGTGGCGGCCTTGGCCACGGCGGCCGGCACCATCTCGATCAGGCGCGGGTCGAAGGGTTTCGGCAGGATGTATTCGGGGCCGAAGCTCATGCGCTTGCCGCCATAGGCCTTACTGACCGCATCCGGCACGTCCTGGCGTGCCAGCTCGGCCAGGGCCCGCACCGCCGCCATCTTCATGGCCTCGTTGAATACGGTGGCGCCGACGTCCAGGGCACCTCGGAACAGGAAGGGGAAGCCCAGCACGTTGTTGACCTGGTTCGGGTGATCCGAGCGGCCGGTGGCCATGATCAGGTCCTTGCGCGTGGCCATGGCCACGTCGTAATCGATCTCCGGCGTCGGGTTGGCCATGGCGAACACGATGGGCTTGTCGGCCATGGCGCGCAGCATGTCCGGGGAAACCATATTGCCCTGCGACAGGCCGACGAACACGTCGGCGCCGCGCATGGCCTCATCCAGCGTGCGCTCGGGGCGCTCGGTGGCGAAATAGGCCTTGTGCGGCGGCAGGTCCTTCTGGCCCTTGTGGATGACGCCGGAGCGGTCGAGGAACAGGATGTTCTCGCGTTTGGCGCCCAGCTCCTCGATCAGCTTCATGCAGGCGAAGCCTGCGGCACCGGCGCCGAGGCAGACGATGTTGACGTCCTCGATCTTCTTGTCCTGCAGGATCAGGGCGTTCAGCAGGCCGGCGGCGGTGATGACGGCGGTGCCGTGCTGATCGTCGTGCAGCACCGGGATGCTGACGCGCTTCTTCAGCTCCTCCTCGATGATGAAGCATTCCGGGGCCTTGATGTCCTCGAGGTTGATGCCGCCGAAGGTCGGCTCGAGGCTAGCCACCGTCTCCACGAAGGCCATGGGATCGGTCTCGGCGATTTCCAGGTCGAATACGTCGATGTCGGCAAAGCGCTTGAACAGCACGCCCTTGCCCTCCATCACCGGCTTGCTGGCCAGGGGCCCGATATTGCCCAGGCCCAGCACCGCGGTGCCGTTGGAGATCACCGCCACGAGGTTGGCGCGCGCCGTGTATTCGTCGGCCAGTTCAGGATCGGCGGCGATGGCGAGGCATGGCTCGGCCACGCCCGGCGAGTAGGCCAGCGACAGGTCCCGCTGGGTGACGCAGGGCTTGGTCGGCTGCACGCTGATCTTTCCGGGGTGCGGAAGCCGATGGTAGGCGAGGGCCTCTTCGCGCTGCGAATCCTTGGACATGGGCGCTCCTTGAACTTTACAAATAAAGGGGACGCCGCATGCTACACAAAACCATGACTGACGATAGATGGCTCACAATAGTAGGGGGGACGACATGAGGATTGGCGTGGCCGGGGCCGGTGCTGTCGGCTGTCATTACGCGAGCAAGCTGAGCCAGGCGGGAACGCCGGTGGCGCTGTTGGCCAGAGGCGCACACCTGGCGGCGCTGCGCGAACACGGGCTGAAACACGAATCGATGGGCAAGATGACGACGGTACGCATGGCGGCCGGCGACGATGCGGCCATCCTGGCGGATTGCGATATCGTGCTGATCGGCGCCAAGAATACGGTATTGCCCGATATCCTCTCCCAGATCGCCCCGCACCTGGCGAAAGGGGCGCTGGTGGTGACGCTGCAGAACGGCGTGCGTGCACCCGTACTCGCCGCCGCACTTCCCGGCCATCCGGTAGCTGCCGGCTCCGCCTTCATCGGCGTGCGCATCGAGCATCCCGGCCACATCATCCATTCCGCCGCCGGTCATATCCGTTTCGCCCCATGGACCGACGATGCCACAGCTCCCCTGGAAAAGCTGGTGGCCGCCTTCCATGCCGCCGGCGTCGATGCCGCGGTGGAGCCCGATGCGCGCACCATGCTGTGGACGAAGATGCTGTGGAACTGCGGCTTCAACGCCATCACCGCCCTGACCCGGCGCTATGCGCGGGACATCGCCGCCGATCCCGACACGGCCCGCTGGGTGGAGGCGGCGATGCGGGAGACGGAGGCGGTGGCCAAGGCCGAGGGCGCACATCTCGCCGCCGATGCGGTGCAGAAGTATCTCGTGGGCAGCCGCGGCATGGGCCCGGTGAAGACGAGCATGTGGCAGGACATCGAGCACGGGCATCCGACCGAGATCGCCGACATGAACGGCCACGTCGCCGAGCTCGCCGAGGCCCACGGCCTGGCCGCGCCCGTCAACGCCATGCTCGCCAGCCTGATCCGCGCCGCTGAGGGCGCTTCCGGTCACTGACCGGCTGATTCCGGCATAAGCGGTCATTAGCCTCCACTTCACATAATGATCCGCACATAACACATAAGTGATCCATGTGGTCTACATATGGACCACGGCTATCATTGACAACAAAAAGAGACGGATCTATATTTGATTCGTATAAAGAACATAAGGGTATCTTATGCTCCATATAAGGATCAAGATTGGATGATGAAGAAAACCATTACACGCACCTACTCTCACTACACCCGTGACGCCACCGCTCTGCTTGGTGGCTTGATCCGAGTAGCGCGCAAAGAGCGTAAGCTTACTGCTCAAGAAGCGGCAGACCGTGCGGGCATTTCTCGAGGGTTGCTGCAGCGTATCGAAAAAGGAGACCTGAAGTGCGAAATTGGAGCGGTATTCGAAGTGGCAGCCATTGTTGGAGTCCCGCTATTTGATGCAGATCAAACCAAGATGGCGCTCTATCTAAACCAGACTAATGACAAGTTAGCCCTTCTGCCGAAGTCCGTCCGCAAGAAGTCGAAGGCGGTTTATGATGAATTCTAGGAGGGAGAAGGAAGCCTTTGTATGGATATGGTTGCCGGGCGAAGCCAAACCTATCGTGGCTGGACGCTTGGAGGCTGATAACGGCAATGTGTTGTTCAACTACGGTAAAAGTTATCTAGATCGCATTGGGGATCACAACCCCGCCATCCCAATTTATGAACCTGAATTGCCATTGAAAGCTGGCAGCTTACCCTTGCCTGATGGCTTGGCTATCCCCGGCAGCATCCGAGATGCTTCCCCTGATGCATGGGGGCGGCGCGTAATCATCAACAAAATGCTAGGGCTTAAAGGCGCTGACACGGATACAAGCGAGTTAGATGAGCTAACCTATCTATTGGAATCAGGCTCTGACCGAATTGGAGCGCTCGATTTCCAGCGTTCTGCGACTGAGTATATTCCTCGCGGCCCGGACAACATCAGCATAGAAGAATTAATTCAATCTGCCGAACGAGTCGAAAAAGGCGTGCCTCTTACACCGGAACTGGATCATGCGTTGTTTCATGGTAGCTCTATTGGCGGTGCCCGTCCTAAAGCCTTAATCCAGGATAAACAAAAGAAATACGTAGCAAAATTCTCATCCAGTTCTGATCACTACAGCGTCGTCAAAGCTGAGTTCATAGCAATGAGGCTAGCCGCATTGGCTGGTTTGGATGCTGCTCGGGTTGAACTGAAAAAAGCGGCGTATAAAGATGTCCTTCTAGTAGAACGATTTGACCGAAATCCAAAAGGCCATGAGTGGACACGGAAGGCAATAGTTTCAGCACTCACGATACTTGGCCTCGATGACATGACGGCTCGCTACGCCAGTTACGAAACGCTAGCCGAAATAATTCGCCACAGATTTATCGATCCAAAAGACACATTAAAGGAACTGTTTTCCCGGATGGTCTTTAATATTCTGTGTGGTAATACCGATGACCACGCCCGTAATCATGCAGCGTTCTGGGATGGCAAACAATTGGCTTTGACTCCGGCCTATGACATTTGCCCCCAACTCCGTTCCGGTAATGAGGCTTCGCAAGCCATGTTGATCTCTGGTGATAATAATCTCAGTCAGTTAAAAATATGCCTTAAGTCTGCTCGTAACTTCTTAATTTCCGAAGCGGAGGCTCGATCAATATTCGAAAGCCTAACAGAGACAATCAAACTGAACTGGAATGGTGTTTGTGAGGAAGCTGAATTGAACGAAACTGACAAAAGACTTTTATGGGGAAGGGTATTTCTAAACCCCTATTCGATGGAGCAATAGGCAAATTCAGAATGCGCTCAAACCAGCAGAGTAGTGCAGAAATCCAGTGAGCTAGAGCGATATAATTCGGCGCCCTGGGTGAGGGCCCACATTTGGCCGAACGCCGCCAGTGGCCATATGGCAGCGCGTCGGGCATGAGATCGGTGCGGCTTGGAGTTGCCATCAACCTGCCCCTTGCCTATGATGCGCGCCCCGACAGACCCGCTCGCTACGAGCAGGGACTTGTCGGTCGGTCGTTGGAATACAACGAAGGTTATGGGCGATTAGCTCAGCGGGAGAGCACTGCCTTCACACGGCAGGGGCCGCAGGTTCGATCCCTGCATCGCCCACCATTTCCTTTCGCGCCATCGCGGCGCATTGTCATTGTCTCTCGATGGCGCTTATTCTGAATCCCATGAAGCTGTCCAAGCTCTTCAGGGCCGGTATCGGCCGCGCCGTCATCATGGCCTTCGCCGCCCAGGTGGTGGCCGGGGCCATGTGCCTGATGCCGGCCGAGGCCATGGCGGCGCCGCAGGCGTCCGAGCGCTCGGCGATGCCGGTCTGTGCCATGAAGCACGCGGCCAACTCCTCGCATGCGCGGCATGCCTGCCCGCATTGCGATGCGCCGGTGCAGGTGGTTTCCCAGATCGATATCACCCACGGCCTGCAGGCGCCCATGCCTTTGGCCATTTCTGCCGTCGCCGCTGCCGGAGCCGGTGGCGATCGCGCATGTCGCGGCTGGTTCCCGCCCCGCGCATCCTGGCGCCGCCCGATAGCGCCTACTGATCTCCGTACCACCCAACGCATCCGCATCTGATCCACTCCTTCCGCTGACCCGTCCGGCGTAAGCCGCCGGATGGCCCCGTTCTTTCGGGGCCGATTTCCAGCGAAGGAGGAGGCATGCGTACCATCCATGTCCTGTTGCGGCTCACCGCCGCCATGTTCTTGATGATCCCGCCCATGTGGGCGGCGGCTCCGTCCGCATGGGCGGCTGCCCCGGCCGTATTGACCCTGAAGCAGGCCGAGCACCAGGCCCTGGCCGCCAATCCGGGGCTGGCCGCGGCGCAGGCGACGGCCCAGGCCGCCGCCGCGCTGGCGCCGCAGGTCGGCAGCCTGCCCGACCCGGTGCTTTCCCTGAACGCCATGAACCTGCCGGTGGACACCTGGTCCGCCAGCCAGGAGGCCATGACACAGATGCAGTTCGGCCTGTCCCAGGCCATTCCCTTCCCGGGCAAGCTGGGGCTGAAGGCCGAAGCCGCCCGGCAGGATGCGGCGGCGGCATCGCTGGACAGCGACGAGCAGGAACTGGCGCTGATCCGCAATGTGCGCATCCGCTGGTGGAATCTCGTCTATCTGGACCGGGCGGAGGGGATTCTGGTGCGCAACCGCGAGCTGCTGCGCCAGCTGATACGTATCGCCGAGGTCAAATACCAGGTCGGTAAGGGTTTGCAGCAGGATGTGCTGCTGGCGCAGCTCGAGCTGTCCAAGCTCGATGACGCCGTGATCAGCATCAAGGCGGCGCAGCGAGACCAGCAGGCCGCCCTCGATGCGCTGCTGGATCGTTCCCCCTCCGAGCCGGTCGCGGTGCCGAAGGCCGTGGATGAGCACCTGCCGAAGCTGCCGGACGAGCAGGCGCTGGTGGCCCGAGCCATGGCCAACCGGCCGCTGCTGGCCAGGGACAGCAAGAGCATCGACGCTGCCGGCACGCGGGTGGCGCTGGCCGAAAAGGGCTACGACCCGGATTTCCGCATCGGGGCGGCCTATGGCCTGCGCTCAGGCATCAATCCCGCCACAGGCAGCAAGCGCCCGGACATGGCCAGCGTCTATGTGAGCATGACGCTGCCGTTCTTCACCGGTGCCAGGCAGGACGGGGCATTGGCCCAGCGGCGGGCGGAGCAGGCACGCGCCGAATACCGCCGCCAGGATGCGGTACAAAAGGTGCGCGCCGAGGTGGTGCGGGCGCTGGCTGATTACCGCAAGGCGCGGGAGCAGGCGCTGTTATACAAGACCGGCATCGTACCGCAGGCCAACCAGACGGTGGCCTCGATGATGGCCGGCTATCAGGTCAGCAAGGTGGACTTCCTGAACCTGATCCGCGCCCAGATCACGCTCTACAACTACGAAACGCAGTACTGGAAGGCGCTGACCGGTGCCAGGCAGGACCTGGCCCGATTGAGCGCCGCCGTCGGCAAGGAGATCACGCATGAATAAGGGTATCGTCACCGCCGCCATCGCCCTGGCGCTCGGTCTGGGAGGCGGCTACTGGCTGGCCGGGCGGCATGTCGCCAAGGGGCCGGAAGCGGCCGGGACAGCGGCGAAGAAGCCGTTGTACTACCGCAATCCCATGAATCCGGCGATCACGTCCCCGGTGCCGGCCAAGGACGAGATGGGCATGGACTACATCCCCGTCTATGCCGGAGATAATAAGCAGCAGGCCGCGCCGGGCGCGGTGAGCATCGATCCCACCGTGGTGCAGGACATCGGCGTGCGCACCGCCCGCGCCAGCGAAAAGACGATCTCGCGCCACATCATGACCGGCGGCCGCATCGTCTACGACGAGCAGAACATCTTCCGCCTGCATCCGAAGGTGAAGGGCTGGATCGACAAGCTGTTCGTCGCCAAGACCGGCACGCGGGTGCACGTGAACACCATGCTGCTGGCGCTGTACTCGCCGGAGCTGGTGACCAGCGAGCAGGAGTACCTGCTGGCGCTGAAGAACGCCGAGACCCTGAAGGCCAGCCCGTTTGTCGACGTGCGCCAGGGGGCGAAGGACCTGATGGAATCGTCGCGCCAGCGCCTGGAACTATTGGACGTACCCGCGCACCAGATGCGCGCGCTGTATCAGAAACGGAAGGTGATCAAGAATCTGCATATCCATTCGCCGTTCAACGGCGTTGTCGTGCACATCGGCGTGCGCAAGGGCCAGTACGTAACGCCCGAGACGGAGCTGTACCGCATCGTCGACCTGTCCAGGGTCTGGGTGGTCGCCGATGTCTACGCCTACGAGCTGCCCTGGGTGCGTGAGGGCGATGCGGTGAGCATGCGCCTCGCCGCGCTGCCGGGCCATGTGTTCCGCGGCCATGTCGACTTCATCTATCCGTACATCGATGCCGCGACGCGCACGAACAAGGTGCGCATCGCCTTCGACAACCCGAAGGGGCTGTTGAAGCCGGACATGTTCACGAAGATGGATATCCACGCCAGCCGCAGGCTCAAGGCGCTGGTGATCCCGACCATGGCCGTCATCCGCACAGGCAGCCGCACCGAAGGTGTTCGTCGAGACCGCACCGGGGCATTTTGAGCCCCGCACCGTCAGGCTCGGCGTCAGCGACGGCCCGGACACCGAGGTGCTGGCCGGCGTCAAGGCGGGGGAGACGGTCGTCACCTCGGCGCAGTTCCTGATCGACTCCGAGTCCTCGTTGAACGAGGCGGCGGCCAAGATGGTGGCGCCCAAGAAACAGGCGCCCGCGCCCAAGGATATGGATATGAAGGGCATGTCCATGGGCAAGAAGGGGAAGGGCCATGAATAGGCATCTTCCTCTGCATCGCCGGCCTGGGGGCGGGGCATGATCGGACGCATCATCAGCCGCCTCGCTGAAGAACCGCTTCCTGGTGTTCATCGCCACGGGGCTGATCATCGTCGCCGGCATTTTTGCCGTCCGGAATATCCCGCTGGATGCCATCCCGGATCTGTCCGACGTCCAGGTCATCGTGTTCACCAAATACCCCGGCCAGGCGCCGCAGGTGGTCGAGGACCAGGTCACCTATCCCCTGACCACGGCCATGCTTTCCGTGCCCGGCGCCAAGGTGGTGCGCGGGTACTCCTTCTTCGGCCTGTCCTTCGTCTATGTGATCTTCAAGGACGGCACGGATATGTACTGGGCCCGAAGCCGGGTGCTCGAGTACCTGAACTACGCCGCCAAGCAGTTGCCGCCCGGGATCACCCCGGCGCTGGGCCCGGATGCTACCGGCGTGGGCTGGATCTACGAGTACGCCCTGGTGGACAAAACCGGCAAGCACGACCTGGCCCAGCTGCGCTCCATCCAGGACTGGTATCTGCGCTACGGGCTGCAGACGGTGCCGGGCGTATCCCAGGTGGCCAGCATCGGCGGCTATGTGAAGCAGTACCAGGTCGAGGTCAACCCGGACAAGCTGGCCTATTACGGCATCCCGCTGTCCAGGGTCAAGCATGCCATCCAGCGCAGCAACAACGATGTCGGTGGGCGCCTGGTGGAGATGGCGGAGAGCGAGTTCATGGTACGCGCACTCGGCTACATCAAGTCGATCAAGGACATCGAGGACATTCCCATCGGCGCCGATGCGCATGGCACGCCGATCTATGTCAGGGACGTGGCCCGGGTGCACCTGGGGCCCGAGCTCAGGCGCGGCGTGGCCGAACTCAACGGCCGGGGCGAGGTCGCCGGCGGCGTCGTCATCATGCGCTATCACGGCAATGCCCTGGCCACCATTGCCCGGGTCAAGGCGAAGCTCGCCTCATTGAAGGCGGGGCTGCCAGCGGGGGTGGAGATCGTGCCGACCTACGACCGCAGCGGCCTGATCCAGCGAGCGGTCGGCAACCTCAAACACAAGCTGATCGAGGAGTTCGTCGTCATCTCGCTGGTGTGCATGCTGTTCCTGCTGCACGCCAGAAGTGCGCTCGTGGCCATCATCACGCTGCCGCTGGGTGTGCTGATCGCCTTCATCCTGATGTGGTGGCAGGGGCTGGCCGCCAACATCATGAGCCTCGGCGGCATCGCCATCACCCTGGGGGCGATGGTGGATGGGGCCATCGTCATGATCGAGAACGCCCACAAGCATCTGGAACAGGCCGGCCATGAAAAGCATGGTCCGTTGGGCGCGGGCGAACGCTGGGCGGCCATCGGGGAGGCTGCGAAAGAGGTCGGGCCGGCGCTGTTCTTTTCGCTGCTGATCATCACCGTTTCCTACGCGGCGGTGTTCACGCTGCAGGCGCAGGAGGGGCGGATGTTCAAGCCGCTGGCCTTCACCGCCACCTATGCCATGGCCGCGGCGGCGGGGCTCGCGGTGACGCTGGTGCCGGTGCTGATGGGCTATTTCATTCGCGGCCGCATCCTGCCGGAGGCGAAAAACCCGGTGAATCGCTGGCTGGTTGCCGTGCACCGGCCATTGCTGGATTTGACGCTGAACAGAAGGTGGATCTCCCTCGGCCTGGCGGTGGTTCTGCTCGCCAGCGCCGCCTATCCGCTGGCGAAAACCGGCAGCGAGTTCATGCCGCCGCTGGATGAGGGGGACATCCTGTACATGCCGACGACCTTCCCCGGCATCTCCATCACCAAGGCCAAGGAGTTGCTGCAGCAGACGGACCGCATCCTCAAATCCTTCCCCGAGGTGAAAACGGTGTTCGGCAAGGCGGGCAGGGCGGACACCTCCACCGATCCGGCGCCGCTGTCGATGCTGGAGACCATCATCCGCCTGAAGCCGAAGGGCCAGTGGCCGGATCCGTCCATGACCACGAAGCAGCTGATGCACAAGATGGATCGGGCCATCCGCTTTCCGGGGCTGTCCAATGCCTGGACCTATCCCATCAAGACGCGCAACGACATGCTTTCCACCGGCATCAAGACGCCGATCGGCGTCAAGGTCTCCGGCCCGGACCTGGCCGTGTTGCAGCGCCTGACCATCCGCATCGAGGACATCCTGAAGGCGATGCCGGACACGCGCTCCGCCTTCGGGGATCGGGCGGTCGGCGGCCATTACCTGGACATCGCCATCAAGCGCCGGGAGGCGGCGCGTTACGGGCTGACCATCGGCGACGTCGAGGACGTCGTGAGTTCCGCCATCGGCGGCGCCGATATCACCGAGACGGTGGAGGGATTGCAGCGCTATCCGGTGAACCTGCGCTACCCGCGCGCCTACCGGGAAAACATCGACAGCCTGAAACGGGTGCTGGTGTCCACGCCCACCGGCGCCCAGGTACCCCTGGCCCAGCTGGCGGATATCCGCATCGACAGCGGCCCGCCGGTGATCAAGAGCGAGGGGGCGCGCCCGAATTCGTGGATCTACGTCGATACCAGGAGCAGCGATCTGGGCGGCTATGTGAAGCGGGCGAAGCAGGCGGTGGCGAGCCAGCTCAGATTGCCGGCAGGATACAGCATCGCCTGGTCCGGGCAGTTCGCGTACATGCAGAGAGCGGCGGCCAGGCTCAGGATCGTCATCCCGCTGACGCTACTGGCGATCTTTCTACTGCTGTATTTCAACTTCCGCAACCTTGTCGCACCGCTCGTGGTCATGCTGGCGGTGCCGTTCGGGCTGGTCGGCGGTTTCTGGCTGGTCTGGCTGCTCGGTTTCAATATGTCGGTCGCCGTCGCCGTCGGCTTTATCGCCCTGGCGGGCCTGGCGGCGGAGATCGGGGTGCTGGTACTGACCTTCATCGATCAGGAGATCGCGGCCAGACGGGCGCAGAAGGAGGTGCTCTCCGCCGCCGATATCATGGCGGCAGTGGCGAGCGGCACCGGCAAGCGCGTGCGTCCGGTCGCCATGACGGCGGCGGCGGTGATCGCCGGCCTGTTGCCCATCCTGTGGGGATCGGGCACCGGCTCGGATGTCATGAAGCGCATCGCCGCACCCATGGTCGGCGGCATGGTCACCACCACCGCCCTCTGCCTGCTGGTGCTGCCGTTGATCTACGGCCTGGCCCTGCAGTGGCGGGAGCGTCGGCGGGGCATCCCGCGCGACGACGGAGGGTCGGCGGCATGAGGGCGATTATGGCGCTTGGGCATGACCGGTCCGGTGGGTATGGTCGGGCATGGGGCGTTGCCGCACCACGGGAGGATTTATGCGTTGTGTGAAAACCATTGTCGGGCTGGCGGTCGTGGCGATCGTCGCCGGCCTCGGCGTGCTGTATTCGGGGAGCGTCTATATCGGTGCGGATGAACCGCATGCGGGGCTGACCCGCTGGCTGCTGCATACCGGCATGCAGCGCTCGGTGCGTGAGCACGCCGAGGGCATCAAGGCGCCGCCGCTGTACGATCCGAAGATGATCCTCGAGGGCTTCCGCCATTACCGCGAGATGTGCGTCGGCTGCCATCTGGCGCCGGGCGTCACGCACTCCGAGATTCGTGAGGGGCTGACACCGAAGCCGCCCAGCCTGCAACTGGCGGCCGAGCGCTGGACGGCGCCCCAGCTGTTCTGGATCGTCAAGCACGGGGTGAAGATGACGGGCATGCCCGCCTGGGGGAAGAGCCACAGCGACGACAAGATCTGGGCCATGGTCGCCTTTCTGAAACAATTGCCGGGCATGAAGGCGGCGCAGTACCAGGCGATGGATCGGATGGCGGGGCCGGGTGACGGCGACGACGATCACGGGCACTGAGGCGGAGCGGAAAGAGCGGGGCCGCTTTTTGATCTAGCCGGCCCCGGTGGTCTATAAAGGTTCTTCATGCCATCGGCAGTTCGTTGGCAAAAGAGGAGGAAGACCATGACAGCCCTGATATCCCGATCCACGCTTGCATCTTGCCTGGCCCTGGTGGCGGCAATGATGCTGTGCCCGACGGCCTATGCCGCCCACAACGACCTGTCGATGTGGCTTCTTCCACCGGTACCGGTGCCAGCGGACAACCCGCAGACGAAGGCGAAGATCCATCTGGGTCATCAATTGATCTTCGAGAACCGGCTGTCGAAGAACGCATCGATGAGCTGTGCGGGCTGCCATATGCCGTTCGCCGGTGGCGCCGGTCATACGGCGCGTGCCTTCGGGCATGGCGGCGAGCTCGGTCGCTGGGCGCCGTCGTGGATCAACTCAGGTTACAATACCTTCCAGTTCTGGGACGGCCGTGCAGCCTCGCTGGAGGAGCAGACGGGCGAGCTTCCGGGTCATATGGGTCCGATCAGTGCCCCGGGCGAGATGGCGGGAAATCCGGAGGACGGGGCGAAGGTGCTGAATGCGATCCCGGGCTATAAGCGTGAGTTCGAGAAGGTGTTCGGGGGACCGGCGACACCGGATCGCATCGCCAAGGCGATGGCCGCCTATGAGCGCACGCTGAACGCCACCCAGTCGCCGTTCCAGCGCTATGTGCGGGGCGATGCGAAGGCGCTGAGCGCGGCGGCGAAGCGCGGATTCGAACTGTTCCAGGGCAAGGCCCAGTGCATCGCCTGCCATACGCCGCCACTGCTGACGGACAACGACTTCCACAACATCGGCGTGCCGCAGGTGGGTCCTCTGAAGGAGGACGACGGTCGCATGGCGGTGACGCACGATGCCAAGGACAAGGGCAAGTTCAAGACGCCGTCGCTGTACAACTCGGGCTCGTTCCTGTTCTACATGCACGACGGGGCGTTCACGACGCTCAGCCAGGTGGTCGCACACTACAACGTGGGCGGCAACCCGAAGGATGCGAACCAGAGTCCGATCATTGTGCCGCTGCACCTGACAAAGAAGGAGCAGTCGGACCTGATCGCCTTTCTGCATAGCCTCACCGACACACGCCTGAACCATATCCACAGGCCCTGGCTGCCGTGAGGCTGGGGGGACCGCCCCGGACGGGGCGGTCCCCTCATTACCTACTTCTGGCGCATGCCCTCGATGGAGAAGAACAGGTCCGCCGTGCGGGCCGTCGGGCCCAGGTCGAAGTCGATGTTGTAGTCCTTCAGGGTCAGCGTCGTTTTGCCCTGGAAACCGGCGCGGTAACCGCCCCATGGGTCCGGGCCCTGGCCGATCTTCTGCACGTCGATGGCAATCGGCCGGGTGACGCCGTGCAGCGTCAGCTTACCCTTCAACACCGCCTTGCCGTGCCCCTCGTCGGTGAACGAGGTGCTGACGAATTTGGCCGTCGGGTAGTGGGCGACGTCGAAGAACTCATCGCTGCGCAGGTGCTTGTCGCGCAGGGCCAGATTGGTGTCGATGCTGGATACGTCGATGGTGACGGCGACCTTGGAGGCATCCGGATGCTTCGGATCGTAGTCGAAATCACCCTTGAAGTTGTCGAAGCGGCCGAGCACCCAACTGTAGCCGAGATGCGAAATCTTGAACTGGATGAAGGCATGCTCGTTCTTGGTATCGATGACGTAATGGTCGGCATAGGCCGGGGCGGACAGCCCGGTGGTGATCAGCAGCGCCAGTAGCGCGTATCGCAATTTCATGATGATGATTCTCCTTCGTGGTTCTCGATGTTCCGGCCCAGTATGCGCGAGAGGGTCGCATCCCGGTTCCAGAAGTGGTGCTTCACCGCCGCTGCGGCATGCACGGCGGCGATGGCGATGAGGGCGACGGCCAGAACCAGGTGCGCCTTGCCGGCGATGTTGGCGGCGTGGTGGGGCAGGTGCGCCACGAGGGCCGGCACGCTGAACCAGCCGAACACGTCCACCCCCCGCCCGTCGGCGGTCAGGATCAGGTATCCGGTCAGTGGTACGGCCAGCAGCAGCGCATACATCGATACATGGGCGATGGCTGCTCCGATGCGCTCCCAGACGCGCAAAGACGCCACCGGTTCCGGCTTCGGGTTGGCCAGTGCCCAAAGGCTCCGCCAGACGATGGCGGCGAACAGCAGCATGCCGATACCCTGGTGGATATAGGGGGCGGTATGGTACCAGCGGTCCATGTAGCCGAGCCCGACCATGTACAGCCCCAGCGCGAACAGGGCGATGGTGACGATGGCGATCAGCCAGTGCATGGCCACGGACATCCAGCCGAAGCGGTTTGGGGTGTTGCGCATCATGGCGGCGGAGCATGGCGGCGAACGATCCCGAAAAAAAGCCTAAAAACAGCATCGAACCGATCGGATTTGTCGATGAATCCCCTATACCCATGCCAACGCTATGGGCGCTTCAGTTTCGTTTCAGTTTTGGAGCCTACGTTGCCTATGCGCCGGATCACGGCGGCAGGAGATGAAAATGGCTGACGCATGCGCAACGGGGCTGCTAAGGTTGAGCAGGGACAATGGCATGGAGGAAGGTGGTGAAGGCGACATGCAGGGTGGCTTGATGCCCCGCGGGGTAGGGTCATGAAGCGGCGGATCATCGGCGCTATCGCCGCGCTGCTGCTGACCGCCGCCCTGTTACCGCCGGCCATGGCCGGGGAGGACGACCAGGATCGGGTGCGCGATCTGCGCCAGCAGGGCAAGATCCTGCCGCTGTCCGTCATCGTCGATCGCCTGACCGACAAGCATCCGGGGCGGATCCTGCAGGTCGAGCTCGAGAACGAGAAGGGCAGGCGGGTCTACGAGATCCAGATGATCCTGAAGGGCGGGATCCTGCGCACCTTTCACGTCGACGCGCACACCGGCGAGATCCTGTCGACGACCCTGAAGGAGGACTGATGCGGTTGCTGCTGGTCGAGGACGATGTGGCTCTGGCGGAAAGCCTGGCCGAGCAGCTGCGCGCCGCCGCCTATGCGGTCGATACGGTCAACGACGGTATCGAGGCGGAATACCTCGGGGCCAACGAGCCCTACGATGTGATCGTGCTCGATCTGGGCCTGCCGGGTAAGCCCGGACTGGAGGTGCTGGGTGCCTGGCGTGGGGCCGGCGTCACCACCCCGGTGCTGATCCTGACTGCCCGCGGTGCCTGGCACGAGAAGGTCGAGGGTTTCCGCGCCGGTGCCGACGATTACCTGGCCAAGCCATTCCATGTCGAGGAGCTGCAGGTGCGGCTGCAGGCGCTGATCCGGCGCGCACACGGGGCGCCTGCCGGGCAGACGCTGGAGTCGGGGCAGCTGGTGCTGGACGAGGAAAGGCAGACCGCACGCATGGGCGATCGGGAATGGACGCTGACCGGTACCGAGTTTCGATTACTCCGCTATTTCATGTTGCACCCCGGAAGGGTGCTGTCGACCAGCCACCTGCTCGACCATGTCTACGATTACGACTCCGAGAAGGAGAGCAACGTCATCGAGGTCTATATCGCCCGTCTCAGGCGCAAGTTCGGCAAGGCCTGCATCCTGACGCGGCGCGGCCAGGGCTACGTGTTCGACCCGGAAGGGCTGTGCATTCCCTGAGCGGACGGCTGCTGCTCAGCCTCGGCCTGAGCCTGGTGCTGGTGTTCGCGGTCATGGAGATCCTGTCCAGCCAGCAGGTGGACCGGCTGACCGAGCGCATGGTGCTCTCGCGCCTGGAACACGATAGCGAAGACCTGCTGGCGGCCATGGATATCAATAGCACTGGCCGTATCGTCATGACCGAAGATCGCATTCCCAGCATGTTCCTGCGCCCGTTTTCCGGTCATTACTTCGTCATCCAAGATGGCGAGCATACGATCCGATCCCGCTCGCTGTGGGACGAGGTGCTGGCGCCGGAGCAACCCGGGGTGGCACTGAACGTGGCCGGTCCCCTGCACCAACGCCTGCTGGTCTGGACCGCGGACTACCGTATTCACGGGCGGCCCGTGCGTATGACCATCGCCGACAACGTCACGGAGCTGCACCGCATGTCCGTGTCCTTCGAATGGTCGCTGCTGCTGCTGTCCGGGCTGGCGCTGCTGCTGCTACTCGGGCTGCAGGTCGTCGTCGTGCGCCACAGCCTCAGGCCGCTGTCGAGGCTGCGCCAGGACATCGGGCGCCTGGAGCAGGGCGAGATCGAACACCTGGCCGAACCGGGATTGCGAGAAATCGCGCCGCTGGTCGACGGCTTCAACCAGCTGCTGCAGGTGCTCGGTCAGCGGCTGGCACGCTCGCGCCAGTCGCTGGGTAACCTGGCGCATGCCCTGAAGACGCCGCTGACGCAGATTTTGTATATGATCGAGCGGCAGCCCGGAAGCCCCGAGGATCGGCGGCGGCAGGTGCTGGAGCAGCTCGGCCTGATCCAGCAGCGCATCGACCGCGAGCTTTCGCGGGCGCGCATGGCCGGGCGCGGCCCCGGCGGATTCTGGCCGAACCCGCGCCGGGACATGGACGATCTCGTCGACGGCATGCAGATCATCCATGACGATCAGCAGATCGGCATGGAGATGAACATCGGCTGGGCGGCGGCCGACCGCGAGGACATGCTGGAGCTTGTGGGCAACCTGCTCGAGAACGCCTGCAAATGGGCCAGGGAGAAGGTGCACTGCGCACTGCGGCCCGAGGGGAAGGGACTGCTGCTCTCGGTCGAGGATGATGGCCCGGGCATGTCGGAGGCGGACATGGCACAAGCCTTCGAGCGCGGCACCCGCCTGGACGAGCAGGTGCCCGGCCATGGCCTGGGCCTGGCCATCGTGCACGATCTGGTCGAGAGCTACGGGGGCGAGATCCGGCTGGACCGCTCCCCCGGGCTGGGGGGACTGCGCGTGCAGGTGACATTGCCGGTGCGCGCCACAACAGACTGAACACGTGTAGGCGCTTGGTGCTACTGCCCTGACCCTCGTCCCTTGGTATGACATCGATGATCCTATACCCTCGCCGCAAGGAAGCCCCCGTTGATTTCCGGGAGGATGGAGCGATGACCGTCGTTCTCCTCACGGATGGGCAGCCGCGAGGAGACGCCGATGTTTACCGCCACCAACCCCACCACAGGCAAAGAGATTCATCGCTACGATCCTCTGGGTGATGCGCAGCTCGAGGACGTGATCGGACGATCCGCCTCGGCCTTCGAGACGTGGAGAACCACAGGCTTTGCCGAACGGGCCGCCCTGCTGAATCGGGTGGCCGATCTGATGGAGCGGGACGAGGAGCGGCTGGCGCGATTGATGACGGTGGAGATGGGCAAGCCGATTCGCGAGGCCCGGGGCGAGGTCAAGAAATCGGCCTGGTGCGCCCGCCACTATGCCGAATCGGGCGAGGCCTACCTGGCCGCCCAGACCCTCGCCTCCGACGCCACCCACAGCTATGTGCAGTACCTGCCCTTGGGACCGGTGCTGGGCATCCTGCCGTGGAACGCCCCGTTCTGGCTCGCCTTCCGTTTTTGTGCGCCGGCACTGATGGCGGGCAATGCCTGCCTGATGAAGCACGATGCGCATGTGCCCGCCTGCGCCGAGGCGATCGGTGAGCTCTTCGTGCAGGCCGGTGCGCCGGCCGGGCTGATGCAGAATGTGCGGCTGACGCACGAACAGGTGCAGGCGGTGATTGCGCATAATGCCGTGCGTGCGGTGTCGCTGACCGGTTCCAGTGCTGCCGGCGGTGCGGTCGCTGCGCTCGCCGCGAAGCAGATCAAGCCGGCCGTGCTGGAGTTGGGCGGCTCGGACCCGAGCCTGGTGTTGGCCGATGCCGACCTCGATAAGGCGGCCGAGGTGCTGACGCTTTCCCGTATCATCAATGCGGGCCAGTCCTGCATCGCCGCCAAGCGCATCATCGTCGAGGCGCCGGTCTACGATGTCTTCGTCGCGCGCCTGGAGCGCCGCCTGGCCGCCCTGAGGCTCGGCGATCCGGGCGAGGAGGAGACCGATGTCGGGCCGATCGCCCGTCCCGATCTGCGCGACACGCTGCACCGGCAGGTGACGACCACGATCGCACAGGGCGCCCGCTGCCTGCTGGGCGGCACCCTGCCGGATGGCCCCGGCTTCTTTTATCCGGTGACGCTGCTGGTGGACGTGACGCAGGGGATGTGCGCCGCCCGCGAGGAGACCTTCGGTCCCGTGGCGGTGGTGATGAAAGCCGATTCGGCCGCACATGCCTTGGCCATCGCCAACGATACGCCTTACGGACTGGCCGCCTCGATCTGGACGGCGGATGCGGATGCGGCCGAGGCGATGGCCCGCGACATCGCGGCCGGACAGGTGGCGATCAACGGCATCGTCAAGACGGATCCGCGCCTGCCCAGCGGCGGTATCAAGGGATCCGGCTACGGCCGCGAGCTGGGACCCGCCGGCATCATGGAGTTCGTCAACATGCAGCAGGTCTGGGTCGGGCCGACCAGGAGCTGACGGTCGGAGAGGCTATTTCGCGGCCTTTCCGCCTTTCTTGTGACCATGCTTCTTCTTTCCTGCTGATGCCGTTGCGATTTCGATGACGGTATCGTTGGCATCCTGCTTCGCCGGCCGGTTCGGCCGGATGGCGAAGTCCTGCGGCACGTCCTCGAAAAAGGAGCCGCAGCCGGTTTCGGTGATGTAGAAGGTATCGGAGATGCCGCAGGTCTTGTCGCCGTCGATGGCCCACATCCACGGGATGACGTGGAAGGTCATGCCTGGCTCCAGCACCGTGCTGTTACCCTGGTAGAGGCTCAGGATATACCCCTCGTCCCAGCTGGGCGGGAAGGCGATGCCGATCGAATAGCCGGCACGGGTGATCAATTTGGCCCCCACCTTGTTTTCGGAGATGATATTGCGGACCAGGTTGTCGACGTCGGAGACCGTCATGCCGGGACGCATCTGTTCGCGGAGATGGCGCAGGGCCAGCTTCATCGTCTCCTGCGCATGATGCATGCTGTCGGAGAGTTCGCCGCAGACGGCCGTGCGCATCATGGCGGCATGGTAGCGCCGGTAGCAGCCGGCGATCTCCAGGAACACATGCTCGTCCGGTTGCACCTCGCGCCCCTCCCAGGAGGCATGGCCGATCATGGTGCGCGGACCTGAGGTGACATAGGGCATCACCGCCGGGATCTCGCCGCCCGCCGCGAACATCGCCTGACAAATCGCCCCGCCGATCTCGTTTTCGGTGACGCCGGGCATGCAGGCCTCGATGCCGGCCTGCATGCCGGCCTTGGCGGCGACGGCTGCCTTGCGCATCACCTCGAGCTCAACGGCGGATTTCTTGACCCGACTACGTTCGACGATGCCGAAGCAGTCCATGACGCGACTGCGGGTGAAGGTGGTGTGGAAATTGTCCTGATGGTAGGCGGCGAAGAAGTAGGAATTACGCTCGTAGCCGATCGTCTTTCCCGAACCTGCCAGGCCGAACTCCATCAGCGAGGTGACCAGCATCTGGATGGCATCGCCGGTATCCGGATAGGGCCGGCTCAGCTCCACCCAGGTGCGTGCAATGACGTTGGATTCCTCAAGCTTGCGGGTGACCATGAAGGGCTCGGCCTCCAGCGGCACGACCAGCGCCTGGAAGAAGGAGTAGCCGGTGGTCTGGTAGTCGGTCAGATACATCAGGTTTTCCGGATCGGAAATGATCACCGCATCGAGCAGGCGCGCCTCCATCTGCTGGCGTAGCTCACGGATGCGCCGCTCGTATTCCTCGAATGGAAAGGTCATGTCGTCGCGCTGTCTCATCGCATCACCCCGCAGTCTCGAATTTTAGGGGTGCATCGGCGCACCCCCGTTCATCCCACCGCCGTGGCCAGTGCCTCGGAGAGGATCGCCAGGCCTTCCGCCAGTTCGTCCTCCGGGATCGTCAGTGGCGGGATCAGCTTGATGACGCTGCCGCCGACGCCGCAGGGGCCGAACAGCATGCCGCGCTCGAAACAGGCCGTGGCCACCGCCTTGGCCAGGGCGCCATCCTTCACATCCAGCGCCTGCATCATGCCCTTGCCGCGTACGCTAAAGCCGTGCTGCGGGTGCGCAGCTGCCATTTTCTCCAGAGCATCGGCCATCACCTCGCCCTTGGCGCACACCGAGGCGAGGAAGGCCTCATCCTCGAAGTAGCGCAGCGCCTCGCGTCCGGCGACGAAGGAGAGGTTCTGGCCGCGGAAGGTGCCGGTATGCTCGCCCGGCGCCCAGTGGCGGTCGTGCTCCGGCTTCACCAGGTTCATCGCCATCGCCGTGCCCATGCCGCCGATGCCCTTGGCCAGGGTGACGATATCGGGATCGATGCCGGCATCCTCGAAGCTGAAGTAGTGGCCGGTACGGCCGCAGGCGGCCTGGATATCGTCGACGATCAGCAGTGCCCCCAGATCGCGGGCCAGTTTCTGCAGTGCCTGCATCCACTCGGCACTGGCCACATTCACGCCACCCTCGGCCTGCACGCGTTCGACGATAAAGGCGGCCGGCTTCTCCAGGCCGCTGGAGCTGTTCTCGTACAACGCTCGCAGCGTGTTCAGGCTGTCAATGCCGCCGCCGGCATTGCTCTCGAACGGCCAGTGAGAGACATCGGTGAGCGATACGCCAGCGGCATTGCGAAACACGGAGTTGGCCGTACAGGCCAGCGATCCCAACGTCATGCCGTGGAATCCCTGGGCGAAGGCGACCACGTGGCTGCGGCCGGTGACCTTGCGGGCCAGCTTCAGCGCCGCCTCCACGGCATTGCTGCCGGTCGGACCCATGAACTGGAGCCGGTAATCCATGCCGCGCGGCTTGAGGATGGTTTCGACGAAGCCCTGAATGAAATCGCGCTTGGCGACGGTCATCATGTCTAGGCTGTGCAGCACGCCATCCGAATCGAGGTAGTCCATCACCGCCTGCTTCATGGCCGGCGGGTTATGACCGAAATTGAGAACCCCGGCGCCGGCGTAGAAGTCGATGTACGCCTTCCCGTTCTCGTCGAACTGCTTGGCGTTCTGTCCCTTCACGAACACGGCCGGGTAGGCTCGGCTGTAGGCGCGGATCTCCGATTCGTATGACTCAAACCAATCCATTTCATCGTCTCCTTTCAAACCTAGATTACGCAACCGGCGTGCCAGCCAGCCGACAGAAGACACGCATCACCTGCGCGATCACCTCATCGTTGAACCGGTACGCCGGACTGTGGCAGGGCACATCGAAACAATCCTGCCCCTGCCCGGCCTGGGCCATGCCGACCAGGGCGAATGCTCCCGGAACCTTGTCCAGGTAGTAGCTGAAATCCTCGGAGGCCATCAGCGGCAAGCGGAGATCGGCATGGCCGGAATCGTCGCCCAGCTCCGCACGCAGCGCCGCCTGGTAGCGGCCGGCAGGGCCGGCATGGTTGATCGTCGCCTCGTAACGGGGGCGAATCTCCACCTCAGCCCTTACCCCGTAGGCTTCGGCGGTCGCTTCGGCAATGGAGCGGATGGCGGCATTGATCAGTTCGCGCCAATGCGGTTCGGATAGGCGAATGCTGCCCTCAAGATAGACACTGTCCGGAATTACCGTTACCGCGTTCTTGGCATCGATCGAGGTGACGCTGACCACCGCCGCTGCCTGCGGCGGCAGGCGGCGACTGACGATCTGCTGCAGGTTCAGGGTCAGTGCGGCGGCGGCCAATACGGGATCGCGCGCTTGATCGGGTTGCGAGGCATGCCCTCCTTGGCCGAGCAGGCGGATATGGAAGGTGCCGTTGCCGGACATCACCGCCCCGTCGGGGCAGATTGCCTTTCCGAGAGGCAGGCCAGGCCAGTTGTGCCATCCAAATATGCAGTCGATTCCGCTCAGGGCGCCATCCTCGATCATTCTTTTCGCCCCGTGCCCGCCCTCTTCGGCGGGTTGGAACAGCAGGGAGACCGGGCCGGCCAGCTCCGATTCGTGTGCCTTGAGCCATCCGGCCGTGCCGAGCAGGGCGGCCATGTGGCCATCGTGGCCGCAGGCGTGCATGACGCCGGGTGTCAGTGAAGCGAAATCGGGAGATGAGTCTTCCCGGATGGGCAGGGCATCCATGTCGCTGCGGAAGGCGATGTGCTCCCCGTCGGTATGGGGGGCCAGTGTGGCGACACAGCCGTGCTCGGCACAGGGGCGCCAGTCGATTTGCCAGTCGCTCAGTTGTTGGCGGATGAACCGGGCGGTTTCCTTCTCCTGCCAGGTCAGTTCGGGGTGTTGGTGCAACCAGTGGCGCATCTCCCAGATCTGTTCGAGATGCTTCTGCCAGTTCACGGGACATGTCCATGGTGCGCAGTTTCCGGATGATGTCGTTGTTCAGCGGACATACCGCACCTCCCGGACATGGGAAGAACCTACGCCTTCATTCGTCGTCATTACAAGGGTGGGGGCCTGGGAGGGATCGCCTTTGTCAGGGATCCGGGGTATGGATGGTGTTGAGCCGGACGGCTGCGCCTGAGCGGACTAGGGATTGGCCGTAGCCTGCTGCGACTCCTCCCACTCCTCGATCGCCTTGTCGCCGGCCGTCTCCAGCGGGGCGATGCGCTTCTGGAAGTCCGCCATCGCCTCGGGTGTGGCGGCGATCAACAACTCGTCACCAACCTGCAGCACGGTGCCGGCGCCCGGCACGATTTCATTCTCGCCGCGCAGCACGGCGACGATGACGGCATCCGAGCAGGCGATCTCGCGCACCTGCTGGCCGGCGGCGGAGGTGCCGGGATCGAGCGTCACCCGGTACAACAGCTCATGTCCGCGCCCGAGCGGTATGCCGGCGCCGTCGGCCAGGGCCAGGGTCAGGTGCTGGCTGATCGTGCGCCCGTCCAGCTGCATGCGGTTCTGGCGCAGGAAATCGGCGATGATTTCGGAGAACATCTCGGTATTGGCGGGGCTGTCGGCGGGGATCGGCTCCTGTGCCTCGTACAGCGTCGGGTATTTGAGGTTGCGGGTCAGGCCCATCTGCACCAGATAGCTGACCGCCACCGCCAGCATCGTGGGCATGATCAGCTGGTAGCCGCCGGTCATCTCCGCCACCATGACCATCGAGGCGATCGGCACGCGTGCCGCCCCGGCGAACAGCGCGGCCATGCCCACCACGGCCATCGCCGTCGTCGGGATGCCGGTGATGTGCAGGGTGTGCAGCAGCATGGCGAAGGCGGCGCCGAGCATGGCGCCGACATACAGACTGGGCGCGAACACGCCGCCGGAGCCGCCGGAGGCGACGGTCAGCGATAGCGTCACGATCTTGCCCACCGACAGCAGAAGCAGCAGCCAGATGGCAATGCCGCTGCCGCCCTGCAGCGCGAACTGGACATAGCCGTAACCGCCGCCGAGCAGCGGTGGTGCCAGCAGGCCGAGGATGCCGACGCCGAGGCCCCCGAGCGCAGGCTTCAGCATATTGGGAATCTTGAGCTCGTGAAACTTGTCGCGGGTCCAGTAGAACACCGTCGGCAGCAGCGCGCCCAGGGCGCCTGCCAATGCGGCCAGCACCACGAACCAGACGAGGTCGGCCGGTGCCCCGAAGCTGACGTTGTGCGGGAGCACGAACAGCGGCAACCAGCCGTTGAACAGGCCGGTCACCGCATAGGCTACCGCCGAGCCGACCAGCGTGAAGGTCAGGTAGCGGCCCTCGAAGGCCATGGTCGAATACAGGATCTCCACCGCGAACAGGGCCGTGCCCAGCGGGCTCTTGAAGATGGCCGACAGGCCTGCGGCCATGCCCACCAGCAACAGCACACGCCTTTCCTCGTCCGGCAGCTTCAGCAGGCCGCTGACGACCGAGCCGACGCCGGCGGCGATCTGTGCCGTCGGCCCCTCGCGTCCGGCCGAGCCGCCCGAGCCGATGGTGATGGCGCTGGCGATGGTCTTGACCACCGGCACGCGGTAGCGCATGCGCCCGGAGGTGCGGTGGTAGCCCTTGACGGCGGCGTCGGTGCCGTGGCCCTCCGCCTCTGGCGCCAGGCCATAAACGAGAATGCCTGAGATCAGTCCGCCCAGCGTCGTGGCGACCGGGATCAGCCAGTGCACATGGTCGAAGGCCGGGGCCGTGCCCATGGCGCGGGCCTGGTCCACGGTGACGAAGGAGTAGCCGCTGATGGGGATCAGGATCTTCAACTCGGCCAGGTGCAGCAGCCAGATGAAGAGCTGGGCACCGAGGGCGCCGACCACACCGAGGAAGACACTGAGGATGATCAGTCGGGTGGTGCGCTGGAAGCGCATGAGCCAACGCATGGATTGTCCGTCTCTGGCCTGGGTTTGCATACAGGCCGCCCATGGTACGTTTTTTGTCGGCGTTCGTCAGCCCATGGAAAAATTCCTTTTTGTCATGGGATCATCAGGGTTGGGAATACCGACATGCCGGCCCGGTATGGGGATGGGGGGCGGCGCAATCGGCAGATTTCGTGAAAATTCGCGGGCATGCTCCGGCTCGGCCGGATTATCGATATTCGGGGCGGGCTTAGTCCTGTAGCGAGGCCGCGGCGGCGGCGATGCGCGCTATCGCATCCTCCAACCTGTCCTGACTCACCGCATAGGAAATGCGCATATGCCCGGGTGCCCCGAACTCGCTGCCCGGTACCAGGGCCACGCCGGCATCCTCGAGCAGCCAGGCGCAGGCGGCGATATCGTCGGCCAGGCGCGCGCCGGCGGGCGTGCGCTTGCCCAGCCAACCCTTGATCGACGGGAACACATAGAAGGCGCCGTCCGGCAACAGGCAGGACATGCCCGGCATGGCGTTCAGCTTATCCACCAGCCAGCTGCGGCGCTCGGCATAGGTGCGCACCATATGCTCGAGATCGTCCGTGGGCCCGGTCAGCGCCGCCAGCGCCGCCTTCTGGGCGATGGAGTTCGGGCTCGATGTGCTCTGGCTTTGCACCTTGGACATGGCAGCGATCAGGTGCCTGGGCCCGGCGCAGTAGCCGATGCGCCAGCCGGTCATGCAGTAGGCCTTGGAGACGCCGTTCAGCGTCACCGTGCGCTCCTTCAGGTCCGGATTGACCGCGGCGAAGGTGGCGAAGGTCTTGCCGTCGAACAATATCTTCTCGTAGATGTCGTCGGAGGCGACGGCGAGATTCTCATGGCGGCGTACGACCTCGCCGAGTGCGGCCAGTTCCTCGGCCGTATAGGCCATGCCCGTCGGATTCGAAGGCGAGTTGAGGAACAGCAGCCGCGTGTTCGGCGTGATGGCGGCTTCGAGCGCGGCGGGCGTCAGCTTGAAGCCGCTGGCCGCATCGGTATCGACGACGACCGGCACGCCGTCGGCCAGCAGCACCATGTCCGGGTAAGACACCCAGTAGGGGGCGGGGATGACGACCTCGTCCCCGGCATCGAGCATGGCCTGCAGCAGGTTGTAGATGCACTGCTTGCCGCCGGTGGAGACCAGTACCTCCTCGGGGGCATAGTCCAGGGCGTTGTCGCGGCGGAATTTGTCGGCGATGGCGCGGCGCAGTTCCGGGATGCCGGGCACCGCCGTATAGCGCGTGAAGCCCTCGTGGATGGCGGCGATGGCGGCGTCGTTGGCCGCCTTCGGGGTATCGAAATCCGGTTCGCCGACCGACAGCGAGATGATGTCGCGCCCGGCCGCCCTGAGCTCGGCAGCCTTGGCGGTGATTGTCAGCGTCGCCGAGGGCTTGATTTTCTGGATGCGGGAGGACAGTCGGATCATGCGGGTATCCTGCCAGAGTCCGTGGGCACACTCCAAGCGAAATCCACTTGGTAGCTTTAGGTATTTTTCATGTGCCGCAGCTATTATGATGCGTCGCCTGGGCGGTGACGCCGCGGCAAGGAGCATTGAGCATTGCAGGAAAACATCCGCGAGATTCCCTATAATTACACCTCCTATTCCGACCGGGAGATCGTACTGCGCTTCCTGGGCGAGGAGAGTTGGGATGATCTGAACGTGCTGCGCCACCAGCGCCGCACCGGGCGCAGTGCCCGCATGCTGTTCGAGATCCTCGGCGATGTCTGGGTGGTTTCGCGCAATCCCTTCCTGCGCAACGATCTGCTGAAGAATCGCAAGCGCCTGACGACGATGCGCGCCCGTCACCGCAACCGCCTGGATCGCATCGGCACCTCGGCCGCCGAGAACCCGCGTGCCCAGCGTATCACCGCGCACACCGAGCGCATGCTCGAACAGTTCTATGCCTGGTTCGAGGGCGAGCCGAAGCGCCGGCGCGAAACCAAGCGGGCGCTTTCCCGGCACACGCATGCCAACAATGTGCATTTCGATGCCTATACCCTGGTGCACCATGCCACCGATGCCACCGACTGGCGCTCCTACCTGCCGTTCTGCGTGCTGACGCCGGACAAGCCGGAGGAGATCCCTGGCCTGGTGGCGGCGGTGCGCGAGTTGGGGCTCACCATCATCCCGCGCGGCGGCGGCACGGGGCTTTGCGGCGGCTCGGTACCGCTGCAGGACCAGGCGGTGATGATCAACATCGAGAAATTCGATCGCATCGGCGACGTCGAGATGCGCGATCTCGGCGATGGGCGCGAGGTGCCGGTGATTACCGCCGAGGCGGGGGCGGTGACCGGCAAGGTCATGGAGAAATCCAGGCCGCATATCTTCGCCACCGATCCGACCAGCCTGTGGGCCTGCACCATCGGTGGCAATGTGGCGAGCAACGCCGGCGGCAAGCATGCGGTGATCTGGGGTACCTGTGTCGACAACCTGCTGTCGTGGAAGATGGTGACCCCCGACGGCAACTGGCTGCTCGTCGAACGCGTCGACCACAATATGGGCATCATGCCCGCCGATACCATGGTCGATTTCCGCCTGAGCCGTTTCGCGCCCGACGGGAAGGCCCTGGGCGAGCCGGAGATGCTGTCCATCGATGGCGCCACCTTCCGCCGCGAGGGTCTGGGCAAGGATGTCACGCGCAAGGCGCTGGGGGGCCTGCCCGGGGTGCAGAAAGAGGGCACTGACGGCATGATCACCGAGGCCACCTTCGTACTGCACCGGCCGTTCGCGCATACGCGCACGGTGTGCTGCGAATTCTACGGCCAGGAGCTGTCGGCGGCCACCGCCGCCATGGTTGGCATCAAGGGCTATGTCGATGCTCAGGAGGGCGTGCACCTGGAGGGCCTGGAGCATTTCGACGAGAAATATGTGAAGGCGATCAACTACGTGGCCAAGTCCACCCGGCGCGAGCGCCCGCGCGTGGTGCTCCTGATCGACGTGTCCGGCGACGACGAGGCGACGGTGGCGGGGACCTGCGCCGAGATCTGCCGCATCGCTTCTCGCGGCAACGGCGAGGGTTTTGTGGCCACCACCGAGGCCGACTGCCGTCGCTTCTGGGCCGATCGCGGGCGCATGGCGGCGATCGCCAAGCATACGCGCGCCTTCAAACTCAACGAGGACGTGGTGATCCCGCTGCCGCGCCTGTCCGAGTACAACGACTATGTCGAGCACCTGAACATCGAACAGTCGATCACCAACAAGCTGGCCATGCTGGAGGCGCTGGAGGCCTTCGTTCGGGATGCAGTGGGGCGCCTCGGCTCCGACGATGCGCTGGCACTGGCCGATCTCGGCGTCGAGGACGACGGTTACCTTGCGGCCAAGCTCACGGCCTGCCTGGAGATCATCGACGGGGCGCGCGAGCGCTGGGGGGCCATCGCCAAGGGCATGGACCGGCCGGCAGGCGAGCTGGCTCACCTGCTGGGCGGGATCGAATTCGACAAGGATGAGACCCCGTTCCGCATCATCCAGCGCGGGGAGCTGCGTATCTCCTATCGCCGTGAGGTCGAGAAGCCCCTGCTGCAACAGCTGCACGGCCACGACCCGCTGGTGGCAAAGCTGCGCCAGATCCATAAGCAGGTGCTGTCCAGCCGCATCGTCATCGCCACCCATATGCATGCCGGCGACGGCAATGTGCACACGAACATCCCGGTCAACTCCAACGACTACGACATGATGCAGCGGGCGCATCACGTGGTGGAGAAGATCATGGCCAAGGCCGACGCCCTGGGTGGCGTCATTTCCGGCGAGCACGGCATCGGCATCACCAAGCTGCCGTACATGCGTGCCGATTATCTCGAGGAGATGGCCGGCTATCTCGCCAAGGCCGATCCCAGCGATCTGTTCAATCGCGGCAAGCTGCAGCCGGGCACGGATCTCACCTTCGCCTATACCCCGAGCTTCAACCTTCTGGAGCACGAGTCGGTGATCATGGAGGCGGCGGACCTGACCGAGCTGTCGGAGGCGATCTCCCCCTGCCTGCGCTGCGGCAAGTGCAAGCCGGTATGCAATACCCATTTCCCGCGCTCGAACATGCTGTATTCGCCGCGCAACAAGATCCAGGCATCGGGCTCCATCATCGAGGCCTTCCTGTACGAGTCCCAGACGAGTTCCGGCATCTCCTTCGAGCAGTTCGCCGGCCTGCAGGACGTGGCCGACCACTGCACGATCTGCCACAAGTGCGAATCGCCATGCCCGGTCAACATCGATTTCGGCGATGTCACCGAGCGCATGCGTGCGCTGATCAAGGACAAGGGACAGGACAGGCTGAACCTCGGTTCCAAGCTGTCGCTGGCCTTCCTGGTGCTGCAGAACCCGGATGCCGTGCGCCTGATGCGCGAGGTGGTGATCCGCTGGGGCTATGCCGGGCAGCGCCTGGCGCACCGGGTGGCGCGCTGGGTCGGGCTGATCCGGCCAGTGCCGGCGGCTATGCGCAACCTGGACGGCGTGCAGGCGCAGGTGGTCAACTTCATCGAGCGGCCGCTGCCTTCCGTGCCGTTCAAAACGGCGCGCCAGCAACTCGGCATAGAGTCGCGCGACAAGAACATGATCCCGGTGCTGCGCGACCCGGCCAGGGCCAACGGCCGGGCCGTGTTCTATTTCCCCGGCTGCGGCTCGGAGCGGCTGTTCTCGCAGGTGGGGCTGGCCACGCAGGCGATGCTGTTCGAGCTGGGGCTCAATGTGGTGTTGCCGCCTTCGTATCTCTGCTGCGGCTACCCCTCCACCGCCGGCGGCGACCATGTGCGTGGCGACAAGATCACCTACGACAACCGCGTGCTGTTCCATCGCATCAAGAACGTGCTGTCCTACCTCGATTTCGAGGCTGTCGTCGTCTCTTGCGGTACCTGCTACGACCAGCTGACGAAGTATCAATTGCAGCAGGTGTTCCCCGACGCCCCGCTGATCGACATCCACGAGTACCTGATGACCCAGGGCGTCAAGGTCGAGGCGGTGACGGGGGTGCAGTATATGTACCACGAGCCCTGTCATACGCCGCTAAAGCGCCATGGCACGGGCGCAGCCATCCAGTCGCTGCTCGGCCAGACCGCCGTCGCTTCCGACCAGTGCTGCGGCGAGGCCGGCACCATGGCCGTGGCCACGCCGGCCATCGCCGGCAAGATCCGCGCCCGCAAGGAAGAGGAGATCGCCAAGTCCAAGGCCGTGCTTGATGCGCGCGGGGATGCCGGCGGTGCGCAGAAGATCCTGACCAGCTGCCCGTCCTGCCTGCAGGGACTGTCCAGGCTGGAGGGCGGCAGCGGGGTCGAGGCCGACTACATCGTCGTGGAGCTGGCGAAGCACCTGATGGGCGAGGACTGGCAGGAACGATTCGTCGAGCGCGTCAAGCGCGGCGGCATCGAGCGGGTGCTGATGTAGGCATGGCCCCATCCTGGGTCGACAGCCACTGCCACCTGGATTTCCCGGCCTTCGATACGGACCGCGAGGCGGTGCTGGATCGCGCCCGCACCGCCGGCGTCACGCATGTCGTGGTGCCGGGTACCGGCGCCGCCGGCTGGGACGGGGTGTTGGCTCTGGCTAACGAGAGCGGCGTGCACGCCGCTCTTGGCCTGCACCCGTGGTGGACGGCCGGGCATCGCCCCGAACACCTGGAGACGCTGGAGGCGCATTTGACCGCGGGCCGGGCCGTGGCGGTCGGCGAATGCGGCCTGGATTTTGCGCGCGACATCGACCGGGATCTGCAGCGCCACTGGTTCGTTGCCCAATTGAAGCTGGCGGCCGATTACGGCCTGCCGGTGATCGTGCATGCAGTGCGTGCCCTGGATCAGGTGCTGCACGAGATCGCCGCCTTTCCGGGTTTGGGTGGCGTCATCCACGGCTTTGCCGGCAGCCTACAGCAGGCGGAGCGCTGTGTGGCGGCCGGCCTCATGCTCGGCATCGGCCCGGCCGTGGCGCGTTCGGAGAAATTGCAGGGGATCGTGGGCGCCATGCCTGCCGCATGTCTGCTGCTGGAGACGGACGCGCCGGACCGGCCGCTGACGGGCAGTCGTGGCGAGCCCGCCGACGTGGTGCAGGTCGGCGAGGCGGTGGCGACGATCAGGCGGATGGCGCCCGCGGCGCTGGCACAGATCACAACCGCCAATACGCACAAACTGTTCGGATGGGAGACGCGATGAACGAGATTCATGAGCGCACACAGATCCTGATCGGCGAGGACGGGCTGAAGCAGCTCGCGGCGAAACGCGTGCTCATCGCGGGCCTGGGCGGCGTCGGCGGTTTCGCGGCCGAGGTCGTGGCGCGTGCCAACATCGGGCATATGACCCTGCTCGACCACGACGTCGTCGGCGCCTCGAACCTGAATCGACAGCTGGTGGCGCTGCACTCGACCGTCGGCATGGCCAAGGCCGAGGTTTTGCGCCAACGCATCGCCGACATCAACCCGGCCATCGACGTGCATCTGGAGGCCGGCTTCCTGAATCCGGAGGGGGTGGAAGGGCTGCTGGCCGGCGGCTTCGACTACGTCATCGACTGTATCGACTCGATTTACTGCAAGGCAGCACTGGTGCGGGGCTGCCAGCAGGCGGGCATCCCGGTGGCCTCGAGTATGGGGGCAGGGGGGCGTACGGATGTGACGAAGGCGCGCATCGGGCCGCTCTCACATACCCAGACCTGTCCGCTGGCGCGCGAGATGCGAAGACAATTGCGCAAGATCGGCGGTTCGCTGGATTATCCGGTGGTGTATTCGACGGAGCAGCCGCTCAAGGGTACGGAGCATCGGCCGGTCGGCACCGCCACGCAGCCCGGCCGGGCGCGTTCGGTCAACGGCACCATCTCCTACCTGCCGGCGCTGTTCGGGGTCATGCTCGGCGGCTATGTGGTCCGGGAGCTCCTGGAGCGCTAGCCCTCAGGCGATTTCCATCAGGCATTCGTCCGGGTTCACATTGTCGCCGACGGCGATGTACACGGCCTTGACGGTGCCGGACACCGGCGCATGCACCGGGTTCTCCATCTTCATGGCCTCGACGGTCAGCACCACCTGGCCGGCCTGCACCTCGTCACCTTCCTTGGCGTTGATGGCGACGATGCGTCCCGGCATGGCCGTGGTGACATCGTTGTCGCTCTTTGCCTTCGGCCGGCGCGAACCCTTGGAGACGCGCGCGGTGTCGATGCTGCCGGATTCGGTCGGCACCACCTCGGTCAGGGTCTCGACCATGACTTCCTCGAGCACGTCGTCCACCTTGACGTAGAAGGGGCGCACATCCTCGCTCTTGTGCCCCATGCCCTCGACGCGGATGTGGTACTCCTCGCCGTGGATGGTGATGTTGAACTCGGTGGGCGCCAGCAAATGCGGCTGCACGCTGGCAGCCGGCACCGCGTCCGGATGCTCCAGCGGCTCGGGCTTGAAGTTGCCGGTAGCGCGCTCCTCGAAGAACTCGAGAGCGATGGACGGGAACAGGGCATAGGAAAGCACGTCCTCGACCGAGCGGGCCTTGTCGCCGAGCTCGCGCGTCAGCTTGTCCATCTCCGGATCCAGCAGGTCGGCCGGGCGCACCGTGATCGGCTCATCGTTGCCGAGCGCCAGCGCCCGTACGTCCGGGTTGACCTCGCCGAGCGGGCGGCCGTACTTGCCGGCCAGGTAGTCGCGCGTCTCGTTGGTAATGACCTTGTACTTCTTGCCGGACACCACGTTCAACACCGCCTGGGTGCCGACAATCTGGCTGGTCGGGGTGACCAGCGGCGGGTAGCCGAAGTCGGCGCGCACGCGCGGCAGCTCCTCCAGCACGTCGTCCATGCGGTCCAGCGCTCCCTGGTCCTTCAGCTGGTTGGCCAGGTTCGAGATCATGCCGCCCGGGATCTGGTTGATGTGCACGCGCGAATCCACGCCGGTGAAATCCGATTCGAAGCGCTTGTACTTCTTGCGTACCTCGCGGAAATAGGCGGCGATCTCCTGCAGCAGGTTCAGGTCCAGACCGGTGTCGAACTCGGTGTCCTGGAAGGCCATGACCATGGCCTCCGTCGGCGGATGGGAGGTGCCGCCGGCCAGCGGGCTGATAACGGTGTCGATGATGTCGCAACCGGCCTTGACGGCCTCGAGCTGCACCATCTCGGCAAGTCCTGCCGTGGCGTGGGTGTGCAGGTGCAGCGGCACCGAGATGGCGTCCTTCAATGCCGGCACCATCTCGCGCACGGTCTTCGGGGTCAGAAGCCCCGCCATGTCCTTGATGGCGATGGTGTCGCAGCCCATGTCCTCGAAGCCTTTGGCGAGCTCGACGAAGTGTTCCAGGGTGTGTACCGGGCTGGTGGTGTAGCTGATGGCGCCCTCGGCATGCTTGCCGTTCTTCTTCACCTGCTGGATGGCCACGCGTACGTTGCGCAGGTCGTTCATGGCGTCGAATACGCGGAACACATCCACGCCGTTGGCGGTGGCCATGTCGACGAACTTCCGGACCACGTCGTCGGCATAATGCCGGTAGCCCAGCAGGTTCTGGCCGCGAAGCAGCATCTGGATCGGGGTGTTCGGCAGTGCCCGGCTCAGCTGGCGCAGCCGCTCCCATGGATCCTCGCGCAAAAAGCGCAGGCAGGTGTCGAAGGTGGCACCGCCCCAGGCCTCGATGGACCAGTAGCCGACGGCATCGAGCTTCTCGCAGATCGGCAGCATGTCCTCCAGGCGCATGCGGGTGGCCAGCAGGGACTGGTGGCCGTCGCGCAGCGCCAGCTCGGAGATGCCGATTTTGCGGGGGGTCTGGCTCATGGTCTTATCCTTGTTCGTGCTCATCGTCTAGAGGCCCTCACTATCAAAGTCCGGCGTGTACGGCAATGGCCACCGCCACGGCGGCGGCAATGTCCTCGCGCGACTCATAGGGCTTGAAATTCAGCAGTTCGGGGTGCTCCTCCAGAAAGCCGGTGTGGAACTGGCCGGAGCGGAAGGAGGGGGAGGCGGCGATCTGCCGGTAGAACGGCAGCGTCGTCTTCACTCCCCGGATGTCGTACTCGTTGAGCGCACGCACGGCCCGCACCACGGTCTCTTCCCAGGTGGGGCCCCACAGCGTCAGCTTGGCGCACATCGAGTCGTAATACGGCGGGATGATATAGCCGGGGTAGACGCAGCCGTCGACGCGCACGCCCGGGCCGCCCGGCGAGAAATAACGGGTGATGGTGCCGGGCGTCGGCAGGAAGTTGTTCTTCGGGTCCTCGGCGTTGACGCGGAACTCGATGGCATGGCCGCTGATCCGCAGGTCCTCCTGCGCAAAAGCGAGCGGCTGTCCGGCGGCGATGCGGATCTGCTCGGCGACGATGTCCACGCCGGTGATGGCCTCGGTGATCGGGTGTTCGACCTGCAGGCGCGTGTTCATTTCCATGAAATAGAAGTTGTGGTCCTTGTCCACCAGGAACTCGACGGTGCCGGCGTTGACGTAGTCGACGGCCTTCGCGGCCTGCACCGCCACCTCGCCCATCTGCCTGCGCAGCGCCTCGTCCAGATAGTTGGACGGGGCGATCTCGATCAGCTTCTGGTTGCGCCGCTGGATCGAGCAGTCGCGCTCGAACAGGTGCACGCAGTGGCCATGCTGGTCGGCCAGCACCTGGAACTCGATGTGGTGCGGCTCGACGATGCACTTCTCCATGAACAATTCGCCGTTGCCGAAGGCGGCCGTCGCCTCGCGTTCGGTGATATCGTAGTTCTGGCGCAGCTCGGCCTCGCTGTTGCAGCGGCGGATGCCGCGGCCGCCGCCGCCGGCCGCCGCCTTCAGCATCACCGGGTAGCCCATCTTCGCAGCCTCGCGCACGGCCTCCTCGACGTCGGCCAGCGCCGCATCGGTGCCCGGGATGACCGGGATGCCGGCGGCGATCATGGTGGCGCGCGCCTTGGTCTTGCTGCCCATGTCGCGGATGGCCTGAGGCGTGGGGCCGATATAGGTGATGCCGGCGTCGACCAGACGCTGCGCGAATTCGGCGTTCTCGGACAGGAAGCCGTAGCCCGGATGCACGGCGTCGCAGCCCGTCTGGCGGGCAATCTCGACGATGCGGTGGATGTTCAGATAGCTCTTGACCGGGTCCGGGCCGATCAGTACCGCCTGGTCCGCCTTTTTCACGTGCAGGGCGTTCTTGTCCGCGTTCGAATAGATCGCGACGGTTTTGATGCCCAGCTCGTTGCAGGCACGGATGATGCGAATGGCGCACTCTCCGCGGTTGGCGATCAGTATGCGTTTGAACAAGCGGGCATCCTCCTTCGTTGGATGGCCCGTATCCTATCGGCAGGCCTCCGGCTTCACAAACGCCGCCTGTGGAGCCCATGGCGATGTTCGGCTAACCTGAGGCCTCTACTGGAGGTTCTCATGCGAATCGGTATGCCCGAGCTGCTCATCATCCTGGCCATCGTCATCGTGCTGTTCGGCGCCCGGCGCCTGCCCGATCTCGGCTCTGGCATCGCCAAGGGCATCAAGGGGTTCCGCAAGGGGATCGCCGAGGACGAAAAGGGCGGGGAGCATGATAAGGAAAAGGCCCCGTCGGAGGACAAGCCCGCCGATTGAGGCCCGTCAGGGCACGTGGCGCAGGGTCTTGCCGGTATAGACCTGACGCGGGCGGTCGATGCCGTGGCTCTCGTCCTGCTTCAACTCCAGCCAGTGGCTGACCCAGCCGGCGGTGCGCGCCACCGCGAACACCGCCGTGAACATGCGGCTGGGGAAGCCCATGGCCTTCAGCAGGATGCCGGAATAGAAATCGACATTCGGGTAGAGCTGGCGTTCGATGAAGTATGCGTCGGATAGGGCGATGCGCTCCAACTCCAGCGCCACCGCCATCAGCGGATCGTTCTCCAGCCCCAGGTGCGACAGCACCTCCTTCGCGGTGTCGCGGATCAGGTGGGCGCGGGGATCGAAGTTCTTGTAGACGCGGTGGCCGAAACCCATCAGCCGGAACGGGTCGTTCCTGTCCTTGGCCCGCGCGATGGCGGTCGGGATGTTCTCCGGGCTGCCGATCGTCTCCAGCATCTCCAGCACCGCTTCGTTGGCGCCGCCATGGGCCGGGCCCCACAGCGTGGCGATGCCGGAGGCGATGCAGGCGAAGGGATTGGCGCCCGATGAGGCGGCCATGCGCACGGTCGAGGTCGAGGCGTTCTGCTCGTGGTCGGCATGCAGCAGCAGGATGCGGTCCAGGGCGCGCGCCAGCACCGGATCGACGCGATAGGCCTCGCTCGGCTTGCCGAACAGCATCTGCAGGAAATTGCTTGAGTAATCCAGGTTGTTGTCCGGGTAGCGCAACGGTCGGCCGATGCTGTAGGTATAGCTGTTGGCGGCGATCGTCGGCATCTTCGCGAACAGGCGGATCGCCGCCTTCCAGCGCTGTGCCGGGTCGTTGTAATCCTGGTGCTCCTGATAGAAGGCGGACAGGGCGCCGACGACGCCGACCATCACCGCCATCGGATGCGCGTCGCGCCGGAAGCCGCGGAAGAAGTTGATGACCTGATCGTGCAGCAGGTTGTGGAAATCCACTTCGCGCACGAAGTTTTTCCGCTCGGTCGCATCCGGCAGCTCGCCGACCATCAGCAACCGCGCCACCTCGGTGAAGCTGCAACGGCCGGCCAACTCCTCGATCGGGTAGCCGCGGTAGCGCAGCACACCGGCCGCACCGTCGATGTAGGTGATGGCGCTCTGGCAGGAGGCGGTGGAGCGAAAGCCCGGATCGAAGGTCAACAGCCCCTGCTGTGCATACAGGCTGCGTACGTCGACGGCCTTCGGCCCCTCGGTGCCGGCGATAAGGGGCAGATCGCCGGCCTCACCGAGGTTGAGCGTCGCAAACTGGGGTTTATCCATAACGTCCTCCGATCGTCCACTATCATCCAGTCGCGCCGGCGCTTGTCCAGCGCATCGGGCCTTGGCCATGATGCGGATTGATGCATGCGCCGCGTTGCAGCGATAGGGTTCCGGGCCGGGTGCCTTGCACCCATGATTTCTGCACGGGAGGCCATGATGTCGGCTTGGAGCACTGGTGATTCCGCCCGCCTGTATCAGGTGGACGGCTGGGGGCACGGCTATTTCGGCGTCAATGCCGCAGGCAACGCCGAGGCCTTCCCGGACGGCGTGCACAGCATCGATCTGAAGGCGCTATGCGACGACCTGGCCAGCCGCGACCTTTACCCGCCGCTGCTGCTGCGCTTTTCGGACATGCTGAAGCGTCGCATGGAGCAGATTCACCATCGCTTCTCCATTGCCCGCGAGGAGGCGGCATACAAGGGCCGCTACTACGGTGTCTACCCGATCAAGGTCAACCAGCAGCGCCAGGTTATCGAGGAGATCATCGAGTTTGGCGCCGAGTTCAACTGGGGCCTGGAGGCCGGCTCCAAGCCCGAACTGCATGCCACGCTGGCCATGCTCGAGGATGTCGAGGGCCTGATCGTCTGCAACGGCTACAAGGACCGCGAATTCATCGAGCTGGCGCTGATGGGCCTGAAGATGGGCAAGCGCGTGTTCATCGTCGTCGAGAAGCCCAACGAACTGAACCTGATCATGCAGGCGGCCAAGAGGCTGAAGGTGACGCCGCTGATCGGCCTGCGCTGCCGCCTGGCTTCTTCCGGCAACGGCAAGTGGGAGGACTCCGGCGGCGACAAGTCGAAGTTCGGGCTGGGCGCCGAGGAGCTTCTGGACGCGGTCAACACGCTGAAGGATGCGGGCATGCTCGATTCCCTGCGCCTGTTGCACTTCCATATCGGCAGCCAGGTGCCGCAGATCCGCTACATCAAGCAGGCGATGCAGGAGGTGGCGCGCTTTTACGCCGAGATTTGCAAGCTGGGCGCCCCGATCGAATATATGGATGTCGGCGGCGGTCTGGGTGTGAACTACGACGGCTCGGTGTCCGGGGCGGCGACCTCGGTCGATTACACGCTGCAGGAGTACGCCAACGACGTCGTGTGGACGATGAAGACCATCTGCGAGGAGGAAGGGCTGGCCCACCCGCACATCATTTCCGAGTCCGGGCGCGCCCTGGTGGCGCACCATGCGGTACTGGTCATCGATTGCTTGGCCTGTCCCAGCGCAAGCGCGATTTCTCGCCCGCGCAGCCGGATGATGCGGCGCCGCTGCCGCTCAGGCAGCTGTGGGCGACGCTGCGCGACATGGACAGCATGGATGCGCGCGAGGCCCTGCACGACGCGGTGGCGCTCAGGGAAGACATCAACAAGCTGTTCACGCTCGGACACTGCTCGCTGACGGAGCGGGCGCTGGGCGACGCCATCTACTGGACGATCACTTCGCACATGATGAAGGTCATGGAGCCGGAGATGCTGGCCCTGGAGCTGCCGGACATCGAGAGCCAGATGGCCGACCGTTACTTCTGCAACTTCTCGCTGTTCCAGTCGCTACCCGACGCCTGGGCCATCAAGCAGGTGTTCCCGGTGATGCCGATCCACCGCCTGGACGAGGAGCCGACGCGCCAGGGTATCCTGGTGGACATCACCTGCGATTCCGACGGCAAGCTGGCGCATTTCCCGCTGGAAGGCGGCATCTCGCCGACGCTGCCGCTGCACCCGGTGGCCAACGGCGACGCCTACCTGATCGGCATCTTTTTGACCGGTGCCTACCAGGAAATCCTGGGCGATCTGCACAACCTGTTCGGCGACACGCATGCCGTGCACGTGCGCATGGACGGCGACGTCTACGAGCTGGAGCAGGTGGTCGAGGGCGAATCGGTGGCCGAGGTGCTCGAATACGTACAGTTCCACGAGACGGTGCTGATGGACCGCATGCGCCGGCAGGTGCAGGCGGCCAGGGGCAAGGGCCTGCTGTCCGCGCGCGAGGCCACGGCCTTTTTGAACTACTACCGACTGGGGCTGAAGGGTTACACCTACCTGGAAGAGAACGTGCCGCCGGGGCTGGAGTGAGCATCGAAATCGGCAGCCCGCTGACGCCGTCCGCCACGCGCGCACTGCTGCTCGGCGCAGGCGAGCTCGGCAAGGAGGTCGTCATCGAGCTGCAGCGGTACGGGGTGGAGACCATCGCCGTCGACCGCTATGCCGATGCCCCCGCCATGCAGGTGGCGCACCGTGCGCACGTCGTCGACATGCTCGATGCGGCGGCATTGCGTGCCGTCATCGAGGCCGAGCGCCCGCAGTTGATCGTGCCCGAGGTCGAGGCCATCGCCACCGACGTGCTGGTCGAGCTGGAGGCCGAGGGTTATACGGTGATCCCCACCGCCCGCGCCGCCAGGCTGACGATGAACCGCGAGGGCATCCGCAGGCTGGCCGCCGAGGGCCTGAAGCTTTCCACCTCGCCGTACCGCTTCGCCGCCACCCATGGCGAATTCGTCGAGGCGGTCGCCGCCATCGGGCTGCCGTGCATCGTCAAGCCGATCATGAGCTCCTCAGGCAAGGGCCAGAGCCGCATCGACGCCAAGGCGGACATCGATGCGGCCTGGGATTACGCGCAAGCCGGCGGCCGCGCCGGCGCCGGCAAGGTCATCGTCGAGGGCCTCGTCGACTTCGACTACGAGATCACGCTCTTGACCGTGTGCCACGCCGGGGGCACCAGCTTTTGCGCCCCCATCGGGCATCGGCAGGTCGACGGCGACTACCGCGAGTCCTGGCAGCCGCAGCCGATGAGCAATGCGGCCCTGATGGAGGCGGAGCGCATCGCCACCGCCGTCACCGGGGCGCTGGGCGGCTACGGGCTGTTCGGCGTCGAGTTGTTCGTCAGGGGCGACGCCGTCTGGTTCAGCGAAGTCTCGCCGCGCCCGCACGACACCGGCATGGTCACTCTGATCTCCCAGGATCTGTCCGAATTCGCCCTGCATGCGCGCGCCATCCTGGGCCTGCCGATCCCGGTCATTCGCCAGCTCGGGCCCGCGGCCAGCACCGCCGTCGTCGTCGAAGGGGATTCGGACCGCATTGTGTTCGGCGGTGTCGATGCGGCGCTGGCCGAGCCGGATACGCAGCTCAGGTTGTTCGGCAAGCCCGCCGTGACCGGAAAGCGGCGCATGGCGGTGACCCTGGCGCGCGCCGAATCCATCGACGCGGCCCGCGCCAGGGCCAATGCCGCCGCCGCATCCCTGAAGATCACCCTCTAGCCTCCGGTATATATAGCCGTCCCGTGGCGCACGCGTCGCCGGCAAGCCGATCGGCCTTTCTGGTCCTTCGGCCGGGAAGGGAAGCACGCGCGCCCGTTAGGGCATCGCGGCGCGGATTCTCGACTATGATGGATGAAAATGGCATCTGCCGCACGATGGAACGGACGGGAGGGATGAGGGAGGTCCATGGAGAATCGCCGCGTCATCGTTGCCTTCGGTATCGTCATCGCCTTCACCGCAGCACTTGGGGCCTATGCACTGCATGCGGTATGGCGCTTGTACGAGCGCGCAGAGGCGATCTACCAGCATCCGGTCGCCGTCAGCAACGCCATGCGCCAGGTCGACATCGACATGATCTCGATACGTCACGATCTGCACGCCATCGCTGACGGCGATATGCAGCATCTCCAGGACCTGCGCGCGCGCGAGGCCGATGCCCTGCGCCAGTTCGATATCGCCGCCGATCGCTTCCTCGGCGACGGGGCGTGGATCGCGCGGGCCAGGCAGGCCTTCATCGGCTGGCAGCCGTGGTATGCGCGGGAGATCCGCCTGGTGCGGCAACAAGCCCCGGCCGCGGCGATTGCCGAGGCGGACGAGGGCAACGACGCCTATCTGGCGCATATGGACGGCCTGATGCAGCCGGTTATCGACTTTGCGGCGAGAAAGGCCGATTTCCTGCAGGCCGATGCCGGCAGGCGGGCGAAGCAGGATCTGTGGTGGATCTCCGCGCTGCTGGTGCTGTCGACCATGGCCTCCACCGGCATCGCTACCGATGTCGTGTTCTCGCTGAAGAAGGCGCGGCGTAAGGGCGAGGAATACCTCGACATCATCGCCGCCAACGAGCAGAAGTACCGCGAGCTGATCGACGCCGCCCCGGACGGCATCGTCATCGTCGATGGCCGGCAGCGCATCCATATGGTCAATCGGCAGGCCGAGCGCATGTTCGGCTACGATGCCGGCGCGCTGCTCGGCAAACCGATCGAGAGCCTGGTGCCACAGCCGCTGCGCCAGCAGCATGTGGACTGGGTCGGCGGGTATCTGCAGAGCCCGGTGGCGCGCGACGTCAAGCAGGGGCTGCGCCTGGACGCCTGCCGCCGCGACGGCGGCCTGTTCCCTGCCTCGGTCAGCCTCAGTCCGTTGATGCTGGGCGGCGAGATGCTGGTGACTGCCTCGGTGCATGACATGAGCGACGACATCGCCATCGAGAAGAAGCTGCGCGACGCGCAGAAGATGGAGGCCGTCGGCACGCTGGTCGGCGGCATCGCCCACGATTTCAACAATATCCTGGCCTCGATCATGGGCAATACCTATCTGGCGCGGCTCAACGACAGCCAGCTCGATGTGCGGCTGGACGCCGTGGAGCGGGAGGCGGACCGTGCCTCCGGCATCGTGCGCAAGCTGCTCTCCTTCGCGCGCAAGGGTATCCTGCAGAAGCAGGAACTAACGCTGGCGCCGCTCGTCGATGCGGCGGTGGCACGCTTTCGCCTGGCCCTGGATCAGCCGCTGCGCCTGGACGTGGCGCTGCTGCTGGACGAGGACGACGGCGTCATCGAGGGCGATCCGGAGCAGATCGAGCAGATCGTCGCCGACCTGCTCAGCAATGCGCGCGATGCCGTCGCCGACCGCCCCGATCCGCATGTCCGCGTCATGCTGGCCAGCGCCGATGCGGATGAGGGTTTCAGGCAGCGGCATCCGTCGCTGGCCCGTCAGCGTTTCGCCTGCCTGCGCGTCGAGGACAACGGCTGCGGCATTCCGAAGCAGCGCCTGGAGCATGTGTTCGAACCGTTCTTTACCACCAAGGACGTGGGCAAGGGCATCGGCCTGGGCCTGGCCATGATCCATGGGGCGGTGCGCTCGCACCACGGCATCGTCGAGCTCGACAGCGAGGAGGGCCGGGGCACGACGGTGCGCATCTACCTGCCGCTGCGCGAACCGCACGGCGAGGGTGGGGGCGGGCGCGTCGCCATCGAGAGTGTGGCCGCCAAGGGCGGCACGGTGCTGATCGCCGAGGACGACGCCGAGCTCAGGGATGTGTTGTGTACGGTGATGGACGACCAGGGCTACGAGGTGCTGGCCGCCACCAACGGCATCGAGGCCGTCGAGGGCTTTCTGGCCAACAGCGAGCGCGTGGGACTGGTGATCATGGACGTGCTGATGCCGCGCATGGGCGGGGTGGCGGCGGCCCACCGTATTCGCGAGATGCATCCGGAGGTGCCGATCGTTTTCATCACGGCGCACGACCGCGAGACCATGCGGGATGCCCGCATTGACGCGCTCGATCATTCGGCCATCATCAACAAGCCGTTCGCCATCGATGATCTTCTGGGGGTCATCTCCGTCTTCCGCCGGTGAGCGGCATCATCTGGACACGGAGGTTCACCATGTGGGACGAACGCTACAGCGAAGAGGCCTATGCCTTCGGCACCGAACCGAACGACTTCCTGCGCGCCTCTCTGGATCAGCTGCCGGACGGTACGGCGCTGTGCATCGGCGACGGCGAGGGGCGCAACGGTGTCTGGCTGGCCGAGCAGGGCTTCGCCGTCACCTCCGTGGATGCCTCCTCGGTGGGGCTGGAGAAGGCGCGGGCGCTTGGCCACCAGCGGGGGGTGGCGATCTCCACCGTGCATGCGGACTTGGCCGGATTCGATATCGGGCGCAACCGCTGGGACCTCGTCATCTCCATCTTCTGCCACCTGCCGCCGCCGCTACGCCAGCGCGTGCACCGGGACATCGTCGCCGGTCTCAGGCCGGGCGGCGTGTACGTGCTCGAGGCCTATACCCCGGCGCAGATCGCCTTCGGTACCGGCGGCCCGAAGACGGCGGATATGACGATGCAGCTGGAGGACCTGCGCCAGGAGCTTGCGGGGCTCACGCTGCTGCATGGGGAGGAGCTGGAGCGGGAGGTGCACGAGGGGAAATACCACAACGGCCACAGCGCCGTCGTGCAGCTTATGGCCATCAAACCCGGGGCTCGGTGAGCGGCGGCGGTCAGCGGCGGCGGGGCGGATAGACGCCTAGCCGGCGCATGCGCTGGCGCAGGCGTACCAGCCAGCGCCGGGCCCAGTAGAACTCCAGTGCCAGCACCCCTAGGCCGGCGGCAATCGTCGGGGTTCCGGGGCCGGGGGTGACGAGCATGATCGTACCCAGCACCAGCAAGGTGCCGCCGATGACGGCGGCGGCGACGCGGCGGGCGATGCGGTATTGGCGGGAATCATCCGGCATGGACCGACTCTAGCCGATGGCGCTGGCCCTCGCCTTGCCCACCTCGAACAACGCCAGCCCGGAGCCAATCAGTACCGCTCCGGCCAGCACCGTCGGGTGCAAGGACTCGCCGTTCAAGTACGTGCCCCAGCGCCAGCGCCGTCACCGGCGTCACCAGCGTGATCAGTGCCACGCGCGTGGCTTGCACGTGGCGCAGCACGTGAAAGTACATGGCGAAGCCGAACACGGAGCCGAACAGGGCCAGGTAGCCGATAGCACCGATGGCGCGCGCCGGCAGGGCATGCGGCAGCGGGCCGCCGGTGATCAGCCAGGCCAGCACGAACAGGGGCGCGGCCACCAGCAGGCCGCCGCTGGTCATCACCAGCGCCGGCAGCTTTGCGTCGATGCGCTTGACCCAGACGGCCGAAGCCGACTGGATGGCCATGCCCGCCAGTACCCCGCCCACGCCGAGCCCCGCATGCCCGGCAAGCTGCAGGCCGCTGCCGAAGATCACGGCGAGACCCGTCAGCCCCAGCAGCATGCCCATGATGCGCCGGCCGGTCAGTGCCTCGTCCTCCAGCCAGCGGCTGGCCATCAGGCCCGTGGCCAGCGGCGACAGGCCAAAGACTACGGCGATCCAGCCGGAAGGGATGTACTGGGAGGCCCAGTACACGCACAGCATGGAACCGAAGATGCCGAGCCCGCCGGCGACATAGGCCCGCCGTGCCTCGGCGTGCCAGCGCATGCCCAGTCCCGGCAACGCCGTCAGCATCAGTGCCAGCATGGCGCCGATGGCCATGCGGCTGGTGACCCCGAGCAGGAAGCCGACACCGTGGCTGCTCCACCAGATGGCCAGCGGCGTGGTGCTCCAGATGATGATCACGCCCAGATAGGCCAGGGGCACGGACATCTCACGCTCCTCTTTCCTTGGCTCCCGGCGTGCCGGGCATGGCGGCATCATCGGGGCCGCCAGTTCCCTGTCAACGCACAAATAAGGTTCAAAGAAGGGCACCCCGTTTATGTTGATAGGAAGCTATCGCGCGGCGGGTCAGCGCCGCTTGCTCCCTTCGGGTCCCTGATCCTGCATATTCGACATCGGCCGCGGCCCTTCCGTTCTTTTCCGATGTCGAATATTGGTCTCGGCAGCCTGCTAACGGGGAATCAAAAGCATGGTCCAAAGGTGAGTTTCGCGATGATCCCAAAAGAAAGGCCTGCCGGAGAGGGATGGCAGGCCTTGGGGGGGAGATTTTGCGTTGCCCGGCGGGCGGCCTGTAGGCACTGAACCCTTGTGGCCAAGGTGGGTGCCGCGATCCGACGTCAGGTATCCCGGACTGGCGGGACGCACACGGTCGGAAGAAATAGCTCCCCTGTCAGTGCGTATCGGCTCAGGGCCTAAGGCCGCGGTGCCGGTGCAACGCATACATCTATAAGCAGAATGGATGCCAAAGCCGGACGGTTCCGGAAATATTTCCTGTATATCAGTGATTTAGATGTGGTTCCGAACCGTCGGTGGCGGCACATCGGCGGCGGCCTGCAGGGCAATCGCTTCCGGATGGGCGGCATAATGATGTCGCACGATGTCGGCCAGTTGACGCTTGGCGGCCTCGTCGACGGGGGCGGGATCGGCTGCCGGCAGGGCAGCGATCAGGCCCTGCAGAAGCGCATCCTGCGGGGCGGGCATGCGGCCGGCCCAGTCGGCGAGCAGGGCTCGGTCCACATAGGGGGGAAGCGAGCCCATGATGCCGACGTCGTTCTGGTCGTGTACGAGCAGGCCCGTCGTGGTGCCGCGATCCAGCGTCAGCACCTGGAAGAAGTACAGCGTGTGATATGCGAGCTGCTTCGCCCTTTGTGCCTCGGTCGGGGCCGGGGCTGCGGTCAGCGCCTCGGCGAGGATGGAAAGATAGGTGTCGATGGCCGCTTCGCCGACGGAAGCCGCCAGCGCCTGGTCGGTGGCCACATCTTCCGTGTGGTAGCCCTCAAGGTAGAAATGTGCCACGCCGCGATGACGGCCCAGCACCGGGATATTGAAATAACGCTCGCCCTGGGCCTTGGCCTCTGCGAACTGTGCCGGCGCCGCGGCCTTCAGTGCCTCCAGGAAGCGGGCGGTGTGCGCCGCATTCTCGTGCGAGGGGTTCAGGTCGGCCATGATGCGCCAGTAGCCGGATCCGTCCTTCATTTCCGTCCAGCTGACGTGGATGTGCACGGAGGGCGCCAGCGGGTGTGCGGGATGGATGATGGTGGAGATGGCATTGGCCGAGCCCAGGCGCTTTTCCGGCATGTCGTCGTAATGCACCTGCGAGACATTGACCGAGCCGCGCCCGAACAGCGGGCCCTCCGCCGTCTCGAAGCGCAGGCCGCCACCGTGCCGGCCCTCGTCGCGCAGCCATTCGACCTCGGAAAATCCCTGGGCGGCGCCGAGCTCGCGGGCCAGTGCCTCCAGGCCCTGCACGAAGCGCCGTTGCAGCCCGCTGACCAGGGCGAATGCGGTGTTGGCGGTGTCGGAGGCGGCGGGGATGCGGGTCATGGATCGTCCTATGCGGTGGATTCGGGCCGGGTGCCCGGGCAAAGACTATGGGTATCGTGGGGGTGATGCCAGCTCTCACAGAGCCCGGCCTTTGCCTGTGCGCCCCTGGATGCGTATCCTGAACATTGAAATGCGCTATCAGCTCACCCACGGCCTCGGCCGGTCTGCCCTGACGCATCATTTCATATTCCGGCTGGCGTGGGGTGCGTTGCATGCAGGATTATCAAGTTAAGTTCGAGAACTATACCATCGCTGGCGAGGACTACCGCATCCGCTCGCTGCTCGACAAACAGCAGTACCCGGCCGCAGGTGGCGAAGACGAGCATCCCGGCGTCAGCGCAGCCAACTGGCCGCTGTTCGGCGTGGTCTGGCCGTCGGGCCAGATGCTGGCCCGGCACATGAGCGCGTATGCGATCGAGGGGAAACGTATTCTCGAGGTCGGCTGCGGCCTGGCGCTGGCCAGCATCGTGCTGCACCGCCATGGCGCCAATATCACCGCCAGCGATTGCCATCCGATGATGCCGGCCTTTTTGGCGGCGAATATGGCCCTGAACAAGCTGTGCGACATCGATACCATCGTCGGCGACTGGGTGGGGGAGGAGGCCGAGGCCGATCTGTTCGACGTGATCATCGGTGCCGACGTGCTCTACGAGCGCGACCATTTCTCCATGCTCTCCGCGTTCATCGATCGCCATGCCAGGCCGACGGCGGAAGTGATCATCGTCGACCCCGGCCGCGGATATGCGGGAAAGTTCAGCCGCCAGATGCAGGCATTGGGCTACGACTGCACGCAGCAGCGTTCCGAGATGTGCCTGGCCGACGGTAAGATGTTTTCGGGCAGGATCATGACCTACCGCCGGGTGGCGCCGGAGATCGCGGCCCGATGATGCGGAGGGCCCGGGCTCAGGCGCCGGCGGCCTTTTCTCCCTCGCCTTTTCCAGCAGCCGCACGCAGGGCGTGGATGCCGTCGTCACCGATGCTGATCCGTCGTTGCCTGAAGAGGGCGCCGATGGCCTTTTTGTAGAGATTCTTGCTGACCCCGAAGCGTGTACGGATTTCGTCCGGGTCGGTTTTGTCGGTCAGCGGCAGGAAGCCGTCCGCCGCCTCAAGTGCCGCGAGGATGGCCTCGCCGACCTCGTTGCTCTTGTCGCTCGCTTGCCGGTGCAGGCAGAGGTCGATGCGGCCGTCCTCCCGAATCTGGCGGATATAGCCTGTCAGGCGTTCGCCGTGCCTCAGCTCGCGTACCAGCTCATGCCGGTGCAGCAGTCCCCAGTAGCGGTTGTTGACGATCATGCGGTAGCCGAGATCGGTTTTGGCGGCGTTGAACAGCGCCACCTCCTCACCCGCTTCGAACTCGCCGTGCGCCTCATCGAACAGGAATTCGTCGAGCTTCGCCGAGGCGGCGATGCGGTGACTGTCGGCATCGAGGAAGATGCGTACCACATAGGATTTTCCCGCCTGCATGCGCGTCACCTGTTCGTTGAACGGCAGCAGCAGATCCTTGGGTAGCCCCCAGTCGAGGAAGATGCCGTGCTTCGTCACCGAGGCGACCTTCAGCAAGGCGAATTCGCCAACCATGGCATAGGGGCGTTCGGTGGTGGCGATGATGCGGTCTTCGGAATCGAGATGGACGAAAACATCGAGAGCGTCGCCGATCTTGCAGCCCTTCGGTACATAGCGCTTGGGGAGCAGGATGTCGCCGAAGCCGCCGCGCCCCGTGTCGCCACCATCGAGGTAGAGACCGAAATCGACCTCCCGGACGACGGATAGCCGGTTGACGCGCCCGATCGCCAGCATGGTCTTACTGCGGTTCGCTGCGGGCGGTGATTTCGATCAGGTGGTAGCCGAACTGGGTTTGTATCGGTCCGTGCATCTGGTGCAGGGCGGCTGAGAACACCACATCGTCGAAGGCCTTGACCATCTGCCCTTGCCCGAACGAGCCCAGGTCGCCGCCGCGCTGGCCGGAGGGGCAGTCGGAGTGTTGCCTGGCCATGTCGGCGAAATCGGCACCGGCCTCGATCTCGGCCTTCAGCCTTTCGCAGGCGGCCTCGTCCTTCACCAGGATATGGCGCGCCGAGGCGGTCGCCTTGTTGTTTCCGAATCCGAACATGCGCGTCCTCCAGACCGATCAAACGCCGACAGCTTAACCGGGCGGCGCAGAAAATGCTTGTGCAGCGCGTCCATCGGCATGTCCGCCATGTTTATGCTACACATGGATATGCCGTCGGCGTCATGGGGAAAGCGGCGGCAGGGAGGCTCAGCGTTCGTGGCTAACCAGGCAGTTGCACTCAGATATGCGGTCCGTCCGCAGGTGATCCTGAAATACTTCGGACAGCTGTGTCTGGTGCTGGCAGCGCTGACGCTGGTGCCTCTGGCGGTTTCCCTGATTTATGGCGAAACTGCCATCAGCTTCAGATATGCCGTGGTGGTGATCGCCCTGGCTTTGGCGGGTGCCGGCCTGGCGCGACTGCGCTGCCCGGCCGACATGCAGGGCAACGAGGGCATGGTGCTGGTCACCCTGATCTTCCTGTTCACGCCCCTGGTCATGAGTTATCCGATGATGGGATCGGGGCTGTCGTTCATCGATGCCCTGTTTGAGGCCGTTTCGGGCGTCACCACCACGGGGCTCAGCACCGTCACGACACTGGCGGGCGTGCCCGCCGCCTTTTTGTTCTCGCGCGCCTGGATGCAATGGTACGGCGGCCTGGGCATTGTCGTTTTATCCCTGGCGCTGCTGACCCATCCCGGGCTGGTCGCCAAGGGGCTTGCCGCCGCCGAAACCGAGGTGGACGATCTCGTTGGCGGCACCAAGGCGCATGCGCGGCGCGTGCTGCAGGTCTACCTGTTGTTGACCGTCATCGGTATCGCGGGTGCGATGCTGGCCGGCGTACATGTCATGGATGCGGTACTCTACACCATGGCATCGGTATCCACCGGGGGCTTCGCCCCCGCGGATGCCAGCCTGGCGCCGCTGAACGGCGTGGCGCAGGGATGGATTACCCTGCTCTGCCTGAGCGGCGCTGTCCCGCTCACCCTCTATTTCCGGGCATTCCGAAAGAAGCGCTCATCGGTGGATATGCTGCAGCTGTTTTCGCTCATCGCTGCGGCGGCGATCACCTCGCTGCTGCTGGGTGCCAGCATGTGGCTGATCGACGGCATGCCCTGGAAAGAGGCCCTGCATCACGCGCCCCTGCTGGCCTTTTCGGCGCAAACCACCGCCGGCTTCGCCTCCATGCCCTGTTCGCAGCTGGATGCGGGCTCCAAGCTGGTGCTGATCTTCTCCATGCTGATCGGCGGCGGCGTCGGCTCCACCGCCGGCGGCTTCAAGCTATTGCGGCTGCTGATCGCCATCGCCGTATTCCGCCGGATCATCCTGCGTACCAGCCTGCCGCAACACGCCGTCATGGAGCCGAGCCTTGGGGGGCATACGCTGCAGGCCAGCGAGATCCAGGAGGCGATGCTGCTGATCCTGCTGTTCGTCATCGTGGTGTCGCTCTCCTGGCTGCCGTTCGTGGTGATGGGCTACCATCCCCTCGATGCCCTGTTCGAGGTGGTGTCCGCCACCGGTACGGTCGGGCTTTCGACCGGCATCACCGGCCCGTCGCTGCCGAGCGCGCTGAAGGGCGTGTTGTGCGTGGATATGCTGATGGGCCGGCTCGAGATCATCGCCTGGCTGGTGCTGTTGTATCGCGGCACCTGGTTCGGCAGGAGAATGGAGGTCGCATGAGAATCGCATTTGTCGGCGCCGGCGAGGTCAGTATCGGCACGGCCAAGGCGCTGATCCGGAAGGGTCACGAGGTCGTCATCATCGAGTCCTCCAAAGAGAAGATCGAGGAGCTGTCGCAGGAGATGGATTGCAGCTTCCTGCAGGGTGACGGCAGCCGACCGGATATTCTGCGCGAGGTCAATCCGGTGCAAACGGATGTGCTCTTCTGCCTGACCAACAGCGACCAGGTCAACCTGATTGCCGGCCTGGTCGGGCGCTCGCTGGGATTCAAGCGCGTGGTCACGAGCATCGCCGATTCCCAGTTCGAAAGCATCTGCCTGGAGCTGGGGCTGAAGGATACGATCGTGCCGTCACGCACCATCAGCCGCTACCTGGAGGATATGGTCGGCGGTAGCGAGAACGTGGAGCTCTCCACCGTCCTCAAGGAGGAGGCGCGATTCTTCACGCTGATCGCCAGGGAAGAGGATGCCGTCAGCGCGGCGGAGCTGGAACTGCCCAGCGAAGCCAGGCCCATCTGCTATTACCGCGACGGCAAGTTTTTCCATGCAGATGCGGATACGCAGTTCGCCAAGGGCGACGAGATCGTCATCCTGACGCACAGCAAGCATCTCCCGAGCCTGCAGGAGCGCTGGCAGGCCAAGGCGACCACGAAACCGAGCGGTCCCGAGGCGGCAGCGAAGGCACAGGAGTAGGCGGACGACTGAGGCCATGCCGGGGCATGGCAAGGACGGCGGCCGGAAACGGCGGCCGTCATGCGCGCCGGAGCGGGATTATTCGTCGTGCGCGAAGGATTTGATGATGTAGCCGCCGGATTTCTCGTCGAGTTCCAGCTCCAGCAGTTTGCGCGCCTGGGCCTCCTCCAGCAGCTGGCCGAAGGTGCGGAAGCCGTGGTAGCCCTCGGAGAAGCCGGGCTGGCGGCGTTTGATCGTCTGCTTGACCATCGAGCCCCAGACCTTGTCCTCCTCGCCGCGCTCGGTGAACAGGTCCTCGACCGTTTCCATGACGAGGTCGATGCCCTCCTGGCGCAGGGTCTCCTCGCTCTCCGGGCTGTCCTTGGCCTTGGGCTTGGCCTTGGAGGAGGAGCGCCTGCGGCGGGACTTGCCCTGCTTCTCGGAGTCACGCACCAGATCGTCGTAGTAGATGAACTCGTCGCAGTTGGCGGTCAACAGGTCCGCGGTCGAGTTCTTGACCCCGACGCCGATGACGATCTTGTCGTTCTCCCGGAGCTTCGAGACCAGCGGCGAGAAATCCGAATCCCCGGAGATGATGACGAAGGTGTCGACATGCGCCTTGGTGTAGCACAGATCCAGGGCGTCGACGACCATGCGGATGTCGGCGGAATTCTTGCCGGATTGGCGCACATGCGGAATCTCGATCAGCTCGAAGGCCGCCTCGTGCATCGGCGCCTTGAAATCCTTGTACCGGTCCCAGTCGCAATAGGCCTTCTTGACCACGATGTTGCCCTTCAGGAGCAGCCGCTCCAGCACCTTCTTGATGTCGAAGGCGGCGAACTTGGCATCGCGCACACCCAGGGCCACGTTCTCGAAGTCGCAAAACAGCGCCATGCTGTGGGTGGTATTCTTGTCGCTCATGGGATGTCCTCTGTCGTCGGGCTGGATTGCGCAGCATAGCCTACGCCGGCTTCCCGGTCGATGAGCCACTCGCTGGCCGCCAGGCGCGAGACGGGAAGCCTTTCCCCGCTCCGGATGCGCGCCAGGGCATCGGCCTTGTCCTTGCCCGTGATCAGGATCAGGCGGTGATGCGCGGCATTGAGCACGCTGTAGCCCATGCTGACGCGCTCCGGCGGCGGCTTGGGCGCACCGCGGACCGGTACCGCCGGGCGATCGTCCTCAAGAGCCGGGTGGCCCGGGAACAGGCTGGCCGTGTGTCCGTCCTCGCCCATGCCCAGCAGCACGACATCCATCGGCGGAGCGGCGGCCAACAGCGCTGCGTAAGCCTCGGCCGCCGCCTGGGGCCCTTGCTCGGCCGGGATGCGGTGCACCTGTGCGGCCGGGACAGGCACGTGCGCAAGCAGGGCCGCGTCGGCCATGCTGTCGTTGCGCCCGGGATCACCGGGGGGCAGGCAGCGCTCGTCGCCGAACCAGATGTGCAGCGCCGGCCACGGCAGGTCCATGGTGCGCAGCAACGCGTAACAGCGCTTCGGGGTGCGGCCGCCGGCCAGCACCAGATGGCAGGCGCCGCGTTCGGCGACAATCTCTCGGCACAGCTCGGCCACCCGCGCTGCGGCATGGGTGGCCAGTAACTCGGGGCTGTCGAAGCGCTGCTCGTGCATCAGGCCTGCTGTTCCTCGTCCTCGGCCGGGCGGATGGCATGGCCGCCGAAGCCGGCGCGCATGGCATTGACGATCTTTCCGGCGAAGGCATCGTGCTCGCGGCTGCGGAAGCGCATTTGCAGGGCCAGCGCCAACACCGGCGTCGGGATACCGAGGTCGATGGCCTCGTTCACCGTCCAGCGCCCCTCGCCGGAATCGTCCATCCAGTCCGACAGGGAGGACAGCTCGCCGTCCTGTTCCAGGGCGTCGCCGGTCAGGTCGAGCAGCCAGGAACTGACCACCGACCCGTGCTGCCAGACGCGGGCGACCTGGTGCATGTCCAGATCGAACTCCTGTTTGGCCTTCATCAGTTCGAAGCCCTCGGCGAAGGCCTGCATCATGCCGTACTCGATGCCGTTGTGGACCATCTTGACGAAGTGGCCGGCGCCGATGGGGCCGACATGGCCCCAGCCCGTACCATTGTTGGCGGCCAGCGTCGTCAGGGCCGGTGCGATCAGGGCGATGGCCTGCTTCTCGCCGCCGATCATCAGCGAATAGCCGTTCTTCAGGCCCCAGACGCCGCCGGAGGTGCCGCAGTCGGCAAATAGAATACCGTCCGCCGCCAGTTCCTTCCCGCGCCGTTGTCCATGTTTGTAGTTCGAATTGCCCCCGTCGACGATCAGATCGCCCGCGGCGATGCCGGCCTCGCGCAGGCCGGCGATGGTGTCGTCGACATACTGGTGCGGCACCATCACCCAGATCACGCGCGGCGCCGGCAAGCTGGCGACGACATCGCGCAGGTCGGCGGCGGCACTGACCGAGGCGAATGCCGCCGCCAGCTCCTGGCCGGGTTTCGGAGCCAGATCGTAGGCCACCACCTCGTGACCGTCGTCGGCCAGCCGTTTTACCATATTGCCGCCCATGCGGCCCAGTCCGATCATTGCCAGTTTCATATGCGCTCCTTTGCTTTGTGATGGATCGCCGGTCAGGACTCGGCCGGCATGGTATCGCCGTCGATCAGCGCGTCGGCGCTGAGGATCACATGATAGCGCTCCCGCGCCACCTGCATGACGCGCTCGGCGAATTCGGGCCTGTCCTTCAGCATCTTGGCGAAATCGACATGGTCCAGCGTGTACATGCAGCAATAGCTCAGGGCGCGTACCGTGGCCTGACGCTGTTTGGTCACCAACAGGCTCAGTTCCCCGAACACCTTACCGGCGCCGAGCCTGGTCTTGACGCGGCCCTCGCGGTCGACGATCTCGACCTCGCCGCTGTCGATGATGAACAGCTCGTCGGCCGGCGAACCGAAGCGGGCGATCTCGTCCCCGGCATTGAACACCCTGGGCTTGAGCATCATGGCCAAGTCGTTGAGCATGGCCTTGCCGTAGTTCTCGAACATCGGCACGCGCCGGATCGCCTGCAGCTGCGCGCGGGCCAGCCAGCGCCGGTGCTCCGGTGTGGGCAGGTCGAAGGCGGCCTTCGGGCCCCAGGAGCCGAAGGGATAGTTGGGGAAATCGGGGGCCTTCTCCGCGCTCCAGGCGTCGAGGATCGGCTGCACGATGCGCCACGAGGTTTCCACCAGGTCACTGCGCGAGAAGAGCGAGGCATCGCCGCGCATGCAATCGTAGAGCATGGTCTCGTAGCCGGTGCCGGGCTGGGCCTCGAAGGCCTCCTCGTACTCGAAGTGCATATTGACCTTGCGCATGTGCAGCGACGGCCCCGGCCGCTTGGCCAGAAAGCGCAGCTCGATGCCCTGGTGCGGCTGGATGCGGAAGATCAGCTGGTTGGCCTCCAGCTGCTCCCCGGCCGGTAAGCCGCGGAAGGTGAATTCCGGCGCCCGACGGAACTGCACCACGATTTCCGTGGATCGGGTCTTCAGGCCCTTGCCCGAGCGCAGGTACACGGGTACGCCGTGCCAGCGCCAGTTGTCGATGCGCAGCTTCACGGCGGCGTAGGTCTCGGTGTTCGATTCCGGGTCCACGTGCATTTCCTGGCGGTAGCCCTTGGCCGGTGAGCCGTCGACGTTGCTGCCTTCGCCGTACTGGCCGCGCACCGCATCGCGGCGCACCGCCTCCGGGTCCATGATGCGCACGGCGCTGAGTAGCTTGAACTTCTCGTTACGGATGGCCTCGGCCGCGAAGCTGGTCGGCGGCTCCATGCACAGATAGGCCATCATCTGGAACAGGTGGTTCTGCAGCATGTCCCGTACCACACCGGACTTGTCGTAGTAGTTGCCGCGCCATTCCACGCCCACCTGTTCGGTCGAGGTGATCTGGATGTGGTCGATATGGGTGCGGTTCCACAGCGGCTCGAACATGCCGTTGCCGAAGCGGAAGGCGAGCAGGTTCTGTACCGGCTCCTTGCCCAGGTAGTGGTCGATGCGGTAAATCTGCTCTTCACGCCAGAAGGATAGCATCTCGCGGTTAAGGTCTTGGGCCGAGGCCAGGTCGGAGCCGAAGGGTTTCTCGACGATGATGCGCCGCCAGCCGCGTTGCCCCTGATGCAGGCCGACGGCCTGCAGCCCGGATGAGATCAGGCCGAACACCGACGGCGGCGTGGCCATGTAGAACAGGATGTTGCCGCCGGTGCCGTGGCGCGCGTCGAGCACGTCCAGTGTTTGCTGCAGTTGCCGGAAGGCGGCCGCATCGTTGAATTCCCCCTGCTGGTAATGGATGTTGGCGCAAAAGCGCCCCCAGGCCGCATCGTCGAAGGCGTCGCCCCGGCGCTGGTAGGCGCGTACGTCGGCGCTGAGTTTGGCGCGGAAGCCCGCATCGTCGAAATCGTCCATGGCCATGCCGAGGATGGCGAAGGCCTCCGGCAGCAGGCCGTCGCAGTACAGGCTGAACAGGGAGGGCGCGAGCAGGCGCTTGGTCAGGTCGCCCGAGGCCCCGAAGATCACCATCAGACAGGGGGCGGATGGCGCATCGTGCATCGTCGGGATTTCAAAGTCATGTTGCGGCATTGGCAATCCAGTCCGCGTGTCGGAGCGCGCAATCGGGACCACGGCACCGCGGGGGGTGTGGCGTTCGTTCACCGGGCCCGGCCATGGTATGGCGAGGTGCGGAAGATGCAACCGAAAGCATGGGCCCGTTTACTCGGGCACGATGTGGTGCTTGCCGATCGGCTGCACGCGGCTCGCCTGCGGCCCCCGCTCGCCCAGCTCCTCGACGAAGCGTACGGCGCTGCCAGGGACGAGCCGGGCGAAGGCGCCGTCCAGTACGCTGTGTTCGTGGAAATAGACCTCGTGGCCGTCCAGCGAGCGGATGAAGCCGTAGCCCTTATCTGCCATCACCGACACCACCTCGCCGGCTGAGGGCAGCACATGCGTCTTGACCGCGCCGTCCTGGCGGCGGTGGTAGTCATCGAGCTGGCGGTAGGCGGCGTCGAAGGCGTCGCGCAGCGCCACATAGACGTCCTCATGGGCATGGTCGCGCTGCCGGTCGTGGCTGACGACAACCTGCCCGCCGGGCAGGGTGATGTCGATGCGCACCCCGTACAGCCGCCCCTGGTGATGGCGGCGATGCGGCGCCTCAATGACGACATGGCAGGCGATGATGCGGTCGTAGAAGCGCTCCAGTCTGTCCATCTTCTCGCATACCGCGGTCTCCAGAGCCGGCGACGGCTCCATGTCGCGAAAGGTGATCTGCGGCGATACCTGCATGGTGGCCTCCCTGTCGGTGGCGGACGGCCCGGATCGCCGCGGCCATCCTCCCGGGATTATAGCGCGGCCGGCCCCGCCGGCGGGGCCATGAATCGGGTCACGCGGCGGCGGGCGATTCCGTGAACAGGGGCAGGTAGAGCGCCACCGTGGTTCCCTGTCCCGGGCTACTGTCGAGGGTGACGGCGCCGCGGTGCGTCTTCATCGATCCATACACCATGGCCAGGCCCAGGCCCGTGCCCTTGCCGACCTCCTTGGTGGTGAAAAACGGCTCGAAGGCATGCGCCAGCTGTGCCTCGGACATGCCGCAGCCGTTGTCGCGCACCTCGATGCATGCCACCTCGCCCTGGGCCAGGCGCCGGTTCTTGGCGAGGAATTCGGCATCCGGCGTGTAACGGGAAAGGCTGCACTGGATGCACGGTGCCTCGGTTCCGGCGACGGCGTCGCCGGCATTGCTGAGCAGGTGCATCATCACCTGCTCCAGCTGTGCCGCATCGCCCTTGATGGTCAGCTCCTCGTCGCAGATATCCGTGTCGAAGGCCACCCCCTCGGTCAGGCGCGGGGCGGCCAGACGTTCGATGCGCACACACATGGCGTTCAGCGACATCGGCTCCATGCGCACGATCCCCTTGCTGGCGAAGGCCAGAAGCTGGCGCACGATCTCGGCCGAATGGGAGCCGAGGCCCTCGATGATCTTGAGCTTCTCGCTTACGCGCGCATTGTCCTTCGCATACTGCTTGGCCAGGTACAGGTTGCCCTGCATGGCGGCCAGGGTGTTGTTGAAGTCGTGGGCGATGCCGCCGACGAGGGTGGCGATGGCCTCCATTTTCTGTACCTGTTGCAGCCGATGCTCCATCTGCTTCTGCCCGCTGATGTCGAGCACGAAGGCGACGCCGCCGGCATCGTCGAGGCGTGCCGTGCCCATCATCACGGCCACGCTATGCCCGTCCTTGTGGATGTATTCCTTCTCGTACGGGGGGCAGTGCCCCTGTTCCCGGACCAGGCGCACGGCCTGTGCGTCCTGCTCCCGGTATGCCTCGGGCGTGAGCTTTCGCCAGTTGACGATTCCCTGTGCCAGATCCTCGCGCGCATAGCCGAGCATGCCGAGGTAGGTGTCGTTGGCATCGACGATATTGCCTTCGTTGTCCCAGAAGGCGATGCCGACGATCCCGGTGGCGATGACATGGCGAAGGCGGGCCTCGCTGGCCTCGAGTGCGTTCTGCGTGCGCCGGATGCTGGCGATGATCTGGCGGGCCAGCAGGATGCCGAGGGCCAGGAGCAGCAAGGAGGAGATCAATGTCGTCAGTCCGGTGAGACGGTGAATGCCGTGTGCCGCATCCTGCAGGGTGGTGGAGAAGCGCGTTTCCAGCCCGGCCACCCTTGCGTTGGTGGCGTCCACCCGCCTGAGGATGGCGTGGACCCGGGCATCGTCGATGTGCTCTTCCGCTATGGCCGCATGCAGCTCCTGGCCGAGCTGACGCAACGCGTCGATCTGGCGGTCGGCGGCGGTCCAGATGGCGATGGCTTGCTGCATCGGCCCGATATGGTTGAAGTGCAGAAAGAAGCTGGTCAATTCCGGCACGTCCTGGATATGGTTGCCCCCGGCCAGGAAGCCGGCCCTGGCCTTGTTGATGTCCGGCGGCGTGACCTGCAGCGCCTGGCGGGCCAGGCGGTCGCTCAGCGACACGTCGAGATCCTGCTCGAACAGCTTGTACTCACCCTCGTCGTGGGAGTCGGCATAGCGCGCCAAGTGGTAGACGGCGTCCTTCTGCGCCTTGGACCAGTAGCCGTTGCCGGCCACGTAGGCGCGTACGGAGTCGAGCATATAGGCCTGGAAGCGGTCGAGCGCCAGGATGCAGACGACGATGGCCACGAACAGGCCGACGATCAGATAGATCTGGCGGGCCACCGTCTCGCCGCGCATGGCGGGCGATGCGGCCACGGGGGATGCGTGACTTTCTGTCATATAGCGATTATGGCTATAGATCGGTGCCGGCGTCACCCCTCAATTTAGGCCATGCCCGGGGCGGCGCCAGCCATGGCCATCACGCATTGGCAAATGCCGCGGATTCGGTCTAGTGTACCACACCTCCGGCTCCGGGCCGGGGTTCAACGCTGGGCGACAGCCAAACGGAGTGTGTGCCGATGACGGATACAATGTGGAGTGTTGGGGGAATCGCGGGTCTTCTCATCCTGGTCTTCCTTGGATGGCGCATCATTCATAAGGAAAAGACGAGCCGCCACCAGTAGTCGCGCTCCGCGCCTCATCGCTTTCGGGTCATGAAGGGAATCCTCGCTGCCGCCGTGGCCGCGCTCGCCCTCGTCCTGGCGCTTCCTGCCCCGGCCGTCGCGGCCGAGCTTGCCAGCGCCAAGTACACCTTTAAGAAGGATGCGCACCTGAAGCCGAAGATGCTGCACTGCGCCAACGGCCGGCACCCGCTTCTGGTCGCCTTCCAGGCCGACCCGGCCAAGCGCGGTAAGGACAGCATGCCGGTCACCGAGCACTTCATGCGGGACAGCAGCGCGAGTTACGTCACCGTTGGCGTCACCGAGGACACCGACGGCATCCTTGCCCAGTTCTGCGATCCCCGGGACATCAAGCCCTTCTACGAAAAGCTCGAGACCGCCGCCGCAAAGTGAATGCCCCGGCGCCCCGCGCCGCAGATTTTCCCCGTTTTCCCGATTTGCCATGCCAAGCCTGATCTAGACTGCCCGTATCGCTGGTCCGGCTCCGCTTGTCGCTCCTCGCGGGGTCGGGCCAGCGACCGCATCGGCCGGAAGCCGGCACCTGAGTCTGAGGGTAGCCGTTCCGACCAGTTCTTGGACTCTGCCGGCTTGCTGGCGATAACCATAGGCATCATGCTGATTTTATCGTGAATAACGCTTCATGATCAATGGTTTACATGGCATCCCGCATCTCTAAGGTTCTGGTCCACCAAGATTTGCGGAGATTTCCTGTTTTGAAGCAAGCCATACCTGCACTGATGATCCTTGCCGCCGGGCTGCATGCCGGCAAGGCCCAGGGCGCCGACTGGTCGGGGGAGGTCGATGGCGGTGCCGTGCGCACCTCAGGCAACATCGAGACCCAGAGCCTGAACGCCCATGGAAAGCTGGCGGTGCGCTACGGGCCGTGGAAGCAGATCCTGAGGGGTAATGCCCTGAACACCCAGAACCAGGGAGCCACGACGGGCGAGCGCTATAGGCTGAGTCTCAAGACCAACTACCACCTGACGGAGCGTTCCTACCTGTTCGGACGCATCGGCTACGTCAACGACCGCTTCACGGGCTACCGCTCGCGCACGACCGAAACGACCGGCTACGGCCGGGATCTGATCCAAAATGAGCGCTTCCACTGGAATCTCGAACTCGGCGTCGGTGCCCGCCAGGACCGTCTGGTCGACGGTACGCGCCGGCAGTCGGCGATCCTGCGGGGGGCGACCCATGCCGCATGGCGCATCAGCGACTCCACGAAGCTCAAGCAGATGGTCAGCGAGGACGGCGGTGCGGACGGTTGGGTGACGCACTCCGTCACCTCGCTGCAAAGCCATATCTACGGAAACCTGTCCAGCAAGATCTATTTCCGCTTCACCAACACATCAAAGGTGCCGGCCGGCAGGAAGAAGCTCGACACCGAGACCGGTGTGAACCTCGTATACAGCTTTGACACCACGCCGGAGTCCGCATCCGATTAGCGGCGCCGGTCGCGCCTGACTTTTATTGGGATTGTCGTTAGTAAGAAATGAAGGAAGCGCGCCGGGTGGCGACGCGCTTCCTACCTGTGACCCGTGGCCTGCAGGATCAGTGGTGCTTGGTGGCTTCCGAGTCCAATTCCGCGATGCGCTTCATCGCAGGCTTGCTGACGATCTCCATCAGGATCACGCCAAGCAGGAACACCACGAAGGCGAACAGGAATGCGAATAGCTGTGAATTGTAAAAGCTGTCAGGAATCATACCGCCCATAATACCCTCCTCTTGGGTCCAGTAGGAATGTCAACCATAGAATCTCTGGGATTATTATGCAATACCCATGGAGGATTTGCGGCAAATGCGCACACATTCCGCCACGGCGGACGGCAGCCACGCAGCCTTGCTGCGCAATGAGAAATCCCGAATCAAGGCCGGTTTCCTTCTCCCATGACCACGGTCGACCGCGCTCAGGCGGCGCTGCGACAGGCTGTCGGGCGGGGTGCAATCATTCCGATATGGGGCGTTTTCTGCTCCCCGAAATTCACGGCGGCGACCTATAGGGTTCCAGGGCCTGCATCAGAGACTGAAGGGAGATGTCCATGAAGGTCGTGTATTGCGAGTCTTGCGGTAAGGAAACCGAGCACAAACGCCAGTTCGGCCTCGGGTTTTATGTCGGTATCGTGCTGACGGGCGGCCTCTGGTTGATCACCATTCCCCTCAAGCCCCTGCGCTGCACCGAATGCGGCACCGAGCAGCTGAGGAAGAGCGAACACTTCGTCCGCCGGGAATCCACGCCCTACGACTCCTGGGAGTAGCTCACAGAGGCCCAGCCTGCGCCAGGGCCGGGCTTGCCTCGATGCCGCATCGGTCTATGGTCCTCTAAAGGGCGCCCTGCGCCCGCTTCATTTCCTGAAGGAGGCCGCCCGTGAGCACCACCGATGCACCCACCAATGCCCTGTTTGCCGTCAAGAAGAAGAAAGGCCTGAGCTTCGCCGAACTCGGGGAGGCCATCGGGCGCGACGAGGTGTGGGTGGCGGCCCTGTTCTATGGCCAGGCCAGTGCCTCGGACGAGGAGGCGAAGAAACTTGCCGACATCCTCGGCCTGGAGCCGAGCGTCGCCGAGGCACTGACCGAGTTCTCCACGAAGGGACTTGGCCCCGTGGTTCCCACCGATCCGCTGATTTATCGCCTGTACGAGATCATGCAGGTCTACGGCATGCCGCTGAAGTCCGTGATCCACGAGAAGTTCGGCGATGGCATCATGAGCGCCATCGATTTCACCATGCATGTGGACAAGGAAGAAGATCCCAAGGGCGACCGGGTGAAGCTGACCATGTCCGGCAAATTCCTGCCCTACAAGAAGTGGTAGAAACATGCGATGCCCGAGCGGGCATCGCATGTGTACGGAACGCGTCTACTTGACGGTGAACTTCACCACGCTGGCCACGCCGGTCAGGTGATGGTTGACCGTCGCTTCCTTCACGGCCACCTGATGCGACCCGGCCGCCATGTCCGGCAGCGTCAGGCTGCACGGGCAACCGCTGACGTCGCGGTCGATGATCGGGGACTTGTCGTCGACATAGATATGCAGGTGATTGCCGGTGGGGCCGAGGTGCACATTGTAGGTCAGCTTGACCCCCGAGCCGCTGGCGAGCACGGCGCCGTCCTTGGGCGTCAGAATGGACACGGAGCCGGCAGCGGAGCTGCTTGCAGCCGGCGCCGCTGCCGGCTTGGCTTGCTCGCCCTTGCTGCAGGCGCCGAGCGCCAGTGCCATGGCCGAGATCGCGACGAGTCCGAACAGATTGATTCTTTTCATGCGGGTATACCTCCTCAGGATGCAGGGATCGCAAGTGGCGATCTGCTCCATCGTCCAACCTAAACGATTACGCCACCGGCTGTGGTGCGCTGAATGCACTACGGATTAACCTGATGTGGACAAGGAAGCGGCCTCCAAGGACGACCGCGGTAGGCTTAGCTGGCTGATTTGGATTTGCGGCGAGGCGATGCCAGCTTGGCGCCGCTGTCCTCCGGCGCACTCTTGATATGCACATCACGCTGCGGGAACGGGATCGAGTAGTCGTTGTCGATCAGGGCGCGGTGGACGGCGAAGGTGTATTCGCTGAGCGTTGATCGGTAGTTGACGATCGCGTCGCCCTGCACCCAGACCAGCAGCTCGAAATTGAGCGACGAATCGCCCATGCCGGTGAACCATAGCTTGGGGCGATGCTGGTCAGCACCCCTGACCACGCCGGGGAGCTCCGCGGCCATGGTTAGCATGACGTCGCGCAGACGCTCCACATCGCTGCCGTAGGCCACGCCGAACGGGACGTGTAGCCGCAACACCTTGCTGGACAGCGTCCAGTTGACCACCTGATCGGTCAGGAACTGGCTGTTCGGCACGATCACATCGAGATCGTCGTTGGTGCGCACGATGGTCGAGCGAACCCGAATCTGTTCCACCGTCCCGCGCAGGCCCCCATTGGAGAGCTCGATATAGTCGCCCACCTTGATGCTGCGGTCGAATAGCAAAAGCAGGCCCGAGATAAAATTCTTGGCGATGTCCTGCAGGCCGAAGCCGATACCCACCGACAAGGCGCCGGCGATGATGGCCAGATTGGTGAAGTCGAAGCCGAGCAGCGAAAAGGCGAACACCAGCGTCAGTGCCGTCATCGCATAGAAGGCCAGCGTGGAGAGGGTAAATATCGTGCTCTTTTCCAGCCCGATCGCCGGCCCGAGATGCTCTTGCAGGTAACGCCGAAGCCGCCGTGCCAGCCACATCCCGACCAGCAGCACCAACGAGGAGAGCAGCAGGCTCTTGGTTGTCAGCTGCACGCTGCCAATGGCGATCAGCGGCTGTTTGATCCAGTCCAGATGGTTCATGCCCCTTAGTGTAGAGACAGGGAACAACACTGTCTTTGCCGGCGACTTTTGCATTCTCGCTTGTGGTCTATATAAACCGGAAGGGATGGGAGCGGCATGCGGGTGTATGCTTCAGTGCCGGGCATCGCCCCATCGATCTCAGGAGGGTTTCGCATGAGAAGGTTTCTGTCGCTTGTCGGGGGGATATTCCTGTTTGTGGTGTTGGTGATCGGCGGGTTCATGGCTTATGCCATGTACCAGGGCAAGGCGCTTGATTCCTCGAGCAAGGCCTATGTCATGGCGAATGTGCCGGCCATCGTTTCTACCTGGTCGAAGCAAGAACTTCTGAAACGGGCATCGCCCCAGTTGCTGAAGGAGCTTCAGAAGCATCCGGGACAGATCGACCGGATGTTCCAGAAACTATCGTCGTTGGGTGCCATGCAGAGCTTCGGCAGTGTGCAGGGCGAATCCAATATCTCCTACAATCTGCCGGACGGCAAAGCGACCATCGCCGCATACGTGGTCAAGGCCGTTTTCGCCAACGGCACGGTGGATATCAAGGTGCGGCTGATCCTGCAGGCGGGGAAATGGAAGTTTCTGAATTTCTACGTCACCGCCCCCGCATCCCTGAAAGAACAGCCCCAGGAACAGACCATTTAGTTTGGCGATTACGGAGGGGCATCGCTTCCCGGTCAGGGTTTGGGTTCCTTAAAAGACTGCAGCTTCCCATCCTTCACCGTGCAGATCGCTTCCTTGGCAATGGAATCTCCCAAGGCATCGGTCTCCTTGAACGCCAGGCGAACCTGATAGCCACCGCCACGCATTTGCGTGGGCGGTTGGCTTCCGAACTCACTGAAGTCAACCGAAGCGGGGTGGGATGCCTTCTGGCGCACCGCCTGCTCGCACATGCTTACGGCGCGGGAGGCTGCCGACTGCAGCACGGGCTTGGCGGATGTCTTGTGGATGCCGGTCCATGCAATCACCAGGAAGGCGCAAAGCATCACCACCACCGCTGGCCAGAGGAAGCCGGAGCGCTGGCTGCTGCCGCAGTATTCGCAGTGCGGGACGTTGGCTGGAATCTCCTCCTGGCAATTTTTGCAGGATTTCATCTTGACCATGTTTCCCCCGGTATCCGAGTGGCGTGAGGCCATATTAAATGCGGGTGCGGGAAATGCGCAGTGCTATCTATGCACCTTAGGGGTAAGGGATTGCCACAGAGGCCGCGGCGCTCAGGACAGGCGGTTATTGAAGTCCTCGTAGGTGAAGCGGCGGATGACGTCGAGCTTGCCGTTCTCGCGCAGGATGCCTGACCAGCATCCGGGCCTTGTTTTGCAAGTTGCAATTATTACCCGGTGAATAGGCATAATTACGCTACAGGTATTCTCCGCGCCGCTTCATGATCGGCGTTGCCAGCAGCCAACGGGCAATGGCGAAATGCAAATGCACTCTGATCCGGCACCGCCATTGAAGGCGGTTCCCAGGTGCATATTCCCGCATTCTTTTCCCCAAGGGGATTGGAAAGAAAGAATCGAGGAGTCCATCATGTATATTGAAGCCCTGCTGTTTTTCTGTGTGCTCGCAGTCGTGTTTGGCGTCTTTTTCATGTTCGCGTCCAAGGCAACCAAGAGAAAGGTATAAGAACGATCTGCGTCTTTACGCAGCCCCCGGTCGGATTCGCGCTTATGAAAGGCGGTTCCTGAAGTCCTCGTAGGTGAAGCGGCGGATGACGTCGAGCTTTCCGCTTTCGCGCAGGATGGCGATATCGGGATGGCGCACGCCGTTGAACATCGTCGTCTTCACCATGGTGTAGTGGATCATGTCCTCGAACACCAGGCGTGAGCCGGGCTCGAGCGGCGCATCGAAGGAATAATCGCCGATGACGTCGCCGGCGAGGCACGAGGTGCCGCCGAGGCGGTAGGTGTGGGGCTTCTCGTTGGCCTCTCCCGCACCGGTGATGGCGGGGCGGTAGGGCATCTCCAGCACGTCCGGCATATGGGCGGTGGCGGAGATGTCGAGGATGGCCACGGGCAGGCTGTCGGTCGGCACCACGTCGAGCACGGAGGCGATCAGCGGGCCGGTACGCCAGGCCACGGCACCGCCGGGCTCCAGGTACACATCCACGCCCCAATTTTCGCGGAAGGAGTCACGCGCTCGATCAAGAGATCGAGATCGTAGCCTTCCTTCGTCATCAGGTGGCCGCCGCCGAAATTGACCCATTTCATCTGCGGCAGGTAGGCGGCGAACTTGCGCTCGACGGCATCGATCAGGGCCACCGAGGACTGGGCGCCATTCTCGCACAGGGCATGCGCGTGCAGGCCGTCCAGGCCCGAAAGATCGGCGCCCTCGAGATGCTGCGGGCGTACGCCGAGGCGGGAACCGGTGAAGCAGGGGTTGTAGAGATCCGTGGCGACCTCGGCGATGCCGGGATTGACGCGAATGCCGCAGGAGCGGCCGGCGGCCATCGCCTTCGGGCCGAAGGCCTGCCACTGGTGCACGGAGTTGAACACCACATGGCCGGCCATGGACAGAATCTCGTCGAACTCGTCCTCTCTATAGGCGGCCGAATAGATATGGCTCTCGCCCCCGAATTCTTCGTGGGATAGGCGCAATTCGTATAGGGAGCTGGCGGTGCAGCCCGGCAGGTACTGGCGCACCAGCGGGAAGGCGGACCACATGGCGAAGCCCTTGAGCGCCAGGATGATGGTGCATCCGGCCTCATCCTGGACGCGCTTCATGATCTCCAGATTGGCGCGGAGCTTCGCCTCCTCCAGCACGTAGGCCGGAGAGGGGCTGGTGCGGGTCCAGTCGTCGCTCATCTCATTTCCCTCCCATCTCAAGCTGGAAAACCAAAGTCTGTTCTTTCTTGCTCAGCCAAGAAAGAACCAAAGAAGGTTGCCCGCAGGGCCGCCGCGTTTTCCGCCTGGTCGGGCCGCGAACGGGCGCAAAATATTGCGCTGATCCGTTCGCCAGCCCCGTCCATGCGGCGCGTCGGCAGGCGGGGTCGAAGGCTTAAATCATTCCGCCCAGGGATGGGCGGCGGCCAAGGCCGAGGGCAGGAGGCTCCGAGGCCGTATCTCGTAAATCACGCCTCGGGCGAGATCTCGTCCAGCGGTTTGAAGGCGATGTCCTTCCAGGGCAGGCCGTGGGCATTGAGCGCCGCCATGAACGGATCGGGATCGAGCTGCTCCATGTTCCACACGCCGGGCCGCATCCAGTTGCCGGTGAGCATCATCATGGCGCCGATCATCGCCGGCACGCCGGTGGTGTAGGAGACGGCCTGGGCATTGGTCTCCTGATACGCCTCCTCGTGGTCGCAGATGTTGTAGATGTAGCGCGTGAACGGCTCTCCGCCGTCCTTGCTGCCGGTGACGATGCAGCCGATGTTGGTCTTGCCGCTTGGTGCGCGGCCCGAGGCTGGCCGGATCGGGCAGCAGCGCCTTCAAAAACTGGATCGGCACGATCTTCTGGCCCTGGAAGTCGATCGGCTCGATGGAATCGAGACCGATGTTGCGGAACACCTCCAGGTGCTTCAGGTAGGCATCGCCGAAGGTCATCCAGAAGCGGATGCGTTTCAGCCCCGGCAGGTGCACGGCCAGCGATTCCAGCTCCTCGTGGTAGAGCAGATACATATTCTTCTCGCCCACGGCCTCGAAATCGAAGGCGCGCTTGTACTGCATCGGCGCGGTCTCCACCCATTGGTTCTCCTGCCAGTAGCGGCCGTTGGCCGTGACCTCGCGGATATTGATCTCCGGGTTGAAGTTGGTGGCGAAGGCATAGCCATGATCCCCGCCGTTGCAGTCCAGGATGTCCACCGTGTGGATCGTATCGAAATGGTGCTTCAGGGCGTGGGCGCAGAACACATTGGTCACCCCCGGATCGAAGCCGGAGCCCAAGAGCGCCATGAGGCCCGCATCCCGGAAGCGGTCGCGGTAGGCCCACTGCCAGCTGTACTCGAACTTCGCCTCGTCCAGCGGCTCGTAGTTGGCGGTATCCAGATAATGCACGCCGGTTTCGAGGCAGGCGTCCATGATGGTCAGATCCTGGTACGGGAGCGCCACGTTGAGGACCATGGCAGGCTTCACGCGCTTGATCAGGGCCACGAGCTGGGGCACCGAATCGGCATCGACGGCTGCAGTGTCGATATCCCGCCCCGTCTTGGCCCGGATCTCCGATGCGATGACATCGCATTTGCTTTGGGTGCGGCTGGCCAGGGTGATGGCCGAGAACACCTCGGGAAGCTGCGCGCACTTGTGCGCCACGACGCGGCCGACGCCGCCGGCGCCGATGATCAGGATGTTCGCCATGTTTTCCTCCCGGTAGTGCAATTGCGCGCCGATGTTAGAGCTGGGCCATGGCTGCTGCAATCTCCGTTGCAATGGCCGCCGCAATCAGCGTTGCCATGGCCGGCAGGTGGCCGTTCACCACCAGCCCTTGCGCTTGAATACCATGGCCAGGAGGCCAGCGATCATCCCCATCAGCAGCAGCGAGGCGGAGAAGCCCCAGCCCCAGTGCAGGATGGGCATGTGCTCGAAATTCATGCCGAAGATGCCGGTGATCACCGCCAGCGGGCTCAGTATCACGGTGATGATGGTCAGCACCTTGATCGTCTCGTTCATGCGCTGGCCGAGCAAGGACTGGATGGCCTGCATCACGGCCAGCAGGTGTTCGGTGGTGGACTCGGCGCGCGCGGCGGCGCGCTGCATATGTTCATGGGCATCGGCCAGATACGGGTTGCCGGAGAGATTGCCCTGTCCCTGCAGCGGCTCCAGGGCGATGCCGTTGTTGCGGGCGGCGCGCGCCAGCACCGCCAGGTTCTGGCGCATGATCAGCAGGCCGGCCATGTCGGCATGCTCGATGTCATCGAAACAGGCATCCTCCATGCCGTCGACGTCCTCCAGCATCGGCGCCAGGTGCACGAACAGGCGCTCGGTCAACGCGTGCACGGCGCGGCAGGTGGCGTCGTGGATGTCCACCCCGCCCAGCTGCCGGCGGCCGATGGCCTCGCCGGGTTCGGACCAGACGATGGCGCACAGCCTGGCGTCGAACAGCAGCGATACGCTGGTCAGTTTCAGGCGCCCGTCGATCTGGAGCGGCAGGCGCAGGATCAACATCTGGCCCTTGCCGATCTTGAACAGCCTCGCCGGGTGCTGGGGATTGCGGATGTCCTTGATCTGCAGCTCGTGCAGCCCGAAGCGCCGGGCCAGGGCCGCGATCTGTTCCTCGTCAGAATCGGGAAACTGGGCGATCGCCTGCGGCGCCTCGAGCGCCGTCTGCCAGGAAAGCGGCCGCATGCCCGGCACATCGAAGGCCATGGCGTTGTCGTTCATCGGTATTCCCCCCCCTGCTGCACGACCAACAGTATAGATGGAACAGGTGGCCGCTTGCCAAGCGGGATTATCCGGACGCATGATGCGTCGATGCGGGCCGATGCTTGGCTGGATGCGCTGGACACAGGCGCCTTTGCGGGCAGCTACGCTGCGGCGCGCGCTGCCTTCGTGCACGCGGCGGTGGAGACCGGTGCCATCATCGAAAGCCATGCGCATCCGCTGGCCGGCCCCGAGGGCGAAGATCTATCCACCGACACCGCCTGGCTGGGCCCCGTCGATGCCGCGCGCGTGCTGGTGCTGCAATCGGCCATGCATGGGGTCGAGGGCTTCTGCGGCTCGGCTGCCCAGATCGATTTCCTGAACCATGCGCCGGCCCTTCCCGGCGACACCGCCATATTGCTGATCCACGCCATCAACCCGCACGGCTTCGCCTGGCTCAGGCGCGTCAACGAGGACGGGGTGGACCTGAACCGCAACTTCGTCGATTTCGCCGCACCGCTTCCAGCCAATTCCGGCTACGAGGCATTGGCCGACGCTATCGTGCCGACAGATATGTCGCCCGCATCCATCGCCGCCGCCGATGCCAGGCTCTCGGCCTTTGCCGCCGCCCACGGGCAGGTGGCCTTCGAACGGGCGCTGTCGGGCGGACAGTACCATCATGCCCACGGCCTGTTCTTTGGGGGCACGCAACCGAGCTGGTCGCGCCGCACTACCGAGGCCATCGTCGCCGATCACGGGCTGGCGCAAAGGCGGCGCGTGGCCGTCATCGACTTCCACACCGGGCTCGGCCCTTTCGGTTACGGGGAGCCGATCTGCGACCATGCGCCGGGAAGCCCCGGCGTGAAGCGGGCCAGGGCCTGGTACGGGGAATCGCTGACCGAGCCCGCGCTCGGCACCTCCAGCTCCGTGGCGAAAACCGGGCTATCGGATTATGGCTGGCAGGATCTCGTCGGCGAGCCCCTGATCTTTGTGGCGCTGGAGTTCGGCACCTACGATTTCGCCGCCATGATCAAGGCGCTTCGCGCCGACCACTGGCTGCATGCGCAAGGATCGGTGGACTGGCACGACGCACGGGTGCGGGAGATCAAGGCGTCCATGCGCCGGCACTTCTACCCGGCATCGCCCGACTGGCAGCAGGCGGTGCTGTTCCGCGCCCGCCAGTGCATCGCCCAGGCGCTGTCGGGGCTCGCTGCAGACTAGGCTCATTCTCATCGGTCTCTGTTTGCCGAATCGCGTTCCGACAGAACACACACCGGCCTTGCAACCCAAAGACCGCCCTTTGTTATTTCTTGCGCAGCCAAGAAAGAACCAAAGAAGGCTGCCCGCGAGGCCGGCGCGTCTCCCGCCTGTCCGGGCCGCGAACGGGCGCAACATATTGCGCTGATCCGTTCGCCAGCCTCGCCCGGCGGACAAGGATCCGACTTCGCGGGGATGCCCGTTCTTGGTCCTTCTTTGGGCAAGCAAAGAAGGACAAGCTCCCACAACTAGGGGCTTCGGGAGGCTTCGATGCGGCGGATGAATTCGCGCATGATCTGCGTGTAAAGCCCGCCCTTCAACACCTTGTCCTCGACCCCGGCATCGATGTTCGGGTTGTCGTTGATCTCGATGATGAACACGCCGCGCTCGTTCTGCTTCAGGTCCACCCCATACAGGCCGTTGCCGATCAGGGATGCCGCCTGCGTGGCCAGGTTCACCACCTCAGCCGGTGCGGCTTCGACGGCGAAGGTCTCGAAGCCGCCGGCCACCATGCTGCCGTCGGCGCGGTGGTTGACGATCTGCCAGTGGCCCCTGGGCATGGTGTACTGGCAGGCGTACAGCGGCTTGCCGTTTAATATGCCGATGCGCCAGTCGAAGGTCGTGTACATGAATTCCTGGGCCAGGATCAGGCGCGAGCGCGCGAACAGCTTGGCCGCCGCATCGCGTACCTGCTGCCGGTTTTCCGCCTTGTACATGCCGCGCGAGAATGAGCCGTCCGGGATCTTCAGCACCATCGGATAGCCGAGGATGGATTCGATGCTCGCAAGCTCCGCATCGTCGAAGGTGGCGCGGTCCAGTGCGAAGGTCCTGGGGGTGGGCAGCGAGTGGCCGCGCAGCAGCTCCCACATATACACCTTGTTGGTGCAGCGCAGGATCGAGCGCGGATCGTCGATGACGGGCATACCCTCGGCCTCGGCCTTGCGCGCGAAGCGGAAGGTGTGGTGATCCAGCGCCGTCGTCTCGCGGATGAACAGGGCGTCGTATTCGGCGATGCGGTGGTAGTCGCGCGCCGTGATCAACTCCACGTCCATGCGCAGCTCCTGGCCGGTGCGCACGAAGCGTTTGAGCGCCGCCGCATTCGACGGCGGCAGCGCCTCGTTCGGGTTGACCAGGATGGCCAGGTCGTACAGGGCGGGCTTGCGGTCCGGTCGGCGCCGGCGCGGCACGCGCGTATAGCTGCGCAGGCAGGACTCGAAGTGGGGCGCCAGTGCGGCCGTTACCCGGTGCAGGCCCATCGGCCGGATCGACTTGACCCGCCAGCGGCTGGCATGGGTGATGCGCAGGCGCAAGAGCGGGTAGCGGAATACGTCGAACACCTCGGCGGCCAGGCGGTGGAAGCGCTTGTCGTCGGCATGGCCGAAGAAGATGTACAGGTCGAAGTCGACTTGGGGGGGATCGGCCAGGCGCTTCAGCGTCTGGGCCAGCATGCGGTCGAGCTCGGGCAGGGCGAAGGCGTACAGGCTCTGGCGCGACAGGTCGAGGATGTCCGCCACCGTCGGCATCGGCAGGTCGCCGCGTGCCTCCGCCAGCAGTGAGCAGTAATAGCCGCCGCTGAGATAGGTGTAGCGCCGGCATAGGTTGACGATGCGCGTCGGTCTTTTGGTCGGCCCCTTTGCTGCGCTGTGGCGATGCGCCAGATAGTCGTTGGCGGTGACGACGTTGAGTCCCTCGACATCCCAACGCCAGTCGTGCAAATGGTCGACGATGACGGTATGGCGGACGGTCATGCCTGCTCTCGTTTATGGATCATCAGTGTGGCGTGCTGACGGCTTCTGCCGTAGCGGGTCATGCGCTCGAACTCGGCGCGGGGGATCGGGATGCCGATGCAGGTCGTTTCCGTCTCGCCCTCGTCGCTGTCCACGTAGGGCTCGTTGAAATAGACGAAGCCCTCGTCGAAGCCGGTGATGACGATCCAGTGCGGCGACTTGTCGCCGGTCAGGCGGTAGGAGCTGATCAGTACCACCGGGATGGCGCCCTTGCGGAAGCCTGTCTCCATCTCGGCCAGGGTGATCGGCCGCTCGTGGACGGTGATGCCGGGGGCCGCATCGATCTCGCGCATGAAGTCCTCGTGCACGATGCGGATGACCTCCTTCTTCTCCTCATTGCGCACCGAATGGGTGAACATGTCGATGTCGTAGCGCACGTACATGGCCACATCGAAGCCGCGATGGTAGGCGGACAGGGCCAGGCCGTAGGGGCCGCAGCCGCCGTGGCCGGAGGTCATGTAGATCGTCGTTGCCTCGCGCCACAGCCTCAGCTCCAGCATGCGGTCGAGCGTGAGGGTGGGGTTCAGCGCCTTCATCGCCATCATCAGGGCGGCCGGGCCACAGGTGAATTCGAGGCTCTGGGCGAAGAACGGCACCGGCGTGCGGTGCGCCGCCAGGTGCGGCGCCAGCTCCTTCTCCATGCGCCGGGCGTCCATGTGATCCTCGTAATAGTCCGGGTGGACGGCGAACTGGTGATAGCCCAGCGCCTGGTACAGGCCGATGGCGGCGGCATTGTCGGCGCGGACCTCCAGGCGCATCGACACCACGCCGCGCGCCAGCGCCACGCGCTCGGCTTCGGCGATCAGCGCCTTCGCCAGGCCCCGGCCGCGGTGCGCCGGATCGACGGCGAAGGAGTACATGCGCGCCATCGAGGTATTGCGGTGGAACAGCACCAGGATATAGGCGCGCAGGCGCCCGGCGTGTGCATCGACGAGCAGGGCGGCATTGCCCTTCTTCAGCAGGTGGCGGAAGCTGCGCTCGGACAGGCGATCGCTGTCGAAGCTGCGATTCTCCAGCTCCACCAGGGCGGGGATATCGCCGAGCGTGGCTTCACGGATCATCGGTGGGCCGGCATGTGTCGCTGCATCGGAGAACGATGTGCCTCCGCTGGTACGCCGTCAATCGCCGCCAGCCGCCGGGGGGTCGGCATCGGGTGCTGCCAAGCCGTTGTCGGCCACGGCGCGCATGGCGGCCATCATGCGCGCCGCCTTGAGCAGGTGATCGACCAGACGCTCGATGTCCTTGAAGGCCTCGACGGCCTCCACCACCTGGCGCACCGGCACATGCCCGAGGCTGCCGGCGGCCAGGGCCCGGCTCTTCAATTCCTGGTACTGGCGCGCCAGCGACTGCATGCGCTCGGCCGTGTCGGCCTCGTCGAAGGGCTCTGCGACGGCGGCATCGACCAGCGCCGCTGCCTCGGTGCGGAAATGCGCCACCGCCTCGGCAATCTCCGGGGCCAGAGCTGGGTCCACCCGTTGCACGGCCTGGGCCAGGTCGACGCTATCGCGGTAATAGCGGGAGATGCCGATGGCATTGGGCAGGATCTCGGCCAGGGCTGCGGGCAGGTTGCCCCGGCGCATCAGGGCCGTGAAATCGCCGACGGCATCGATCAGCTGGGTGATGGCGACCGCATCGCGCTCGATCTGCACCGGTTGCGCCGTGCCATCCAGCACGGCGCGTGCCACGCGCGCCACGATGCTGCCGATATGCGCCAGCTCCAGCGTCAGCGCCTGCATCGCCAGCACCGGCGTGGTGGCGACATTGGCATCCAGGTAACGGGGTCTGGCCGCATCGCCTTCCTTCGGCCGGAACCTGCCCTCGAGCATCCGCACCAGGCGGTCGGTAAACGGCCACAGCAGTGCCACGCCGAGCAGGTTGAAGGTGGTATGGAACAGCGCCAGCAGCATCGGCGCCCCGGAGGCGAAGGCCAGCCTCGTTTGCAGCAGGTGTAACAGGGCCAGTAGGGCGGGCAGGATGATAAGGGCCACGGTGCCGGTGATGCCATTGAACAGCACGTGGGCGGCGGCCATGCGCCGGGCGTTCGGGGTGGCGCCGATGACGGCGATGACGGCGGTGCTCGTGGTGCCGATGTTGGCGCCGATGACCATGGCCGCGGCCGCCTCCAGCGCCAGCACGCCGGAACCGGCGGCCGTCAGAATCAGGGCGATGGCCGCACTCGAGGACTGCGTAACGACGGTGGTCAGGAAGCCGCTGCCGACGAACAGCAGCAACTCGCCCGGCCCGATGGCGCCATCGGAGGCCATCGGCAGGACCTGTGTCAGACCGCCGAAACCGTCCTTGAGCATCTCGATGCCGAGAAAGAAGATGCCGAAGCCGGCCAGGGCCTCGCCGACGGCGGCCAGACGCTGGCCGCGGGCGAACAGACGCATGAACATGCCGATGCCGATGGCCGGCAGCGCAAACAGCTGCACCTTGAAATGGAAGCCGATGACGGCGACCAGCCAACCGGTCATGGTGGTGCCGATGTTCGAGCCGTAGGTGATGGCCACGGCCTGCGACAGGCTCAACAGCCCCGCATTGACGAAGCCGATGGTGGCGACGGTGATGGCGCTGGAGGATTGCACCAGGGACGTGATCATGGCCCCGGAAAGCACCCCGCGCAGGCGGGTGGCGGCGGAGCGTGCGAGCACGGTGCGCAGGGCGTTGCCGGCGGCCTGCTTCAGCCCCTCGGTCATCAGGTGCATGCCGAGCAGGAACAGCCCGACGCCGCCGAGCAGGTTGACGCTCAGGTCAATGGCGCCCGGCATCCCGGTCGGTGTCCATGACGGCTTCGGCGAGCAAGCCGGCCAGTTCGATGCGGTTGCTCGCATGCGGGATGCTGTCGCAGCTCACCAGCATCTCCACCCCGGCATCGCGCAGCGCCGCCTGGGCATCGGCACCCGGCAGCACGTGCGTGACCAGCGCCTCCACGTCTGCGGCGCCGGCCTGCCTCAACAGCCGGGCGGCGACGGCGACGGTGCGCCCGGTGCTGATGACGTCGTCGACGATGACGACGCGCCTCCCGCGCACCTCGATATCCGGCAGGGCGATGGCGATGTCCCGATCGCCCGTACGCGTCTTTTGCGCCACCCCGTAGCCCAGGCCGGTCTTCCCGGCGATGGCGGCCACCCATTGCCGCGACTCGGCATCCGGGCCGATGAGCACAGCGTCCCTGTAGCGATCTTGGTCCAGATAGGCGGCCATCGCCCCGGTCGCCGTCAGCGCCACGGCGCGATGTGTCGGCACCGCCTCCGATAGATGCGCGGTGCGGTGCAGGTGCGGATCGACGGTGATCACGGTGTCGAAGCCATCGGCCAGAAGCCTGCCGATGATGCGCTGGCTGATCGCCTCGCCCGGGTGGAAGGCGATGTCCTGGCGCATATAGCACAGGTAGGGGGCGACGAGATCCAGGCGTTTCACCCCGAGGCTGCGGGCGGTGGCGGAGAGCAGCAGCAGGTCGATGAGCTTGGCGTTCGGGTCGAACAGGCTGCGGCAGGCGATCACGTGCTCCGGCAACGGCAGCGGCAGCGTCAGCCTGTGCTCGCCGTCCGGAAAGGCGTGTATGTCGACCTCGGCGAATGGGCAGGAAAGGTGCGTGGCCAGGCGCCGGCCGGCATCCGCATACTCGGAAAAGCCCAGGACGAGCATCAGAGTCCGAAGGTGTCGGCGGCGATGTCCTCGGCGGTGCCGATGGTGAAGCCGTTATGCCGCCTGCACGCGTCGCGCGCGAATTCCAGGTCCGTTGTATGCTCGGCATGCACGCGGTAGAGCATCTCGCCCCTGGCCACCGTGTCGCCGAGCTTTTTCATCAGATCCACGCCCGCGCCCTTGTCCATCGGGGCGCCGGCCAGGCGGGCGATGTGTGCCATGATCTGGTTGTGGACGTCGGTGACGACGCCGTCCGTCTCGGCCGTGATCTCGAAGCTCAGCGAGCCGGGCGGAATAGCCTCGGTCTGCCGCCCCTGGCTGTCGATGATGGCGTTGAACTTGGCCATGGCGCGCCCGGAATCGAGGATGTCGCGGGCGATGGCGTAGCCCTGGCCGCCGCGCACGTCCGGATCGAACTCGATGACACGGCCGGCGAGACGCAGCGCCTTCTGTCTCAGGTCGTTCGGGCCGTCCGGGTCGTTCTGCAGCACCTGCAGCACGTCGCGCGCCTCCAGTACCGGGCCGATGCCGCGGCCGATGGGCTGGCGGCCGTCGGTGATGATGACCTCCAGGTGCAGACCGCTGCGATCACCGACGTATTCGAACAGCTTGCGCAGCTGCAGCGCTTCGCGCATCTCGCGTACCTTGGCGCTCGGGCCGACCGGGATGTCGACGAGCAGGTGTGTGGAACCGGCGGCGATCTTCTTGGACAGGATCGAGGCCACCATCTGTCCCGCCGAGTCCATGCCCAGCGGCCGCTCCACCGCGATCAGGATGTCGTCGACCGGGGCCAGCTTGGCGGTGCCGCCCCAGACCATGCAGCCGCGCAGGGCGTGCACGATGTCGCGGATGCGCTTCGGCCCGATCTCGACCTTGGCCAGTACCTCCATGGTGTCGGCGGTGCCGGCCGGCGAGGTGATGGCGCGGCTGGAGGTCTTGGGGATGAGCAGGCCGTGGGCGGCGACGATGGGCACGACGATCATCGAGGTGCGGTTGCCGGGGATGCCGCCGATGCAGTGCTTGTCGGCGACCAGCTTCTCCTCCCAGCTCACGCGCTCGCCGGTGGCGGCCATGGCGTGCGTCAGGTGCAGGATCTCGTCGCGGTCCAGCCCCGTCTGGCCAGAGGTGACGACGAAGGCGGCCATCTCCACCTTCGAGTAGCGGTTGTCGGCGATGTCCTGGGTGATGGCGATGTAGTCCTCGGCGGTCAGACGCTCGCCTCTGATCTTGCGGCGTACCGCCTCCATCGATGCCGGCGGCTCGGCATGGGCGATGGACACCAGCGTGCCTTGCTTCTGCCCCATCTGCGCGAAGGCCTGCTCGGACAGGCCGATCTCGTTCGTGCCGACGATGGCGTCGTCGTCGACGACGTTGAGCACGGCCAGGATCTTGCGCTTGCCGTTCCTGACCTCGAGCTTGGCCAGAGCCTGGAAGCCCTCGGTGCGGTACAGCGCGCAGTCGCGGTGCAGGTAGGCCACGTTCTCCTTGTAGGTGTCGATGGCCAGTCGTTTCAGGGTCAGTGGCTTTGTGTGCTGTGGCATGTCCCGTCCTCCGCATCCATGGATACTGTAAACCCTGCACGCATGTGCTGCCAGCGCCGTTCATGCCGGTTTCAGCCTGGCTGTCTACGTTGCCTGCGTCGCCAAACGGCGGCGAAACCAACATCATGGAGTGAACGCATGAAAAGGACATGGATATCGATGATGGCGATGGCGCTGGTCGGGGGCCTGGGCATGAGCCAGCCGGCCGCCGCCTCGGAGCCCTATGTCGGCGTCGGGCTTGGCTCGTTCGTGCTGGACGACGGCCTGAACCGGCAGGACACCCTCGGCGGCTATCTGCAGCTGGGCGATGATTTCTCCCCGTATCTCGGCGGTGAGCTGCGCGTCGGCGCCAGCACCAAGACCAGTGAGGAGGCCGTGCCGGTGGTGCGCCCGGCGTCCAGGGTGGACTGGTTCGCCGCCTTCTATCTGAAGCCGAAATACGATTTCTCGGAGAACTGGATGGGCTATGGCCTGGTCGGCGTCGGCAGCCTGCGCGCCAGCTATTATCCCATCGGCGCGGCCAAGCAGACGAAGACCCGCATCGGCCTGGGTTATGGCTTGGGTCTGCAGTACCGCATGGCCGACCAGTACAGCCTGGGAGCGGAGTGGTCGCACCTGCTGCAGCGGCCGAACAACGCCTCGGCCACGCAGTTTCAGGGGGTCGGCGTCAGCATGTACACGCTGAGCGCCAAATATCACTTTTAGGCCACTTCTAGGTCATGTCCAGGGCGGGGGAGGGCAGCCTCCCCCGTCAGTCGTCCTGGTCGATGATGCGGTCGGCCTGCTTCGGGGAGATATGGCGGATATCCTGGCCGCTGGCCATGTAGACGACCATTTGCGCCATGCTTACCGCCAGGTCGCCGATACGCTCGAGGTTCTTGGCGATATTGGTCATGACGATGGCGGCGCTGATCAGCGCCGGGTCCTTGCCCATCTGGTCGATCAGTGAGTGGTAGATGCGGGTGTTCAGCGCGTCGATCTCGTCATCGTCGCCGATGGTGCCCAGTGCCTCATGCAGGTCTTCGTGGGCATAGGCGCCGAGCACCCTGGCCACCTGCCGGCGTACCTTCTCGACCAGCAGCGGCATCTCGCCGAGATCCGGCACCGGGTGCTCACCGATGCGCAGGGCCGAGCGGCAGATGCCGGCGGCCAGGTCGCCCATGCGCTCCAGGTCGGTGACGATCTTGTTGCAGGCGATGACGAAGCGCAGGTCGCTGCCCGCCGGCTGGCGGCGCACGAGGAGGTTGCGGGTCATCTCGTCGCACTCGAGCTCCAGGGCATTGACGGCGCTGTCCTGTTCGATGGTGTGCTGGGCGGTGCTGCGATCGCGCTTGAACACGACCTCGGCAGCACGGTCGATAGCCCCCTGCACCCGCTCGCCCATCGACAGCACATGGCTTTTCAGGTCGTTCAGTTCCTCGTCGTAGCGGGTGGTGGTGTGCAGCGCCATCGATGCTCCAATCAGCCGAAGCGGCCGGTAATGTAGTCCTCGGTCTGGCTGTTCTTCGGGGACGTGAAGATCGTTTCCGTCTCGTCGAACTCGATCAGCTTGCCCATGTAGAAGAAGGCCGTGCGGTCGGAAACGCGGGCCGCCTGCTGCATATTGTGGGTGACAATGACGATGGTGAACTCGCCCTTGAGCTGGTCGATCAGCTCCTCGATCTTGGCCGTGGAGATCGGATCAAGTGCCGAGCAGGGCTCGTCCATGAGGATGATCTCGGGCTCTACGGCGATGGCGCGGGCGATGCACAGCCGCTGCTGCTGGCCGCCGGAAAGTTCGGTGCCGTGGACGTGCAGCATGTCCTTGACCTCGTCGAACAGGGCGGCGGAGCGCAATGCCGCCTCCACCCTTCCAGCAAGCTCGGATTTGCTCATCTTCGTGTGCAGACGCAGGCCGTAGGCGACGTTATCGAAGATCGACATCGGGAACGGCGTCGGCTTCTGGAAGATCATGCCGATCTGGTGCCGAAGCTGCAGGGCCGGGATCTTCGGATCCAGGATATTGGTGTCGTCGACGATGATCTCACCCTCGGCCCGCTGTCCCTTGTACAGGTCGAACATGCGGTTGTAGGTGCGGATATGCGTGGACTTGCCGCAGCCGGACGGGCCGATGAAGGCGGTGACCTTGCCATCGGCGATATCCAGGTTGTTGTCGAACAGCACCTGCCGGTCGCCGTAATAGAAGTTCAGGTTGCGTACGGAAACCTTGGCTTTGGTGGGGGTTGGGGTTTCAGGGCTCAACGCTTGCTCCTATCGCGCAGGATGAATCGGGTCGTGATGGTGACGATCAGCACCGAGGCGGTGATCAAAAAGGCCGCGCCCCATGCCTTGGCATGCCAGTCGTCGTAGGGCGACATGGCGTAATTGAACAGCGTCACCGTCAGGTTCGACATCGGTTGGTTCAGGGTGTTGCTCCAGTAGGGGCTGTTCAGGGCCGTGAACAGCAGCGGCGCCGTCTCGCCGGAGACGCGCGCCACCGCGAGCAGCACGCCGGTCAGGAGTCCCGCCGTGGCGGCGCGGAAGACCACACGCACCATGGTGTGCCAGTACGGGGCGCCGAGCGCCAGTGCTGCTTCGCGCATCTCGCTCGGGACCAGGCGCAGCATCTCCTCGGTGGTGCGGGTGACCACCGGCAGCATGATGATGGCCAGCGACACGCCCCCGGCCCAGCCCGAGAAATTGCCCATGGGCTTGACCATGACCAGGTAGACGAACACGCCGATGACGATCGACGGGGCGCTGACCAGGATGTCCGATAGAAAGCGTACCGTATGCCCGAGATGCGTGTCCCGGCCGAATTCGGACAGATAGGTGCCGGCCAGCACCCCGATCGGCACCGCGATCAGGGCAGCCAGGACCGTCATGATCAGGGTACCGACGATGGCGCTGGACAACCCGCCTTCATCGCTCCCGGGCGGGGACGGCAGCTGGGTGAAGAAGGCCCAGTTGATGGCGCCGATGCCTTTGATGGTCACATAGCCGAGAATCCACACCAGGAAGAACAGGCCGATGAACGCCGCCACGCCGGACATGATCATGACCGCCCGGTTCATCACCACGCGTCTTTGCACCAGGGTCATGAACGGCTCCTATCCGGGTTGCTGCGCTGCAGCCACCATTGCGCCAGGCCGAGGATGATGAAGGTGATCAGGAACAGCACCAGGCCGAGCTCGATCAGGGACGACATGTAGATGTCGGTGTCGGCCTCGGTGAACTCGTTGGCCAGGGTCGAGGCGATGGAGTTGCCCATCGCGAACAGGGACAGCGACATGTGATGCGAGTTGCCGATGACGAAGGTCACGGCCATGGTCTCGCCCAGGGCCCGGCCGAGGCCGAGGAAGATGGCGCCGGCGATGCCTTTGCGGCCGTACGGGAGCATGATGTTGCGCACCACCTCCAAGGTGGTGCTGCCGACGCCGTAGGCGGCTTCCTTCAGCGTCTTCGGCACCATGCGGAACACCTCGCGCGTCACCGAGGCGATGAACGGGATCACCATCAGGGCCAGCACGATGCCGGCGGTGAGGATGCCGATGCCCAGCGGCGGCCCCTTGAACAGCGGCAAAAAGCCGAAGTACTTCTGCAGCCACGGCTGCACATAGCTGCTCATCAGCGGCGGCAGCACGAACATGCCCCACATGCCGTAGACGATGCTGGGGATGGCGGCCAACAGCTCGATGGCCACGGCCAGCGGCTGGCGCAGGAATTCCGGGGCGATCTCGACCAGGAACAGGGCGATGCCGATGCTGAGCGGAATGGCGATGACCAGGGCCACCGCCGTGGTCATCAGGGTGCCGACGATGGCCGACAGGGCGCCGAAGTTCTCCTTCGGCGGGTTCCAGGCCGCGCTGGTCAGGAAGTCGAAGCCGAACTTGTGGATCGACGGCAGCGACTGCGTCCACAGTACGACGAAGATGCCGCCCAGTAGCATGAGGATGCCGATGGCAAAGGTTTGGGTCAGACCCTTGAAGGCGCCGTCCATCCAGTTCGGAAAGCGTTTGTTCGATGACGAGCGCATACGCGTGATCAGTGTCCTTCCCTCTTCGGCGTGGCGCCGCAGAACCGTTGCGGATCCCCCAGCGATACTAGCCACGTCGTCCGCTTCCGTCCAAGTCTCGATGTGACGCGATTGCGAGTCTTGCACGGGAGCTCCTTGTCGAAGGATTTGGGTTCGCGCCGATGGGGGCGGGGGGGGCGCCGCCGCCGTGGCATAGATGGGACGTGTCCGCTTTTCGGAGGCGCCGCAGGGGCAGGACCTCCGAAAAGCGGGGCCGGGAAAACCCGGCCCCGCCATCGTCAGCTTGCTCGGAGTCTTACTTCCAGAGGTGGTTGCCGCTGGCGTCCGTGATGTCGGCGCGCCAGGAGGCCTCGATGAGATCCACGACGCTCTGCGGGAGCGGCACGTAGTCGAGCTTCATGGCGGCCTTGGTGCCGTGGCGGAAGGACCAGATCAGGAACTTCAGTACTTCCTTGGTCTGCTTCGCATTGTCAGCCTTCTTGTGCACCAGGATGAAGCTGGCGCCGGTGATCGGCCAGGAGTGACGGCCCGGCTGGTTGGTCAGCACCATGTAGAAGCCAGGAGCGTGCTTCCAGTCGGCGCCGGCAGCGGCAGCCTGGAAGTTCTTGGCGGTCGGAGCCACGTAGTGGCCGTCCCGGTTCTTCATCAGCACATAGGCCATGTGGTTCTGCAGGGCGTAGGCGTACTCGACGTAGCCGATCGAGTTCGGAACCTTGTTCACGAACGCGGCCACGCCCTCGTTGCCCTTGCCGCCCATGCTGTTGGAGCCCGGCCATTCGACGGCCTTGTCGTTGCCGACCTTGCTGGCCCACTCGGCGCTGACCTTGGTCAGGTAGTTGGTGTAGATCCAGGTGGTGCCCGAACCGTCGGCGCGATGCACGGTGGCGATGTCGGCGTTCGGCAGGTGCAGGTGCGGGTTCAGACGCTTGATCTCAGCATCGTTCCACTTGGTGATCTTGCCCAGGTAGATGTCGGCCAGGGCCTTGCCGTCCAGCTTCAGCTTACCGGCCTTGATGCCATGGATGTTCACGACCGGCACCACACCGCCGACGATGTCGGGGAACTGTGCCAGATCCTGCTCTTGCAGCTGCTTCGCCGTCAGCGGAGCGTCGGAGGCGCCGAAGTCCACGGTCTTGGCCTCGATCTGCTTGATACCGCCGCCGGAACCGATGGACTGGTAGTTCAGCTTGACGCCGGTCTTCTTGTTATATGTATAGGCCCACTTGGAAAGGATGGGGGTCACGAACGTCGAACCTGCACCGGTGATGGCCGTATTGTCCGCCTGGGCGATGCCAGCGGACAGCATGAAGGCCATCGCGGTGAGGCTAAGCAACATCTTCTTCATCTGTTTCGTCTCCTTTGCATTAAAAACGTCCTTACAGAGGGCGCGGGATCGGTCGGGTTCCCTCGCAAACTCGGGCCATTCGCCGTCGTTTCCCCTACCTTCCATAAGATAGCGCAGCCATGTTGGATGGGGCGTATGACATCGTGATGACATGGCCGGAAGGGTTCATTTGGGTGTAAAAAATACGCGAGTCAGCGTAAGGAGAACACCATCAGCAGCCAGCCGCCGCCGGCACCGGCGGCGAGCAGGCAGGCCAGCGCCAGCACGCTGAAGGTCATGCCGGTTTCGCGGCGTCCGATCCTGAAGGCGCGGTAGGCGAACCAGGCACAGAATCCGCCAATCGGCACCGAGAGCAGCATGAACAGCAAGAACAGCATGGGGCAAGGCTAGGCCTGCCCCATGCGGGCGCAAGTCCTAGGCCGATGCCTCGGCCTTGGCGCCGCGCAGCCCGGCCAGGAATTCCTGGATGGTGGCGGTCAGGACCGTCGTCGAGGATTGCAGCGTCTGCGCCGCGTTCAGCATATTGCCGGCCGCATGCCCGGTCTCGCCGGTGGCCGTCGATACCTCGCTGATGCCGCCGCTGACTTCCAAGACGCTGGCATTGGCATGCTGCACGCTGGCCGAGATCTCGCGCGCGGCTTTGGCCTGTTCGTCGGCAGCCTCGTCGATGACGGCGTTGATCTGGCTGATGCGCTTGATGATGCCGGCAATGCCGTCGATGGCGGTGCTGCTTTGCCGGCTCTCGGTCTGGATCTCGCGGATCTGGCGGGCGATCTGATCGGTGGCTCCCGCCGTCTGCTCCGCCAATGCCTTGACCTCGCCGGCCACGACCGTGAAGCCACGCCCGGCCTCGCCGGCGCGTGCCGCCTCGATGGTGGCGTTCAGTGCCAGCAGATGCGTCTGGCCGGCGATATCGGAGATCAGCTGCACCACCTGGTTGATCTCGTTGCTCAGCTGGTTGAGTTTGCCCACGGTGGTGATGACGGTATCGGCCTGGCGCGCCGCCTCGTCGCTGATGCCCCTGGCCTCACGGATCTGGCGCGTAACCTCGGCGATGGAGGCGGACAGTTCTTCCGTCGCCGTCGCCACGGTGGCCACGTTGTGCGAGGCCTGCTCGGCGTTCATCGCCGCCGCCGTGGCCTGACGCGAGGATTGTTCGGTGCTCACGGCCACGGTCTGGGCATGGTTTCCGACATGCTGGGACACCCCGCCCAGGTTCTGCACCACGGCATCGATGCTGGTCTCGAAGCCCTGCGTCAGCTCCATATGCTGGGCGGCCTGGCGGTAGGAGTCGGCGACGTGGTCGAGGTTGGCGTTGATGCGTTCGGCCACCTGCCGCAGCTGGGTGTTCAGGCCGTCGGCGTCGATGCGCCGGCCCATGTCGCCATGGCTCATGGCATCGAGCGCCGCCACGGTCTCGCGCAGGAAGGATTCGGTGATGTCGCCGAGGCTGTTGATGGCGTAGGCCATGCGCCCGAGTTCGTCCTTGCACGGGATATGCTCGACGCGCCGCTCCATGCTGTTCGCCGTCCAGTCGCCGACGACGGCGAGGATGGGGCGGATGCGGCTGCGCAGCATGCGCCGGGCGCTGTAGCTGGCCAGCAGGCAGACGGCCAACACGATGCCGGCCATGATCCACATGCGTTTCTCGGCGGCGGTGATGCGCGCCTCTACGCCATGCATGCGCTCGCTGATCGCCTGCTGCTGGATCTCGCGGAAGCCGGATAGGTCCTGCATCAGGGTTTCCGACTGGTCGTTCAGCTGCGCCAGCATGATTTCCTTCAGCGGCGAGCCGCTGGGGGCCCTCAGTAACGAATCCTTGGCGGCGACGAAATGGGCGAAGTCGTCATCGATGGTGTGCATCTGCGCCAGCATCTTGCTGTCGTGGCGGCCGGTATACAGCGCCTTCAGTGCATCGGCCTGCTTCCGAAAGCGGCCGAAGAGATCCTTGGCCTCGTCGGCCTGCTCCTGGTTGTCGAGCAGCGTGGCGTCGACGAGGAAGGAGCGGGCCTGGGAGACGAAGGACAGCAGCTTCTGTCCGGTCATCAGCTCCGGCAGGTGTTGGCTGTTCACGATCATGGCGGCGTGGTGGATGTCGCGCGCGTCGCGCATCGTCCACACCGTCTGGCCGACGACGGTCAGCATGACCAGGCCGAAGAACAGCATGAGCACGCCGTTGATGGGGATGCTGGCCAGGGCCCGGAACGGGGCGAGCAGGCCGCGGATGATTCGATTCATGGGTTTCATGGCAGTCCCTCCTGTCGACTGGCTGTCCATGCATCGGATGCATGGGTGCTGACATGCGCATGCTTTTTAAGCATGGGCACAGACGTGCGCATGCCGATGCGAGGCAGACACTAATGCCGGTTCTGTGACGCCATGGTGACATCGGAGGAGACCCCCGGCCCTAATTCACCGCTAATAGATCGGGGTTAGCCTGCTCCGGACAGGTGCCGTTGCCTGGCAGGCGTCCGCAGTCATGCCCAGCATGGAATCGGAGCGGAAAAACCCGCCGATATCATGCCGTCCCGCAGTGGCGGCGCCGTTCGTCTTCCATGGAAAGGATAGGGAGTCCCATATGCGTAGCAGTCTGGCTTTATGTGTCGTGGCCGTGATCGGGCTGGTTCATGCCCCATCGGCCCGGGCAGAGCAGATCGAGGGCGAGCCCCCGATGCCGCAAACCCAGGAACTCAACATGAATGTGGGTCTGGCCACGCAGTATGTGTACCGGGGTCTGTCCCAGACCAACGGCTATCCGGCTGTGCAGGGGGGCATCGATTATGAATATAAGGAGTCGTTTTATGCCGGTGCCTGGCTTTCGAACACGAGCATCTATAACGATGTGATGGCGGGCGCCAGTTCCAGCCTGGAGATCGATGCCTATACGGGATTCGAGGGCGAGGTCGCGAAGGGATGGGACTACGACCTGGGCCTGATCCATTATGCATTCCCCGGACGCTTTCCCCAGCGGTCCCTGGATGCGGCGGGCCTGGTCCGGCCGGACTCCACCGAGGCCTACGCGTCGCTCGGCTATCAGGGCGTGAAGCTCAAGTGGTCGCATGCATTGGGCACGCTGTTCGGCATCCCGAACAGCGGTGGTACGGATTATCTGGAGGCCGATGGCGATTTCCCCCTGCCGATGGCGGGCCTCCATCTGGCGCTTCATGCCGGCCGGCAGATTTTCCGGGGCGCTTCTCCGTCGGGGGTGTCTAATGACAGCCTGTATTCGTATTCGGATTACCGGATCGGGGTCAACCGGAAGTTTGCGAAGAAGTATATCGTGTCGGTCGCAGTCACCGCGTCGTCGGCGAATGCGTCGGTGTATACAAACGTGTTCGGGAACAATATCGGCACGACTCATGTCGTGGCCTCGGTGTATACCGAGTTCTAAATCCATGGCCTGGCCGGTGCCGCACGATGCCCGGAAACGCGAAAGGGCCCGCATTGCTGCGGGCCCTTTTCGATTTGGTTGCGGGGGCCGGATTTGAACCGACGACCTTCGGGTTATGAGCCCGACGAGCTACCACTGCTCCACCCCGCGTCAGAGGAGGCCGAACTATAGCGGCCAGTCGGGGGGTGTCAACCTGAGAGCCTTATTGCATGGCCTCGGCCAGGGTCTCCAGGGCCGGCATGTCGATGCGCACGAGGCTGCGCCCCTGCACCGGGATGATGATGCCCTCCTTCTTCAGGGTGCTGATGGCCCGCGAGATGGTCTCGCGGCTGGTGGACAGTTGGTCGGCGATCAGCTGGTGGGTGGGCATGCGCACCTCGGAAAACGTGCCTGTATCGTCCTCGACGCCGTGCTTCAGGCACAGGTCCAGGATGTAGTTGTACAGGCGGTGCGGCACGTCCATGGTGCTGATGCGCTCCAGCACCTGGGTCGTGCGCCTGAGGCGCGATACCAGCTCCTCCAGCAGACCCAGGGCGATCGACGGCTGGTTCTGCAGCAGGCGTTCGAAATCCGGGCGCCGGATCTGCGCCAGCGTCGAGTCCTCCGTCGTCGTCACCGTGGCCGAGCGCGGCTGGCGGTCGAGCAGGGCCATTTCGCCGAACACGCCGCCGGCGCTCAGCAAGGAGAGCACCACCTCCTTGCCCTCGGCGGTATAGGAGGAGATCTTCACGGCGCCCTTGACGATGATGAACAGCGAGTCGCCGACATCCCCTTCCTGCACGACGATGGACTTGCGCGACACGTTGCGCGTGGAGACCAGGGCGGCGACCGCCTCGAGCTCGCGCTCCTCCAGCTCCGAGAACAGCGGGATGCGGCGGATGATGTTAAGCATGGTTATCCTCCAGGGGGCCCTTCATCAGCGATACCGGCCAGACGGCGACGAGGTGGCCGTCCAGGTGCAGGCGCATGCGCTCCAGGGCATGGTCGATGCGCGACTCCGTGTCGATGGCCTCGACGAGCAGCGGCAGGTCGCTGGACAGCGCCAGGAAGGCGGTGGAATGCACGCCGTGCGCGCCCAGCCCCTCGGTGGCGCGCAGCACCGAAACCCCACGCAGGCCGGCCTCGCGGCACAGCGTCAGGATGGCCTCCATCGCCGGCTTGCCGTCGATGCGGTCCGATTCGGACAGGTATATGCGCATGCATCGTCCTGGAATCATGATCCCTCCCTCCCTATGGGCGATCTGGTACCGGGAGCGGGACTCGAACCCGCACAGGCGCAAGCCCGAGGGATTTTAAGTCCCTTGCGTCTACCAATTCCGCCATCCCGGCACAATGGATGAATCATGCCAAGGAATGGTGGGCGAGCAAGCGCCGCACGCAGGGTCAGGCATCGGCCAGCGCGATCGAGGCGTCGGCCAGCAGCGGCAGGCAGGCATCGACGACGATGGCATCGTAGCGGATGCCGCGCTGTTCCTTGAGCTCGGCGGCGATGGCCTCGCGGTCGTGGGCCGGACGGTGAGGGCGGTGGGAGGCCATGGCGGTGACGACATCGGCGACAGCCAGGATGCGCGCCGTCGAGCGCGATGCCTTCCCCCCTGATGCGCCGCGGATAACCGGATCCGTCGAGCCGCTCGTGATGCTGCAGCACGATCTCGGGCGCCGGTGCCGGCACCCCGGCCTGGTTCATCATCTCATAGGCGATATGGACATGGGTCTGGACCAGCGCCCGCTCCGGGGGGCTGAGCGGGCCGGGCCTGTTGAGGATTTCCGTGGGGATACCGGTGTTGCCGATGTCATGCAGCCTTGCCGCCAGCACCAGGGTGGCGAGTTCCTCCTGTGCCAGCGCCAACGCCTGCCCGAGTTGGGCGGAGAACTCGACGGTGCGGTTCGTGTGCCAGGAGGTGAAGGGATCGCGCAGTTTCATCATGGCGGTGATGGCGTCCGCCAAGGCCTCGGTCATATGCGTTTCCCGGGCAGCGGCGGCACGCAGCCGGTTCTCCCAGCGACGTAGCATGATGTACAGTAATGCCGACATGACGATGGTATAGGTCAGCCCCTTGGATATCTGGATGGCGGTGAGGAAGGGCAGACGGGCCGCCAGCCGATCGATCAGGGTGTCGCTGAACACGACCCAGGCGGTGCTGGCGATGAGGAAATATGCGCTGATGCGAATGGCGAGATGCCCGCGTCTGAGCAGCAGCGGTGTCGAGTTGGTCGGCTTGTGCCGGGATTTGGCGGGCTCCATGTTGGGACGAATGTAGACCAGCAGGGCAGGCATCGCCAATGCGCGTGCGAAGGTGGGTCTTAGTCGAGCAGCAGCTCCACGCGGCCCTCTTTCCCTCTGGCGTCGACCTGTGGTCGGCAGCTGAACAGGTGGGCCGGGTCGCCCCCGGCCGCGACCAGGGCCTTGATGATCTGCGAGGAGCGGCCGCTGGCCAGCGTTAACAGGTTGTTGTAAGCCGAAGAGCCAGGCGTCGGCGCCGTGCCGGCCAGGAAATCGCCGCCTGCGGCCACGCCGCAGACCTGCAGCCGAAAATCTTTTTTCTTCATCAGCAGCGCGATCCTGGCGACATAGGCCTGGGCCTGCTCGGATAAGGCCGTGCTGCGCGGTGCGAAGACGATCGGCGTCAGCCTGGGCTTTGCAGCCTGGCCGATCATACCGGCCACCATGGAGATGGCGGGCATGATACTGCCGTAGGGCTGCAGCAGCATCGTGGCATAGCTGAAGGCCGCCGAGCGCATGGCCGATGTCAGAGCCTGATCGAAGGCGTCGCTCAGGTGGAAGTCGGGGTTGTCGAGGCGACCGGTGACCGGCACATCGAGGGCAATATCCCCGTTATCGTCGCGCAGGATGCGCACGGCCATGTCCAGTGGCATGCCCAGATTCAGGGCGTCTTTTCCGGGCTGGGTCGATGCAGCCAGCTCAAGGCTGCGGATGACAAGCTTGTTTTGGGCATCAATGGTGTCGTTCCTGATGTGCACCTGGCTGTCCAGGTCCATCTGCCCGGTTTTGATGCCGCTGCCGAAATCCCGCTCCACATAGCCGGATAGCATGGGCAAGCTGAGGCGCCTGATGGCCAGGGTGAGATTGGCTGCCGGTTTGGCGCGCTTCATTTCCAGGTCACCCTTGACGGTGAGCTGGCCCTGATCACCCAGTTTGAAGGCGGCATCCAGGGAACCGGGTTGCTTGCCGCCGAGGTCCAGCGAGGATAAGCGGAAGGATTCGACTTCCATATTGTTCCGGAATGGCGGACGAACGGCATGGTCGGTCAGGGAGATTCTGCTTCCCTTGTCGATCGTCACAAGCCCGATCCGAATGTCGGCCGGAGCCGATGGCGTGGCGGTGGATGCTGCGGGGGGGCTGATGGTCTTCAGGCGGTTCAGAACGGCCATGCCATCCTTCCCATGCTGTAATGTAAGGTTCAGGCCCTGAACATCCAGGCGGTCCAGCTGCATGTGATCAGGTGAGGCGAACTCGCCACCGGTAGCGGTGATGCCGTCGACATGGCCGAGGGACTGGTCCGCCGTCGCGGGCAGGTCGATGCCATGCAGCATCAGCTGTGAGAAGGCGGCATGCTGCGTGCCGGTCACGGAAAGACCGTCCATCGCCAGGCTTTTTATGACGCCCAGGCTCAGCCCGTCGGGGGCGTCGGCTCGCATATGGTCCAGCTTCAGGCCGCCGATATCGAGCCGGCCGTGGCGCAGTCGGATGGTGCCGGCGACGGCGGCATCGGCGCGGGCCTCGATGCCGCCGGGCAGGGAGGTCAGGCGCAGGACATTGGCATCGATGCCGTCTGCCACCAGGTTCTCGGGGCCCTGCATGGCGATGCCGTAGATCAGGGCCTTGCCGACGGCAAGCGCCGCTTGCCCCTTGCTGGCCTGCAGGCTCAGTCCCTGCACCCGGATGGCGATATGCCGGCCGCCGGCTGCGCTCGTGGTATCCGCCGTGGCGGGCAGCATGAACTGCCCCCCGAGCCGCAACGACGAGATAGTGGCGTGGTCGTTTCCGGCGAAGACAAAACCTTGGCCGAACTGCATGTCCACGTTCAGCACCTGGGCGTCCGTACGCGACATGGAGGCCAGTGTCAGCGTCATATGTTCGATGGGTATGTCGGCCCGCAGCTCGCGGCCGGCCAGGACGATGTGCACCTGTTTCAGGTCGATCCGGCGTAATACCGCCTGCCATGGCCGTCCGCCCTGCGCCTTGTCAGTGCTTCTGGCGAGCGTCAGCCCGGATGGTGCCCATGATCCGTCCGCCTGTTGCACCAGCTTCAGCTTGGCATGCTCGACGCTCAGCATGCGGATGTAGATGTGATGATGCCACACCGGCCACCAGTCGATGTCGATGGCCGCCCGGCCGACGCTGAGACCTGCGCCTGCCTGCAGTCCCTGCACGGAAAGCCTTCCCAGCCAGGGATTGAGGCGTATGCGGTCGATCTTGGCGTGCGCGACGCCGTGGCCTTTTAGCCAGTGCAGAGCGTAGGCGCGGATCAGCGTCGGGGCAGCCAGTTGCAGGGCGCCGATGAGGGCGACGATGGCTACCAGTAGTAGCGTGATACGGTGTCTGACGATGTGCATAAACCTGGACATACGCTTCTCCGGCATCGGGCGTATCCAGCATATACCATATTGCAGCGCGTGACATGAATGGAGGCAGGGGCGGGAATCGAACCCGCGAATAAAGGTTTTGCAGACCTCTGCCTTACCACTTGGCTACCCTGCCGGGGTATGGAACGAAAAAAAAGGGGCCGAAAGGCCCCTGATCTGGAGCGGGAAACCGGGCTCGAACCGGCGACCTCAACCTTGGCAAGGTTGCGCTCTACCAACTGAGCTATTCCCGCGGAGAGCGCGGCGAATAATGCCAAGCACGGCCATGCTGTCAAGCATCAAGAGACGAAGATTGTGCATGCGGAAGGGTGGAAGTTTTGTCATGATAGTCCCATCGATGTGGCGAGGGGGAGTCCGAGCCCTAGGAGGACGGTTTGATCGACAAGGCAGAACGCAAGATATACATCCTCGATACCAATGTGCTGATCCATGATCCGAGTGCCCTGACGCGCTTCGACGAACATGACGTGGTGTTGCCCATCGCCGTGCTCGAGGAGATGGACAAGGTCAAGCGCGGCTTCGACGAGTTGGCGCGCAACGTGCGCACCGTCTCTCGCCAGCTCGACGAGATCAGCGCCGATTGCCATGACCTGGACAAGGGCTGTCCGCTGCCCGGCGGCGGCTCGCTGTTCTTCGAACTGAACCACCGGGCGCTGGATATCCTGCCGGAGTCGCTGGCCCGCGGCAGCGGCGACAATCGCATCATCGCCGTCACCATGTCGATGCAGAATGAGAATCCGGGCCGCGACGTCATTCTCGTGTCCAAGGACATCAACCTGCGCATCAAGGCGCGGGCGCTGGGGCTGACCGCCGAGGATTATCGCTCGGACAAGGCTGTCGACGATCTGTCGGTGCTGTGCAACGGCCGCGTCCAGCTCGACGAGGCAGGCTGGGAGGCCGGTGGCGACAAGATGCAGGTCGAGGACGTCGTCGAGGACGGCAACCACGTCAGCCACTACCGCTTCGACTGGCCTGAGCAATTGGCGCTGCCGCACGTCAACGATTTTGTCGGTCTGCCCGGCGACAAGGAGCAGGCGCTGCGCTGCGTCGAGGTCGGGCCCGAGCGGCGCGTGCACCTGAAGGAAATGGGCTCCTACCGTGGCTCGCGCAATGCCGTATGGGGTGTGCAGGCACGCAATGCCGAGCAGAACATGGCCATGAACCTGCTGATGGATCCGGGGCTCGACATGGTCAGCGTGCTGGGCCTGGCCGGCTCCGGCAAGACGCTTTTGACGCTGGCCTGCGGCCTGAACCAGACGCTGGACCTGGGCCTGTACGAACGCATCGTGGTGACGCGGGCGACGGTGCCGATGGGCCAGGACATCGGGTTCCTTCCCGGTACGGAGAAGGAGAAAATGGAGCCGTGGATGGGCGCCATCAGCGACAATCTGAAGCTGCTGCTCGGCAACGATTTCCACGGGCTGTCGGCGCTGGATCAGTACAAGATCGAGATTACCTCGCTGTCGTTCGCGCGCGGACGCACATTTACGAAGACATGGCTGATCGTCGACGAGGCGCAGAACCTGTCGCCGCACCAGATGAAGACGCTGGTCACGCGCATGGGCGAGGGCTCGAAGATCATCATTCTCGGCAACAACGCCCAGATCGACACCCCGTACCTGACGGCCCACACCAACGGCCTGACGATGGCGGCGATGCGTTTCGCCGGCTGGCCGCATGCCGGCCACATCACGCTGCGTGCCAGTGAGCGCTCGCGCCTGGCCGCCTATGCCGTCGAGGTGATGTAGGTTCTAGATTTCGGGCCAGCGGTCGCTGGCCTGCAGGAAACGGATGTCCTTTTCTTCGGGGCGGCGGTAAGCGGAAAGCTGCGCTTCGAGCACCGCCAGGTCCGCATCCGAGACATCTCCGCCCGCAGCGTCACGCGCGCATACGCGTCGGCGTAGTTCGGGGGCGGTCACATCCAGCCAGAGCAGCGAGAAAGGCAGGCCGCGCCCTTCGGCCAGGCGACGGGCCTGGTCGCGGTGCGTCGGGTCCAGGAAGGTGGCGTCGAGGATGACGCTGAATCCTGCGGCCAGGGCCGCGTCCGCGCCGCGCAACATTGCCGCATAGGTGGCCTCGGTCATCGCCGGCGTGTACAGCGGGAGCGTGCCCGCCGCCAATCGCTTGCGCGTGGCATCCGAGCGGATGACCAGCGCCCCTTCGGCGGCGAGTCCCAGCAATGCCAGGTGGCTCTTGCCGCTGCCGGACAGGCCGCCGACGGCCATCAGGCGCGGAGCTGTCGCCGGGGCGGCGTAAGCGGCGGCGAGGCGGAAGTAGGCGTCGGCCTCCCGGCGCTTGGCCGCGGCAGCATCCGCCGAAAGCCCCGTATCCTCGGACAACAGCAGGGCGACCTTGCCGCGCACCCCGGCGCGGTAGAGCTGGTACAGAGGCAAGAGCGTCAGGCCTTCGTAGTCTCCGGTATGCTCGAGATAGCGCGAGACGAACCGCCACCCGAGTTCCGGATGTCCGCGGGCCTCGCAGTCCATGGCCAGGAAGGCGGTATCGTTCATGGTGTCGATCAGGCGCAGTTCGTCGTTGAATTCGATGCAGTCGAAGATGCGCGGACAATCTTCCACAAGGGCGATATTGCCCAGGTGCAGATCGCCGTGGCAGGCGCGGATATGGCCGTCCCGGATCCGTGCTGCGAGCTGCGGTTCCAGGCGTGTCAGCATTTGTGAGGCGCAGCGTTTCAGCTCGGCATGGCGATTGGGCATGCCGGGCATCTGCGCCAGCCGGCGCGCGGCCTCGAGGTTCTCGTCGATGTAATGGCGGAGTACCGTCGCGCTGCCGAAGCGGAGCCCCCTGGCCGCCTCGGCCGCGGCATGGAAGTCGGCGATCTGCACCGCCAGCGCATCCATCCACAGCGGATCGAAGCGCCCCGCGTCGATCTCGCGAGCCAGCAGCGCCTCGGGATCGAATTGGGCCATTTTCAGGCAATACTCGACGGCCTTGGTGTCATGGTTTCCGGTGCCCAGGCGGAATCTTCCGCCCTGCTTGCAGATGGGCAATACCGCCAGATAAAGCTCCGGGGCCAGGCGGCGGTTCAGTTCCAGTTCCTTGCGGCACATGGCCTGCCTTTTTTCCAGGGTGGAGAAATCGAGGAAGCCGAAATCGACCGGCTTTTTGATCTTGTAGGCATAGTCGCCGGTCAGTACCACCCAGGATATATGGGTCTGGACCAGGCGGATATGGTGGGTGGGATGATCGTAGAATGCGGGCTGCAGCATGGCCGTGAGCCATGCGGGTAATGGTGGGGCGGATGGTGCCGGAATGGGCATGGGCCCAGCATAGCCGAAGCGTCCCTGCGCATCACGTCAGAAAGCCCTGTGCCGACCCATCGGGCCGGGGCCGCGCCCGATGCGCGGCCCCGGCCTGTAGGTTAGCTGTTGTGCGCGACCTCGACGAAGTGCGCGAAGGACGTGACGCCGAAGAAGGTCACGACGGCGGCACTGATGGTGTAGAAAAGCTCTTTCATGGGAACCTCCCTTATCTTAGCTCTTGTTGGGTGCCGTGCCTTACTGCACGGACTCGACGAAGCCTGCGAAGGCAGTCATGCCGAAGAATGTGACAATGGCAGCAACCACCGAGTACCAGAGTTCTTTCATGCCGTTCATATGCGTCTCCTTGTTGCGAATCTTGTTCGTGGGCGGTGCTTACTGCACGGACTCGACGAAGCTTGCGAAGCCGATCATGCCGAAGAATGTGACGATGGCGCCGATGACCGTATACCAGAGTTCTTTCATGCCGTTCATATATGTCTCCTTGGTCTATTCAAATTCGGCAGGCATGGGCCCGACCGATGAACGTGAACCTAGAGGATCAACATGGGGAGGGCATGAACCATTGATTAGAAAACGTTTATTTTTCAATGGCTTTGGTGATGTGCATCACCGGATCGGGCCTATTGTCCCGACACCTTCTCCAGCACGATCGGTGTCTGCTTCGGGAAGTTCAGGGTGATGCGCTCATGGGGTAGGTCCAGATCGAGCATGACCGGGCCGGTCCAGTAGCCGCCGGAATCGATGCCGATCCTGCCCTTGAGCATGTCGTAGGTGGTCAGGATCTGTACCGGCGGCTTGTGGTCCGGAAACATCAGTTTGACCGTGACGTCCGGGTAGAAGCGCATGGTGCCGGTGCCGTTGACCTGGCGCCATTGGCCGGCCAGTGCCGAGACGATCTGTGGCGGCGGGGTGTCGTCCGTCTGTGGCGTGCATCCGGATGCACCGAGGATGATGGCCATGCCGATCAGGCAGCCGCGGATACCCATGCGCAGATGCGCTTGTAAACGATTCATGCCGGTTACTCCCATGCGTTTCATGCTGCAACGCGCAGCGCGGTTTTGTAAATGCCTGATCGTCGCATCGCTGCCGGCGGCGGGGCGGAGGTGGCATAAAAAGGGGTACTCGCTGCGCCAAAACGGGACTTGCAAAGGGGGGCTTTACAAGGATAATGCACAACCCATGTCGGAACATTCATCAGTGAAAATGGGCGAGAAGGTGCTGTTCCTGGTGACGGCGATCTTTATCGCGCTGGCTGTCGTCGCCTTCGGTATCATGGAATACTTTCGGCACCACATGGACCATAAGATGTTTCCGGTGTATACCGATTATCATTTCTCCGCCGAAGGCAAGCGCGGCATGGATGATTTCTTCCGCAAGGGAAACTGCACCGATTGCCACCGCGCCCTGAACAACGGCACCAATATGGGCCCGGGTGCGCTCCTCGACGGTGAGGGCTCCCGCCACAATTTCACATGGCTATACAATTTCCTCCGCGAGCCGGAGAAGTATTACGGCGGCCCGACGCTGGACCATGGTGCCGGCAAGGCGGCCGCCTATGTGGCAGCCATGCCCGACAAGGACCTTCATGCCATGGCTACATGGCTGTCCGAGTTGCAGACAAAGCGGGGATCCGTGATTTCGCCGGATGCGCCCAAGGGCAGGAATCCGTTCATCGATTCGATGGTCAAGCATTTCGCGCCGGATAGCTGGAAGGACGGCGACTACAGGGATATGCGCCATCCGAATCGGCCGGACAAGTTGGAAGCTGGAGCCGCCAGTCATTCGGGGAGTAAGAAGCAATGAGCGATAAGCCTTGGGAAACTGACGAGCAGTATATCCGCTTAACGATGTGGTTCGTGTATGCGTGCATCATCTACAGCATCATCGGGTTCTCCTGGGGAGCGCTGATGGGTGGTATCCCCGAGTTCCGGCGCTTCGTCGACGAACGCATGTTCGGCAAGATGATCGTGCTGGCGCATTCGCATATCAATCTTCTGGGCTGGGTGGAGATGGCGATCTTCTCGGCCGTGTATTTCACGGTGCCGCGCCTGGTCAAGCGCCCCATCTACAGTATCAAGCTGATGAAGGTGCATTTCTGGATGCATAACTTCGGTCTGCTGGGTCTCGTCACGTTCTTCACCGCCGCCGGCCTGATCGGTGGTATGAGCAGCCTGCATATGCCGCCTGACCAGGTGGAGGTGCTGGTGCGGCCGTGGCTGGAGATGGTGGGTGTGTTCGGCAGCCTCGTGCTGTTGGCCAACTGCATCTGGGGCTACAACATCTACCGCACGGCATGGGGCTGGAATAAGTGACGGGACGCCTGTCGTCGCTCCTGGCTGTGGCATCAGCGTTGTTGCTGCTTGCCGGCTGCGACGATATGACCGGCCAGGGCATCCTGAAGGTGGGGATGAAGGCGCCGCTGGTGAAGACCAAGACGCTGGCGGACGTCGGCGGGGATATGGGGCGCATCACCAGCTACCACTGGCCCAACCCGCTCATGTACAAGTATTCCGAGATTCAGGCGCTTTCCATGCACAAGCCCATCATCATCGAGTTCGCCACGCCGGCGCACTGCACCGAGTGCGATGAGCAGATGGAGATGCTGAAGATGGTCATGGCCAAGTACGGCGACAAGATCATCGTGTTGCACATGGACGAGTACTACAATCCCGAGGCCTTCAATGTGTTCAAGGTGCGCGGCGAGCCCTGGACGGTGCTCATCGGCAAGAACGGCTATGTGCGCCGCATCTACCCGGGGCGTACGCTGCATGGCGAGATTTCGCCGATGATTGCCAAGCTGCTCAAGGAGCCGTGGCCGCCCGTTAAGCCCAAGCCGGCAACGACGAAGGGCAAGAAGTCCGTGCCGGCCCAGAAAGCTGCGGCGCAGGCGGTCGGACAAGCCAAGCAAGTGGCCGCCAAATGAGCGAATACACACTGAAGCCGGACGTGCGCGGCGCGTCGTGGGACTTGGCGCTGTATGTGCCCACTGTTGGTTTTCTGGCCTATTACGGGCTTTCGTTCTGGTACGCCGGCCAGCATTCGGCCTTTTCCTACCCGCTGATTTTCCTGGCCTGTTTCTTCCTGATCGTCGGTGGCGGGCGCGTGCTGCGCCGCATGCTGGTGCTGCCGGGCGCGGCCGTGGCGCTGCAGATCAACAAGAAGCGGGCCGTCAGCGTGAGGTTGAAGGGTGGCAAGGCGATCGCGCTCGTGCGCGATGTGCGCTATTTCAAGGACTACGCGGGGCGCTCGTTCGGCCTGAGCGGGGCCGACGGCGACGGCAAGAAGTGGCAGTACGTGTTCCATCGGGGCCAGTTCGACGGGGAGACGGCGTTTTCCCGTCTGAATGCCGAGCTGGACATGTTCCGTAGCTGATGGGCTTAGCGTCGCCTCAGCACATCCCAGGTCATCCAGCCGATGGCGGATGCGCCGATGAGCATGGCGACGCCAATGGTGATGAACTCGGTCTGTCTGGATACCAGGCCGCCGATGAACATATGTACGGCGTAGCCCAGGATGCATAGCGAGGCAATGGCGCCGATGGTGAACATGATTATGGGTCGCATGCGTGCATGCTGGCGACCCCACAGCCGGCGTCAAGTTGCATGGGCTGTGTCGGGATCGAAGGGAATGGGGCTGCGGTATTGCCTCGGGTCGACAAGGGTGTTAACGTGCGGCTCTGAGGGGGCTTTTGGATCACTTTGATTGTTTCGTGGCGGCGCTTTTCGTGAGTTATAGCGCTGCTGCCGCGATGAAGGCGGCGGGCCGCGGAGCATATCTCTCTCACCAGAGTATGAATGGAGGGGATGAATGAATAAATCTCAGTTGTTAGCATTCGCAACCGGTATGATTACGGGCATGGGTAACGGGTCGGTGTTCGTTGTAACCATGAACCACTTCCTCGGTCGCGCGCCGTACGATACGGCGGGCATGTGGGGATTCGACGCGTACAATCCTTTCACCTATGCCGGGTTTGAGGACTTCTTGATGATTGTGTTTGGTCTGGCCTTCTGGGCGATGCTTGCCTCTGGCCTGAAGCAGTTCGCGGCCGTCGAGGGACAGCCGGAAGCACTGACCGACAATGAAGCCGTCGCAGACGCAACGGGGAGGTAATAAGTTATGGCTCTTTTCGCAAGTATCATGGGAATTATTCTCGCTTTTTCGTCCATGTGGCTGGGCTGGTATGTCCTGAGAATTTGGCCCGATCTGTATGAGCAGGCCAAGCACGAGCACCCCGAGCTTCCCATCAAGGACATTAAAAAATAAAAGCTCCGGTAGATGATTGAGATCTGATCAATGATGATGCTAGGGAGGTAGAAAGGAAAATGTTTAAGTATCTATTCGCAAAGGAGGAGCAGATCCCGCAGGGCACAGCTGCCGTGCTGTTCGGCTTCTCTTCTATTGTCTGGTTTATCGTTGGCACCGGCCTGGGCTCGTTCAACGCTGCCAAGCTGGGCTTCCCCGACTTCGTGACCGGCTCCTATGCCTTCGCGTTCGGGCATATGCGCCAGGTTCACGTGATGACCGTGATCTTTGGCTGGATTCTCGGCGCCTTCGCCATGTCGTGGATGTACATCACCCCGGCGCTCGGTAACACCAAGCTGTGGTCCGAGAAGCTGGGTTGCTGGACGGTCCTGCTGTGGAATACGGGTCTGGTCCTCGGCCTGGCGCTGTTGTGGTGCGGTATCACCTCCGGCCGTGAGTATTCCGACTTCATCTGGCCGATCGATCTGTACATTGCCTTCTTTATCGCTATCCCGATGGCGATCAATGTGTGGATGACGATCCTTACCCGCCGCACGCAGGGCATCTACACCACCAACTGGTTCTTCGCGGCCTCCGCGTTCATGACCATCATCGTGTTCCTCGTCGGCAACCTGCCGGAGTGGTTCCACCTGACCGGTCTGAACGAGGCTTACATGACCTGGTGGTTCGCCCATAACATCCTTGGCCTGCTGATCACCCCGGTGGCTGCAGCCATTACCTACTACATCATCCCGAAGATCACGGGTAACCCGCTGTACTCTCACCGTGTGGGCCATCTGCACTTCTGGTCGCTGGTGATCTTCTACTCCACGCCGGCCGCTCACCATCTGATGGGTTCGCCGCTGCCGGAGTGGCTGAAGTCCTTCGCCTCGGTGGAAGGTGTGCTGATCCTGGTTCCCGCCATGGCCTTCGTGTGTAACATCATGCTGACCATGCAGGGCCGCTGGCGCATGTTCGTCGAGAACATCGAGGTGCGTTACTCCGCTACTGCTGGCCTGCTGGCCATCCCGCTGAACATGCAGGGCGGCTTCCAGCAGACTCGCGCCATCAACTGGTATGTGCACGGCACCGGCTGGATCGTGGCGCATGACCACCTGGCACTGCTCGGCTTCTCGACCTTCGCCGAGGTGGCTGCTGTGGTGTACGGTCTGCAGTCCCTGCTCCGCCGCAAGCTGTGGTCGTACAGCCTGCAGAACTTCCATTACTGGATGCTGCTGGTCGGCTTCGCCATCTACTGGGTGACCATGACCATCGCTGGCCTGATCCAGGGCGCCGGCAAGGTGTTCGAGGTCCCGTATGTGGACGTCGTCATCGCCGAGCATCCGTACATGATCGGTCGCTGGTTCGGTGGCACGATGGTGTTCATCGGCAACTGGTTCTGGCTGTACAATATGTACATGACGGCCAAGGTTGGGCGTGAAGTGCCCGAGGGTCGTCAGCCGCACGAGCTGGCTTACCAGAACTGACAATAAAAGGTGGGCGGCGATCCTTGGGGATCGTCGCCCATTCCCTTTGATTACGTACACACAGCTATAAGAGGGAGGAGCAAGTGGCATTTAGAGAATATAAACTGGGAGCGATGTTCTTTGGTTTCGCATTGAGCTTCTCAATGATGATTACCCTATTTTTCCCGTCGATGTATATCACGGACCATGGCACGCCGAACGACTACGGTCTGGACAAGACCCTGACCTACGGTCGCAACAGCGCGTTCACGTATTCCGATCCGCTGCTGAAGCAGACGAACGAGCCGATCAAGGGCATCCTGAAGGTGGATCCGACCAGCGGTAAGAAGCTGGCTTCCCCGATGACGGTGTACATCTACGAGCCGGGCGATCCGTTCCCGTCCAACGTGGTGCACCCGCGCATCCTGACCGGTGACATCGAGTCGCTGAGTCTGAATCAAGGCAAGATCGATGCCGCAAGCACCACTCAAGGTGCCGTGTTCACCATCGCCCATGCCTCTTACCATGGTAAGGAGCTGCCCTATATCGAGAACCTGACGGCCACGCACGGCTGGAAGGCCGAGCAGACTCTGGCAGTCGTTCCGGATGGGGACCGTTCCTATGCCGCCCAGGGCCGTACGCTGTTCGAGCGTGAGGGCTGCTGGTGGTGCCACACGCTGCTTCCCGAGGAGACTCAGGACTGGGAGACCTTCGGCCGGCCGCCGCTGGTGGGCGATCTGAACGGTCAGTCTCCGACGACCTTCGGTTCCGACCGTAAGGCTCCGGATCTGCTGCATGTCGGTAGCCGCAACAGCTCTCGCGAGTGGATGATCATGCATCTGTTCAACCCGCGTCTGGTGCAGCCGCATTCGATCATGCCGCGCTTCGACTATCTGTGGGGCAAGACCGACGCCAACGGCAACGTCATTAACTATGCCAAGTGGCGTAAGGATTACATGGCTTACTATACGGGCCATTCCGTGTATCCGCCTGCAGTGCCGATGCCTGCCAAGACCAGCGAGGCTCGTCATCTGATCGACTTTCTGCTGGATCTGAAGTAAGGGGGGGATAAGAAATGGGTATTCGACTCGACCGACCATTATATACGGTCACGACACACGACCAAAACCTGGAAGCTCAGGAAATCTGGGAGGGTGAAAGCCTCGGTGGCATCAAGGAGAACAACCGTCCGGTGCCGGCTCCGATCGGTGTGCTGCTGGTGCTGATCATTATCACCGCGTTCCTGCTGACCTTCCCGCTGTGGGGACAGCGTCCGACGGCTCAGATCTTCGCCGATTACGTCGATCTTCTGAACTCGCCGCAGGTGACCCAGATCATGAATAACAAGGATCTGTCGCCGCAGCAGGCGGACAAGTTGGCCATGAAGTCCATTGAGGACCGCCTGGATCAATTTCCGTCGCCGTTCACGTTCCAGCGCAAGGAGCATCAGATCACGATGGACCAACTGAAGTTCATTGCGCCGCAGATCACCAAGCTGCGCGATGAAGGTGTCGACCTTTCTCAGTACTCCATCATCGGTCCGGACATCGTGAAGCAGAACTTCGAGGGTAACCCGGGCCCGGACGGTACGACCATTCGTAAGCAGCCTTGGTGGGATATGGGCTACACGATCGATGTCTGGTATGTGGCGTATTTCTGTATTGCGGTGTTCTTCATGGTCAAGGGTCTGCCTCCGATTTCCTGGCAGCCTGATCACACGAAAGCGCACTGATCGGCTTTAAGGAGGAGAGATTTTATGATTGATCTTGATAATCCGACCCTGGTTGTTTCTGGTGTGATTCTAATTTCACTGCTTTGTCCGGTTCTGTATTCGTTCTGGATCGACAAGTGGCAGAGGGATACACCGGACCCGAGGCACAGGAAGTTCTGATCGCCTAGGCGAGATGAATGGATACAGGCGCGGCGCCCTTTGGGGCGCCGCGTTTTTTTTGTGCCCTCCTTGTGTGACCGTGGTCTCGTGGGCACGCTGGGGCGGTGCCTCGCCTCTTGGGTATTACCGTGCATGGGAGAGCGCGATGGACCGAGCAAAGGGATCCCGTTCGTATTGTATGTTTGGCCCGTGACTGCGGGTGGGGCCGAAGATGGATGCCCGTGCTTAGGGCAATAAAAAGGTTCATCGCGGAAGTCCGGGGAATGCGGCTTTGATTTTGAGGAAGAAGTACTCGTTGTCTCGGAATCCGTAGGCCATTCTTTTGATGACCTTGATTCGGTTATTGATGCCTTCGAGGACACTGGTGTTGAGTCGATATATTGCGCTTGAGATGATGCCGTCCAGATAGGGTTTCAGTCGTTTGGCGAAGCGTATGAGGGGTTCCACAGCGCTCTCCATTGCCTGTTCGTACCATTGTCGCCATCGTCGTCTGGCCTCTTTTTCGGAAGGCGCATACCACAGGTTTTTGAGCTGCTCCTTCATCAAGTAGACCAGCATCAGAGAGTGGTTGGCGGCCAGGAGCTCATCGAGCCTGACGCGCTGGTTGTCCTGCAGATTTCCCCGGTTTCTGAGCAGTAGCCAACGGCTTTGTTTGATGACCTTTCTTCCCGGCTTGTCATCTCTCAGGCGGTTAGCCTCGTCGACACGGACGCGGTCGATGACCTCGCGCCCGAACTTCGCAATGACGTGGAACAGATCGTATACCACCCTGGCCCGAGGACAGTGCGCCTTCACCTCCAGGTCCATGGCGCTGTTCATATCCATGACAACCGCCTCGATCTGTTGGGCATGATCGCCTAACCATGCGAAGAAGGGGCGGATATCTCGGCGTGAGCGTCCCTCGCCGACCCATACGACCTGCCGGTTTTCGGTATTGATGACCACGGTGGCATAGCGATGTCCTTTGAACAGGGCAAACTCATCCATGGCCAGGTAGCGGAGCATTGCAGGATCTGGAGCAGGAAGCGTGCGTGTAAGTCGGTCCTTATCGATCTGTTTAAGCGTATGCCAGTGCAACCCCGTCAGATGACTCACATGCTTGATCGGCATCAGTTGCAACAGCACCTCCGCATGCCGGCGAAGGCGCTCGGTCAGGCGCGCATGAGTAAGAAGCCAATCGATACGTTCCCGTCCTACGCCACAGGATGGGCAAATCACCCTGCGTACTGGAACCTCAAGCCAGACACGGTACTCAAACAGATCTCTGTCCCTGATTCGGCGTAATTGGCGGTCGTGGATACGGTAGCAGGCTGCACCGCAGCAATGGCAACGTGGCGGCGTGTTCGGATCCGCAGAAAGACGAATAAGCAGGGTATCGGACGAAAGCAGATGACTCGATTCGGGAACGAATCCTTCCCATCCCCAGGGAACAAAATTAGCGTTTCTCATGGTAGCGGTGTCCTTGTCCAGATTGGTTGGTGGTACAAACAATCTAACTCGGACGCCGCTACCCTCTAAACCCTAATCCCCGCTAATCCGCGATGAACCAAAAAAAGGCGCGCCTTGCGGCGCGCCTTTCGTGCTTGATCAGGCCTTGCTTAGTGCTTGCCTGCAACCGAATCAAGGTCAGCCATGCGCTTGATCGCCGGGCTCAGGACGATGTTCATCAGAACGACGCCCGCCAGGAAAACGCAGAATGCAAAAAGGAATGCGAATAGCTGCGAATTGTAGAAACTGTCTGCCACCATGCCACCCATGTGTAGCCCCCCTTAGATCGAAAGATCGTGATACCATAACCGCTGGGCGAACGCATTGCAATCGCTGCGATGTAGTCCGGCGATGGCGTGTATTTACCGGCCGTCGCCCGGAATGGGGCGTAAGCGATACCGTGTCGTCCTCAGACTGGAAAGGCGCGCGCGATCCTTGCATAAAAAAAAGCGACGTGATGTAATTAACCGATGAAAAGAACTAGCCGTTCACCACTGGTTCGCTCGTTATTCCTTTGTATTCCTCTGCTGATGTCGCCCCTCGATGCCCATGCATACGGTATCGACGACATGGTGGGGCCGCAGTGGCGCTACGGGATCTTCGCCTTCCTGGTATTCGGCATGATCTTCTATGCGGCCGCCGTCATTATCTACATGCGCAGGGGCAAGACGAAGATGAAGAAGGGCGAGTACATCATGCTCTCGACCATTCTCCTCGGCGTCGGGCTGGGCATGCTCACGGCCATCGTCCAGCTTCTCAACGGTTACCTTTTGTAAGGAGACATCATGAACGCGATTGATAGTTTTATGAACAACCTCGGCGAGGGTTGGACGATCTATATCTGGTTGATATCTGGTGTGCTGATCGTATTAGCGGCCATGATTGCCATGCGTTGGGCTTACAAAAACCACCAATTTGACGAGGACATCAAATACGTGATGTTCGACGAGAGCGACAAGGATCGCATGGATCCCAAGGAATATGAGAAGAGCCGCAAGGTCATTGCCGAGCAGATCAAGCTCCGCGAAGAGGTGCTCGAGCAACAACGCCAGGATTATCTGAACAGACATCAGGGCAAGCACAAGCATCAGGGTTGATGTAAGGTGCGACGTGGCGAGAAAGGAATTCTGCTGCTGACGGCTGCCGTGGTGCTTTTCTATGGCGCCAAGAATGTCATTCATCTTGAACAGCACCCGGTTAGTAAGGATCCCGGCATCCCGTTCTACTCGACCGCCAGTCATGAGGTGGCCAGGAAGGCTACCGATATCATCCGCGGCCAGGGCTGCCGGAATTGCCATACCCTGTGGGCGACGACGTCCATGACTCAATTCGTGCCTTCTCCTCCCCTTGACGGTATCGGTTCGCTGCGCAGCGAGGCCTGGCTCTACAAATACTTCAGTGCGAAAGATCCGCAGCAGATGCTGCCGTCCCGCATGAAGCCGAAATACCGCATGCCGTCGTATGCCGACCTGCCTGAGAAAGATAGGCGCCTGCTGGCAAGCTATATGGCGAGCCTGAAGGTCAAGGACTGGTATCTCAAAAAGGTGAGGGAGGTTGAGTATGAAAAGCTCACTGGTCATCCCATGGTGGACGCCGGCAAGCATTCTTCGCGGTAGCCTTGCCTTTGTCGTTGGCGCCGCTGTAATCTATTTCGGACTGCGCTTGCTGGGTGAGCGCGTCGAGCTGTTCACCGGTATCGGGTACTTCAATCTTACCTGGGCCCTCTCCATTTTCGTGCTGCCGGCGATTTCGGGGTTCATCATCTCCTCGATCTACGGGCTGGGCGGCAAGATCCTGGCGTATTTTCCACCCCTGCCCGTATTGTGGTTGGATTATTATACTTCGCTCCATTCCTCCCACCTGCCGGCCGGAAGTGCGTTGATGCCACTGGGGTGGTGGGGTTTCTTCGTGATCCTGTCCATCGAGTCATCCGCTATCGGCGGGGTGGTGGGCGAAGTGACCAATAAGCGCATCTATGGATGGAGCAGTCGGGATGCGTCCGACGCGATCGAGGAGGAGTAATGGCAAGACAGCCGGGCTGGGATGCCAGCAAGATTACGGGAAAGGTGCGGGAACGGCGCCGGCGTTATATATCGTCGGTGTTGATCACCTGCGTGGCCGGCGCCTTCCTGGCCGGCGTGTTCCATACGCTTTTCCTGGCCAAGGGACGGGTGGCCCAGATGCGCCATCATGCCGGATATAACGCCTCGAGCGCCGTCGAGGTTACCTCTCACATCCAGGCCGCCGGCGAGTTCGTGGATGCCGCCACGCGCGAGAAGGACAATGTGTCCATCTATAACGTCGCCGCCGCCGAGGGGCTGCTGAAGGACCAGGTATGGAACCGCCTCGCCGCCAAGGTGAGCGTACCCGCCGGCCCCTTCCTTATGGGTTCGAGCCGTCCGGAAAGCGATGTCCAGGACAAGCCGCAGCATACCGTCAACGTCAAGGCCTTCCGCATGGACAAGTACCCGGTGGTCAATGCGCAGTACGCGCTGTTCATCGCCGAGGTCGCACACAAGGCCCCCTCGTCCTGGCCGAACGGCGGCATTCCCGCAGGCTACAAGTTGCACCCGGTCGTCAACGTGTACTGGCAGGATGCCATGGACTACTGCACCTGGGCGGGCGGCACCCTGCCCAACGAAGCGCAATGGGAGAAGGCGGCACGCGGCACGGACGGCCGGCGCTGGCCCTGGGGCGACCGTATGTCCCCGAAGCTCTTGAACACCTATAACAATGTCGGTGCGACATCCTCTGTATTCGCGCATGAATCGAATGCGAGCCCGTACGGTGCGGTGGATATGGCGGGCAATGTCAGCGAGTGGGTGAAGAACGACTTCGCGCCCTACCCGGGCAGCAGTGCCCCCGCCTCCATGTTCATCGCCAAGCAGGACAAGGTGCTCGGGACCATTGAACATTACAAGGCGATCCGCGGCGGTTCCTGGAAGAGCGATCCGTTCTCGACGACGACCTACCATCGTAACTATGCGATGGAAGGGGACGCGAGCGACTTTATCGGCTTCCGGTGCGTGTATCCGGCGTCGGGCACCTCGCAGACAAAGAAGGAGATTGCCCATGCAAAAGCTCATCAATAGTCCGGTGGTGCGTTTCGTATCCCTGCTGGCGCTGCTGACCTGTGCCCTGCCCAGGGATGCGTTGGCTGCCATGGATGTGCTTGGCGAATACAGCTATCTGCACGTCTCTTTCTCTTCGATCTGGCATATCTTCCTGTTCATTCTGGTGCTGGTGATGATGCCCTTCTTCTTCATGATCTTCGCCGCCTGGCACCGGATCTCGGAAATCAAGGAAGAGAAGGCGAGCATGGGCGAGCATGAGAGCGAGACCGTGGATGACGGAGGACGTGAGTGAAGCCGCGCTATCTGTTGCTATTGCTTTTGCCACTGCTTTTTGTCTTTTCCCAGCCATCGCTGGCTGCGGGCGATACCCAGCAAAAGTCGAATGATATCGGCATGCAGCGGGACTTGTCGGCCATGCAGCAGTTCAACGCGCTACACCAGGACGAGGTAGGAATCCTGAAGGTCGAGCTGAAGAAGAAACACGAGATCCTGTTCTTCATGGGCATCGCGCTGCTGATCGGCCTGTTGCTGACCGTCATGTTCGGCATGGGCATGGTACTGGGCGGTCGGCCCTGGTTCCTCTGGCATATGCTGAGCGCCGGCTTCTCCGTCACCCTGGCGATCGCGCATGCCGTAACCGCCATCATCTGGTTCTATCCGTTTTGACGAAGCCGCCGCGCGCGGGGCGGGGGCATTGCCATCGCTGCTGAAGCGCATTCCAGCTCCGTTCATACGACCCGGTCGGCGCCATCCATGGTGATGCTGCTGTACGGCATTTCCGGATTCACGGCCCTTGCCTACGAGGTGCTGTGGATGCGGCTGGTGTCGACGCTGAGCGGGGCCAGTAACTTCGGGATGGTGGTGACATTGATTGCCTTCATGGCCGGACTCGGCCTGGGCAGTGGCGCCGGCGCCCGCCTGCGTCTGTCCCCGCGCGCAGCCCTGCGCGGCTTCGCGGCCTGCGAGATCTTCGCGGCACTGATGTCCCTGGCCTTCCCCAGCTTCGCGGCGCTGCTCGAGCGCGGCTTCGAGGCCATGGCCGGCAGCATGGGCATCACCGGCTGGATGAGCTTCCACGTCATCGCCAGCCTGCTGTTGCTGTTGATTCCGGCCACGGCGCTGGGCATGAGCTTTCCCTTCGTGCTGCGCGCCCTGAACGGAACGGGCATCGGTGTCGGCCGCATCTATGGACTGAATACCCTGGGCGGGGTGCTGGGGGCGCTGGCGCCGCTGGTGCTGCTGCCGATCCTCGGCTGGGGCCCGGCTCTGCGCCTGATCGCTGCGGTCGGCCTCTTGGTCGGCATGTTTGCCCTCGTGCTGTCCGCTCGCTGGCATGAGGCAGATGCCGAGGCGGCACGGCCTGCGGCGCAGCGCCCACACTGGATGGAGCTTCTGGCCTATGCGGGTATCGGGGCCGGCGCCCTGATGCTCGAGGTCGGGTGGACGCGCATCTACGGTATGATCTTCATGCGTACGGAGTATGTGCTCGGTGTCATCCTCGCCGTTGTGCTGCTCGGCATCGCCATCGGCAGTCTGCTGGCCCGGCGGGTGGGTACCGCAGTGCTGAATGTGTTGCCCTTGATCGCAGGCCTTGCGGCACTGCTGCCGTTGGCCTTGCTTCCCCCCGTTTCGTCGTGGATGGAGAGTGCGCGCTTTTCGACGCTGGCCGGGTCGCTGGCGACCCAGGGTGCAGCCATGTTCGCTCTGACCTTCCTGGCCACGCTGGCCCTGGGGGCATGGTTGCCGCTGATCGTACGGCGTCAGTCCGACCAGGGCGCGGCCGCCTGGCTGTACGGCGCCAACAGCCTGGGTGCCGCGCTCGGCGCCGGGGTGGCGGGGTGGCTGCTGTTGCCATGGCTGGGCAGCAGCGCCGTGGTGGGCATCGCCGCCCTGCTGCTGGCTGCCAGCGGCGCCTACTGGTGCAGTATCGGGCGCGCCCGCGCCATGTTGTTGCTGATGGTGCCGGCCGTCGCCTTCGTCTGGCATGCCCCCGCCGTGTCGGCCATGCTGCCTGCGGCCTACGGCAATACCCATGATCTTTCCCGCTTTGAAGATGCGGTGACGACAACCCAGGTCGTGGCCCGTCCGAACGGCGTGCGCCTGCTGCTCGACGATCTGCAGCGCGTCGACGCATCCACCGATCCGACCGCCGTGGCCGTGCAGAAGAATCAGGGTCGCTTGCCGCTGCTGCTGCATCCGGATGCACGCTCCGTGTTGTTCCTGGGACTGGGCACCGGCATCACGGCCTCGGTGGCACATCCTATCGCCGGGCTGTCCGCGGTGGCCGTAGAGCTGTCCCCGGGGGCCATCCGCGCTTCCGGGCGCTGGTTCGGCCGTTTCAACGGGGATGCCCCCAAATGGCTGGATATCCGTCACGACGATGCCCGGCGCTTTTTGATGGCCGATTCCCGTCGCTTCGACGTCATCGTCGGCGATCTGTTCCATCCGGACCTGGCCGGCCGCGGCCTGCTCTTGTCTCTGCAGCAGTTCCGGCGGGTGCGCGCCTGCCTGAGTGCGAACGGCGTCTATGCACAGTGGCTGGCCCTGAACCAGTTCGATCTGCCCAGTCTTCAGGTGGTGCTGGCCACGTTCCGCCGGGTGTTCCCGCACAATATCCTGGTGCTGGACGGTTTCCATCTGGCCATGGTCGGGTTTCGCGGCCCCATGCCGAACGCCGATGCCATCAAGGCATGGGCAGCCCGCTACAACCAGGACCTGACCGGTGGCGAGGGCTGGCAGACCTGGCTGGGTAGGGATCTCGGGCCCATCCCCGCCCTCGACGTGCCCGTACAGGACGAATGGTCCCCGGTGGTGGAGTTCCGCCTGGCGAAGGCCCGGGTGGAAGGGGATCTGGACGTGGCCCGCATCCTCGGCTGGCTGATGCGCCACAGGGCGAAGCCGCGCTCCGTGCTGGATCGCTGGCATGTGGGGAAAGCGGATGCGCAGGGCGTGATGTCGGCCTCGCTGGCCACCGATGCCATGATGCATGTCTGGCAGGGGATGTTCTCCGGGCGTAACGACAACGTGCCCGAATTCATGCGCCTGGCCTTTGAAGCCAACCCGCGGGACCGCTGGGTGGGCTTCGCCGTGGCCGATGCCATGGCCACCCGCCTGAAACAGATGCATCCGGATGATGCCGAGGCTGAAAAGGGATGGGGCCGCATCCTGAAGATCCGGCCGGACGACGTGACCGCCTTGCGCGCACTTTGGCATCTGGCCATCAGGCATGGCGATGCCGGGCAGGCATCAAAGCTATATGCACGGCTGCAGGCCCTGATTCCCCTTGACCCTGAGGTGCTGGCGGCTCAACATAATAAGACTCATGCCATAGGCAATATGCGCTGATGCCAACGCGGGTGTGGCCCGCGGCACGGCATTGGCCTTCGGTAGGCGGCAAGACCAAGGAGGTTCAGCATGCGGCAAGAAGCCATCGATACTCCTCCCTATGAGGCGGCGAAGAAGGGCTCGCGGAACTCCGGCCGCATGCATATGTGGCGGCGGATCACCCAGATCACCTTCCTGCTTCTCCTGGTGTTCGTGCCGATGTTCGGGTTCTTCCGCCTCGATGTGGCCACTGGGGCCTTCGTCATCGGCAATTACCAGGTCTGGTTCTCGGATTTTCCCATCGTCATCGGCGTGTGGGTGTTCATGGCCAGCGCCCTGGTCATCACCTATTCGTATTTCGGTGCCGTATTCTGCGGCTGGCTATGCCCGCAGGGCTTCCTGTCGGAGCTGGGCACGAACCTGATGCGCCGCCTGCTCGGCCGGAGCGCCGATCTCGGCATTGACGGCTCCGCGGTGAAGGTGGCCGAGCGCAAGAAGGGGATCGGCAACTGGATCGTGCTGGGGCTGGCCTACATCGCCGGATCGATGCTAGTGGGCCTGATCCCGCTGCTGTATTTCTATCCGGCGGAGGCGGTCTGGCATTTTGTCACCTTCACCGCCGATCCAGACATGCCCCCTTCGATCTACTGGATCTACTTCGTGTTCGTGGTGGTGCTGTTGATCGACGCGGCGCTGATCCGGCACCTGATGTGTCGCTACTTCTGCATCTACCGCATCTGGCAGCACTCGTTCAAGACGGCCGAGACCCTGACCATCGGTTACGATGCCACGCGCTCGGATGATTGCATCAAGTGTGGCTACTGCATGACGGCCTGCGCCGTCGATCTCGACCCCAGGGACACCGAGCTCTATTCCGGCTGCACGGCCTGTGGCGAATGTATCGTCGCCTGCGACAAGCTGCATAAGCGCAAGGACGGGGACGGCCTGTTGAGCTTCGTGTTCCCGAAGGCTTCGGAGAAGAAGGGCGGGGGGAACCAGGCCACCATCATGGGCCGGTTGCGTGGCGTGCTGCCGGGCATGGCCGTGGGTGCCGCCCTGCTTGGCTTCGGCCTGATGAATTACCAGGACTACCATATGAGCGTCGGCAATATTGGCGGGCGGGGCACCGGCATGAACACCTATGTGGTGCACCTGGCCAACAAGCGCTACCAGCCGGCGGATCTGCACATCACGGTCAGGGGGCTGAAGCCGCGTCAATACACCCTGGCCAGCCATGACGTGCACTTCGATTCCGCCGGCATTCGGGATGTGCAACTGCACCTGGATCGGGTTAGCATCGGCAACGGTCTGCACCGCTTCATCGTGGATGTGCGCAGCGCCGATGGATGGAAAAAATCCTTCCCGGTCGAGTACTATGCGGTGGGAGATGCCGGATGATCAAGGAAATGCCCGAGGAAGAAAAACATGTCGCCGACCCGGTGGATAGCCACTGGGGCAAGAAGGACAAGGATCACTACGGCTACGAATCCGATGAGGAGCGCAAGCTCAAGCGTGGGCTGGAGGACTGGGAGATGGTGGACTCGATCCCAACCTCCCAGAAGCAGGTGCCGAAGTGGTTCATCTGGATCATCGTGGCCGTGGCCTTCGTGGCCATCGGCCTCAGCTTTCCGTTCTTCGGACGGCGGGTCGGTGTGCATTACAACTGGCATGGCTGGGGTTTGGGCGTCATCGCTGCCATCGTCTATCTGAGCGTCATGAGCGTGTTCGTACTGATCATGGTGCGTATGTATGGTTCCGAGACGGGAGGACGGCTCGACAATGACGAGGAGAACGAGGATCACGAGAAGCATGAAGACAAGTAAGGCACTGGTTTGTTGTGCCTTGCTGGCCGGTTGTAGCGGCTCCGGAACATCCGAACAGCCTGCACATGTGGCGGATGTCCAGATCCACCACGGCGTGCTGGGCAAGTACTGTTCGGAGTGCCATGCGCCGCCGGCCCCGAGGCTGCATTCCAAGGCGGAGTGGCCGTCGGTCGTTTCGCGTATGGATATGCACCGCATGGAGGCGAGGTTGCCGGCATTGACCAAGAGCGAGCACGAGCAGGTGCTGGCCTACCTGCAGAGCCATGCGGAGAAGTAGGCTCCTGCTGTGCGCGGCGCTGGCCGCCGGCCTGCTGCTGGGCGCTTGTGGCAGCGACAAGGGCTTCTACATCACCGAACACTGGGATGGCTGGAATATCCGGCTGGAGACCCGGCCGCACCCCATCGAGGCCGGGCATGACGAGTTTCTGCTGCACATCGTCGGGCCGCAAAACAAGCTTCCGAATGGCATGATCGTACGTTATCGCATGGACCCTCAGGACGCCTGGATCCAGGCCATGCCCGACGGCCTCAGCGATGTGTTCCGGCGCGCGCTGGTGGTCAAGGACCCGGCGACGGCGAAGCTCTATGTGCACCTGAAATATTACGGCAAGCAGACGCAACTCGTGTTCGATCTCGGCAAGGCCCCCTCGGCGCAGAAGCCATGAGGGCCCGGCATCTGGCGGCCCTGGCGTGCTCACTGCTGGCGTTGCCGTTTGCCGGGCATGCTGCCGGTAATGCCGCACGCGGGGCCGTCATCGTGCGCGTGCGCTGTTCGGCCTGTCATTTTCTCAACCGCCCCGAACATAAGCTCGGTCCCAGTCTGCTCGGTATCTACGACCGGGCGCCCAGTATCAGCGGGGTTCCGTTCAAACGTTGGGATGCGAAGGCTCTGGATGTCTGGCTCAGCGGTCCGAGGAAGACCAAGATCAACACCACGATGGTGCTGCCGCCGCTGCGGGCGCAGGACCGGGCGGATGTCATCGCCTATTTTGTACGCCAGAAGCAGCGGCTTATGACTGCTTCTGCTTCTCCAGGCGCGCCGTAAGCTTCTTGCTCGGTATCCACCGGCGCAGCACCATGATCTTGTGCCCGCTGCGCTGTTCCTTGCACAAGGGGCAGGTCAGGTAGGCCAGGTAGATTTCCTTAGGCATGCGTCCGGCGTTGATCAGGGCCGTTTGCATGGTCTGGATCACCGGACGCACGGTGCCGATATCGCCGTGATGCATGGCTACGCGCAGTCGGAACGGGCTGGGCAGGTGTCGTACATGCCGGGCCGGGCATTCATCCTCGACAAGAAGACGCAGGTGTCCACCTCGGAAGGTGGCGGATAGGGTCAGGGCGAAGCCCGGCCAGCGCTCGGTGAGCCCGAGTCGGGCGATGTCCTCGATCTGGCGCTGGCGGTACAGGTCGAAGGCGATCGGGAAATGCAGCACCATGGGGGCCGGCTGGTCGTGGACCAGGGAGCCTCCGAGATCGACATCCTGTCCATCCCATTCTTCGGGGTATGCCTCCGGACAACCGCAGGGCAGGGTCATGATCTGTTTCGCCGGTCATCCTTGATGGTCAATAGGACATTGGCCAGGTAGATCCAGAAGCCGAGTGCCAGACCGGTGGAGGCGATGGAGATCAGCGGGCCGTAGTAGCGGTGAACAACCGGTACCTCGGCGGGGTTGTGCGACCATAGGATGCCTTCCCAGATGCCGAAGATCAGCAGCAGGATGTAGAAGCTGCTGACGCCGATCGTCGTCCACCAGAAGGAATGCTCGGCCATGCGCTTGGAATGGATCGGCCGGCCGAGGATAGTGGGAAGCAGGTAGTAGGTGACGGCCATGGCGAGCAGCGTGACGCCGCCGACCAGGTTGATATGGGCGTGTGCCAACGGGTCGATCATGTGCCCGGGGCCGCCGTACGGGCTGCCGATGGAATCGAGCCAGGCCCGGATCGGCGGGAGAACCTGCAGCAATCCGTGCAGCGTGCCGATGAAAAAGGCCACGGCGGACGTAACAAGAAATTTGACAAGATAGCGATGCTCGGATTGCATGAGCGGCGATACTAACGACCGGCTATGCCGATGCAACAAAATGCTCGATCGTCGGCCGTTCCTGGTGTCCATGGAGGGAGCACGTGTTTTCAACACCGATTGTCATCGGTTCTTTCCTGACCTATCTGCTCATGTTGTTGGCCTGGTATTTTCACCGCCCGCGTGTCTTGCATGTCGGTGTCATGGCCGTCTGCATGGCGTACGATCTGGGCGTTCCCTTCTATCTGTTCTCTACCCGGCACTGGATGCACCTGCTGATCGATAAGGGCATGATCCTCGATTTCCTGCTGTGGATGCATATCGGGCTCGATATCATGCTGTTCGTCATGTATTACATGCAGATTCGCGCCGGCCTGCAGGTCTGGCGCGGGGTGCCCGGCACGCGTGATTTGCACCGGCAGCAGGGCAAAGTGATCCTGGTTGTACGTCTCCTGGTGGTGTTGAGTGGGGCACTTCTCGCGCCAAAATGAGGGCTTGCAAAGTGCCGATGGACACGCAAGTATGTGGCCACTGTAACGTTGCGAGGAGGTGTGGAATGGATTTTATTGCAGAATCCGTTGGTTTTCAGACGGATACCATCTGGACTTTTTATCTGGTAATCGTCGTGTTTTTCTGTGCTTGGGCTCTGCTCATGCTCCGTGCGGGCATGAACAAGGGTAAGAAGCAGGATTAATCCTATACATCAAGATTCAGGCCCGACATCGTTCGGGTTAGCTAGGGAAAGGGACTGGAATAATTACTTCCAGTAGTAATTACAATTGGTCAAGGGGGGGTAACTTCATGCGATATTTGGCGTCAATGGTCAGCGCCGCAGCCATGGTAGCTGTAATGCTGGCAACTTCTGTTTCCGCACAGGCTGTTGATCTTCCGGATGGTTGGGCGAAGATGGGCAATGTTGCCAACGGGCGGAAAATCTTTACCCAGGGCAAGGGCGATTCCGTTCCCGCCTGTGCGTCCTGCCATGGCGATGACGGCCTGGGAAGCGACGATATGGGAACGCCGCGCCTGGCCGATCAGGTGTACACCTACGAGGTTAAGGAGCTGGACGATTTTGCTTCGGGCAAGCGTACGGATCTTACCCTGCAGGCGATGAACGACATCGCGAAGGCCCTGACACCGCAGGACCGCCGCGATGTTTCCGCTTATGTCCACACCCTGAAGAGCAACTTCATCGGTTCCAATCTGCGTCAGCTGGCAGCCAACGGTACTTCCGTCGGCGACCGCTCCCGCGGTCGCATGATCGTCGAGTTCGGCCTGGATGGCATCCCGGCATGCAAGAGCTGCCATGGCTTCCACGGCCGCAGCGCCGGCCGCATGTTCCCGATGATTGGTGGCCAGCGTTATGTGTACCTGACCAACCAGCTCGGTTACTGGCGTGCCAAGACCCGCCACAACGATCCGATGCAGATGATGGAGAAGGTCGCCGCTAAGCTCAGCGATCAGGACATCAAGGATGTCGCTGCATTCCTGACCGTGGCCGTACCGTTCACGCCGGGTAATCCGCAGTCGATCCCGCGCGAAGAGTGGTAAGCTAAGGCCTTCCGCATCCGCGGTTGATCACAAAGCCGAAAAAGGCGGGGGAGAAATCCCCCGCCTTTTTTCTTTAAATTGGGTTACTGATACCTCTTTAATTAGGGATGCAGAACATAACGGTTTGAAATTTCTAGAACGGTTTAGTGGTGCGGAAAGAAACCGGCGTTGCCTGAACGGCCAGTTTGAATACAAGCTCTCGATTTCTCCAGACCAGAATATCTTTGTCATGCAGGCCAAGTTCAGGAATGGCTTCGGATTACTCATATTCGGAAGTACATTGGCAGGTAAGCATGGAGACCATGATTGAGAAACTGCGAGAGAGGGAACAGAATGAAGGTCTGTTCGCAGTCTTACGGTCTCCCGCGTTAATTTGATGCTTTCTATATTCCCAGATAACCGACGTGAAACGGCTGTTTGACCATAGGGCATTTGTAATGCGGCTATACGCTTTCGATGCGTGTCTACGCATCTGAGCAGGGTGAGTGCCTCATATAGGGTGCGGTAGATACAGTTTAAGTCACTGTCTTATTTGAAAAATCACAGGAAAAGGATTTCACCATGTTGAATGGGCACTATGAGAAGGGTCATGCCGAGGAGCAGTCGATCTTCACCGTCGAGAAGATCTATACCAAGGATATCTCATTCGAGAATCCCAATTCACCGCAAGTATTCATGGCTACCGATCCGAAGGTCGATTTGAACCTTCAAATCGAAAATCGGCAGATCGACGATTATCACTGGGAGGTTTCGCTAAAGCTTTCCATTGTTACCCACAACAGTAAGGATGATAGCATCATGTTTGAGATTGAGTTGGAGCAAGCCGCCGTATTCCTGCTGAGAAGCATTCCGGAAGATCAGCTTCCTGTCCTGCTCCGTGTGGATTGTCCATCGATTATTTTCCCTTATATGCGCCAGATCGTCAGCCAGTTGACCAGTGATGGTGGATTCCTTCCGCTGTTGCTCGAGCCGTTCAATTTCGCCACCTTATATCAGAATGGTCTGGAGCAACGGCCACAAACCACGAACTGATAAGGAGAAACACCATGCCTGGGTCTTCTATCCTAAAACAATCGCGAATTGAATTGGTGAGAGCCAAATAAGATTCGAGTGAGGGCCGTTATTAATGGCTGGATCTGCGATTAGCTTGGGAATGAAAAGAGGGGTGCGTGAGCACCCCTTTCTTATTTCTTCTTGTCGCTGTCGGCCGGGGGGAAGGCGACGATGACGCCGGCGTTTAGGATGGCGACGGTCTTGATACGGTCGCTCAGTTCGGCGACCTCGCGGCGCAGCATCCTGTTGCGGTTGTCATTCTGGTCGAAGGCCATATAGGTGACGCCGTGCATCTGGCGCAGGAAGGCCCCAGGATCGTCCTTGCGGATCGGCGGCAGCGGCAGCGCCCCGCTGCGGGTGGCCAACATGGTGCGTGCCGGCCATTGGCTGGCCACGAGCATGGCCTTGTTGGAGGCGCCGGTCAGCTTGGCCAGCTCGGCGATGACCTCGTCCGTGGGTTGCAGCTGATGGTCCTGCTTGAGCAGGAGGCGTTCCTTGTCGCCGACCATGAACAGCAGCGAGAAGGCGAAGACGGCGGCTGCCACCAGGGCGCGCTTTGCCGCCAGGCTCGTGCTGTTCAGGCGTGAGTTGAGCACGATCAGTGCCCGTATGCCCTCGTACAGGATCAGCACCAGCGCCAGCTCGGCCCAGGCATGGTCGGCGGACAGCAGTCCGATGCCGATGCCGGCCATGAGCATCGTCGAGAACAGATCCCGGTTCTCCCGGCGCAGACTCGCCACAACGGAGAGCAGCAGGAGTACTGCTGCGATCAGGCCGAGACCGAGCGCGGCCTCGGCGCTGGGTCTCAAATCGCCGACGAGCACGCCGACCAGCGCCGGCAGGGGGTTGTGTATCATGGCGAGTTCCGGCCAGCCCATGCGGCTGAACACCACGAAGGCCACGAGCGTAGCCAGGCCGCCAATCATCGTGAAGCGCCTGCGACGCTCGCTTGTGCCGTCGCGCAGCCAGGTCCAGGCCACGGCCAGCGCCATGCCGAGCCCGGCAGGATGCATGCTGGCGGCCAGTGCCAGCGCGAGCAGCAACAGGAAATAATAGCCCGAGATCGAGCGCGTGGAGGCGCGCAGGTATTCGTTAAGCCAGTAAGCAGCGACGGCGCAGAATACGAGGTAGTTACCGGCGCCGATGCTGTCGACCTGGGAGAAGGTCAAGGGGGAGATCAGCCACAGGCCGGTGGCAAACAGTGCGGTCTCGTCGTCCAGGTTCTTCTCCGCCCAGCGGTAGATCATCAGCGCCGTGGCGAACGTCAGGTACATCGTCAGCACCTTGGCGGCGCTCAGCTCACCGATCCAGTGAAAATTCAACGGTGCGAACAGCAGCGCCCGCAGGTCGGGAAAGCCGAGCACCGCCACCGGGCTGACCACCTGCGAACTGATGGCCCAGTTCAGCAGCAGCGCGTGCGCCGCCCCTTCATCGATGCCATAGCGGTTGTAGTGAAACATCGCGAGGTATACGAGGGAGAGCGCGCATAGGGCGGCGAGTCCGATGTGTCTAGGCTGCGGCATCCATTTCATGATCGCGATCGCTCCTGTGATTCCTTGGGCTGTGCATCATAGCCGCGAAGGCGGGGGGGAACCAGCGGCGGCGGGATGGGGAGTAAGGCCTACTTGTGCAGGGCGTGCAGAAAGTAGGACAGACCCAGGCCGAACAGGCCGCCCAGCAGCACGACGCCGCTGAGGCCCGTGCCCCATAGCATCCACAGCGGCGGCAGTGCTTCGGTGGGCAGGTGGTACAGCTGCCAGAAAAAGAAGGTGCACAAGGCTAGGCCAATGGCGGCAGTAATTTGATAGCGCCGTATCGTGGTCTTCCATACATATTTGGTGATGATCTGTTGTTTCATGCTACCCCTGATGCCAAAGCATATCCTGTGACGGCGGCACATCCAAGGGGATGGCGGGGGGGTGCGTATGGAGTGTTTGCACAAAGCCCGGGGCCCTCTTAAGATGGTCCGATGCAAACCATACAGGGCGTACGCGAACCCCAGGAAGAACTGGATCTTTCGGTGCTTTCCGCGTTGCGGGAGAATATAGCCCGCCGGGTTGTCGGACAGGCCGATGTCATCGACCGCATGTTGATCGGGCTTTTGGTCGGCGGACATCTGCTGCTCGAGGGCGCGCCGGGTCTGGCCAAGACCACGGCGGTCAAGGCGATTGCCGACTGCATCGACGTCGATTTTCATCGCATCCAGTTTACGCCGGACTTGCTGCCGGGGGACTTGATCGGCACGGAGGTTTTCCGGCCGCAGAACACCAGCTTCGAGTTCGTGCGCGGCCCCATCTTCCATTCCATCATCCTCGCCGACGAGATCAACCGGGCGCCGGCCAAGGTGCAGTCGGCCCTGCTGGAGGCCATGCAGGAGCGGCAGGTCACCGTTGGCAATACCACTTATGCATTGCCGGAGCTGTTCTGGGTCATCGCCACCCAGAATCCGGTGGAGCAGGAGGGCACGTTCCCGTTGCCCGAGGCGCAGATGGACCGCTTCCTGATGATGGTGCGCCTGGACTATCCCAGCCGGGACGATGAGCTGCACATCCTGAAGATGCACGAGGAGAACATCGAGGAGGCGCCGCTGCTGCCGGTGATCCATCCGGATGGCGTGTATGCCCTGAGAAAGGGCATTCGCAAGGTGTTCATGGCCCCGGAGCTGAAGGGATACATCGTGGATCTGGTGGCTGCTACCCGCGAGCCCGGGCAATACGACGAGGAGCTTGCGGGCACGGTGGAACTCGGGGCCTCGCCGCGGGCGACCATCGCCCTGGCGCTTTGCGCCCGCGCCCATGCCGCGATCCACGGCCGCGACTATGTCAGCCCGCACGATATCCAGAGCATCGCCGTCGACGTGCTGCAGCATCGCATGGTGCTGAGCTTCCACGGCCTCGCCTCCCGCTGGGATCGCAGGCAGATGATCGAGCGTCTGGTGGAGTTGGTGCCTGTCCCCTGACGTCATGGATTTCCGTCTGGACGCGCATAAGAAATTTCTACCCGACCAGACGGAACTGGCCAGGCTGGAGCTGCAGGCCTCGCATATCCGCGCCCTGCAGCGCGGGCGCACCAGCGAGCGTCTTTCCAATCAATCGCATTCGCACTTTATCGGCCGTGGCCTGGACTTCGAGGAGGTGCGGGCCTATTCCCCGGGAGACGACATCCGTGCCATGGACTGGCGGGTAACCGCCCGTACCGGCAAGCCCCATATCAAGGTCTATCGGGAGGAGCATCAGAGGGTCCTGGTGCTGGCTGTCCAGACCTCCTCCTCCATGCTGTTCGGCTCGTCCGGCACCACCAAGCTGGCGCAGGCGGCGCGCATGGCCGCACTGCTGGCATTTTCGGTGCAACGCCGGCGGGATCGCGTATGCGTACTGCTTCCCGGCGATCTCGGCGGCATCGAAATCCCCCCCTGTTCACCACGGAATGCCATGTGGCGGATGCTGAACTTCCTGTCCCGCGGCCATGCCGGTGCCGGTCGCGCCGTGTCCTGGGGGAGCCGTCTGGCCACCATGCCGCGGGGGCGTACGGTGGTGATGATTTCGGATTTTCTGGGCTGGCAGGATGGGGACTGGCAGGGGCTCAAGCAGGGGGCATCCCGCCACCACCTGGCGGCCGTGCAGATCTTTGATCCGCGCGAATGCACAATGCCGGATATCGGTCTTGCCCGCATGGCAGGGGCAGGCACCGATGAGGCGTTCCTGATCGACACCGGCCGCCGCCGCGGCCGAGAGGCCTATGCCGAACGTTGGGAGGAACATCGTCATGCGCTCGCGCGCCGGCTGACGCTGGCGCGGGCGCCGTTCTGGTCCGTGTCCACGACGGACGATGCCGCGGCCTGCATCGCCCCGATGGCGACGCTGCTGGGCGCATGATCGCGGCCGCTATCCTGCCCGCCATCGCCCCGCCCGATGCGCCGCTGGCCCCGGGCTGGTGGCCGCTTCCTCCGGGCTGGTGGGTCCTGGGGGCATTGCTGTTGCTGGCGCTGATCTGGGGCCTGGGGTCGCTGTTGTTGCGCCTGGCGTGGCGCCGTCGTCGGGTGAGGCCGCCGGACATCCGGAACTTTGCCCTGGCGGCCCTGGACGAGTTGGAGCGCCGTCCGGCACTCGACGAGCGCGAGGCGGCCTATCGCCTGAATGAGATTCTCAGGGCGGCGCTGATCGATGTGCATGGCACCGGTGGCTGGCGCCCGTTCATGCCCCGTGACGATCTCGGTATCGATCGCGGGGAGTGGGACGCCTTCTGGGCGGAGCTTGAGGATCGCTACCGGCCGGAGGCGGCCGAGGGCGATGGCCGACAGCGGCAATGGATGGCGACGGCGCGCTACTGGATCGAGTGCCTGCCGGATCAGGACGGCGTGCGGATGCATCTGTGATGGAGACATTGGTCAGGATCACGCATATGCACTTCCAGCATCCATGGGCCCTGCTGGCGCTCCTGTTGCTTCCCGGGCTGCTGTGGACCGGGTCCCGCCGGCGCCGTGGGGCGATGCGCATGCTGGTGCATCCGGCGGCCCCGTGGCTGAAGCAGTCCTTCGCTGCCGGCATGGTGACGAGCCCGCGGTTGCTGATGGCACTGATGGCCTTGTCCTGGGTGCTGTGGAGCGTGGCCATGGCCGAGCCGCAATGGGTCAATGGGGAGATCTCCGTCAGCCGGTACGGCCGGGACATCATGCTGCTCGTCGACCTGTCCGGCAGCATGGTGATCAATGACTATTCCGGTCCCAGCGGCGATATCAGCCGTCTGAGGGCCGTCAAGCAGGTGCTGTCGCCATTCATCGAGGAGCGGGCCACCGATCGCATCGGCTTGGTGTTGTTCGGTGAGCAGGCCTATGTGCAGACGCCGCTGACCTACGATCATGTCCTGGTCAGGAAGCTGTTGGACAAGGCCAAGGTCGGGCTGGTCGGCGATCGCACGGCGATCGGCGACGGCATCGCCCTGGCGGTCAAGCACCTGGAGCATGCGGCCGAGGTGCGCCGCGCCGGAGGCGGGCAGGTCATCATCCTGCTGACCGACGGGCGCAGCAATACCGGCGTCATACCCCCCGAGCATGCGGCCGAGCTCGCACGCGCCTTGGGCATCCGCATCTATACCGTCGGCGTCGGTTCGAACGGCAGCGCCAGTCAGGCGACGGATCTGGACGGGGCCGGCCTGAAGCATATCGCCGCCATCACCGGGGGAGAGTATTTCCGGGCGACGGATTCGACGGCCCTGGCCCGCGTGGCCGATGAAATCAATCGCCTGGAGCGGGTCAAAGACCAGCACACCTCCTATTTCGAGTCCGTCGAGCTTTATCCGGGATTCATCCTCGCCGGATTGCTGGTGCTGGTGATCGCGGTGGTCCGCAGCCGCGGCCTGGCGGCACTACCGTAATGGACGCCGTGACGCAATGGGTCTATCTGGCCATCGAACAGTTCAACTGGCGGCAGCCGGCCTGGCTCTACCTGCTGCCGATAGTGGCTGCGGCCGCCGCCTGGTGGCGGTACCGCACGGGGCCGTCGCGCAGGGCTGCCCGACGCCTCGATCAGTATGCCGAGCCCCGTTTCTGGCCGCTGGTGGTACGCGGTGGGAATCCGGCCGGCCGCCCGCCGACGGGGGTAGGGCCGGCACCCTGGCTCGCCATGGGCCTGCTTATCGTCGCCCTGGCCGGGCCTCGCTGGTTGCACGAAAAGCAGACGGTGTTCCGGGAGGGCGCCGATATCGCGGTGGTCATGGATATTTCCCGCTCCATGGATACCCGGGATGTGATGCCGGGTCGCCTGACGCGGGCCAAGGAGGAACTCAGGGACCTGCTTGCCAGGCTGCACGGGGACCGGGTGGCCCTGGTGGTGTTCGCCGGACGGGCCTTCACCATTGTGCCGCTGACCTCGGATTACAGCGCGGTGGCGCGCTTCGCCGATCAGGTCACCCCCGACATGGCTTCGGATCAGGGCAGCAACATGGCGGCGGGCCTCAAGCAAGCAGGCCAGGCCTTGCAATCGGCCAGGGGCCGGGGCAGGGCCGTGGTGCTGATGAGCGACGGCGGGGATCATGACCATGCAAAGGCGCTGGCGGCGGCAGCCGGACTGAGGCGTGCGGGTATCCCCATGTTCATCCTCGGCGTGGGCACCCCCGATGGTGGCCTGATCCCGACCGGGAACGGAAGGTTTGTGCATGATGCGCGCGGCCGTGCCGTGCTCAGCCGCCTACATGAGAATCATCTGAAGGCCCTGGCCCAGGCCGCGGGTGGGGTATACGCCCGCATGACCTGGGATGATGCCGATTGGCAGGCGCTTTATGATCATGGTATCGAGCGCATGGTGAAGCGGACGCGCACCGAGGCGAAGGAGCGCGGGCGTTGGCGGGAGGAGTACGGCTGGGCGCTGTTTCCCGCCATGCTGATTTGGGGCGTCTGGTGGCGAAGGCGGTTCACGCAATGGCTGGCCTGATGTCCCCCTCCCGCATGCTCTATGCCGGTGCCATGGCCCTGATGCTGGCCTGGCCCGCTCAGGCCCAGGCCGGCTGGTTCGTGCGTGACAATGAGATCGCCTATCGCCTTTCCCGCCAGGGGCACGATGGCCAGGCATTGCAATACTGGGATCACAGCGCCGAGGGCTTGTACGGCAAGGGGACGGCGCTGATACACCTGGGGCGGATAAGCGAGGCCGAACAGGCCTTTCGGGCTGCCCTGGCCCTGGCCCCGCACAAGACCGGCTTCTCGGATCAGTTGGAGATGCCGGTGAAGCAGCGCCCGCATTTCATGGCCAGCGTCTGGTACAACCTGGGCAATGCCCTCTATGCCCAGGGCGAGCTGGCCTCGGCGCGTGATGCCTGGCTGAAGGCGCTGGGCCTCGAACCCGGCCATGCCAAGGCACAGCGCAATCTGAAGATCGTGGACCGCCTGCTCGGCGCCAGGGAGAGGAACGCACAACCGCCGCCGGCCGGCCTTCCCGGCAGCGGCAGGCATAAGGCGAAGAAGGGCGGAAACCAGGCCGCATCCCCTTCCCCGCCGCAACAGCACGCGTCCTTGCCGCTGCCTAGGCCCGGCCGGTCTCACCAGGCATCGGCCTCCCCGGGAGCAGGCAGGCAGAAGGCCGGTGAGCCCAAGCACGGAGATGCCGGAGCGGGTGGCGCATCGCCGCAGACCGCACGCCATGCGTCATCGCCGCACTCGCCGGGGAATGCAGGCCATGCCTCGTCCGCCGGCGATGGCCATCAGGGTCGGGAGCCGGCAACCGGCCAGGGCATGAGCCGGCGAGAGGCCGTGCAGCAGTTGCGTCTGGTCGAAGAAGGCGTCAGCGTGTTTCTGCGCCATCGCCTGGCCGAGAAGGGGCGCGAATCTTCTGCAGACGGAGGGAAGCCTTGGTGAGGAAATGGCTGTTCGCATGGTTGCTGCTGATGATTCCCGTATGTGCACAGGGCGCCGAACTCGTGGCCACCGTGGATCACGACACCATCGGCAAGAACGAGATGATCGTGCTATCCGTGCGCATGACGGGGAGCGATGCGAACTTCCGGCTGGATACCCGTCCCCTGGACAAGGACTTCTATGTCACCCCCAAGGGTAGCGGCCATGTGGCCGGTGCCTGGCGGGAAAAGCGCTTTCAGCTCGGCCCCAAGCATACCGGCGTGTTGTCCGTTCCCGCCCTCACGGCAACCTTCCAGGGGAAGACGCTGAAAAGCCGGGCTTTCACGGTGAGCGTGCGCAATCAATCCGGCAATATCGACGATGCCCGCCTATGGATCGAGACGCATGTGGACAGGCATGCCGTCTGGCAGCGCCAGCAGGTGGTCTACCGATTCACGGTATACAGTACGAACCCGATGGTTTCGCCCCATGTCACCAGTCCCGATTTCGGGGGCTTCCAGGTGCAGACGGTGGAGGAAAACACGCCCGGCGAACAGATCATTGCCGGGCGCCGGGTGCATACCGCACAGTATGTCTACCTGCTCTTTCCCAGGCAGGCCGGGAGTCTCCGCATCGAAGGGCCGACGATGAAGGCGAGCCTGCAGGAAAGCGTCAAGGGCTTTCGCATGGCAGCCGGTCAGGCCAGCATCGGGGATGACAAGCAGATCTTCCGCACCAAGGTTGCCCAGGGACCGCCGCAAGCGCTTCGGGTCCGTGCCTTGCCGCCTGCGGCTGCCAGCCTGCCCGTCGGCGTGGTCAGGCTGCATTCGGGCATTACCGAGGCGCAGGCCGTCGCTGGCGAACCGCTGACCTGGACCGTGACGATCCGGGGCCTGGGCATATCGGGCGAGGAGATGCCGGACCTGAAGTCGCAGATGAGGCTCGACGGCTCCTTCAAGGTCTATGCCGAAACCCCCGAAATCACCCTGGACAAGAAGCCCGGCGGCATGGTGGCCAAGGCGGTATGGCGGGAGGTGATGCTGCCGCAGAAACCCGGCGATCTGTCGCTGCCAGCGATCGCCATATCGTATTTCGATCCCCGGCTTGGGCGTATCGAGAAGGTGGCGGCGGCGGCGATCAACCTGAAGGTTTCTCCGGCGCCGCAGAGCGAGGCCCATGTCGTGTTCCAGGCCGATCCATCCCGGTCGGGTTACAGCACGCAGCTGCTTCCCAATACCTCGCTTTGGTGGAAATGGATCGCTGCCATGGCAACGGTGCTGTGGCTGCTGACCCTGGCGCTATGGCTATCGCCGTGGCGCAGAATCCGTACCTGGATGCGGCGCGGAAAGGAAAGGCGCGCCTCCTTCAGACGGGTGCTGGCCGCCCAGGATGCCTCGGAGCAGTTCGTACGGCTGAGGGCCATGCTCGGCCTGCCGGCGCGTCTTTCCCCCCTGGGCCTGCTGGAGATGGTTCCCGAGCTGCAGGGGGATGCGATCGGTGCATGGCTTGTGAGCCTCGAGCGGGGCCGCTACGCCGCCGGAGAGCGTCCGCCGCCGCTGGACGACCGGGCTATGCGGCGAATCCGGGCCCTGCTCAGGCGCCGCCAGCCCGAGGCGCCGGTATTTTATGCGAATCAGTTCGGGCGCATCGGCGCCGGTCGGTAGGGACTAGGCCGCGGCCCTAAGGGGTCAGTCCCGGCGGCGTCAGTATCTTGGCGAGTTGCTGGCGGTTGTCGAGCACATCGGACAGCGTGTAGCTGTCCAGTACCTCCATGAAGGCCCGCCTGGCCTGGTAGAGCGCCCGCTTCAGGGCGCAGGCGGCCGAAATCGGGCAGGTATTGTTCTCCTGGTCGAAGCATTCGAGCAGATCCATATGCGGTTCGGTCTTGCGCACCACCTGTCCGATGACGATCTCGTGCACCGGCATGCCCAGCCGGATGCCCCCGGATTTCCCGCGCGTGGTATGCACATAGCCGGTCTGACCGAGATTGTGCACGACCTTGACCAGATGGTTTCGGGAGATGCCATAGGCCTCCGAAATCTCGCTGATCGTGGCTTGGTGCTCCGGCCGCATCCCCAGATATACCAGCACGCGCAGCGAATAATCCGTATAGAGCGTCAATTGCATGCTTATAACATATATCTAGTTGACATCTTTGTCTACGCTGCCTAATGTTGCATTTCAAATGCAGCTTATAACTGCTGCGTGCAAACACCCGAGGAGGATTTCCATGAGTACTGTTTATGAGCAACTGGGCGGTGATGCCGCCATCAACGCCGCGGTGGATATCTTTTACCGTCGCGTGCTGGCCGATGCCTATATCAAGCGCTTTTTCGAGGGCGTGGACATGTCTAGGCAGGCCGCCAAGCAGAAGGCCTTCCTGATCATGGTGACGGGTGGTCCGAACAACTACACGGGCAAGGATATGCGCGAGGGCCACAAGCGCATGGTGCACGAAATGGGCCTGAACGACGCGCATTTCGACCATGTCCTGGCACATCTGCGTTCCACCCTGGCCGAGCTCGGCGTTGGCCCCGAGCTGATCAAGACGGTTATCGACGTGGCGGAGTCCACGCGCAACGACGTTCTGGACCGCTAAGGAGGCGCGCCATGGAAGTATTGGATATCGTTCTTCTGATCGCCCTTGTTGCCATCGTCGCCGGCGTGTTCAGCGCCGGTTCTAAGTGGGTCAGGGAAAATGCCGGCAAGGGCGCTGCTCCGGCCACTGCCCCGGCATCCCTGTACGATCGCCTCGGCGGGCAGGGGGCCGTTGATGCCGCGGTGGATATCTTCTATCGCCGCGTGCTGGCCGACGCCTATATCAAGCGCTTTTTCGAGGGCGTGGACATGGCCAGGCAGTCCGCCAAGCAGAAGGCCTTCCTGACCATGGTGTTCGGCGGGCCGAATAGCTACACGGGCAAGGACATGCGCGAGGGGCATCGGCATCTGGTCAAGATGGGGCTCGATGGTACCCATTTCGACCATGTGCTGGCACATCTGCGTTCCACCCTGGCCGAGCTCGGCGTCGGAGAGGCAGGTATCACGGAGGTTATCAACCTCGCAGAGACCACGCGCAACGACGTGCTGGACCGCTGACAGACGGAGAAGGGGGCCGCCATGCCATCGATTGTCTATGAAGGACGAACCTATGCCTGCACGCCTGGGGAGTCGGTACTGGATAGCCTGACCCGGCATGGCGTGCTCCTTCCCTCCTCCTGCCAGAGCGGGGTCTGCCAGACCTGCATGATGCACGCGGTGTCCGGCTCCGTTCCCGAGGCCGCGCAGCAGGGCCTGAAGGACACGCTGAAGCTGCAGGGCTACTTCCTGGCCTGCGTCTGCCAGCCTGAGGACGATATCGAGATCCGCCAGGCCAATGTCGAGGGCCTGCGCCACCGGGCCACCGTTTCCGCTCTGGAGCGCATGAATGCCAATGTCATGCGCTTGCGCTTGCGGCCGAGCAGACCCGTGGACTTCCAGGCCGGGCAATTCATCAACCTGATGCATCAGGATGCTGTGCGCAGCTATTCGCTGGCCAGCCTGCCCGGCGACGAGGAGCTGGAACTGCACATCCGGCATGTGCCCAATGGCAAGTTGAGCTCCTGGGTGCACGAACAGCTGCGCCTGGACGACGATATCGAATTCCATGGCCCGGCCGGAGATTGCTTCTATGTGCCGGGCAAGCCCGAGCAGCCGTTGCTGCTGATCGGTACGGGTACGGGGCTGGCGCCGCTGTACGGCATCCTGCGCGATGCCATCGGGCATGGGCATATCGGCGGCATGCACCTGTTCCACGGCAGCCTGCATCGCGACGGCCTGTACATGGTCGATGCCTTGCAGGAGTTGGCATCTGCCCATGGGAACGTGCACTACACCCCCTGCGTGCTGCACGGCGAGGCTCCGGCCGGCGGTGCGATCGGTGCCATCGACGATGTCGTCATGCAGGCCCTGCCCAATCTCGCAGGCTGGCGCGTCTACCTGTGCGGGGATCCGGAGATCGTAAGCCGGTTGCAGAGCAAAATCTTTCTCGCCGGGGCAGCCATGCAGGAGATTCACGCCGACGCCTTCACCTTCGTGCCGCACTGATCCCCTGCGTTGATGTCGGCGGTGTACCCTGGCGGCGTTTCGGCTAGGATGCGGGCCGAACGGAGGATTCGGTGCACATGATGGCCATGGATCGCTTACAAGCCCATTTTCACGACCGCCGCCCGGTACTGCTCATCGTCATGGATGGCTGGGGTATGGGCTCCGGTGGACCGGAGGATGCCATTGCCCGGGCAAAGACTCCGAATTCGACCGCCTGTGGCGCGAATACGCGCATACCCGTCTGTTGACACATGGCCCCTATGTCGGGCTGGCTTCGCCCACCGATCTCGGCGGCTCGGAGGTCGGACACCTGACCATGGGGGCGGGCCTGATTCTCGACCAGGGACCGACCCGCATCGGCAAGGCCATCGCCGACGGCTCCTTCTTCCGCTCCGATGCGCTCTGCACCGTGACCGACCACTGCCTGGAGAGCGGTGGCACCCTGCATCTGCTCGGCCTGCTCTCCGACGGCAATGTGCATTCCCATATCGACCATATCCTGGCGCTGATTGCGCATGCGGACCATGTGGGCATCGCCCGGCTGCGCATGCACGCCCTGCTGGACGGCCGCGATGTCGGCATCCAGTCGGCGCAGATCTATGTGGCGCGGCTGGAAGAGGCCTTCGCTGCCGTCAATGCCAAGCAGGGGCGGGATTACCGCTTCGCCTCCGGCGGCGGGCGCGAGGCCGTCACCATGGATCGCGACAACAACTGGGACAAGGTGCAGGAGGGTTGGGAGCTGCATGTGCACGGTAACGGCGATCGCCGCTTTACCAGCATGCAGGCCGCCATCGATCATTTCCGCGCCGCCACGCCTGGTCTCGTCGATCAGGACATCCCGGGCTTCGTCATCGTCGACGAGGAAGGGCAGGCTGTGGGGGCGATGCAGGACGGCGATGCCGTCATCAACGTCAACTTCCGCGGCGACCGTGCCGTCGAGATCAGCGAGGCCTTCTGCCTGGACGATTTCGATGGCTTCGATCGCGGCCGCCGTCCCGAGCTTTGCTATGCCGGCATGATGGTCTACGACGAGGATCGCAACCTGCCGAAGCTGCAGTTGATGGGGCCGACGAAGGTCGCGGCCCCGTTCGGCAAGCGCATCCTGGAACTGGGCATCCGCCAGTTCCGCCTGACCGAAACCCAGAAATTCCCGCATGTGACCTTCTTCTTCAACGGGGGGTATCGCGAGCCGCTGGATGCCAGCATGGAGGACTACATCCTGATCCCGTCCGATAAGGGCGTGGACTTTGCCGATCGCCCGCGCATGCAGGCCGACAAGATCGCCGACAAGGCGGTGGAACTGATCGCCAGCGGCCACTATGGCTTCGGGCTAATCAACCTGGCCAATGCCGACATGGTCGGTCACTGCGGACGCATGGAGCCGGCGGTGCAGGCGGTCGAGGCCGTGGATGCCGCCGTCGGGCGCATCGTCGAGGCGCTGCAGGCGGCGGGCGGCAGCGCCATCATCACCGCCGACCATGGCAATGCCGAGGTCATGGAGGTGGCGACCAAGCATGGTGAGGAGCCCTCCACCAAGCATTCGCTGAATCCCGTGCCCTGCATCCTGTTCGACGCGGATGAGAATCGGCCCTATGCCCTGCGCCAGCCCAGCGGCGGCAGCGATCCCGAGCGGGAGCCGGGGCTTTCCCATATCGCGGCGACGCTGTTCGTGATGCTGGGGATGGCGCCGCCGAAGGATATCAATCCTTCCCTATTCGAAGCGACGGACGTGTAATGCGCAACCGGTTTTTAGGACTTCTCGTTGGCCTGCTTGCTGATGTACTCAAGCATGGATTCTTCCCGCTTCTTCGAGATGCCGCGCAGGATGACACCGGTGAAGATGATCAGGATCAGACCAAGCGTTTTCTCGTCAAGGATGTCTCCCACATTCACACTGACTGCCGAGTAACCAAGCACGGCTAGCAAGACAGGGCTTATGGCGGCTACAATGGCGAGGCCCATGCCGACGAATCCGATTTTGAATAATGTCGAAGATTTCAATCCAAGCTCCTGTCCGTCGCCGATGAATGTTGCATCATCGGCGAATCCGTGGCTGTTCGACCATCAGGGTGATTTCACCGCTTTACTGGGGTCATGGCAAGCCCCCGCGTTGGCGCATGTATGTGCCCGAGATAGATCGCGGCCACTGTGTTCGTGATGCTCGGCCTTAGGCCGTCGGAGGATATCCGTACCTCGCTCGGAAATGCCGGCCGCATAAGCGGGGCACGCGTCAGTGCTTCTCCTCGCCCTGTTTTTCGATATAGGCAAGGATGGACTCCTCCCGTTTCTTCCTGACAGCGTGGAAGATGATGGCACTGAAGCAGATCAGAACCATCGTTAGCAGCTTCTCATTCACAACGGCGGCGACGCGGGTGCTGATCTCCGGGTTGCCGAACACGGCTACCACGATGGGTACCAGCACGAAAATGACGGATATCCCCGAGCCGATAAAACCAATCTTGAACAAGGTCGAAGATTTCAACCCAACCTCCTGTCCATCGCCGATGATTCATCGCCGAGTCCGGTTTGATCGCCTTCCGGGCGAGGCCAGTAGGGTCATTCCACCGCGTTGCCGCGGTCATGGCAAGTCCCGCGTTGGCGCACACATGTGCTAGAACGTAGACATCGGCCGGGTGCTGCGGCATTCGCATAGGGGGAGTTCGGCATGCGCGCACAGATGAACGAACACTGGCATCACCTGCCCGTCCCGGAGGTCCTCGACCTGCTGGCCAGCGATGCCGCCGCCGGCCTGGACAGTCTGGAGATCGCCGACCGGCAGGCTGCTTTCGGGCCGAACCGCTTGAGCCTCGCCAAACAACACAGCGTGCTGTCGATCCTCCTGCAGCAGTTCAACCAGCCCCTGGTGTACATCCTGTTGCTCGCCGGCCTGGTGACGGCGGGGCTGCAGCATTGGGTCGATACCAGCGTCATCGTCGGTGTCGTCGTCATCAACGCCATCATCGGTGCCATGCAGGAATCGCGGGCGCTACGGGCGATCGAAGCGCTCAGGCTCGCCATGACCAGCCAGGCCACGGTGCTGCGCGGCGGCATTCGGCATGTCATCGCCGCCGAAGAGCTGGTCCCCGGCGATATCGTGTTGTTGCAGTCGGGCGACAAGGTGCCGGCCGATTTGCGCCTGCTCGATGTGCGTTCACTGCGCATCGACGAATCGGCGCTGACCGGCGAGTCGCTGGCGGTAGAGAAGCAGGCCGGGGAGCTGGCGTCCGAGGTGCTGTTGCCCGATCGCCTGAACATGACCTATGGCTCCACGCTTGTCAGCTATGGTACCGGCCGGGGGGTGGTGGTGGCTACGGGCGACGACACCGAGATCGGCCGTATCAGTGCCCTGATCGCCAGCACCGAGGTGCTGGCCACGCCGCTGACGCGCCGATTGGCCCGTTTCAGCCGTGCGTTGCTGTATGCCATCCTGGTTCTTGCGGCACTGACCTTTGTCATCGGCCTCCTGCACGGGGAATCCTGGTTCGAGATGTTTATGGCGGCGGTGGCGCTGGCCGTGTCGGCCATCCCGGAGGGCCTGCCGGCGGTGCTGACGATCACGCTGGCCATCGGTGTCGGCCGCATGGCCCGGGCGCACGCCATCATCCGCCACCTGCCGGCGGTGGAGACGCTGGGCAGCACGACGGTCATCTGTTCCGACAAGACCGGCACCCTGACGCAAAATGCGATGACGGTGCAGCAGGTGTGGGCTGGCGGTCGCCAGTACCGGGTCTCGGGCATCGGCTATGCGCCGAACGGACGATTCCACCATGCGGATGACCGGGAGGGAGCCGATTTCGACGCCCGGCAGCATGCGGTGCTGCGCGCTTGCCTGGAGGCGGGGGTGCTGTGCAACGATGCCCGGCTGCACCAGGTCGACGGGCAATGGCGCATGGAGGGCGATCCAACCGAGGCGGCGCTGACCACCGCCGCGCACAAGGCTGGGCTGGATCCCGAATCCCTGCGCGCCGAGTGGCCGCGCCTCGACCTGCTCGCCTTCGAATCGCAGCACCAGTACATGGCGACGCTGCATGTCCGTGCTTCCGACGGGACGCGGCGCATTTACATCAAGGGATCGGCGGAGGCCATCCTGGCCCGCTGCACCGATGCCCTGGACGAGAATGGCCGCGCCGCCGTGGAAGGCGAAATCTGGCATCGGCGGGTGGATGCCATGGCGTCCGAGGGCCTGCGCGTGCTGGCCTTCGCCTTCGCGGACATGCCGGCCGATGTGCACGCCCTCAACCATGCGGATGTGGCCTCGGGCCTGACCCTGCTCGGCCTGCAGGGCATGATGGACCCGCCGCGCCCGGAGGCGGTGGAGGCGGTGCGCACCTGTCGCTCGGCCGGCATCCGCGTGAAGATGATCACCGGCGACCATGCCGTGACGGCGACGGCGGTGGCGCGTGCCATGGAACTCATTGAGCCCGGCAGCGACGATGTGTTGACCGGCCGCGAGCTCGCCGCCCTGTCCGATCGGGAGCTGATGGCCATGGTTGAGCGCACGGCGGTGTTTGCGCGCGTGACGCCGGATCAGAAGCTGAGGCTGGTCGAGGCCCTGCAGGCGGTGGGGCATGTGGTAGCCATGACCGGCGACGGGGTCAACGATGCGCCGGCGTTGCGCCGCGCGGACATCGGCATTGCCATGGGGGTCGGTGGCACGGAGGTCGCCAAGGAGGCAGCCGATATGGTGCTGGCCGACGACAATTTCGCCTCCATCGAGGCGGCCGTGGAAGAGGGGCGCACCGTCTACGATAATCTGATCAAGTTCATCACCTGGGTGATGCCGACCAATCTCGGAGAGGCGTTGATGATCCTGGTCGCCATCCTGCTCGGTCTGAGACTGCCCGTGCTACCGGTGCAGATCCTGTGGATCAATATGACGACGACGGTGTGCCTCGGCCTGATGCTGGCCTTCGAGCCGAAGGAGGGCCGCATCATGGAAAGGCCGCCGCGGAACCCCGCCAGCCCGATCCTGACGCGGGCACTGGTCGGGCGCATCGGGCTCGTGGGCGTGTTGCTGTTTGCCGGCGCCTATGGCCTGTATGCCTGGGGCATGGCGCATGGGGCGGGCGAGGCGGCGGCGCGCACCGGGGCGGTCAATGCCTTGGTGTTCGGCGAGCTTTTCTACCTGTTCAATTGCCGCTCGCTGCGCGATGCGATGTCCCGCATCGGTTTTTTCAGCAACCGCTGGCTACTGCTCGGGGGGGCGATGATGGTGCTGTTGCAGTTGGCGTTTACGAACACCCCCTGGATGAACCGCGCCTTCGGCAGTGCCCCGATCTCCACGATATCGTGGCTGCTGACGTTGGCTTCGGGCCTCGCCGTTTACGTGGTGGTTGAGACGGAGAAATGGCTGCGACGGAGCCCGTGAATCGTTCTGGATGGGCGGCCGGCTCTGCTATGCTCATGTTACGCCGGCGTACCGGCGGTTTGTGGATTATGTCATAGGAGCACCCATGAAACGCATGCATGTGTTAATCGCAGTATTGGCATTGGCGTCGGTTCCGACGGCAGCCCGGCTGGCCGTCGCCGAGGATCAGGGGATTCAGAAGCAGGACCAGGAAAAAGAAAGGACGCATGAAAGGACCACGAAGCAGGAGATGACCACCGGCTCGCAAATGATGAGTCCAGAAAAACGACGCGAGCACCGGCGCGAGATGCGCACCAAGACCAAGGAGGAGCGCGAGACCTACCGGCGCGAGCATCATGAAAAGATGAAGAAGCGCGCCGAGGAGAAGGGTAAGACGCTTCCCGACCAGCCGATGCCGCGCGGGTCCGGTCAGGGCATGGGTGGTGGCATGGGACAAGGTGGCGGCATGGGCGGCGGGCGGAACCGCTGATCCTGCCCAGAGGCAGGGGAGGGGGAGGGGATGCCCCCTCCCTTGTGCTTATCATCCGGCGTGTCGCATTCGGTTCGGTCGGGGCGGAGAAATAGCTGCCCCGACATTCGTGATTATTCCCCCTATCCATCGCCAGGAGCGGCCAATCGGGGTGCTATGCTCCCACCGCACCGCATCCCGGTGCGTGATTACGTCAAAGGAGTGACCCATGAAGCAAGCACATGTATTGATCGCAGCAACGGCCTTCGTGTCCGCGTTGACGATGGCCCAGGCGGCCGTCGCCGAGGAACAGGGGGTTCCGACGCGGGAACTGATCGCCCAGCAGGAGACGGTTCCGGCCGAATGGCGCGAGCATCGTCTGGATGTGCCGATGGCCGGTGTCGGGGACCAAATGGCTCAGGCCCAGGCACAGGCCGATCAGGGGGTGAACCCGGCCGAATGGCGCGAGCAGCGCCTGGATGAGGCACCGACGGCGGCAGTCTCGGACCGGCAGGTCCAGGCCCAGGCCGACCAGACGATGATTCCGGCCGAATGGCGCGAGCAGCGCCTGGGTGCGATGCCGATGATGGGTGCATCCTCCCGGAATTGAGGGATAGGAATATCCCGTTCCCGGCCATGTTCCAGCAAACGACATGAGCGGTGGTATGGGTCCAGGCGGACCGAACCGCTGATCCTGCCCAGATGCAGGGGAGGGGGAGGGGATGCCCCCTCCCCTGTGCTTATCAGGCCGGCGCATCACCGGATGCATAGGCGGCGGGTTGGAGAAATAGCTGCACCGGCACTCGTGATTTTTCCCCCTCGCGGCCGTCCTGGACGGGTAAATGTCTGTGCTATGCTCGCCACACCGGAGGGAGGACTGATGCGTAATTTCGTCAAAGGAGTGACCTATGAAACGAACGCACGTCTTGATCGCGGTACTTGCATTGATGTCGATGACGGCGGCGGCCCAGGTGGCCAATGCCCAGGAACGGGGGCAGACGAGTTCCCTGGAAAGGGCCGTTGGCTCACAGCTCATTTCCCCGGCACAGGGGCGTGAGGACCGGATTCCGGCCATGGCGCCCACGGCCGGGGATAAGGCACATTCGAAACAGACCCGGTGTATGGCCCTTGGAAGGTGTTGACCCTTGGTGGGTGGCTCGATGCCCGGTCATGATCGCGGCGCAAGGTGAAGCGTCGGGTCTGCCGGAATACGGGCCACTACGCAGGATCGGTCCATTGGCGCGTGGCTAGGGTTGAGGGTGTTGGCGCCGGGGATGACGAACCGGATACAGGGATGAACCACGGCTCGTGATGATCCCCCGATGGGCCGAAGAGCCGGGCTTGCCCGGATGCAAGGGAGGAGGCAGGGATGCCTCCTCCCTTGTGCTTTTAGGGGCCAGAGCCTAGGCCAGCAGGGCCTGGATTTCTTCGGGTGTGAAGCGCTGCCCCAGGCGGGCGCCGAGTTGGGAGACGATGCGGGCGGCGGCATGGCTGCCCAGATGGCCGGCCTCTCGCCATGTCAGGCCGTTGTTGATGCCGTAGAGTACGCCGGCGGCATACATATCGCCGGCACCGGTGGTGTCCACCGCCTCGACGCTCACGCCCTCGATCGGGGTGAGTTCGCCGTCGTGCATCAATAGCGAGCCATGCTTACCGAGTGTCAGCGCCACATTGGCGGCATGTGCGTGGATGGCTTTGGCACAGGCGATGGCATCGTCCTCGCCGGTCAGGGCCTTGGCCTCCTCATGATTGCAGAACAGCAGGTCCACCGGACCCTTGATCAATTCCCAGAAGGTGTCCCGGCACAGCTGGATCAGGAAGGGATCGGATACGGTCAGTGCCACCTTGACGCCGTTTTTCTTCGCCAGGTCGATGGCCTTGAGCGCCGCCGCGCGCGTGTTGTCGCCGGCGAACAGATAGCCCTCGACATAGATGTACCGGGCCTTGGCGATCTCCGCCTCGACAATATCCCCCTCCGATAGCTCGGATGAGATGCCGAGATGCGTGAGCATGGTGCGCTGGGCATCGGGGGTGATCAGCACGACGCAGGTGCCGGATTGCCCCGGGGCCTGCGGTACCTCGACGTCGATGCCGAGCTCATGCAGCTCCGCGATATAGCGATGGCCGATGGCGTCGGCGCCGACCTTGCAGGCATAGGCGGCGCGGCCACCGAAATCGGCAATGCCGACGATGGTGTTGCAGGCCGAGCCGCCCGAGCAGCGGTGGACCGCCTGCCCATCCAGCGCCTGCAGCACCTCGGATTGCCGGGCCTCGTCCACCAGTGTCATGATGCCCTTGTCCACGCCGATCTGGGACAGGAAGGCATCGTCGGTGCGCAGCTGCAGGTCGGTGATGGCATTGCCGATGCCATAGACGTCGTAGGTTCTCATTGTTGCTCCTGAAGTTTACTGGCAGGCCACGGTCATGCCGGTGATGGCGATGCTCGGCACTGCCTTGGATCCGAACCAGGTCAGATCGTCGCCCAGCCCGATGATGCCCGTATACATGTCGACAAGGTTGCCAGCGATGGTGAGGCCCGAAACCGGGCCGCTGATGCTTCCATTCTCGATCAGGAAGCCGGAGGCACCACGTGAGTAATCGCCGGTGACGGCATTGACGCCGAAGCCCATCAGCTCGGTGACAAGCACCCCATCGCCGATCCCGTGCAGCAGCGTCTCGAGGCTATCCTTGCCGGGGGCCATGATCAGGTTGGACGGACCGATGCCGAGATCCCCGGTCAGGCCGCGCCGGGCATGGCCGGTCGAGGTGGTGCCGAGCCTGCGGGCGGCGTATCGGTCGTTCAGAAAACCCTGCAGGCGCCCATCCTCGACGAGGGGGAGGGGTGCACAGCGCGTGCCCTCGCCGTCGAACAGGCGATTACCCGTGCCCTTGGCATGGTCGGGATCGTCGGTGATGCGCACGAAGTCCGGGAAGATGGCCTGGCCGATCTTGTCGGCCAGGAAGGAGCGCTGCTGCAGCACGGCGCGGCCGTTGGCCGCACCCGCCAGATGTCCGAGCAGGGAGGCAGCGCACCTGGGCTCGAAGACGACGGGCATGCGCCCGCTTTTCAGTGTCCCCGGGTGCAGGCGGCGCACGGCGCGCATCGCCGCCTCGCGGCCGATCTCACCGGCCGGGCGCAGGGCATCGAGGTGGCGCCCCTGGTCGTAGGCGTAGTCGCGCTGCATATCGGCGCCGGTACCAGCAACGACGGACAGCGCCAGCCCCAGCGAGCCGCGGCTGTACTCTGCGGCGAAGCCGTCGGCGGCGGCATAGGCGACGGTGAGCAGGCCGAAGCTGGCTTCCGCCCCCTCGCTGTTTTTGATCTCGGTGGATACCTGCAGCGCTGCCGCCTCGGCTTCGAGCGCCGCGGCGAGGGCCTGTTCGCCGTTCCAGGGGGCAACGGCATCGTGGTGGCGCCGCTTCCAGGCGGCCAGCTCTGCCGCTTCGGGATGGTCGGAACCGGACGGGGGCACGGCATCCGGGTCGGCGGCGGAGATGCGGGCCATGGCCACCGCCTGCTCGGCGAGTCGCATCAGGCCTTCGTCCGAAATATCGGCGCTGGATGCCGAGGCGAAGGCCAGGCCATCGGCGGTATCGACGAAGGCGCGCAGACCGATACCGCGCGCATCCTCGCGCTCGACGGACTCCGGTTTTCCCTGGCGCACCTTGATGCTCTCGCCGGTATCGGCGATGGCCAGCGCATCGGCGTCGGTCGCCCCCAGCCGGCGCGCCATCTCGACCAGCCTCTCGGCCACATCCTGCATCTTCATGCCTGGGCCCCGCCGACGGTGATATGGTCGATGCGGATGGTCGGCAGACCGACGCCGACGGGCACGCTCTGCCCATCCTTGCCGCAGGTGCCGACGCCGGGGTCCAGCGCCAGGTCGTTGCCGATCATCGACACATACTTGAGCACCTCAGGGCCATTGCCGATCAAGGTCGCATCCTTGACGGGGGCGACGATGCGCCCGCCTTCGACCAGGTAGGCCTCGCTTGTGGTGAACACGAACTGTCCGGAAGTGATGTCGACCTGGCCGCCGCCGAAATTGACGGCATAGATGCCGCGATCCAGCGAAGCGATGATGTCTTTGGGGTCTGCCTGGCCTGCGAGCATGAAGGTGTTGGTCATGCGCGGCAGTACCGCATGTGCATAGGACTCACGCCGGCCGTTGCCGGTCGCATCCATGCCCATCAGGCGCGCATTCTGCCGGTCTGTCAGGTAGCCGGTGAGCACGCCGTCCTCGATCAGCACCGTGCGGCTGGTGGGGGTGCCCTCGTCGTCGATGGTCAGCGAGCCGCGGCGCTCGGGAATGGTTCCGTCGTCGACGACGGTGACGCCCTGGGCGGCAACGCGCTCGCCGATGCGCCCGGAAAAGGCCGACGTGCCCTTGCGGTTGAAATCCCCCTCCAGGCCGTGGCCGATAGCCTCGTGCAGCAGGATGCCGGGCCAGCCGGGGCCGAGTACGACGGGCATGGGGCCGGCAGGTGCCGGCACCGCCTCCAGGTTCAGCAGGGCGATGCGCACGGCCTCGCGTGCCAGCGCTTCGGCCTGCTGAAGGTCGATCAGGCGGGAGAGTCCGAATCGGCCGCCGCCGCCCGCGCTGGCCGATTCGCGCTTTCCGTCCTGCTCGACGACCACGGACACGTTCAGGCGCACCAGCGGTCGCACGTCGTGCAGCTGGCACCCGTCCATGCGCACGATGCATATCTCGGTATGACTGCAGGCCAGTCCCGCGAAGACCTGCACCACGCGCGAATCGAGATCGCGGGTGAAGCGATCGACGTGTTCGAGCAGAGCCTTGCGCTCGAGCAGCGGCATGTCCTCGGCCGGGTTGATGCCCGTATACAGCGCCTTCGGGGCGCGCCCCTCGGAGACCGCCACCGGATTCCGGTGCTTTTGGTCCTCGGCGATGGTGCGGGCTGCCTTCGCGGCCGCCAGCAGGGCCGGAAGCTCCAGCCTGTCGGTATACGCGTGCCCGGACACCTCGCCCTTGACGACGCGCGCGCCGATGCCCTGCTGCGTGGAGGCGGAGACATGCTTGACGCGCCCCTCCTCCAAGGCCAGCGATTCGCTGACCGCGTGCTGCAGATAGAGATCGGCATCATCGGCGCCGGCGGGTACCAGGGCGTTCAGGGTGCGGGTCAGATGTTCCGGGCTGAGGTTATGGGGCATGGCCATCAATCGTTCATGCGGGCCTGGCGCTGTCAAGCGCCATCATCCGGGCGTGACGCCGCTGGTGGTCGGGCCTAGCCTGTCCACGATGCAGTTGCTGGCCAAGCTATCGGACCCGGTGAGCCTCCAAATCCTGTGCGATGCGCTGGAACAACGGCATATCCGTCATGTTGCCGATCACGCCGGCATGCGTTCCCTGTTGCCGTTGCCGGGTGTCATGGACGTGCACGTAATGGTGGACGATGGCGATCTGGCCGCGGCCCGGCGCATTCTGCATGACCTGGGTATGGACGCATGATCCGCGGCGTGCTGCAGATGCTGGGCGGCCTGCGTCTGTTGTTGGCGGATGCCGGATTGCGCCAGGTGCTATGGCGCATGCTCGGGCTGTTGGTCCTGCTGGTGCTGGCGCTGGGGGCGGGTGTGTTCTGGCTTGCCGATCACCTGGCGCATCTGTGGCTGCCGCAAAGCGAGGCCTGGTACTGGCAGATCGTCGGCATCGTCGCCTGGCTGCTGGCGCTGGCGCTGGCGATGATCAGCGGCGTGGTCGGCTTTGTCGCCCTCGGTTCGGTGGCGACCAGCCCGTGGCTGGATGTGCTGGCAGCGCGTACGGAGGCGCTGTCGGGGGACGCTGCCGAGCCGAACGCTTCCCCCTGGTTGGCGCAGATCATGCAGAGCCTGGCCAGCACGGTGCGTCCGCTGCTATCCCTGCTCGCCCTCGGGGCGGTGGCGCTGGCATGTCTGCTGGTGCCGGTCATCGGCCAGGTGGCGGCGACCATCATCTGGGGCTATGCCGGTATCCATTTCCTGAACTACGAGCTGTTGGACGTGCCCGCCTCGCGCCGGCAATGGGATTATGCCCGGCGGCGGCAGGAGCTGGTGCACACGCCCTGGTTCTATCTCGGTTTCGGCGGCACGGCGATGCTGATGATGCTGGTACCGGTGTTGAATCTGCTCGTGTTGCCGGCGGCCGTGGTGGCGTTGAGCCGCCGCTATGCGGGGGCGGCCTGAGCTACAGGCTCGGGGGCTGGGTCAGCTCCTGCGCATGCGCCTTGACGAATTCCTTGAAGGCCTTGGGCACGGCCGCGAAGCGCTTTCCCTTGCGATAGACGATGTGCCAATGGCGCAGAATGGGGAAATCCTCGACCTTCAGTACCACCAGTCGCTTCAGGGCCAGTTCCATCTCGATCGTGTGCAGGGAGACGATGCCCAGGCCCAGCTCGGCCATCACCGCCTGCTTGATGGCTTCCGAGCGGCTCATCTCCATGCCGGCGATCATCTGGATGCCATGTTCGGCGAAGAAGCGGTCGGCAGCGATGCGTGTGCCGGAGTCCTGCTCACGCACGATGAAGGGCTCCTCGGCAAGCTCCGCCAGGTCGATGCGCTTGCGCTTGGCCAGCGGATGGGCTGGCGGGGCGATGATCACCAGCGGGTTGTCCATGAACGGGGTGCCGACCAGGTCGTGATCCTGGGGGGGGCGGCCCATGATGGCCATGTCCGTACGGTTCTCGTCCAGCGCCTGCAAGAGTCCGGTGCGGTTCGTCACGTCCAGCTTGATCTTGATGCCCGGATGCTGGCGCAGGAAGGCGGCGATCAGTTGCGGTGCGAAGTAGTTGGCGGTCGAGGCCATGGTCAGGTGCAGGGTGCCGCGCTGCAGGCCTTTCAGCTCCTCCATGGTCAGTTCCGCCTCCTCCACCTGCTGGCGGATGCCGCGCGCGTAGCGCAACAGCTCCTGCCCGGCCTCGGTCAGGAAGATCTTCTTACCCAGCTTCTCGAACAGCGGCAGGCCGATGGTCTCCTCCAGCTGCTTGATCTGCATCGAAGCGGCGGGCTGGGACAGGTGCAATTCCTGGGCGGCGCGGGAGAAGCTCATATGGTCGGCTACGGTCTCGAATATGTGTAACTGCCGGAAGGTCATATACATGGATGCTCTCCAGGGTCTATATATGAAGTTCTATCATAGGGATAGACTATGCTATAAGCATATCTTATAGCAATAATCAGTTATTCTGAATTTACCTTATGATTTTCCGGCCTATGGTTCGCACAAGTTCTATGAAACGTATAGAGGAGTCGATATGGCTAAAACATACAACGCCGGTGTCAAAGAATACCGGCAGACTTACTGGATGCCCGAATACACGCCTCTGGATACCGATATCCTGGCCTGTTTCAAGATCACCCCGCAAGCGGGCGTGGACCGCGAGGAAGCAGCCGCAGCCGTGGCCGCCGAGTCGTCCACCGGTACCTGGACCACGGTGTGGACGGATCTGCTGACCGATATGGATTACTACAAGGGCCGCGCCTATGCCATCGAGGACGTGCCGGGTGACGACACCTGCTTCTATGCCTTCATCGCCTATCCGATCGACCTGTTCGAGGAAGGCTCCGTGGTGAACGTGTTCACCTCCCTGGTCGGTAACGTGTTCGGCTTCAAGGCCGTGCGTGCGCTGCGCCTGGAGGATGTCCGCTTCCCCATCGCCTACGTCAAGACCTGTGGTGGCCCGCCGCACGGCATCCAGGTCGAGCGCGATGTCATGAACAAGTACGGCCGTCCGCTGCTGGGCTGCACCATCAAGCCGAAGCTGGGCCTGTCTGCAAAGAACTACGGCCGCGCCGTCTACGAGTGCCTGCGTGGTGGTCTGGACTTCACCAAGGACGACGAGAACGTCAACTCCCAGCCGTTCATGCGCTGGCGCCAGCGCTTCGACTTCGTCATGGAGGCCATCGACAAGGCCGAGCGGGAGACCGGTGAGCGCAAGGGTCACTACCTGAACGTTACCGCTCCGACGCCGGAAGAGATGTACAAGCGTGCCGAGTACGCCAAGGAGATCGGTGCCCCGATCATCATGCACGACTACATCACCGGTGGCTTCTGCGCCAACACGGGTCTGGCCAACTGGTGCCGCGACAACGGCCTGCTGCTGCATATCCATCGCGCCATGCATGCCGTGCTGGACCGTAACCCGCACCACGGTATCCATTTCCGCGTGCTGGCCAAGATCCTGAGGCTGTCCGGCGGTGATCACCTGCATTCCGGCACCGTCGTCGGCAAGCTCGAGGGCGACCGCGAGGCCACGCTGGGCTGGATCGACATCATGCGCGATTCCTTCATCAAGGAAGACCGCAGCCGCGGCATCTTCTTCGATCAGGATTGGGGCTCCATGCCGGGCGTGTTCCCGGTGGCCTCCGGTGGTATCCACGTCTGGCACATGCCGGCGCTGGTCAGCATCTTCGGCGACGATTCGGTGCTGCAGTTCGGCGGTGGCACCCTGGGTCACCCGTGGGGCAATGCGGCCGGTGCCGCAGCCAACCGCGTGGCGCTCGAGGCCTGTGTCGAGGCGCGCAACGAGGGCGTGCAGATCGAGAAGGAAGGCAAGGCCATCCTGACCCAGGCTGCGAAGTCGAGCCCCGAGCTGAAGACCGCCATGGAGACGTGGAAGGAGATCAAGTTCGAGTTCGATACCGTCGACAAGCTGGACGTCCAGCACAAGTAAAGGCGATACCGGGGCGCCTTGTGCGCCCCGGGCCCAACCCAATCGATCGATATTAAGGAGAATCCAAGATGAGCGATATGCAGGACTACACGTCGCGGCTGAACGATCCCGCCAGCCGCAAATTCGAGACCTTTTCGTATCTGCCGGCCATGGATGCCGCGAAGATTCGCAAGCAGGTCGAGTACATCGTCAAGAAGGGCTGGAATCCGGCCGTCGAGCACACGGAGCCCGAGCACCTGATGGACAACTACTGGTACATGTGGAAGTTGCCGATGTTCGGCGAGACCGATGTGGACCGGATCCTGGGCGAGGCCGAGGCCTGCCACAAGGCCAATCCGGACAACCATGTGCGCCTGGTCGGCTATGACAACTTCGCGCAGAGCCAGGGCGCGGCCATGGTGATCTTCCGCGGCAAGACCGTCTGATCCGCCCCTACGGGAGTCTGATGTAAAGCACTCCCGTTGCCGTGAGGCGGCGGGAGTGTTTTTTTTGCCAACAGATACATTGAATCGTTGAGGAGCGTGAGATGAAGGATATCATCAAACAGCACATCGTGGAGCAGGAGCCCTATTACCGGGCGGTGGCGGACGAGGTCGACCTGTACGAGGCAGCCTATTCCGTGCGCATGCCGATGATGCTCAAGGGCCCGACCGGCTGCGGCAAGACCCGCTTCGTCGAGTACATGGCCTGGAAGCTGGGCAAGCCGCTGATCACCGTGGCCTGCAACGAGGACATGACCGCCTCCGATCTCGTCGGGCGCTTCCTGCTGGATGCGAACGGCACGACCTGGCAGGACGGCCCGCTGGCCGTGGCCGCACGCTATGGCGCCATCTGTTATCTGGATGAGGTCGTGGAGGCGCGCCAGGACACCACCGTGGTCATCCATCCGCTGACCGACAACCGGCGTGTGCTGCCGCTGGAGAAGAAGGGTGAGCTCGTGCACGCCCATCCCGACTTCCAGCTGGTGATCTCCTACAATCCCGGTTATCAGTCCCTGATGAAGGATCTGAAGCAGTCGACCAAGCAGCGTTTCGGGGCGCTGGACTTTAACTACCCCGAGCACGGCGTTGAGGCCGAAATCGTGGCACACGAGACCGGCGTGGCGCGTGACGTCGCCGACAAGCTGGTGTCGATCGCCGAGCGTGCCCGCAACCTGAAGGGGCATGGCCTGGATGAGGGTATTTCCACCCGCATGCTCGTGTATGCAGGCAACCTGATCGCCAAGGGTGTGGAACCGCATAGTGCCTGCCGCGTGACCCTGGTGCGTCCGATCACCGACGATCCGGACATGCGCGATGCCCTGGATGCCGCCGTCACGACGTTCTTCTGAGTCGGCACGGTTAACCGGACTCGCGGAGAAATCAGGAAATGTCTGTTCATCTCGATGATTACCAAGAACTGCTCGAGGGCTTGTCTCCCGAGGAGCAGGAGCTGCTGCATGCCAACTGGACGGGTGCCACGCGGGCCTTCTCGCCGAGGGGACTCGACAATTACCTGAAGGGGACAGCGGCACTGAAGGGTTTGGGCCGGGGCCCGGGCATGGTGCTGGCATGGATCGAGCAGGCCCCGCAGGTGGCCGGTGAGGTCGGCGAGGATGTCGTCGGCGAGCTGGCGCATGCGGCGCTCAATATGGCATCGAAGACCTCCGGGGCCGTCATCGAGTTGATGATCGCCACCGCCCCGACGGCGGCGGCACGCCTCGGCGACGCCGATCTCTTCCTCGGCTATCTGAAGTTCCTGAACACACTGCTGGCCCAGGCCCCGCGCGGGGTGCGCCCGATGCTGGACAAGCTGGACATATTGTTCAGCCAGCTGACGCTCGGCGGCCTGCGCCGCTGGGCCATGTGGGGTGCACATGCCTACCGCACCGATTACGAGGAGCAGATCCTCTACTTCGGCCTGGAATCGAAGGAGGCCATGGCGGTTCTGCAGAAGGAGCGCAAGGGCACGCTGTTCGTCGATGTGCAGCGCCGCATCAATATGTACCTGCGTGCCCTGTGGGGGCGTGATTTCTTCATGCGCCCGACCTCCGGCGACTTCGAGAAAAGAGAGGGCTACCGGCCCTATATCGAGGGCTACCTGATCCACCTGCCGGATGCCTTCGATGATTTCGAGGGTGTGGGCGGCCTGCAGCTTTACCGGGCCGCCGCCGCGCATGCCGCGGCGCACATCGTCGAGACGCGGCAGCCGATCAGTGCGGAGGCGCTAAATCCCCTGCAGATGGCCGTGATCTCGGTGATCGAGGATGCGCGTGTGGAGACCCTGTCCATCCGCCGCTTTCCCGGCCTGAAGCCGCTGTGGGCCGCGTTCCACACGGCGACGCCTTCGCAGACCGCCACGGTCGGCGATTACCTGAACCGGCTGGCCCGCGCCCTGCTCGACGAGAGCTACGAGGACGACGATGCCTGGATCGTGCGGGGGCGCGAGCTATTCGCCGAGGCCGCCGACCGCCTCGATTCGAACCAGGTCTCGTGGGATATCGGGGTACAGCTGGCGCATGGCCTGCAGGAAAAGCGGATCGGCTTCAGCCCCCGTACGGATGTGCTGACCGCACCCTATCGCGACGACAACCGCTATTTCTGGGAGTTCGAGGAGTTCGACCTGGAGAAGCAGCTGTCGGCCGGCTACGAGAAGCCCAGACAGGAGCGCAAATACGTTTCCGTCATGGAAATGGTCAACGAGCTCGACTGCGAGCTGGCCGGGGACGATGCCCAGGAGATCTGGATGCTGGACACCCCGTTCTGGCTCGACCAGGAAGGGTGCACCATCAACGAGCTCGAGGGCAGGGAACCGATCTCCGAGCCCTACCACTACTCGGAATGGGATTACCAGATCCAGCTGGAGCGCCCGAGCTGGGTGACGGTGCAGGAAAAGCGCAGCAAGGCTGGCGAGCTGGATGTCATCGACGACATCGTTGGCCGCAACAAGCGCTTGATCTCCCGCATGAAGTACCTGCTCGATGCCATGCAGCCGCAGGGCGTGCAGCGCATCCGCAAGCTGGAGGACGGCGACGAGCTCGACATCAATGCCGCCATCACGGCCCTAACCGATATCCGCATGGGCAACCAGCCGGATCCGCGTGTGATGATGCGTTCGGTGCGCAAGACGCGGGACATCTCGGTGCTGGTGCTGCTCGACCTGTCCGAGTCCACCAACGACAAGGTGGCGGGCAAGGATTACTCGGTGCTGGATCTGACGCGCGAGGCCTGCGTGCTGCTGGCGGACGCCATCGACAAGGTCGGCGATCCCTTCGCCATCCACGGCTTCTGCTCCGATGGACGGCACGATGTCGAGTACTACCGCTTCAAGGACTTCGATCATCCCTATGATGATCAGCCGAAGGCGAAGCTCGCCGGCATGACGGGGCAGCTGTCCACGCGCATGGGGGCGGCCATCCGCCATGCCAGCCACTACCTGCGGTTGCAGCGCTCATCCAAGAAGCTCTTGATCGTCATCACCGACGGCGAGCCGGCCGACATCGATGTGCGCGATCCGCAGTATCTGCGCTTCGACACCAAGAAATCGGTGGAGGAAGCGGAGAAATCTGGCATCCTCACCTATTGCATGAGCCTGGATCCGCGCGCCGATGCCTATGTGTCACGCATCTTCGGCCAGCGCAACTACATGGTCGTCGACCATGTCGAGCGCCTGCCCGAGAAGCTGCCGATGCTGTATGCTGGGTTGACCCGTTAAAAATGGCTCGCCTCCTGTTCGGGGCTTCATTCCCCCGTTAGCAGGCTGCCGATCCTGTACATCCAAAAGCGGGAAAGAGCAGCAACGTTGCGACCGGTTTTGGATGTACAGGATCGGGAACCCGTCAGGGCAGGCTGGTTCCGGGGCGGCCTTCTTTGGTTCTTTCTTGGCCGCGCAAGAAAGAACAAGAGATTACATTCGTTAAAGGTTTCACAGGTCTTGCCGGGACAAGGTCCCCGCTATTCTGCGATGAACCTTAAGAAAAGGAGATACGATGGAACCGCAATATCCGGGTCTGGACGACGATGAGAATGGCGGCATGACCCACCTGGGCCAAATCGTTAAGGATGCCTGGGTGTTCGGTCTGTTGCCCGAGACGGAGCAGTGCGCCGGCTGGAGCCGCAGCCGCATGCAGGCCCTGTATCAGCAGGTCACCGTCGAATGGGATAAGTATGGCAACCTGCCGAGCCGCCTGCCGCCGGAGCTGGCCGAGCGCCACGCGCGCATCTACGGCGAGGCGATGCAGCGCGCCAGGGCAAATGGCTGGGATCCCGAGCTCGGCGACGACGACTAGGCCCTAGCCTTTAGGGACTTCGCGCCTTCTCTCGAACTTCAGCACCTTGGCCGGCCCGTCGGGCCTTTCCTTGGTGGCCAATGCCTGCAGCGCCTTCGGAAACTCGCTCATCAGGCGCCGCATCACCGACGCGCCGTCCGCATCGTAGAACACCGTCTCATAGGGCACCGCCTCATCCAGCGCGCTCCGCGCCTGCGGCCGGAAATGCTGCCAGGCGATCTCGATCCAGCTTTTGTGCAGGTGATCGACGAACACGAACTCCTCGCCGTCGAGGATAGCCAGGTACTGCATGCTGCGGATGGGCACGAATACCACCCCGGATTCGCTGCGCGCGATCAGGTGCCTGGCCAGGTTGTAGACGGTGGCGGGCAGGGTGCGCGTTTCCCGGCTCCGTTCGCTATCGCGGAAACAGGTGATCTCCATAGCTATCAGGCTAACGGATGCCCTGCACGAAGCGCAACGCCACCGGCCGTGATCGGCTGCCGTAGGTGGCGCGCTGCTTCGCTAAAAATGTAGCCCGCGATGGGGTTAGGGGAGGGTCGGGTACTCCGGGGTTTTCAGCGCGAAACAAGATCTGACCCCTATGGTGACTCTATGGTGATCCATGCGGGAGGTCAGTCGTCGCGATGATGCAGGGCCTCGCGCAGCATGCGAATATCTTCCTGCAGGCCGGCTACGGTCTCTTCCAGCTCTGTCAGGCGCCTGGCGATGTCCGGCGATGCCGGCGTTTCTTTTGGAGCAGGGCCAGGGGCAGGGGAGTCCATTGCGGGTTTGCCGCATAGCAGGTGGGTATAACGCTCCTCGCGCTGTCCTGTCGCCCTCGGCAGCCTCAGTACGAGCGGCTCGTCGCGCTCCATCAGGCCCTGTAGAACTCCCTGTATCTCCTCGGAATCGGCGAATTGCGTCATGCGGTTGGTGTTGACGCGGATTTCGTTCAATGTCTGCGCCCCGCGGAGCAGCATCACGCATACGATCGCGCGCTCCTTGCTCGAAAGGTTCAGTTTGCGCGAGATCTGCTGCTCGTAACGGTCGGCGCGGCCGTGCAGGCTGGCCGTCACCAGGCCTTCGCGGCGCAATTCGTTGACGATGCCGCCGACCTTCTGCTGGTCGAGGTTCATGACCGGGTCGCGGCTGCTTTTCTGGTTGCAGGCCGCGACCAGGGCGTTGAGCGTCAGAGGATAGTAGTCCGGCGTCGTCATCTGCTTTTCCATCAGGCTTCCCAGCACACGCGCCTGGAAAGCCGTCAGCATGGCCTGCGCATCGTCATTGCCGTCGGTGGTCGTCATCGAATCGTGCATCCGGTCTCCTGTCTTGCCGAAATTCCGGGGACACATACTTCATTCAGAAAGCGTTGCGTCAGGCGGGTCTGGTCTTGCAGCCCAATATATCGCATCAAAGAAATTTTGCGTCGCGGATGGATTGCCATTGCCGGATAGCATACATTTTTGCATGCTGCTATCATAAGCAAATGCTGAAAAAGCCCCTTATCGAGACAAACCCTTATCTGCGCGATCCGGAGAAGTTTCGCAAAGCACTGATTACCAGTGTTTCCAGCTCTACCGCGATCGAAACCGGCGCACCGGTTTCATCCATCGCTCGCATGCTTGAGGAGCATGCCAGCGCTGAAACCCTCACAACGGTGCAAAGCTCCGCTCGATAATTCCGGAAAAGAGCCGCTCCATCGGCTTGTAATTCTTACCCAAGCCTTCCTGCACTGCGGCAAAGTAGTCCGGCCGCCTCTCTCCGGTAATCAGGCTGAAATCCAATAACGGCAATCCCGCCTGCAATGCCATCAACGTAGAAAGGATTCGCGCCGTACGTCCATTGCCTTCGCGGAACGGATGAATCAGCACGAGTTCCACATGCGTTTCCGACAAGGCGCCGATAATCTCCGCCCTGTTTCCGAAGCGACACGGCGTATGCCTTGCCAGCGCATCCTTCTCGAAAGCCTCCATAAGAGATGGAATTTGGGCGGCGGCGGCAAACATGAACCCATCCTTGCTGACGTTCAATTGCCGGTATTCGCCGGCCCATTCGTAAATCTCACCCAACCACACTCGATGGAACTTACAAATATCGGCGACGGTAAAGCGATGCTCCTCATCGAATTCGCCGACAAGCGCCACCATCGCTTTCTCCAGCGCGCATGCCTCGGCATCATCCATTGCCTCCGGTGTTTTGATCCCAAGCCGATTCCTGAGCACGCGTCCATCCGAACCGGATTCGAACTGGGCTTCCGTTCCGGAAGTATCGTATCGTGATATCAATCCAGTGCCCTCCCGTGGGAAGTGATGGCTCGCCTTTGGCCGTTGGTCGCCCATCGACAGTGTAGCCCGTGACGGGGTTACGACGGGATCGGGTGCACCTCCGGGGTTCTCAGGGTGGCGGCCGCCTCCTCGATGATGAAATCGCGGAATGCCTGGGCGATGGCGGAGAAGCGCTTGTCCTTGCGGTAGACGATGCGCCAGTGGCGCATGATGGGGAAATCCTCGACGTCCAGGATGCAGAGGCGTTTCAGTTCCAGCTCCATCTCCAATGTGTACAGCGAGACCACGCCGAGACCGAGGCCGGCCCGCACCGCCTGCTTGATCGCCTCGCTGGAGTTCATCTCCATGCCGCTGGGGCGCTCGAGATCGTGGCGCGCCAGGAAGCGTTCGACGGCGGCGCGCGTGCCCGATCCCTGTTCGCGCACGATGAAGGGCTCCGTGGCGATCTCGCTCAGGGGAATCCCGGCGCGGTCGCGCCACGGATGATTCGGCGGCGCGATCACGACCAGCGGATTCTCCATGAAGACCTCGGAATGGACCGGCATGGCGGCCGGCGGTTTGCCCATGATGACGATATCGGTGGTGTTCTCCTCCAGGGCGCGCAGCAGCCCGGTCCGGTTGACGACGTCGAGCGTGATCTGGACATCGGGGTAGCGGGCGCAGAAGGTGGCCAGAAGCTGCGGGGCGAAGTAGTTGGCCGTGCTCGCCATGGTCAGGTGCAGGTGGCCGCGCTTCAGCCCCTTCATCTCGCCGATCGCCTCCTGGGCCTCCTCCAGCTTCTGGTGAATTTCCTGGGTGTAGCGCCACAGCTCGCGGCCCGCATCGGTCAGGCGAAAGTGTTTGCCCGTCCGTTCGAACAGCGGCAGGCCGATCCATTCCTCCATCTGCTTGATCTGGATGGAGACGGCCGGCTGCGTCAGGTGCAGCACCTTGGCGGCCTGCGTGTAGCCTTGTTCCGTTGCCACGGCCTCGAAGATACGTAGCTGTTTGAGCGTCAGGCGTCGCATGGAATCCCCATAAATAAAATTTATAGACCTTATTATAACTGTTGATTTGAATGATGCACCCGCCAAACCTATGATCCGGCCATACCGTAGAAATAGTCAGGTCTTTAAACGTTCGTATAAAGAGGGCGTGAAGGACCGAATATGAATACAGAGAGGGAACATCAACATGGATCAATCGAATCGTTACGCCGACCTGAGCCTGAATGAAGCCGACCTGATTGCAGGCGGCAAACATTTTCTTGTCGCATACAAAATGATACCGGCAGAGGGCTATGGCTTCCTGGAAGTCGCAGCGCATATCGCCGCCGAGTCTTCCACCGGCACCAACGTGGAAGTTTCCACCACCGATGATTTCACCCGCGGTGTCGACGCACTCGTGTATGAAATTGACGAAACAGCGTTTGGCGATCACCCCGTCAAGGGTGGCGGCCTGATGAAGGTTGCCTATCCCGTTGAGCTGTTCGACCCGAACCTCACCGATGGCCACTTCAATGTCTCCCATATGTGGTCCCTGATTCTGGGCAATAACCAGGGCATGGGCGACCATTTGGGCCTGCGCATGCTCGACTTCCTGATCCCCGAGGTGATGGTCAGGAAATTCGACGGCCCCAGCGCCGGCATCGCCGATCTCTGGAAAGTGCTGGGTCGCCCGGAAGTGGACGGCGGTTACATCGCCGGCACCATCATCAAGCCGAAGCTGGGCCTGCGTCCCGAGCCGTTCGCCAATGCATGTTACCAGTTCTGGCTGGGTGGCGACTTCATCAAGAACGACGAGCCGCAGGCCAACCAGCCGTTCTGCCCGATGGAAGTGGTGATTCCTAAGGTTGCCGAGGTCATGGATCGCGCACAGCAGGAAACCGGCCAGGCCAAGCTGTTCTCCGCCAATGCAACTGCCGATTTCCATGGTGAGTGCATCAAGCGCGGCGAGTACATCCTGGGCGAGTTCGCCAAGTACGGCAACGAGAAGCATGTCGCATTCCTGATCGATGGCTTTGTCACCGGACCTGCCGGCGTGACCACTGCCCGTCGCGCATTCCCGGATACCTTCCTGCACTTCCACCGTGCCGGTCATGGTGCCCTGACCTCGTACAAGTCCCCGATGGGCATGGATCCGCTGTGCTACATGAAGCTGGCCCGTTTGCAGGGTGCTTCCGGTATTCACGTCGGCACCATGGGCTACGGCAAGATGGAAGGCCATGGCAAAGAGACCGTGCTGGCCTATATGCTGGAACGCGATGAGTGCATGGGCCATTACTTCAACCAGAAGTGGTATGGCATGAAGCCGACCTGCCCGATCATCTCCGGCGGCATGAACGCACTGCGTCTGCCGGGATTCTTCGAGAATCTGGGCCACGGCAATCTGATCAACACCTGCGGTGGCGGTTCCTTCGGCCACATCGACAGCCCGGCTGCCGGTGGCATCTCTCTGGGCCAGGCCTACGAGTGCTGGAAGACCGGTGCCGACCCGATCGAGTACGCGAAGACCCACAAGGAATTCGCCCGTGCGTTCGAGTCCTTCCCGAACGATGCGGACAAGCTGTACCCGAACTGGCGCGAGAAGCTGGGCGTGCACAAGTAAGGAAGGCGTTCCCTTCCACAGCATCGGATGCCCCCGCGCCTGCGGGGGCATTTGCTTGTCGGATGGATGCACGCATGGCGAACGATGGACAGGGGAAAGATATGGATACGAGCAAGCAGTACACGGTAAAAAAAGAGCCGTTCTATCAGGCCCAGGGCAACGAGGTGGCGCTGTACGAGGCTGCCTACAAGGCGCGCCTGCCGGTGATGATCAAGGGCCCGACCGGCTGCGGCAAGTCGCGCTTTGTCGAATACATGGCCTGGAGGCTGGGCAAGCCGCTGATCACCGTGGCTTGCAACGAGGACATGACAGCCTCGGATCTCGTCGGGCGCTACCTGCTCGATGCCGAGGGTACGCGCTGGCTGGACGGGCCGCTGACGACGGCGGCGCGCATCGGCGCCATCTGCTATCTCGATGAGGTCGTGGAGGCCCGCCAGGACACCACCGTGGTGATCCATCCGCTGACGGACCATCGCCGCCAGCTGCCGCTGGACAAGAAGGGGGAGCTGATCGATGCACACCCGGATTTCCAGCTGGTGATCTCCTACAACCCCGGCTACCAGAGCCTGATGAAGGATCTGAAGCAGTCGACGAAGCAGCGCTTTACCGGTTTCGAGTTCGATTACCCGGCCGAGGCACTGGAGGCCTCCATCCTGTGCAAGGAGACGGGTATCGAGGGCGAACTGGCGGCCAGGCTCGTCGGGGTCGGGCAGGCGGCGCGCAATCTGAAGGGGCATGGCCTGGATGAGGGCATTTCCACGCGTCTGCTCGTCTATGCCGCGACGCTGATCAAGGGTGGCGTCGACACCCGCCGAGGCATGCCGCATGGCATTGGTGTACCCGATCACCGACGATGCCGACATCCGCGAGACGCTGAACCACGCCATCGAGGCGTCGTTCGGCTAACACGTTGATGTTCCTGTCCATTTCTGCAAGGCATGGTGATGCCGATGACTAGGGATCTCGGTCGGACCCAGCAATTTGAGATGTACTGGCAGAGGCTGGGCTGCAACTTCGCCCAGGTTGACGAGGTCTTCGACGAATGCCTGACCGCGGCCAAGGCGAAGTTGGGCACCGAAGGCGTGTTGTCCTACCTCGATAATGCGCGTTTTCTTGGCAAGTTGGGGCGGGGTGCCGAGCCGATGCTGGTCTATCTCGAAGAGGCCCCGGACGTGGTCGGCGAGACGGGTGAAGAGGTGCTGGTGGATCTGCGCGAATTCGCGCACTACATGTCCACGCATACCAATTTCAAGGCCATGGTGCCGTTTTTGCAGACCAGCGCTGCCGTGGCTCGCCGCCTGCAGAATATCGAGCTGTTCCGCAAATATATCGAGATTATCCGCGAGATGATGGATGCCACCACGGGCTCGGTGCACGGGCATCATAGCACCTTCCCCAGCCCGGGACTTCCCGAACTTCTCAAACAGGCGCCGCGCATCCTGACGTTGGTGCCGCTGGACGGCCTGAAAAACTGGATCGACTACGGGGTGCGCTACTACAGCGATCACCCGGAACGGCAGAAGGACTATTTCTCCCTGCAATCGGCCGATGCGGTGGCCGTACTGCAACGCGAGCGCCACGGTACGCTGTTCATCGACCACGAACGCCAGCTTGATCTCTACCTGCGCGGCCTGTGGCAGGATCACGACCACCTGGTGCCGTATTCGCTGGCCTTCGACGAGTTGCGTAAGCCCATGCCGTATTACGACAAGCTGGGTATCCGCCTGCCGGACGTGTACGACGACATGGACGGCGTGCGCGGCATCGACCGCTACCGCGCCACGCTGGCGCATATGGCGGCACACCGTCGCTGGAGCACGCGGATGGTGGTGGACAACTGGAGCCCGTTCCAGCGCCTCGCTGTGGAAACCTTCGAGGATTGCCGCGTCGATTATCTGGCCATGCAGCGCTACCCCGGCTTGCAGCGGCTGTTTCTCGCATTGCACCCGATTCCGGATGAAAGCCTGCTCGACGATCCCGAGGCTTCGGGCATCCGCATCATGCTGGCCATGGTGTCGCGCGCCATGCTCGATCCGGACTACACGTTCAGGAACAAGGACATCCGCGAGTTCGCCGACCGCTTCCTGGCAGAGATGGCCGAGGGCGAGTCCAGTAGCCCGGATATGGCCAGTCTCGGCCTGTCGTTCATCGCCCGCATGCGCCGCCAGCAGGATCTGTCGCCCAAGGTGTATTTCCAGGATACGGAAGTGGATTACCGCGACGACAACCGGCATCTGTGGATCTACATCGAGAATAGCGACGAAGACGAGATGTTCGAGCATCTGGATGAGCGGAAGAAGAACGAGGAAGAGCTGCATGCTCTGCCACCGCGGCATTACGACGAGTGGGATTATACGACGAAGAGCTACCGCCCGGACTGGGTGAGCCTGTACGAGGTGCTGCATCCGCAGGGCCATCCGGGAAAGATCGACCAGCTGCTGGATAAGCACAGTGGGATCGCCAAGCGCATGAAGCGTATCCTCGATATGCTCAAGCCCCAGGAGAAGGTTCGTATCCGATACCAGGAGGAGGGCAGCGAGCTGGATCTGGACGTGGCGATCCGCTCCCTGATCGATTACAAGGCCGGATCGCAGCCTGATCCGCGCATCAACATGAGTCACACCACGGCCGGGCGCAACATCGCCGTTTCCCTGCTGCTCGACCTGTCCGAATCCTTGGGAGAGCAGGCGGCGGGCTCCACGCAGACCGTGCTGGAACTGTCGCAGGAGGCGGTATCGCTGCTGGCCTGGGCCATCGACAAGCTCGGCGACCCCTTCTCCATCGGCGGCTTCCATTCCAATACCCGCCACGACGTGCGCTATCTTCACTTCAAGGGCTTCAACGAGCCGTGGAACGACGCGGTCAAGGGGCGGCTGGCGGCCATGGACTCGGCCTGGTCGACGCGCATGGGGGCGGCGATGCGCCATGCCGGCCATTACCTGAAGGCGCAGCAGGCAGACAAGAAGCTGTTGCTGATCCTGACCGACGGCCAGCCCTCCGACATCGATGCCAAGGACGAACGCATGCTGATCGAGGATGCGCACCAGGCGGTGAACGAGCTGGACCGCGACGGCATCTACAGTTATTGCATCAGCCTCGATGCGAAGGCTGACGCATACGTATCGGATATCTTCGGCCGCCATTACACCATCATCGACCACATCGAGCGTCTGCCGGAGAAGCTGCCGGAGCTGTTCATCGCCCTGACCAAGTAGAGGGTGAGTCTCGTCCCGGGGCATGGGCTCCGTCGCTCGGCGGCGGCGCAGGGACACCATCGCCTGCTGGGCGTGCCGCCGATGCATCTCTGATGATGGCGATATTATGAGCGTGCTGGCTCATATATTAAGCAGAAACGATACGGTAATGGCCGGAAATCGTTGGAAATAGGCGATTCCAGCTTGGCGTTACTATTGCTTCCAGGATTTTATCTGACACAGGGGAACATACATGATCGGAAACGGAACGCGGACACAGGCCATTCATCACATCACGAATCGCGAAGCCGCAGACGCAGGGCAGACGGAGCATCTTGGAAAGATTTGGGCATGCGATGTCTTCAATCTTGCAAAAATGGAGGAGGCCCTTTCCAAGTCGGCCTTCAAGGCCATGAAAAACACGGTACAGACCGGCGCGCCGCTCGATGCGGCGACCGCCGATGTCGTGGCTGCGGCCATGAAGGAATGGGCGATCTCCAAGGGCGCCAAGTTCTTTTCCCATATCTTCTACCCGATGACCAACGTCACGGCGGAGAAGCATGACGGCTTCATCGTCACCAGCCCCGATGGCAACGCCATCACCGAGTTCTCCGGAAGCCTGTTGATCAAGGGTGAGCCGGATGGCTCGTCGTTCCCGAACGGCAGTATCCGCATGACCAATGCGGCGCGCGGTTATACCGCCTGGGATCCGACCAGTCCCGCCTACATCATGCACACCGATAACGGCGCGGTGCTGATGATTCCGAGCGTGTTCATGTCCTGGACCGGCGAGGCGCTGGACAAGAAGATCCCGTTGCTGCGTTCCAATGCCGCGATGAACAAGGCCGCCCACAAGGTGCTTTCCCTGATGGGCGAGACGGAGATCGCCCCCTTGAACTCCAGTTGTGGGGCGGAGCAGGAGTATTTCCTGGTCGACGCGAATTTCGCGCATAGTCGTCCCGATCTGTTGCTGGCCGGCCGCACCCTGTTCGGTGCATCGCCCGCGAAGGGGCAGCAGTTCGACGATCATTATTTCGGGGCCATTCCGGCGCGGGTCCAGGTCTTCATGCAGGATCTGGAGGATCAGTTGTACCGGCTCGGCATCCCTGCGAAAACGCATCACAACGAGGTGGCGCCGGCCCAGTTCGAGATTGCGCCATACTTCGAAGCGGCCAATGTCGCTGCCGATCATCAGCAGCTGATGATGACCCTGATGAAGAACACGGCGAAGAAACACGGGTTCATTTGCCTGCTGCACGAAAAGCCCTTCGCGGGCATCAACGGCTCGGGCAAGCATGTGAACTGGTCGATCGGCAATGCCACCCAGGGCAACCTGCTCGATCCGGGAAAAACCCCGCACGAGAATCTGAATTTCCTGCTGTTCTGCGGCGCCGTCATCCGTGGCGTGCATCTATACGGGCCATTGCTCAGGGCGGTGATTGCCACGGCATCCAACGACCATCGTCTGGGCGCGAACGAAGCGCCGCCGGCGATCATGTCTGTCTATCTGGGCGATCAGTTGGAGAAGGTCTTCAACGATATCAAGAATGGAAAGGTCAGCGTTTCCGTATCCGGCGGAGAGATGGATTTGGGCCTGTCCCAGATCCTGAAATTCGAGCGCGATCCGGGCGATCGCAACCGCACATCGCCTTTCGCGTTTACAGGTAACCGTTTTGAGTTCCGTGCGGTTGGTTCATCGCAGTCCGTTTCGGGGCCGCTGGTGGCGATGAACACCATGCTGGCAGATTCGCTGAACTGGATCGCCGAAAGGCTCGAGGCCCAGCTGGCCCAGGGCGTCGACAAGGCGGATGCCGTGCTGGCCGTGCTCAAGGAACTGATGGATGAACATGCCAATGTGATCTTCGGCGGCGACGGCTATGCTGCGGCATGGCACAAAATGGCCGTCGAAGTGCGCGGCCTGAAGAACATCCCGACCACTGCCGACGCGTTGCCGGCACTGCGCGATGACGCAGTGAAACAACTCTTTTCAAGGGCCGGCGTGCTTTCGGATGTCGAACTGGAGAGCCGCTTTGCGGTGTACGCGGAGCAATATATCCTGTCGATCGAGGTCGAAGCGAAGCTCATGATCGATATGGCGAAGACCTCCATCTATCCCGCAGCCATGAAATACCTTTCTTCCCTGGCCGCGACGAGTGCGGGCCTGGCCGCACTCGATATCAAGATCGACAGCACGGTGGCGAAAAGCATCGCTGCACAAGCGGATGCCATGATGGCCGCCGTGGCCAAACTCGGCACGGCGCTGAAGAAACATGACTTCGATTCGGTCGAAGCGCATATGCAATTCATGGCCAACGATGTCCGTGGGCTGATGGACGAGGTGCGCGCGCATGCGGACATGCTTGAGGCAGAAGTGGCGGATGAACTGTGGCCATTGCCCAAATACAGCGAAATGCTTTTCATCAAATAAAACGGAAGGCATCCGCGAAGATGGGAAGAGGCCGCGCATCGCGGCCTCTTTTCATGATCATGTCGCCGAGAGGCCTTGCGCCAGGCAATGCCGGCAGGCTGACAGGGAGCATCTTTTGATGTTCCGGCCCTGATCCCCATTTAGCGCTTGCACTTTCGGGCATTCCCGATTGAATGGGCGGGCAGAAGGGGAGATAGCCTTGTTTCCAGAAGATCCATCATCCTTGCATCCATTGACGCTCGTCAGCCTGATCACCGAGCACAAGCTGATCGGAGGCCTGATTATCTTTGTCGCGCTGGTCTTCCTGGTCAGCGTTACGAAGATTGCCATCGGCCTGGTCCGCATCCGTAAGATCAAGCGCATGCAGCGTGGGGACGACACGCGCGGCTGATGTCCGGGTCCGGGGACGGCCGGCTGACGGCAGGACAGCGGAAGCGCATCGTCGACCGCCACCGCGACAGCCTCACACGCTTCGGCCGTTCGCCGGCGGCATTGTACTGGAGCAGCCGCGAGATTCAGGAGATTCGCTTCCGTATCCTGTGCGAGATCGGTATCGCCGCCGGGGACAGCCTGCTGGACGTCGGCTGCGGCTTCGCCGATCTGAAGGGCTGGATCGGGCGCTGGCGCTTCCCGGTGGCATACACCGGCATCGACCTGTCGCCGGAGATCCTCGCCGCCGCCGCCGACGAGCAGCCGGATGCCCATCTCGTATGCGGCGATATCTTCGATTTCGAGGCCGGTTCCGAGTCCTATGACTGGGTGGTTCTGTCCGGTTCGCTGAACGAGGCGCTGGACGATGATGGGCGTTACGCCCGGGCGGTGATCGCCCGCATGTTCGCGTTGGCGCGCCGGGGCGTGGCCTTCAACCTGCTGGATGCCCGGCATCGGGCCATGTTCAGCTTCGGGCTTCAGCGCTTCGATCCGGACGAAATGCTCGCCTATTGCCGCACCCTGAGCCCGCACTGCCAGCTGCACGACGATTATCTGGACAACGATTTCACCATCTGGATGCGCCGGGCCTAGTCGGCATCCAGCACCTTACGGAGCTTCTTGGACAGATCGCTGCTGGTGAACGGCTTTTGCAGGAATTCGGTGCCGCTGTCCAGCACCCCGTGCTGTATGATGGCATCGTCGGTATAGCCGGAGGTGTAGATCACCTTCAGTTGCGGCTGGATTTTTAGCAGGCGTTCGGCCAGGGCCGGGCCGCTGCAGCCCGGCATGATGACATCGGTGAGCAGCAGGTCCGGCTGCAGTCCGACTTTTACTGCCGCCAGTGCCTCATCCACGTGGCTGGCGGCATGCACCCGGTATCCCAGCCTGCCGATCATTTCCGTGAACACCTCTCTAAGTGTGGTGTCGTCCTCAACGATCAGGATCAGCTCTCCCTGTCCATCGGTGCGTAGAGGTTCTCGCATGGGCTTCGGCGACAGCGCTACATCCTCCACGCAGGGCAGGTATATCTTGAATGTGGTGCCCTTGCCCAGCTCACTGTACACCCAGATATTGCCGCCGGACTGCTTGACGATGCCGTAGACCGTCGAAAGACCGAGCCCGGTGCCCTTGCCCATCTCCTTGGTGGTGAAAAAAGGCTCGAACATCCGGTGCTGGGTTTCCGCATCCATGCCCACACCGTTGTCAGAAACGGCCAGCATCACGTGGGGGCCGGGGGTCACGCTGACGTGGTTTTGCGCATACCCATCGTCGAGATCGACGTTGGCGGTCTCAATGATCAGTTTTCCGCCGTCGGGCATGGCGTCCCTGGCATTGACCGCCAAGTTCATGATCACTTGCTCGAGTTGCCCGCGATCAACCTTGACCCGGCCCAGATCCCTGCCGGATCGAGAGAACAGCGCGATGTCTTCGCCGATCATCCGCCGGAGCATCTTCTCGATCTGGTGTACCACGGCGTTGAGGTCCAGAACCTCGGGCTTCAGCGTCTGTTTGCGACTGAAGGCCAGTAGCTGCCGGGTCAATGACGCGGCGCGCTCGGCACAGGTCCTGATCTTGTCCAGGTCAGGGCGCAGTGGATCATTCTCGCCCAAGCGCATCGCCATCAGTTCACAGAAGCCCATCTGGGCGGCGAGGATGTTATTGAAGTCATGGGCTATACCGCCGGCCAGGCGACCGATGGACTCAAGTTTCTGCGCCTGTCTTAGCTGCGCCTCGGTCTGGGACAGAGTCTTGGCGGTGGCGTCCCGCTCGACCCGGGCATGATAGGCGCGCAGCGCAAATCCGATGTCATCGGAGATCTCCTGCAGCAGGCTTACTTCTTCGGGGTTCATCCCCATGCCGTGCGGCATGCAGACGAGCATGAAGCCGTAGGTATGGCCAGCATGGAAGATGGCGAAGGCCAGCTCATCGGTGTCGCCTCGGCGCTCGGGTGCGACCGGGCAGCCGTTGCAGGCAGGTTCCCCGAAGTGGCGCAGCACCCCCTTGCCGGTGGCGATGGCCTCGGACGCGCAGGTTGGGATGTGGCCCCGCGCTAGCATCCCCTGCAGCGATACCAGTGGCCTTCCCGCCATGGCATGGGTCGACGCATGCGTGCCATCCTCGTTGGTCAGCACGATGGCGACAGTATTGAAGCCCCGGGCCTGTACCAGCGCCTCGCAGGCGCGCTCGATCAGCAGGTGCGGATCGCTATCGCGGGCGATGACCTGGTTCACCTTGCGGATGCCGTCCAGGATACTGTTCAAATGCCGCAGGCGCTGCTCTGCGTGCTGTCGGTGCGTGATGTCCTCGGTGAGTATGACAATACCGCCGATGCTGCCCTCCGGGGCACGCCAAGGGCGCACGATCCGATACAGCCATTGCTCTGTGCCGTCGGCGCGCACGAAGCGTTCCTTTTCAGACTCCAGCGATTCCCCGTGCAGGCCGCGCTGGTGGTCGGCCTTCCAGTCGTCACCGATCTCCGGGAAGATGTCGTAATGGCACTGGCCGATGAGGTCGCGATCTCCCAACCCAAAGTCGGTTAGCCAGCGGCGGGATGTGGCGATGTAGTGCATCTGCCGGTCGAAGAAAGCGACCGCGGCCGGCACATGGTTGATCAGGATGTTTAGAAATTCTTGTTTATGTGGCATTTGCGCGAGCCCTACAAGCTATGGGCTGAGGCACTCACCTCCCATCTGTGGATTCTGACTTTGCCAGCATAGATGCCGAGGACAGGCCGGGATATGAGAGGGTTGTTGAATTTAAGATGCGCGAAACCCTGATGGGCGGCTACTCATCGGAGGAGTCAGCGCTCCATGGCCTTGCGGCCCGCCCGGCGCAGCGAATAGACGATCCAGCTGTCCATGACGATGGCGCCTGCCGCCAGCAGCCCCAGTATCCAGTGAGGGATGTTCATATTGGTGACGACGACGTTCATGCCGCCGCTGCCGAACAGCGAGGTGATCAGCAGGTAGGCGAGAACCAGATGACCGCCGATCAGCACCATCAGGCCCACGGCCAGCCATGCCCCCGAGCTCAGCAGCGAGGTGTTCGAGCGGCTTCCGGGTTGGCGTCCCATCAGTGGGTCGCCACCTCCGGCTTGAAGCCGAAGCGGTGTATCGTGGCGACGCGCAACGCGTCGTCATAGGTGATGATGATGCCGCGGATGTAGTGCGTGTGGGTCTTCGGGTTGCTGTATTCCTCGATGTAGCTGGCCTTGTTCGGGTGCATGATGTCGTGCATGACCGGGGTGCCGAGCAATGTTTCCACCGAGAAACGGGTGGCGCCGACCTGGATCTCGTTCACCTTCTGGGGGTCGAGCACATTGCCCTGCTGGATGACGCGCGGCAGGCAGCCACTGGTGCCCGCGGCGATGGCGAGCAGTATCAGCAGGATTCGGATCGATCGCTTCATGCGCACAGCTCCACCGGCCCCGAGTCGCCGCCTTCCAGCAGGCGAATGTATTCTCCCATGCCATCCTCCAGCGACCATGCGGGCTCCCAGCCCAGCAACTCGCGTGTTTGGGTCAGGTCCGCCTCGGTATGCATCTGGTAGAAGGGGTAGGGGTTTTCGAAGTATTCGACGGCCAGTTCACGGCCGAGCCCTTGCCCCAGGATAGCCAGTACGTCGTTGAAGCTGCGTGCCTTTCCGGAGCCGACGTTGCAGACCCCCGAACGCGGGGCCTTCAGGGCGGCCAGGTTGGCGCCGATGACATCGCGGATGTAGACGAAATCGCGCATCTGCTCCCCGTGCCTGAACAGGCGCGGGGTCTTGCCCGCCTGCACCTGCTGGTACAACTGCAGCATCATCGAGGCGGTCTTGGTGCCAGCCTTTTCGTTCTTGTGCGCCTCGCCGGAGCCGTAGACGTTGAAGTAGCGCAGGCCGACGACCGGTGCCGGGTGGCGGTCGTACCAGCGGCGCGCCACGCGGTCCATGGCCAGCTTCGAGAAGCCGTAGATATTCGTCGGCTTTTCGCCCATGCCGATGCGGTTCGGGGCCGGGGAGTTGCCATAGGTGCCGGCCGAGGAGGCGTAGACGATGCGCGTGCCGCCGGACTTGGCGCTGGCCGCCAGCAGTTCGGCGAAGGCATTGGTGTTGGCCTCGACCATCAGGCGCTGGTCCATGACGGTGGTGTCGGTGATGGCGGCCTGGTGCATGATGGCGGTAAAGGCGCCTGCGGCGATCTCGTCCAGAAGCCTGGGATCATTGGCTTCGCAGGCGCGCACCTCGCAATCCAGGTCGATCAGGTTGTGCCAGTCCCCGGATGAGAAGTTGTCGACGACAAGCACGTCGGTCTGGCCTTGCTTGACCAGTGCCGCCGCCACATTGGCGCCGATGAATCCGGCTCCGCCGGTGACAAGGATACGATCATTCATGGCGCGGCCATTATAGGCCGGGGCAACGGGCAATCAATGCGCGCGTGCCTGGGTCTGTCTCCAGGAGGCCTGCAGCAGTGCAAGCGCGGCCACGGTGGCGGCATTGCAGATCGGATATCCCGCCTGGGTGTTGACGCGTGCGAGCAGGGTATCGGCGGACTGCTCGGTCAACTCGTTTTCATGCACGCCGGCTTCGGCCAGCAGGCGCGCCATCCACGAGCCCAGCCCGGGCAGGCGCGACATGCGTGCGATGGCGACGAGCTGCCCGGCGCGGTGGGCATCGATCTGGTTGGCGGTGGCCTCGGCGAGTTCACCTGGATCGCAGTCGGCGATGCTGTCCTCGGTATGGCAGATCAGGCGCAGGCAGGTCCATTCCCGCTCGCTCAAAAAGGGGCGATTCTCGTGCAGGGGGAAGGCCTCGGGTCTGGATGCCGGCATCAGTCGGTATAGGCCGTGGGGCCGGCGATGTAGGCGCCCTTCATGGCCCATTTGTTCACCTTGGTGAGGATGCGGATCGAGTGCGTCAGGTTGGCGCGGCGCAGGCGTGCGCCGGTCAGGTCGGCCTCGCTGAGGTTGGCCTCGCTGAGGTCGGCGCCCCGGAGGTCCGCCTTGCGCAGCTTGCAGTGGCTGAGATCGGCGCGGTGCAGCTTGGCCTCGCGCAGGTTGGCGCCCGTCAGGTCGCAACCGGACAGGTTGGCGCCCGTCAGGTCGAGCCGGCTCAAATCCATGCCGGCCAGCTTCTGCCCGGTCACCGCCTCGCCCTTGCGGATGGCAGCCACAATCGTATCGCGGTTCATGAAATCCTCTCCCTCGTCCTCTCGGGTCTCCCCCAGAGGCTCAACCGGATATTACGTTGGCAGCCATCGCGCGCAAGGCCCGCATTGTCCGGCCAGGGTGGCGGCGATAGCCTGCCCCATCCGTTTGTTCCCAGGAGATGCCGATGCATGCCACGCTGCCCCTGCTTCAGAACACGGATTTTCCGCCCATCCGGCGTGCCCGGCTGGAGACGCTGCAGCTTAACCTCGGCTATCGCTGCAATCAGAGCTGCCTGCATTGTCATGTCGATGCCGGCCCACGCCGTACCGAGTCGATGGATGCCGAAACGATGGAAACGGTGCTCGCCTTCGTGCAGGACTCCGGCGTGCGCCGCCTGGATGTGACCGGCGGCGCCCCGGAGCTGAATCCGCATTTTCGCGAGCTGGTCGTCCGCGCCCGGGCCATGGGGGTGCATGTCGTCGATCGCTGCAATCTGACCATCCTCGAGGAGCCCGGGCAGGAGGATCTGGCCGCGTTCCTGGCCGCCCATGCCGTGGAGGTCGTCGCCTCCATGCCCTGCTATCTGCCGGATAACGTCGATGCCCAGCGCGGGCGCGGGGTCTATGCCAAGAGCATCGTCGCCTTGAGGCGGCTCAATGCCCTGGGCTACGGGCAGGGGGAGGGGCTGGTGCTGAGCCTCGTCTACAACCCGCAGGGGGCGAGCCTGCCGCCGGATCAGTTGCAGCTTCAGGAAGATTATCAGCGCGAACTGCAGGCCCGCTACGGCATCGCCTTCGACCGGTTGCTGACGATCGCCAATATGCCGATCCGGCGTTTTGGAAGCTGGCTGGTCTCCAAGGGGCAGTTTGCGGCCTATATCCGACTGCTGAAGGAGAGCTACCGGCCCCAGAACCTCGGGGATGTCATGTGTCGGAGCCTGATCAGCGTCGACTGGCAGGGCTATGTCTATGACTGCGATTTCAACCAGATGCTCGGCCTGCCACTGGCCCATGGCGGGAAACCAAGGACGCATCTGAGGGATCTTATCGGCTGCGATCTCGACGGCCGCCCGATCGCCGTCATGGATCATTGCTACGGCTGTACGGCCGGCCAGGGATCGAGCTGCGGTGGGGCCCTGGCCGCCTGAGGCCTTCCCTATGCTCCTTGATCCGTGTCGATGACCGCCATCAGCCTGGCGAGCATCTCTGCCCGATCGGCCTCGGAGAGCCCGGAATCGGGGACGACGGGGCGATCATGCAGGCGTCCGAGCGCCGCGGTCAGGATGCGCAGGTCGCCGGCATAGGCGCGGCACATGCCGCAGAAGGCCAGATGCAGGCGCAGTTTCAGCCAGTCCATGGGTGACAGCCGCCGCTCCATGGCATCGGAAAGCATGCGGCTGGCATGGCGGCACGAAAGCATTCCGTTTCCCCCGGGCGGCGTCATGCGCGCCGCCCGAACCAATTGAATTCCAGGCAGGCGCGCAACGCCATGCGCGCCCGGTGCATCAGCACATAGAGATGGGTCGCGGTGACGCCGCAGGCCTTACAGATGGCATCCGAGCCCTCTCCCTCCAACTCGCGTAGCACGAACACCTGCCGTTGCTGATCCGGCAGGGCGTCAAGGCAACGCTGCAGCGTGCGCCGGAAATCCGTGTCCTCGCATAGCGACTCGGGGTTGGCATGCCAGGCCTTCGGGGCCTGGTGCCAGTGCCCGTCGGCGCCGAACCAGTCGGAGGTTGGATCGGCTTCGGCGGCTTCATGCATGTCCCGCTCGCGAATCTGCGCCCGGATATGGTCGATGAGCTTGTGCTTGAGAATGCCGGTCAGCCAGGTGCGCACGGCCGCGCGTCCGGCAAAGCTGTCCCTGCCCTTCCAGGCGGCCAGCAGCGTCTCCTGTACCAGGTCGCGCGCCAGCTCCGCCTCGCCGGATAGGCGCGACAGGGCAAAGCGATAGAGGTAATCGCCGTGCGCCTCGAGCCATGCGGTCATGATGGCCGCGTCACCCCCATCCTGCATGCCTGTAGTGTGCCGACGATCACTGTGATCCTGCAAGCCGTAAGCCAGGATCGACGCATGCCGGCGCTTTCACATGGCGGGCGTGGGGTATTTAATGCCGGTTCGATCCATCATGGTTACGCCTTGGGGCGCGAGGAGAAAGCCGATGCATCAGCATGCGCGCCAGCGGCGCAGGACAGGGGCGAGGATTTGATCGACGATAGGCTGGCCGGCATGGTGGAGTGCATGCCGCCGTTCCCGGAAAGCGCTTTCCGGCTCATGCGCCTGACCTCCGACATCAACTGTTCGCCCAAGGATCTGGTGCAGGCCATCGGCTACGATCCGGCGATGACGATGAACATCCTGAAGCTGGTCAACTCGGCCTATTTCTCGCTGTCCAGGCATGTGTCCTCGGTGCAGCACGCGCTGATCTACCTGGGCATGAACACGGTCAAGAACCTCGCCATCAGTGTGGCGACGATGGACAATCTTCCGCGCTGGGCTCTCGGTTCCTTCACCTCCAATGGGTTTCTGCTGCATTCGGTGCTAACCGGCCGCCTGGCGCAGCGCCTGGCCGGCCATTTCAGCCATGCCGGGGACAACAGCGAGGCCTTCGTGGCCGGACTGCTGCACGATTTCGGCAAGGCCGTGTTCGCGCACGCGGAACCGACCAAATATGCGGCGGTGCTGAAGCGGGCGGCAAGCGAGGGTGTGGCGCTGCATGCGGTGGAGCGGGAGGTCTTCGGATTCGACCATGCCGAGGCCGGCGCCATGCTCGCCGACCGTTGGCAGCTGCCGGAACGGCTGGTAGGGATCATCGCCGGGCATCACGCCGATGATCCGGGGGCCGATCCGTTGACCGGCTATGTCATGGCCGCCAATGCCCTGTCCAAGTCTCTGGTGCCTGGCTGCTCCGGTAATACGGCGGTGGCGATGCCGGATTTCCTGGCCGAGCGGCTTGGCATGGACCTTCCCGCATTGCAGTCTTGTCTCGACGGCCTCGAGGCCGAGGTCCTGCAGACGCGGGTTCTGCTCAGCAACTGAGGGAGGGACGATGCAGGTTCGATTCTGGGGAGTTCGCGGTTCGATCGCCGTGCCGGGTCCGGACACGGTGCGCTACGGCGGCAACACCACCTGTATCGAGGTGTTACTGGATGACGGCGAGCGCCTGATCCTGGATGCCGGCACCGGCATCTTTCCGCTGGCGCAGTCGCTGGTGCCCGCCATGCCGCTGTCGACCCATATCTTTATCAGCCATACGCACTGGGACCATATCCAGGGGCTGCCATTCTTCACGCCGCTGTTCGTGCCGGGCAACCACGTCAGTATCTACGGCGCCTACGACCCGGTCTCCCAGCGCGGCATCGACGAGATCCTTTCCGTGCAGATGCAGTACCGCTTCTACCCGGTGCGCGAGAGCGAGCTGAAGGCCGAAATCGACAGTATCTCCCTGCGCGACGGCGAGCAGGTGCGCATCGGTTCCGCCGTGGTGACTCCGGTGTTGATGAACCACCCGGTGGTCGATTTCGGCTATCGCATCGAGGCCGACGGGAAATCGTTGTTCTTCACCGGCGACCATGAGCCGATCGCCAATATCTACGATGCGGATGACGAGGGCTATGCGCAATACGAGCAGATGGCCGAGCAGCGGCGCCAGGGCATCGTCGAGGCCATCCGCGGCGTGGACATGCTGATTGCCGACAGTGCCTATACCGAGGCCGAGTTCGCCGCCCACAAACGAGGCTGGGGCCACGGCACCCATGACTCGAGCATGGCGCTGGCAAGCGCGGCGGAGGTGGGGACGCTGGTGATGACCCACCATGAGCCGACGCGCAGCGATGATGCCCTGGATGCGCTGTTCGCCGACATCCAGGCGCGCCATGTCGGGGACACCAGGCTGGTGATGGCCCGTGAGGGCCTGGTATTGGATCTCTGATCGAGATCAGTCGCGTTTTTTGCGCCCCTTGCCTGGGGCATGACCGAACTGCTTCCGGCCCTGACCATGCCGGGGCGGACCGCCGTAGCGGCGGGGGCTGCCGCCCTTGCCCGGACGCGTCTGCAGCCGATCCATGGTGCGCTTCAGGCGCTCCCCGCGCAGGCCGATGGTTTCCGGCCCCTGCACCGGCTGCTTCTCCAGCAGCATCGACAGCAGCTTGTGCGCCAGGTGGGCGTGATCCATCTCTCCCACCAGTGCCTGCAGCAGCGCTGAGGCATCCTCGTTAAGCGGCTGGCGGCGGATTGCCTCGGCCAGGCGTTCGGCCATCGAGACCTGCATCTCGGCGCGGGTCGGCACCAGCGACTGGATGATGGCCTTGCCGGTCTTGTGCTGGATGCGCTGGATCTCGCGCAGTTCCATCGGCGTCACCAGGGTCACGGCCATGCCCTTGCGGCCGGCGCGTCCCGTGCGGCCGATGCGGTGCACATAGCTCTCCGGGTTGAAGGCGATGTGGTAGTTGAATACGTGCGTGACGTCGGAGACATCCAGGCCGCGCGCTGCCACGTCGGTGGCGACGAGAATTTCGGCGCCCCGGCGGAAGGCAGCGATGGCCTTCTCGCGCTGACGCTGGTCCATGTCCCCGTGCAGGGCGAGTGCGGCATACCCTTGGGCCTGTAGCAGGGCGTTGACGCGGTCGACCTCGCTCTTGGTGCGGCAGAAGATGATGCTCTTCTCCGCCTCCAGACTGTCGATCAGGCGGATGGTGGCGTCGTCGCGCTCGGATTCCTCGATGACGTAGTAATGCTGGGCGATGTCGGTATTCGTGGCTTCCTTGCTTTCGACGGTGACGGTCACCGGCTCGTGCAGGATGCGTTCGGCCAGCTGGCGGATAGCCCTGGGCATCGTCGCCGAAAACAGCAGCGTCTGCCTGGACTTCGGCAGATACGAAAAAATCTCCTGGATGTCGTCGAGAAAGCCCATGTCCAGCATCTCGTCCGCCTCGTCGAGCACGACGATGGAGGGCTCGAAACGGCGCAGGCTGCCGCCCTTCAAAAGGTCCAGCAGGCGCCCCGGCGTGGCCACAACCACTTGCGCCCCGCGCTCGATATGTTCGATCTGGCGGCGGTAGGGTTGGCCGCCGTAGACGGTGGCGGTGTGCATGCGGGCATGTTTCCCCAGCCGGTGCAACTCGTCGCTGACCTGGGTGGCGAGCTCGCGCGTCGGGGTGATGACCAACAGTCCTACGCCCGGCTTGTGCGCGATGCGGCTCATCGCCGGCAGGCCGAAGGCGGCGGTCTTGCCGGTACCGGTGTGCGCCTGGCCGACCATGTCATGGCCGGCTAGCACCACCGGGATGGCCCTTGCCTGGATGGGGCTGGCAGCGCGGAAGCCGGCCTCGACGACGCCGGCCAGGATGTCCGGGTGCAGGCCCAGCGCCTCGAAATCGTTGCTTTGCTCAGTGTTGGGTGCATCGGTCATGGGAAACCCTCGGTATGGATTTGCCGGAAAAGCGGATCGTATCAGCGAGGCGGTCTTCAAGCGGGGGCGCATGGTAGGCCGAATCGGCTTTTCGTTCCACGCATTCTTTGTTAAGGCTTGTTAATACGAATTCCGATGTTGTCTCCTGCCGCCCCAAATGAAGCGACTCGGCGTTGCCCGGAATGCATTTGGGGCACAGTCCGTATCGATGCCATCGAAATTCGTGCGAACAGGCCCTAGCATGGCACGGTAGGTACCGGGAGGGGTATGAAACGCACGACCGCTTGGGCGATGTACGACTGGGCCAATTCCGCCTACGCCACCACCGTCATGGCCGGCTTCTTCCCGGTCTTCTTCAAACAGTATTGGGCCTCGGGGCTTCCCGTCAACGAGAGCACCTTCTGGCTGGGGGTGGCCAATTCGGTGGCGGCGGTGCTGATGGCGCTGGTGGCGCCGGTGCTCGGCGCCATCGCCGACCAGGGAGGGTTGAAGAAGCGCATTCTGTTGCAGTTCACAACCCTGGGCGTGGCCACCACGGCGGCCTTGTTCTGGGTGGGCCACGGCGAGTGGCAGTGGGCGGCGTGCATCTATGCGCTCAGCGCCCTGGGCTTCTCAGGCGCCAACACCTTCTACGATGCGCTGCTGGTCGACGTGGCCGAGCACAAGCACCTGGACCGCGTGTCCTCGCTCGGCTACGGCCTTGGCTATATCGGCGGCGGCCTGTTGTTCGCCGTCAATGTGCTGATGACGCTGCACCCGCACTGGTTCGGGCTTGCCGGGAAGGCTGCGGCGGTGCGCTGGTCGTTCATGTCGGTGGCCATCTGGTGGGCGCTGTTCACCATCCCGATGTGGCGCTACGTGCACGAGCGAAACGAGGCCGAACGCGTGCATCTTGCCGCCAGCATCCGGGGCGGCTTTAAGCAGCTCGTCGCTTCCTTCCACCAGGTGCGCCGCTATCGCATGGCCTTCCTGTTCCTGCTCGGCTACTTCTTCTACATCGACGGTGTGGGCACCGTGGCGCATATGGCTGTCGACTACGGCCTGTCGCTGGGCTTTCACGCCAGCGTGCTGATGACGGCACTGCTGCTTACGCAGTTCGTGGCCTTCCCGGCCGCCATTGCGCTCGGCTATGTCGGCGAGCGCATCGGCACCCGCCCCACGATATTGTTCTGCATCGGCGGCTATGTGCTTGCCTGCATCTGGGGCTACCGCATGCAGGTGCCGACGGACTTCTACATGCTTGCCGGGCTCATCGGCCTGGTTATGGGCGGCGTGCAGGCGCTGTCGCGTTCGATGTTCGCACGCCTCATCCCGGAGGGCTGCGCCGGCGAGTTCTTCGGCTTCTACAATATGCTGGGCAAGTTCGCCGCCATCCTCGGCCCGGCGCTGATGGGCATCACCAGCTGGGCAACCGGCGATGTGCGCCTGTCCATCCTGTCCATCGTGCCGCTGTTCGCCATCGGCGCCATCTTGCTGCTGCGCGTCAAAGAGGAGCGGCCGGCCTAGTCCAGGGCGGTGGCGGCCATTTGCAGGCTCTTGTCGATGTCCGCGGCGAAGGCGATCGCACCTTCCCTCGGCTCCACCCCCGATTTCTTCAGCTTGGCCGCGATCTGCGGTTTGAGGCCGTTGATGACGAGGGCGATACGCTTCTTGGCCAGATTGTCGATGATCGAGGTCAGGGCGACGATGCCCGTCATGTCCATCATCGGCACGTCGCTCATATCCAGGATCACCACCCGGATGTCCGGGCGCAGGTTCAGGATGGTCTTCAGGGCGCGCTGGGCGGCGCCGAAGAACATCGGGCCGTTGATGTCGTAGATGGCTACGGCATCGGCATGCGCCGGATACTCACGCGCCCGGCCGCTGCCGCTCAGCTGTACCTCGGTCAGCTCCACCATGCGCTTGATGAACAGCATGGCGGCCAGGGCCATGCCGGCGGCGACGGCAATCTCCATATTGATCAGCACCGTCAGGCCGAAGCAGGTCAAGAGCACCAGCACGTCGTTGCGCGGCGCCGCCCTGAGGATATGCACGAAATGCTTCGCCTCGCTCATGTTCCTGGCCACGATCAAGAGGATCGCGCCCATCGAGGCCATCGGGATATAGGCGAGCAGCGGCGCGATCAGCACGATGGCGGCGAGCACGAACAGCGCATGCACCACCGAGGCCAGCGGCGAGCTGCCGCCGGCACCGATATTGGTGACGGTGCGGGCGATGGCGGCGGTGGCCGGGATAGCGCTGAAGAACGGGGCGAGGATATTGCCGATGCCCAGGCCGATCAGCTCCCGATTCGGGTCGGTGGCATGCCCGGTCATGCCATCGGAAACGACGGTGCACAGCAACGACTCGATGGCGCCCAGCATGGCGATGGCGAAGGCGCTGCCCAGCAAACCATAAATGAGCGATGGGGACAGGCCGATGGCGTGCCCGTGCGCGTCGGGCAGGTCCCAGGGCCAGACGAAGGACAGCGGCATCGGCGGGATGCCGTCACCGCTCAATCCGTCGATATGGTAATGGAAGCTGGAGCCGATGGTGGCCACGTGGAAGCCGGGGATCAGCTGTGCACAGGCCCAGGCCACACCGGTGCCGAGCACCATTGCCACCAGGTGCGCCGGCACCCGCGTCTTCAGCCTGGGCCAGGCGATCAGGGCGGCCAGGGTGATGGCCGAGATCGACACCTCGTTCCACTGCGTACCGGGCAGGGCGCCGAAGATGGCGGCCAGGCGGTCGAGGTAATGCACGCCCGGGTGCGCCAGGTGCAGGCCGAGCAGGTTCGGGATCTGGAAGGTGCCGATGACGACGGCGATGCCGGCCGTGAAACCGACGGTGACGGGGTAGGGCACCAGCTCGATCAGGCTGCCCAGCCTAGCCAGGCCCATGGCGAGCAGGATGATGCCGGCCATCAGGCCGCTGATCAGCAGGCCGCCGAGCCCAAAGTTGTGCACGATGGGCAGCAGGATGACGACGAAGGCGGCGGTAGGGCCGGAGATATTGATGCGGCTGCCGCCGGTCAGGGCGATGGCGATGCCGCCGACGATGGCCGTGTACAGCCCGTACTGCGGGGCCACACCGCTGGCGATGGCGAGGGCCATGGACAGGGGCAGGGCGACGATACCGACCGTGATGCCGGCCAGCACATTGGTCTGCAGCCAGGATATGGAGAATCGACGTTCCAGGGCGCGCTCCTTGCGTCCCCCGGATGCACCGGACGGCGCGGCGGGCAGTGTATGCCTGATTCTTTCGGTATTCTAGCCGGGCACCCGCTTCGCGCGCGGATTCCTGCGCACCCTCCATGCCCGGAAACCGGGCATCCACAGCCCTCTACCCGGATTCGGACGACGGCCTTGGCGGGTGACGATGTTGAAGCCAGAGCAGGGTGAAGCCGAGCACCGGGAGCAGGATGTCGGTGTAGAGGATCACGCCAGCATTCCCCGGCGCCATATTGTGGGTCCTGACGATATCCGCAATGTGGCCGCCGGCCGCTCCCAAGAGGAAGCACGCCGGCCCCACAACCGCAGCGATGCGCATCTCGAAACGCCCCCGGAAGGCCAGAAAGCCGACCGTGGCAAAACCCAGGCTCGCGAAACCAACTTCGGTCTGGAACGGGCTGTTCGCCCAACCGATGACGCGGGCCGTCATTTCGCTAAAGAAGACGTGCAGGATGAAGTTGTAGAGGTAGCTGATGCCGATGGAAAAGAGAATGAAGTAGGCAAATAGCGCTTCGACCACGGCGTCGGCCCGCAAGGGGCGGGGCATGCGCAGCAGGGAGATTCCGGAGGCGACCAGACCGAGGGCAAGCAAGGTCAGGGTGGAGTTCTCCAGCAGGAAATGAATGGCATGAAGCATGTGACGCGAACCCCCCGAAGCATTCCTGCCAATGACTGAAAAGATAGGGTAGCCATATACAGGCTGTACCGTCCAGGCAGGTTACGGATTATCATGCGCCGGCCGGCGGGGCCGGCGACAGTCTTTTGCGAAGTGGGTGAAGATATGGGAAGGGCATTTGAAGTACGCAAGGCCTCGATGGCCAAGACGGCGGCGGCGAAGACCAAGGTGTATTCACGCTACGGTCGCGAGATTTACGTGGCGGCCAAGAACGGCGGTATCGATCCCGATGCCAACCTGGCGCTGCGCCGCCTGATCGACAAGGCGAAAAAGGATCAGGTGCCGTCGCATGTTATCGACAAGGCCATCGACAAGGCCAAGGGTGCGGGCGGCGAGGATTTCGCTCCGGCCCGCTACGAGGGCTTCGGCCCCGGCGGCTGCATGGTCATCGTCGACTGCCTGACCGACAACAACACCCGCACCTTCAGCGATGTGCGCCTGTGCTTCGGCAAGAACGGCGCCAAGCTCGGCGGCCCGGGGGCGGTGGCGCACATGTTCGACCATCTGGCGGTGTTCGCCTTCAAGGGGACGGACGAGGATGCGGTACTCGAGGCGCTGATGAATGCAGATGTGGACGTCTCCGACATCGAGGGCGAGGACGGCATCATCACCGTGTTCGCGCCGACCACCGAGTTCGACAAGGCGCGCACGGCGCTCACCGGTGCCTTCCCGGATCTCGCCTTCGAGGTCGAGGACATCTCCTATGTGCCGAAGACCTCCACGACGCTTACAGGGGAGGACGCGGAGATGATGGAGCGTTTCCTGGCCGCCCTCGACGATCTCGACGACGTGCAACAGGTCTACCACAACGCCGAACTGCCTTGACCGACTGGCGGGGAGGGAGGCGTCGGCCTAAGCTTCCCTATGATGCGCACGTCCACAGAAAGTACAGAGCGACGGTTGATCGCGGATGCGATTCCGGCCGAGGCCACAGCCTGGATCAAACGGCACGCGCCGCTGACGGAGCTGTGCCAGTTCGGCGGCTGGCCGGACGATGCAGGGCTCACCGTCGAGGTGTGCAGCCGCACCCCGCATGAGTGGATCGTCAACATCGCCTTCGACGAGACGATCATGGAAATCTCGGAATGCGACGTCACCCGGCGCCAGCGCTGCGGGCAGTACGCGGTGGATATCGACGATGCCGGGCATCCCGTCGCCATCCGCATGGTCCAGCCGCTGTAAATCCCGTAGCCTGCCGACGATGGAGACGAGGGCGCTTGAGCGCTATCTGCATGCGCATATCCCGTTGTCGCAGGCCATGGCCGTGGCGGTGCACTCGGCCTCCGAAGACGGCGTGGTCCTGGAAGCCCCGTTGGCCCCGAATATCAATCACCGGGACACCTTATTCGGCGGCAGTGCCAGCGCTGTAGCCATCCTCGCAGCCTGGACGCTGATTTATGTGCGCCTGCGGGCGGCCGGCATCGAAGGCCGGATCGTGATTCATGCCAATCGCATGCGCTACGATAAGCCGGTAGACGGGGATTTTTCGGCTCGGGCACAGGCGCCGCACGATGGGGCTTGGCGCCGGGTTCTGGCGGCGTTGAAGCGGCGGCGCATGGCGCGGCTTGTCGTGCATGCGGCGCTGGATTGCCGGGGGACCAGGGCATGCGAATTCGAGGGGGAGTTCGTGATCCTGCCGATGGAAGCCTGAGCCTCGCAGTGCTCAGCCATGATGTTTCCAGTGATGCAGCTTGTCGCGCATGCGCCGCACATGGCTGCCGTGCCAGTACAGGCGGTGGCATTCGGAGCACGCATACAGGGCATCGAGGCTTTCCCGGCTGAACGCCGGTACCTCGGTGAGCCGTGAAGGGTCCGCCATCTCCAGTGGGGCATTGCACACCAGACAGCGGGAGAACGGCGCATGCAGCCAGTCCACGGGCAGCCGCCGACCCAGTTCGGCTACCTGCGCGGCCACGTCGTTGCCGGTCAAAAGAATCATGCAGTCCTTCGCCCGCCGGAACTCGGCCATTTTGCGATCCAGGGTCAAAAGCCAGCGCCCCTCGTGACAGGCCTGTTCGATCAGGCTCCGGTCGGTCGCACCTCCCTCGGCGATGACGGTGTCGTAGCCCGAGGCGCGCAGCCAGCGGCCGAGGCGTATCAGCATCTCGTCGCACAAAAAGCGCAGTGGTGGATCCTGGGGCATGATAGGAATGTAGGCCATCGGGTGCCGTACGTGCACTGTGCGCTGGCCCGACCATCATCTAGAGTGGCGTGGCACCGCGTGCGGACTGATCCGTTTGCGCGGCCGGGAGGGGTGTTCATGGACGACAAGCTGCCGAGGATCGCGGCCACACTGGGTATCGGCCATCTGAATCGGCATATGCTGCTGTGCGCCGACCAGACCAAGCCCAAGTGCTGCGATCGCGAGGCCGGGCTTGCATCCTGGGATTATCTGAAGCGTCGCCTGGCCGAACTGGGCCTGGCGGGGAAGGGCGGTATCTACCGTACCAAGGCCAACTGCCTGCAAATCTGTAAGGGCGGCCCGATTGCCGTCGTCTACCCGGAGGGCGCCTGGTACCACTCCTGCACCCCGGAGGTGATCGAGCGCATCATCCAGGAGCATCTGATCGGCGGTAAGGTCGTCGAGGAATACCTGATTTCCGTTTCCCCGCTCAAGGGCTGAGGCGCTGCTTACGAAGCGTTTGGCTCAACGTTCCGCAGCCCAGCTTAGCCGCGCCCGCGCCATCACGTTCTGGATATCCTCCTCCGGTACGCGATCGGAGAATCCGCGTTCAAGCGGATCGAAATGGAAGAGGTAGAGACGGGATACGAATTCCGCTACCGGCAGGGAGGACTCACCGTAACGCTCCCCGCGCCCTTCGGTCGAGACGATGACTTCCTCCCCCCAGTCCTGGCCGCTGTCGTTATTCGGATTGAAGAAATAGACCCGCATCTCGTCATCCTGATCAAGGGCGACCCTCAGGATGGTAATCGCATGCCAGCCCACGAAACGGGCCGCGCTGTCGGTGGCGGCAATGCCAGCCGGTTGCGGATGGATCAGCGGCTGGTTTCCGTTGTAATAGGGGTGATAGACGGCATAGAAATGTCGGATGAAATCCTCATATTCGCGCAGTTTTCCGGTTGCGACGTAGACTGCAATACGGAAACCGCGTCCGACCCGCCAACCGTGGAACTCCGGATTGATCCAGCAGTGCGGGTCCTCTTCCCTTGTCTCACAGAGTCTGCCCATCTCCGTATAAATCCGGTCCAGATGCGGTACCAGAACCACGGAAACCGGATCCACGTCGATCGGCGTGGCTGTGCCTTCATGGGACAAGGTCTTGGATGAGATGCGTTGCCCCTCAAAGTGCATCACGATTTCATCATCACGCGCTGCCCAGACAATCATCTGCAATAGATAATCGGGGTCGTTATCGGCCCACATGGAGAGCGCCCGGGCCGCCTGACAGGTGGGATTATTCCCCTGACCAATGCCAAGCGGTTGGCCAAGCATGTTCAGCACACCGGCCAACAGAAAGATGCGCGGTTCTCGGGCATCGCCGAATATACGGGTCAATGCCGCCTTGTTAATGTCGGAGAGCGGTAGTGCGATTTGACGCCATAGTGCCGGTGCGATAGGAGGCTGGTAGAGGCTTCCGCGTTCGAGGAACAGGGCTAGACCGTAAACCGATTGGCTTGTCTCGGGAAAAACCGCTTCCGTGATCAGCGCATGCACAAGTTGCTGGTAGCAGAGCAGGGCATCCCGACCGGTCCCGCTCAGGCCCAGCGCGGTGGTCAACAGATCGTCGCGCTGGCCACAGATATGGCGCAGGAATAGCGGGTGATAGGGCGATACCAGACCGGTATCGTGCATGGCACGCGCGAATCCCGAGGCCTCCTGCTGCAGGGCGCTCTCGTCCATCGATGCAAGGCGCTCAGCATAGAGAGCCAGGCCGGGATCTTCGCGCGTACCGTTGGTCGGGCCGTAGAGGGCGCTGACCAGCCGGTCTGCTCCGCGCCCCGCGCTTCCAAGGTCGACGTCGGGAGCATTGAGGCATACGGCCATCCGGGTGACCATTTCCTTGACGCTATCCAACTGAATCGGTCGCTGTGCGAGGATACGCCATACCTCTTCGATCAAGCGGTCCAGGATGTTTTCGTAGCCGATATGATTGATCAGGTAACGGTAAAGTTCCCGGACCATCGAAGCCGTGGCCGGGTTCCGGGCGCGCTCTGCTTCGCTACCGTGCTCGAACAGGAAATCCAGATTCAGTGCCAGAACCTGGGCAAGGAAGTGTCGGGCATATTCCGATGTGACCGTAGGGTGAAAGTAATCCTCCCGCGCGATCGCCAGAAGTCTGATCTCGCTCAGACATTCCACGACAACGATATCCTCGTCGCCCGTACGCAATGTATGCATGGCGAGCCGCGGCTGCAGGATCTCCGGATGTGCCCAATCCGAACCGGCGAAGATCCCAGCTTGTTCAAGCGCAGCGACCTGCCCATACAGTACATCGAATCCGCCGGGCAGCCGGAACAGGCGCTGAACCAGCGCCATCACTTCGCCACTGTGAATCCCCTTGGCGAAATCGCGTGCTTGGGCAAGTCGTGCAACGGCATCGTCAAGTTTCCGGCTGAGCTGATGGCACTGTGCTGTATCGGTTGCCTCCTGCATCAGGGAATCGGCACCCATTTATACCTCCGGAAGAGCGGTATGCCCCTGCCTCATACAAAGCGGTTCAGACATAGAAATCCAGTTCTTCTTGATGCTTGAGAAGATCCCACATGACGTGCGGGTCGTCTCCGAAAAAGTAGACGAGTCCCCAATGGGTGCCGAATGCAGTCCGTTTGGTCACGGTCTGCTCCTGTGGTTCGGTCAGCTCATGGTAGACGAAGTATTCGTGCTTCTCTGTCTCACGGGGAATCTCCAGTTTGCTCACCACCCGACGGCGGGGATAGACGCCGAAACAGCCGGCATAACCTTTGGCATCAACCACCTCGCGGGGGAAAAAGTCCTCGATTTCTTCCTCCGTGGTTTTCGGATCGAACGCCAGGACCAAGCCCTGATAGGCATTGAAGCCATAGGCACGCTCCAGCAACTCGAAGACCTTGAAGCCGGGGGGGCGGTAGGCAACCTCACCGAAGTACATCTCGCCGTCGCTGGTGACAAAATACTCGGGATGAATAAATCCGAACTTGATATCGAATGTCCTAATCAGTTTTTCGATCTGTTCACGGATTGCGGGCCGGTAGCTCTCCAGTTCCGGCGAGGCCGGGACAAATACAGAATAGCCCAGCGTGACGTATTCGGAGATGTTGAGGAAGCGGATCTTGCCGTTGTGAATCCACGCCTCTACCGCGAATTCCCATCCGTCCAGATGGCTCTCCATCAGGACGGGAAAGTCTTCTTCGGGAATATTATCCACCTCGTCCGGTGTGCGAATTACGCGATGTCCGAGACATCCCGCCTTGTCCAATGCCTTGAGGTGAATGGGGTCGTTGGGATCACCGTCCAGTTTAAGCAACGTCTGATTGACGCGCTTGAGAAAACGGACGACATCCTCCCTGTCGCGGGCCTCCTCGAACACCCCGACACGAATGCCGCCAAGCTGTGCCCGGCGCTTCATTAAGGACTTGTCGCGAAACAGGATCGACTGTCCGAACAGTCGCGGATTATCAAGCAGTACCGAGTTGATCGCGCCGGCCCACTCCACGGTCTCCTCATACAGGGGAATGGCGATGTCCACGCCTTTGTCCTTGAGGCGTTGCGCGATTTCGAGGGAACGGTCATTTAACCGCTCGAAATTCCAGGCAATGAAAGGAATGTCGTGCTCTTTGGCGTAGGCTTCCGCCCAGTCTGGAGCAACGACGACATAGCGCCGATCAAAACGGTCCACCGCATCGATCGCATTCAGACTCCACCCCAGCAGGGCCACATATCCCTTCTCGGGGTTCTTCTCCGTCATATTTACTCTCCTTGGTTGCGGGCAGGGACTGTCTTGCTACCTCCAAGCCCTTTGGTGATGCCGATTTTCTGCCACCTGTATTGGAGGTGTCTGTTCCATGCACCAAATCAACCCCTTCTTTCAGCGTATACCGGTTGTGCCGAAATCGAAAGGTGACCTGTTTATGGGTTTCGTGATTCGTGCACGTGCCTGGAAGGGGCGGATAGTAGGTCTGCTATGCTTGAAACAGCTTCCTGACACAAGCGCATCGGGTGTATGGCAGCAAGGAGGGCGGTTTGATCGGTGACCGGGAAGTGCTTGTCATCCACGATGAACGCGTATTGGCGCACCGCCCCAATGTTGAGGAGCCATTTCTTCCCGGCCGGCTCGATAACAGGGTTCGGGGTGTGCTCGGTGGTTTGACGGTAAAATGGAGCTATCCGGAACATCCTGGGAGGATTACGGCGATAAGCGACCTGTTAACGCAGGAACCGGTCCCGGGTGTCCGGTTCGAGGTGGGTATGGCGGCCACGGCGGAGCAGCTCGGTCGGGTGCATACCCGCTCCTATGTGAATTCCATCTATGAGCTTCGCGGCAAGCAGGCGTGGCTGGATATAGATACGACCGCCGTTTCGTCCGGCAGTGTGGAGGCGGCCGAGGTCGCCGCGGGATCGACCATTGTTGCAACCGAGGCTGTGGTCGCTGGTCGAAGCAGAAGCGCATTTGTCTTGTGTCGTCCTCCCGGCCATCATGCGACTGCCATGCGGGCACGCGGGTTCTGCCTGTTCAATAACGTGGCGGTGGCCGCCGCCCATGCCCAGGCCGAGCTTGGTTGCGAGCGGGTTTTGATCGTGGACTGGGATGTGCATCACGGCAACGGTACCCAGGATATCTTCTGGGCCGATCCCGATGTGTTTCTTTTCGATACCCACCGGCAAGCGCCCTTTTATCCGGGTACGGGGAGAATGGAAGAGGTCGGGGAAGGCGTCGGGGAAGGCTCGACGGTTAATGTCCCTCTTCCCCCCGGTGCGGGCGATATGGCAATGGTGAAAGCATATCGCGAGATTCTGGTGCCGGCTGCCGATTGGTTCGATCCGGACCTGATACTTGTCTCGGCGGGATTTGACGCCCATATGCTGGATTCTTGCCTCAATCTCAGTTACGACGGTTTCAGCGCTATCGCAGGCATCGTGCGGGACTTGGCCGACCGGCATTGCGATGGACGCCTCGTGATGGTGCTGGAGGGAGGTTATAACCTCGAATCCCTGGCCCATGGTACGCGTACTGTACTGCAGGTGCTCGCTGGCGGCGAACCGGCTGTGCCGGAGGATGTCGGTCTACGGGAGGTCGAAGCGGCGGCCTTATTCCATCTTGATGCATTCCGGACCCAGTAGATTCCTGACTGTAAGCGCCTTGTCAGGACACAAAAAAGGGGTGGCCATTGGCCACCCCTTTGATCGGATCGTTATCTCTTACTTGTAGTAGGAGATCATCTTCTCCAGCGACACGGCCTTGATCTTCGAGGCATTGCCGGCGCTGCCGAAGGCCTCGTAGCGGGCCTTGCAGATCTCCTTCATGGCCGCCGTGGAGGCCTTCAGGAACTTGCGCGGGTCGAAGTTCGAGGGGTTCTCGGCCAGGAACTTGCGGACGGCACCGGTCGAGGCCATGCGCAGGTCGGTATCGATGTTGACCTTGCGCACGCCGTGCTTGATGCCCTCGACGATCTCTTCCACCGGCACGCCGTAGGTCTCGCCCATGTCGCCGCCGTACTCGTTGATGATGGCCAGCCAGTCCTGCGGCACCGACGAGGAGCCGTGCATCACCAGGTGCGTGTTCGGCAGCTTGGCGTGGATCTTCTTGACGGTGTCGATGGACAGGATGTCGCCCGTCGGAGGACGGGTGAACTTGTAGGCGCCGTGGCTGGTGCCGATGGCGATAGCCAGGGCATCCACGCCGGTCTTCTCGACGAAGTCCTTGGCCTCGTCGGGGTCGGTCAGCAGCGAGGAGTGGTCGAGCTTGCCCTCGGCGCCGTGCCCGTCCTCCTCACCCATCATGCCGGTCTCCAGCGAGCCCAGGCAGCCCAGCTCGCCCTCGACGGAGACGCCGCAGGCGTGGGCCATCTCGGCCACCTTGCGCGTGACATCGACGTTGTACTCGTAGCTGGACGGGGTCTTCATGTCCGACATCAGCGAGCCGTCCATCATCACCGAGGAGAAACCGGACTGGATGGAGCGCATGCACACCGCCGGCTCCGAGCCGTGGTCCTGGTGCATGACCACCGGGATATGCGGATACATCTCCAGCGCCGCCGTAATCAGGTGGCGCAGGAAGGGCTCACCCGCATACGAACGGGCACCGGCCGACCCCTGCATGATCACCGGGGAATTGGTTTCGTCGGCGGCCTGCATGATCGCATGCACCTGTTCCATGTTGTTGACGTTGAATGCCGGCATGCCGTAGCTGTTCTCGGCGGCATGATCGAGCAACTGTCGCATCGAAATAAGAGCCATTGTTTTTTCCTCCTCGCAGAATCAAATATAAGGTTGAGTATCCATACTAGCCCGCTTGCGGGCCCAAAAGCAATTCGCCGGCAGCTTAATCCACCCTTACCATTTTCATGGTATTGGTGGAGCCGGCCCGACCCATCGGCGTGCCCATGGTCATCACCACCATGTCGCCCTTATTGACCAGCCCGTCCTTGTGCATCATCGCCAGCACCTCGGTGGTGGCGCGCGGGGCGTCGGTGGCCTCGGTGTAGCTGGCCGGCAGGGTCTTCGGCGTGACGTTGCGGTACAAGGCCACGCGCCCGAGCGTGTCGGCCTCCGGGGTCAGGGCGTAGATCGGCACCGCGCTGACGTGCCGGGACATGAACAGGGCGGTGTTGCCGCTCTGCGTGAAGGCGGCGATGGCCTTGATCGGCATCATGTTCGCGGTTTCCATGGCCATGCGCGCGATGCACTCGTCCACGGTATGGGGCGGATGCCTGGGCTCGCGCAGCGAGGAGGGCATGACGTTCTGGCGCTCGGTCTCGATGCAGGTCCGGTGCATGGCCATCACGGCCTCGACCGGGTACTTGCCGGCCGCCGACTCGCCCGAAAGCATCACGGCATCGGTGCCGTCGAGCACGGCATTGGCGCAGTCGTTGACCTCGGCGCGGGTCGGGATCGGATTGTTGATCATCGACTCCATCATCTGCGTGGCGACGATGACCGGGCAGTTGTACTTCGGCGCCAGGCGCAGGATACGCTTCTGCACCGGCGGCACGGCGGCATCGCCGATTTCCACGCCCAGATCGCCACGGGCCACCATCACCGCATCGGAGGCGGCGAGGATGTCCTCGAGGTTGTCGACGGCCTCGGCCCGCTCGACCTTGGCTACGATGCCGGCATGGCCGCCGGCCTCGCGCACCAGGCGGCGCGCCTCGTCGATGTCGGCGCCGTCGCGCGGGAAGGAGATGGCGATGTAGTCCGCCTCCAGGTGCGCGGCCGTCTTGATGTCTTCCTTGTCCTTGTCCGTCAGGGCCTTGGCCGACAGACCGCCGCCGGCACGGTTGACGCCCTTGTTGTTGGACAGCTCGCCGCCGACGACGACGGTGCAGTGGATTTCCTGGCCCTTGACCGCCTCGACGTCCATGACGATCAGGCCGTCGTTGAGCAGCAGTCTGGAGCCGGGCTCGACATCGCCGACCAGCTCCTTGTAGGTCAGGCCGACGCGTTCGTCGTCACCGGCGTCTAGGTCCATGGCCGCATCGAGGATGAAGTGCTGGCCCGGGGTGAGCATGGTCTTGCCGGTCTTGAACTTGCCGGTGCGGATCTTCGGCCCCTGCATGTCGGCGAGGATGCCGACGACGACCCCGTGCTTCTTGGCGATGGCACGCACCAGTTCGGCGCGCTTGATGTGATCTTCGGCGGTGCCGTGCGAGAAGTTCAGGCGCACGACATTGACCCCGGCCTCCACGAGCTGGTTCAGAATCTCTGGACTTTCCGAGGCGGGTCCGAGGGTGGCGACGATCTTGGTTCTGCGGATATGGTTCACTTGGCAGCTCTCTGTTCAAGGATGGCGACGGCCGGAAGCTTCTTGCCCTCGAGGAACTCGAGGAAGGCGCCGCCGGCGGTCGAGATATAGGAAACTTTGTCGAAAATATCGTACTTCTGGATGGCGGCGATGGTGTCGCCACCGCCGGCCAGTGTGAAGGCGGAGGTCTTGGCGATGGCATCGGCGATCGTCTTCGTACCCGCCCCGAACTGGTCGAACTCGAAGACGCCGACCGGGCCGTTCCAGACCACGGTGCCGGCCTTCATGATGATGTCGGCGAGCTCGGCCGCGCTCTTCGGGCCGATGTCGAAGATCATGTCGTCTTCACTCACGGCATCCGCGTCCTTGAGCACCGCCGGCTCTGCGGCATCGAATTTCTTGCCGACGACGACGTCGACGGCGATGGGGATGGTGGCGCCGCGCGCACTCATCTTGGCCATCAGGTCCTTGGCGGTGGACACCAGGTCGTCCTCGCACAGGCTCTTGCCGACCGGATGGCCGTCGGCCTTCAGGAAGGTGTTGGCGATGCCGCCGCCGACCACGAGCTGGTCGCACTTCTCGGACAGCGCCTCGAGCACGGTCAGCTTGGTCGAGACTTTGGAACCGCCGACGATGGCTACCATCGGCCGCGCCGGGTCGGCCAGGGCCTTGCCCAAGGCGTCCAGTTCCCCGGTCAGCAGCATGCCGGCGCAGGCCACCGGCGCGTACTGGGCGATGCCGTAGGTCGAGGCCTGGGCGCGGTGCGCGGTGCCGAAGGCGTCCATGACGAACACGTCGCACAGGGCGGCGTACTTCCTGGCAGTGTCCTCGGTGTTCTTCTTCTCGCCGACGTTAATGCGGCAGTTCTCCAGCAGCACCAGCTCGCCCTCGGCGATATCGAAGCCGCCGTCGACCCAGTCCTTGATCAGGCGCACGGGGCGGCCCAGCTTGGCAGACAGTACGTCGGCGACGGGCTTGAGCGAATTCTCCTCGCTCCACACCCCTTCCTCGGGCCGGCCCAGGTGCGAGGTGACCATCACCTTGGCGCCGGCGTTCAATGCGTGCTCGATGGTCGGCATCGAGGCGGTGATGCGCGCGTCGGACGTCACCTTGCCGTCCTTGACGGGCACGTTGAGGTCGGCGCGGATGAACACGCGCTTACCCTTGAGATCTAGATCGGTCATTCTGATAACGGACATGATATCCCCCTTGCATGTCGAGCGTGGCCATCGCCGGCATTCCTTGGCTGAGCGGTTGAGCAGGGATGGTAAACGCTTGTCAGTGTCAGCTTGATGGCAAGCAGACAGTGACAAGCGTGGGGACGGTGAACACCGCCCCCACGCCCCAGCCTTACTTGGCCACGTGGCGCACCAGGCGCATCATGTTGCAGGTGTAGCCGTACTCGTTGTCGTACCAGGACACGACCTTGATGAAGGTACCGTCCAGGGCGATGCCGGCTTCGGCATCGAAGGTGGACGGTGCGGCGTTGCCGCGGAAGTCGGTGGAGACCACCTTCTCATCGGTGTAGCCCAGCACGCCCTTGAGCTCGCCCTCGGAGGCGGCCTTCATGGCCTTGCAGATGTCCGCGTAGGAGGCGTCCTTGTTCAGCTCCACGGTCAGGTCGACGACGGAGACGTCGGAGGTCGGCACGCGGAAGGCCATGCCGGTCAGCTTGCCGTTCAGTTCCGGCAGCACCTTGCCCACGGCCTTGGCCGCACCGGTGGAGGACGGGATGATGTTCTCCAGGATGCCGCGGCCGCCGCGCCAGTCCTTCATCGAGGGGCCGTCCACGGTCTTCTGGGTAGCGGTGGCGGCGTGCACGGTGGTCATCAGGCCACGCTTGATGCCGAAGCTGTCGTTCAGCACCTTGGCAACGGGTGCCAGGCAGTTGGTGGTGCAGGAGGCGGCGGAGACGATGGCCTGGCCGGCATAGGTGTCGTGGTTGACGCCGAACACGAACATCGGCGTGGCATCCTTGGACGGTGCGGACTGCACGACCTTCTTGGCGCCGGCGGCGATGTGCTTCTGGCAGGTCTCTTCGGTCAGGAACAGGCCGGTCGACTCGATGACGACGTCGACGTCCAGCTCGTTCCACTTCAGGTTCGCAGGATCGCGCTCGGCGGTCAGGCGGACCTTGTTGCCGTTGACGATCAGGTTGCTGCCGTCGACCGACACCTCGCCATTGAAACGGCCGTGCACGGAATCGTACTTCAGCATATAGGCCAGGTAGTCCGGCTCCAGCAGATCGTTGATGCCGACCACCTGCATTTCCGGGAAATCCTTGGCGATGGCGCGGAACGCCATGCGACCGATACGGCCGAAGCCGTTGATGCCAACTCGAATACTCATATCACACTCCTTCTACAGTTCAATAATCAATAGGTTCAATGATCAATGCTTACAGGGAGGCAACGGTGGCCACGACGTTCTCGACCGTGAAACCGAACTCCTTGAACAGGGCGCCGGCCGGAGCCGACTCGCCGAAGCGATCAAGGCCGATGACCTTGCCGTTCAGGCCGACATACTTGTACCAGCAGGAGGTGACGCCGGCCTCGACCGCCACGCGCTTGGTGACGGCGGCAGGCAGTACGGCCTCCTTGTAGGCGGCATCCTGCCCATCGAAGGCATCCGGCGACGGCATGGATACCACGCGAACCTTCGTTCCCTTCTCGGCCAGCTCGGCCTGTGCGGCCATGGCCAGCTGCACCTCGGAGCCGGTGGCGATGATGATCGCATCCGGCGTGCCCTGGCAGTCGGACAGCACGTAACCGCCGCGGGTGATATCGGCCACCTGCTGGTCGGTATAGTCCTGGCAGGGCAGGTTCTGACGGGAGAAGACGAGACAGGTTGGGCCGTCCTTGCGCTCCACAGCCTGGCGCCAGGCCACGGCGGACTCCACGGCATCGCAGGGGCGCCAGGTGCGCATGTTCGGGATCAGGCGCAGCGTGGCGGTCTGCTCGACCGGCTGATGGGTCGGGCCGTCCTCGCCCAGACCGATGGAGTCATGGGTGTAGACGAAGATCGAGGGCACCTTCATCAGCGCGGCCATGCGCAGGGCGTTACGCGCATACTCGGAGAACATCAGGAAGGTGGCGCCGAAGACGGTGATACCGCCGTGCAGGGTCATGCCGTTCATGGCAGCGGACATGCCGAACTCGCGTACGCCCCAGTGCATGTAGTTGCCGGCGCGCTCGGTCTTGGAGAAGGCCACGGCCTCCGGCCACAGGGTGTTGTTCGAAGGTGCCAGGTCCGCAGAGCCGCCGACGATTTCCGGCAGCGCCTTGGCGATGGTGCCGATGGTCTTGCCGGAGGCCACGCGGGTGGCCCAGCCCGGCTTGTCGGCACGCAGCTGATTGATCCAGCCTTCGATGGCGGCATCCCAGCCGTCCGGCAGTTCGCCCGCCATGCGGCGCTCGAACTCGGCGGCCAGCTCCGGATGAGCGGTGCGGTAGGACGCGAAGGCAGCGTTCCAGTCAGCCTCGGCCTTGGCACCCTTGGCCTTGGCATCCCAGCCGGCATAGACGTCGGCCGGAATCTCGAACGGGGCGGCATCCCAGCCCAGCTCCTTGCGCACCAGTGCCACTTCCTCGTCGCCGAGTGCCGCACCGTGACAGTCGTGGCTGCCGGCCTTGTTCGGGGAGCCGTAGCCGATGACGGTCTTGCAGCAGATCATGGTCGGGCGCTCCGTTTCGGCGCGCGCGGTCTCGATGGCCTGGGTCAGCTCTGCGGCGTCATGGCCGTTGACGTTCGGGATCACCTGCCAGCCGTAGGCCTCGAAGCGCTTCGGCGTGTCGTCGGTGAACCAGCCCTCGACATGGCCGTCGATGGAGATGCCGTTGTCGTCGTAGAAGCAGATCAGCTTGCCCAGGCCCAGGGTGCCGGCCAGCGAGCAGGCCTCGTGCGAGATGCCTTCCATCATGCAGCCGTCGCCCAGGAACACATAGGTGTTGTGGTCGACGATGGTGTGGCCCGGCTTGTTGAAGCGGCCGGCCAGCATCTGCTCGGCGATGGCCATGCCCACGGCATTGGTGATGCCCTGGCCCAGCGGGCCTGTCGTGGTCTCGATACCCGGGGCATAGCCGTATTCCGGGTGGCCCGGGGTCTTCGAATGCAGCTGGCGGAAGTTCTTCAGCTCGCTCATCGGCAGGTCGTAGCCGGTCAGGTGCAGCAGCGAGTAAATCAGCATGGAGCCGTGGCCGTTGGACAGCACGAAACGGTCCCGGTCGGCCCATTTCGGGTTGGCCGGATTGTGGCGCATATAGTCGTTCCACAGCACCTCGGCGATGTCGGCCATGCCCATCGGCGCGCCCGGATGGCCGGAATTGGCCTTCTGCACCGCGTCCATGGACAGGGCGCGAATGGCGTTGGCCAAATGCCTGCGATTGTTCTTGGTCATCGGTCTATACCCCTTCAGCTTTTTTATTGATTAGACGTGAACTGTGGTCTGCACGCGGCGGACATTGGCCACGCCGCCGTCGAGCACGACGGTGTCGGTGGTCATGAATTTGCCGCCGGCGTCGATGCCGGTCTTGACGTGGTGCACATAGGCGCCGCTGGTCAGGCCGGTGGCGATGAACAGCACATCGTCGCTGGTGACGAGTTCGTCACGGGCCAGCATGCGCTTGGTGTCGATGCCTTCCTTCTTGCAAAGCTCGATCTCGAAATCCTTCTGCGGCGCCATGCGCCCGAACATCTCCGCACCCATGGCGCGCGCGGCGCAGGCGGTGACGATGCCCTCGGGGGTGCCGCCGATGCCGAACAGGGCGTCACAGCCCATGTTCAGAATGGCCTGGATGGCGCCGTTGACGTCGCCGTCGGTGGCCAGACGCACCTTGGCGCCGCAGCCGTAGATCTCCTGCAGCAGCGTCTGGTGACGCGGCTTGTCGAGTACGAAGACCTTAACCTCGCGGATGTCCTTGCCCATGGCGCGCGCCAGCTGGTGCAGGCGCTCGGCGGTGGGGGCCTCGGGGTCGATCTTGCCGCGCGCCGCTTTCGGGTACACCTGCTTGTCCATGTAGAAGCAGGAGCCCGGGCGGTACATGGCGCCCTCGGGGGCGGCGGCCAGCGTCACGATGGAGCCCGGCATGTCCTTGGCGAACAGGTTGGTGCCCTCGATGGGGTCGACGGCGATATCCACGCCCACGCCCTCACCGGTGCCGACGGACTCGCCGTCGTACAGGGCCGGGGCCTCGTCCTTGGCGCCTTCGCCGATGACGACGGTGCCGCGCATGGGCACGCGGTTGATGCGCTCACGCATGGCATCCACGGCCAAGCCGTCGCCTTCGTCCTTTTTGCCGGAGCCGACGAACGGTGCGCAGGCGCGGGCTGCGGCCTCGCAGACTTCGACGAGGTCAATCTTCAGATCAGCGACGCTGGTCATTTTAATACTCCCCTGAACTGGCTGGTGAGCCGCGCATACTAGCGGATAACCCGCTAAAAAGCGAGTGCATGGTAACCCAACTGTTTTTAGGCATTGTGCTCCAATATGGCGAGCAGGGCGGCGTGCAGCGGCGCATTGGCGCCGGCGACGATGGAGGAAACAAGGTGGGCCTCGGCAAACGGATCGGCGCCGGCGAGATCCGTGGTGACGGCTCCGGCCTCGGCGGCCAGCAGGGAGCCGCCGGCGAAATCCCACAGCTTCTGGCCGCCGTGGATGATGAACTGGCCGCGCCCGGCCGCCAGCCAGGCCCATTCCAGGGCACAGCTGCCGATATTGCGCTGGCTGCGGTAGGCCTTGCCGCCGGCGAGCCGTACGCGCAGCGGCTCGGCTAGGCGCTTGAAGTCGATGAAACCGACGGCCTGCTTCAGCGCATGCGCGGGCGAGGCGTGCATCGGCCGGCCGTTGAGCCGGGCCCCGCCGCCCATCACCGCCTCGAAGGTCTCGCCGCGCACAGGATCGTGGATGCAGGCCAGCACCGGCCGCCCATCCTCAATCAGGGCCACGGCCGAGGCGAAGCAGGGGAAGGCGGCGGTGAAATTGCTGGTGCCGTCCAGCGGGTCGACGCACCAGAAGCGCCCGCCGCGGCTGAGACAGGCCTGCTGTTCGGCCTCGTCCATCTCCTCGCCCAGAAAACGAATATCAGGATCCAGCGCCTTGAGCTGCTTGCGGATGAAGTTTTGGCAGTGCAGATCGGTTTCGGTGACGACGGAGCCGTCCTGTTTGGTTGCCGCCTCGCCGCCCCGGGACGCGAATGCGGGCAGCAGGATGTCGCGGCCCGCCTCGCCGAGCAGCTCGGCGACGGCGCGGCTATACCTGTTCGCTGGATGCAATGTCCTCTCCCCGTCTCCCCCCGCAATTGTCCGCGGGCAATTGCCCGGGGGCGTGCTAAGCTAGGGCACGCCAAATCGAATGTATCCGGGAGGTGGGCCGTGCTCAAGGGAAAGATGGTCATTGGCCAGTCCGGAGGACCGACGGTGGTGATCAACCAGTCGTTGGTGGGCGCGGTGCTGGCAGCGCGCAAACGCCAGGAAATCACCGGTATCCTGGGTGCCCGCCACGGCATCGCCGGCATCATGGCCGAGGATTTCGTCGATCTGACCACGCAGAGTAAGGGGCAGCTGGAGCGCATCGCCCATACCCCGGCCGCCGCCTTGGGCTCGGTGCGCCTGAAGCCGGGACATGCCGAATGCCAGCGCGTGCTCGAGGTCTTCCAGAAGCACGATGTGCGCTATTTCTTCTATATCGGCGGCAACGATTCGGCCGAGACCGCCCATATCATAGCCGAGATGGCGAAGGCGGCGCATTACGCGTTCTGCACCGTGCACATCCCGAAGACCATCGACAACGATCTGAAGGTGACCGACCACTGCCCGGGCTTCGCCTCGGCGGCGCGCTTCGTGGCGCTCGCCTTCATGGGCGATGATAAGGACAACCGGGCCCTGTCCGGGGTCAAGATCAACGTCGTCATGGGCCGTCATGCGGGCTTTCTGACCGCCGCATCGGCGCTCGCCTGCCAGGACGACGACGATGGTCCGCACCTGATCTACCTGCCTGAGCGGATCTTCGACACGGGGCGCTTCCAGGCGGATGTGAAACGCGTGTACGGTAAGCTCGGGCGCTGCGTCATCGCCGTGTCCGAGGGCATCGCCGATGCCGAGGGCAATCCCATCGCCAGCACCGGCGAGCGCGACTCGCACGGCAATGTGCAGCTGTCCGGCACCGGCGCTCTGGGCGATCGCCTGGCCGGCCTCGTCAAGGACGCCTTCCCCGGCAAGAGGGTGCGTGTGCGCGCCGACACCTTCGGCTATCTGCAGCGCAGCTTCCCGACCATCGTCTCCGAGGTCGATGCCATGGAGGCGCGTATGGTCGGCAAGTTCGCCGTCAAGCATGCGGTCAAGGAACGGGATAATGGCTCGGTGGCCATCCGCCGGCTCAAGAACAAGCCCTACGAGAGCGCCTGCTTCATCACGCCGCTGTATTCGGTGGCGCGCGAGGCCACGTGCATGCGCGATGCCTTCATCAATGCCGACGGCAATCACATCACCGACGAATGGCTGGATTATGTGCGCCCGCTGGTCGGCAAGCTGCCGAAGATGGGCCGGCTCTAGGGCTGATTTTCCCCTTTGCGGGCCGCCATGCGTCCGTCTATATCTCTGGCATCGCTATCCCGTTCGCATCCTTGTGCAGGGGGGATTCCATGAAGCGGCTCCGCTTGTCGGTATGCATGTTCAGCCTTTATCTGCCCCTGCTGTTCGCCGGCATCGTCGGCACAGGCCTTGCCCGGGATGTGGGCATCCATACGGGTGCGAATGCGGGCGATGTCAGCATCCTCTCCCCGCAGAATCATGCCGTGCTGGCCAATGGCCGAGGCATCGCCCTGGTCTTTGAGGCGCCCCCCATCCCCGGCGGCCGGCGCCTGTCCATCGCTGTGGACGGCCGCGCGCCCATCGTCGTCCATGATGCGGGTCGCTGCCCCTGCCGGGTGACACTGCCGAGGCTGGCGCCAGGCCGGCACCGCGTCGTCGTCAGGGAGGCCATGGCCGGCCGGGCGCCGGGCGGCATCGAAAGCAGGGTGAGATTTACCATCAAATAGGGGCACCGTCGGATAGGGCGCACCATCGGCCGGGGTGGGGGGCATATTTGACCGCTGCGGCGCGGCCATCTATACCCCAGTGACATCCCCACGTCGCCTACGAACGACCCGAAGGAGGGTGCCATGAAAGGATTATCGAGCCTTGTGTTCGGAGCCGCGCTGTTCCTGCTTCCCGCCCTGGCCACGACGGCCTCAGCCCAGGACATGGATACGCACAGCGGTGTCATTACCATCCTGTCCCCGAAGAACAACGCCGTGCTGGATAGCGGTTCCGGGGTCAAGCTGAGCTACAATGTGCACCTGAGCCCCAGCGGCAACCACCTGCACATCTATGTCGACGGCCAGGATCCGATCATCGATCGCGATGTCAGCGGCTGCCCCTGCAGCATGACCCTGCCGCACCTGGCGCCCGGCAAGCACAGCATCGTGGTCAAGGAGGCGATGGCCAACCATGTGCTTACCGGCGTGCAGAGCATGGTGATGGTCACGGTCAAATAGGCTAGGGGGCATGGAGGCTTCGTGAGTTCCGCTGAGCAACAGAATCTGATCTATGCCCTGATCCAGGTCGTGCACAACTTCGGGGCCGTCTTCGTCATCGGCATCTCCGCCTACGGGGTATGGTGGCTGCGCCGGGAACTCCCGGTGCAGCGCCGGGTGGCGTTGTGGCTGGCCATCGCCTGGGCGGTACAGGTGGCCGGCGGCATGGCCTTCGGCGCCACCAGCTATGTCTACTACGGGCATCTGCCGGACATCCACGGCATTGCCATTGATGCCCTTTCCGTGAAGGCCACCTGCGCCGGCCTCGGCTTCATCCTCGCCGCCGGCTATTTCGAGCTCGCCCCCCGGGGATGGTTCCGCAATGCCGTGCCCATCTGGGCCGGCTCGCTGCTGCTGGGCTGTATCGCCCTCACGGGCGCCGCCTTCCTGCGCTGGTTCTCCTGATGCGCGATCCGGCAGGTATGAAGCTCTACCTCCGCCTGACCGGCTCCGTTTTCGCCCTCGTCACCCTCGGCCACGCCCTGCGCCTGGCCTTCCACTGGCATGTGGTGCTTGCCGGCTGGACGGTGCCGATGTGGCTGTCCTGGGTGGCCATCGCCCTGGCCGGCTCGCTGTCGATGTGGGCCTTCAGCCTCGCCGGCCGCGTCCGCCGTTGAGCACGGAAGCCCACGGCGCAAGTCAATAGAAAAGCGGGGCGAACCCCGCTTTTCAGCTTGGTGCCTCGGGGGTCTATGGGTTGACCTGAACCTTATGCTCTTCCCGGATCATCGAACGGATCTCCACCCTGCGGTTCTGGGTCCGACCGGCGGCAGTCGCATTGTCCGCCACGGGATTGGCCTCGCCTTCGCCCTTGGCCGCAATACGGCTGGCGGCCACGCCCTTGCCGACGAGGTATGCCTTCACGGATTCGGCCCGGCGCTCGGAAAGCCCCTGGTTCATCTTGGCCGAGCCGCGGTTGTCGGTGAAACCGGTGATCGCGAGGTCCGCATCGGGGTATTGGGTGGCAAACTGCACCACCTCGTCCAGTTGCGAAAATGCCGCCGGCCTCAGCTTGGCCGAGCCGGTCGCGAAGTTGGCGCCACTGAGCGTCACCGGCTTGTCCGAGAAGATCGTCTTGTACTGGGGCTCTGGCGCCGGTTGCGGCTGCGTTTCCGCGGCCACCGGAACAGGCTCCGGTTCTGATGCGCCGAAGTAATAATTGAGCCCGAGTGTGAAATTGTTGTTGTGCAGGGTGGTGCCGGTGTGTTTGGCATTGTTGCCGTCCCATTCGGCAGCGATGCCGATATCCGGCATCACCTTGTACTCGATGCCGGCGCCATAGCCCAGGGCGTTGTTGTTGACCACGGACACATAGTTGTCGCCAAGACCATCCACGCGGGCATAGCCAAGCTTGGCATACGGCAGCCATTTGCCGTAAGGCACGCCGAGCTTGAGGTTGAGGCCATAAACCTGACTGCCGTAGTTCACGGATGCCGGCGCCGCGCCTGAGCCGGCATGGGTCTTCTTGCCGTTGTAGTCATAGTAGCCCGAAAGGCCAAACAGCAGGTTGTCTTCCAGATCCCAGTTGTAGCCGGCCTCGACGCCCGCTGTGGCCGCGGTCTTACTATTCAACGAGGTGGCACTGCTGACATTGGCGCCTGCCTTTGCGCCAATGTAAGGGCCGGCAAAATCGCTGGCCTGCGCCGCAGTCGCCCCAATCCATACAATCGCCAGTGCGGATAATACCTTAAACCTATGCATATGAGTCCATCCTTTGGTCAGATTCGGTCATAGACAAGGTAGATCACGCAGCAATGTTGTGGATCTAGGTTGCCCTCGCAGTTATAGACAAATATTTGGCCTGGTTTCGGCAAGCTTCTATTTTAGTTCGAGTCCTGTTTAACACACCAAGCAGGATTTGAATTTGCAGTGGGGTTTCTCCGGCATTGACCTGCGGACGGCAATTGATTCGATTTCATCTCATCGCATACTGGCGGAGTAGAGCGGTTGTTCATCCTTGGTGGCGACGGTGCCGGATGGATGGGCTGGGAGGTGTGCGATGGCCAGCGGAAAGAAGGGGATCGACAAGTCGATCTTTGTGGTCTTGATCATGGGCATCGCCGGCATCGGCTGGGTGCTCTACGCCGGCCAGTCCGCGGCGCCGCCGTTGCCGTCCACGACGATGCCCGCGGTGTTCAATGCCCAATACGACGGATCGGTCTGGCAAATCAACGACTGGCTGAAGCAGCACGCCAAGAACCAGGCATCGCTGAAGGTGCTGCACTGGGGCAAGGTGGAGAGCCTGGACGACGGCTTCATGGTGCACGTGAAATTCGAGGTGAAGAACGCCGCCGGCACCGAGGTGGTGGCCGACAAGCTCTTCAAGCTCGACAGGAGCGGCGACATCCTCGGCATGGTGGATTACAAGCCCAAGGCCCCCTGATCGCCTACAGCCCCCACTTTTTCCTGCTCAGCGCGAACAGGAACTGGCGCCGGTCCTTTTCCGGCATCGAACGCATCGTGGCCAGGTAGACGGCTTCCTCGTCGCCGTGCGTTTCGGCCAGGCGGATGGCCGCGCGCTGGCCCTCGGGCGGCAGGCTGTTGAACAGGCTTAAGGCCTCGGCGCTGAGGTTCTCGGGATTCATGGATTCAGGATACGGACGGCCCCCGTGAAAATCAAAGCAAAAGCAAACAGTTGATTCTGCAGGGAATCTGTTGAATCTTGGGTAAACGCATCCGGGGGATACATCATGGTCCGCAAGCTGTTCCGACGACGACATCTGTTGCACGAGGGTGAGGGGCACAAGCTGCACCGGGCCCTGGGCGTGATGGACCTGACCCTGCTCGGCATCGGCGCAGTCATCGGCGCCGGCATCTTCGTGCTCACCGGCGTGGCGGCGGCCACCCAGGCTGGCCCCGGGCTGTTCGTTTCCTTCGTCATCGCCGGTGCCGCCTGCGGCCTGACGGCGATGATCTATGCGGAGCTCGCCTCCAGCATCCCGTTCTCCGGCAGCGCCTACACCTACACCTACGCCAGCCTGGGCGAGCTGCCGGCCTGGCTGATCGGCTGGGTGCTGATCATGGAATACGGCGTCGCCTGTGCGGCGGTGTCCATCGGCTGGTCCGGTTATCTGGGCAACCTGTTCGGCAGCACCGGCTTCTACCTGCCGGTGGCCCTGACCAAGGCGCCGGCGGACGGCGGCATCATGAACCTGCCGGCAGGATTGATTATCCTCGCCGTCAGCGCCGTGCTGGCGCTCGGCATCCGCCAGGGAAGCAGGCTCAACAGCGGCATCGTCCTGATCAAGCTCCTGGTGCTGGGCCTGTTCATCGTCGTCGCCGCCGGGCACGTGAATCCCCAGAACTGGCATCCCTTTCTGCCCTTCGGCTGGCATGGGGTGGTGGCCGGTGCCGCCTACATCTTCTTCGCCTATATCGGCTTCGACGCGGTCTCGACCGCCGCCGAGGAGGCGCACAATCCGCAGCGCGACGTGCCCTGGGGCATCCTGCTGAGCCTCGGCGTCTGTACCATCCTGTACATGGTGGTCTCCCTGCTGTTGACCGGGGTGCTGTCCTACACGAAGCTTAATGTGCCCGATCCCGTGGCCTTCGCCATGTCCAGCATCGGGGCGGTGAATGTGGCCCGGCTGATCAGCATCGGCGCCATCGCCGGCCTCACCTCGGTACTGCTGGTGCTGCTCTACGGCCAGAGCCGCATCTTCTTCGCGATGTCGCGCGATGGCATGTTGCCGGGCGTCTTTTCGCGCGTGCATCCGCGCTTCCGCAGCCCGGTGATGGTGACGTTGGTCTCCGGGGTCGTCATCGCCGGCATCGCCGCCTTCACGCCGATCTCGCGCGTGGCCGAGCTCGTGAACATGGGCACGCTATCCGCCTTCACGCTGGTGGCGCTGGGGGCCATGGTCATGCGCCGCACGCATCCGGACCTGCCGCGCCCGTTCCGCACCCCGTTCATGCCCTGGACCGCGGTGCTGGCCATGGCCTTCTGCCTGTTTTTGATCGCGCATCTCAGCCACGAAACCTTCATTGGCTTCGGCATCTGGACCGTGGTGGGCCTGGTGATCTATTTCGCCTATTCGCGGCACCGCAGCATCATGGCCAGGGTCGAGTAGGGCGGCGTCCCAAACGGCGCCATGCGGCGCCGCCGCTTATTTGGGCTTCCCCTAGGCTGCCGGCTCGAGGCGGATGGCCACCGTCTTCGGCTCGCTCATCTCCAGCATTGCCGAGCGTACCCCCTCGCGGCCCAGGCCCGAATCCTTGACGCCGCCGTAGGGCATCATATCCACGCGGAAGGTCGGGAAATCGTTGATGACGACACCGCCGGCCTCGATGCGGGCGATGGCGGCCTGCACCGTCGGCAGGTGCCGGCTGAACACCGCCGCCTGCAGCCCGAAGGGCGAGGCGTTGATGCGCGAGACGGCCTCGTCGATACCGCCGACCGGGGAAACGGTGACCACGGGGGCGAACACCTCCTGGCTGCATACCAGCATCGATTCATGCACCCCGGTGAGCACCGTTGGCTCGATGACGCTGCCGATGCCGAGGTCCAGGCGTTTGCCCCCCGTTTCGATGCTCGCGCCGTCCGCCACGGCCGCCGCGATGATGGCCATGATGCGCTCGGCGGCATCCGGCGTGATCACCGGGCCGACGACGACGTCGGCTTTTCTCGGGTTGCCGGCCTTGGTGGCCCTGGCCCTCGCCACCAGCTTTTCCAGGAAATGCGCGTAGATCTCTTGGTGCGCATAGATGCGCTGTACGGCGATGCAGGATTGCCCGGCCTGGGCGAAACCGCCGAGGGCCAGGCGTTCGGAGGCCCAGTCCAGATCCGCATCCCGATCGACATAGGAGCCGGAATTGCCGCCGAGTTCCAGCGCCACGCGCTGCCTGTCCACCGCCTTCTTCAGACGCCAGCCGACATCCGGGCTGCCGGTGAAGCTGACCATGCGCACGGCTTCGTCGGTGAGGAGCAGCGGCACGTCCCGATGGCGCATCGGCAGCACGTTCAGGCTGCCGTCCGGCCAGCCGGCGGCGCTGGCCACGCGGGCCATCAACAGCGCCGTGATCGGGGTATTGGTCGCCGGTTTGATGATGATGGCGTTGCCGGCTGCCAGTGCCGGCGCCACCTTGTGCGCCACCAGGTTCAGCGGGAAATTGAACGGCGTGATGCCGAGGATGACGCCGAGCGGCTCGCGGCGCGTGTAGCCCTCGTAGCCTGCGCCGCGCTCCATGCCGTCCATCGGCACTACCTCGCCGCTAAAGCGCCGGGCCTCCTCGGCCGCCCAGGAGAAGGTGGCGATGGTGCGGGCGAACTCCTGCTCGGCAAACTGACGCGGCTTGCCGCCCTCCAGGATCAGGGCGTCGACGAGTTCGGCACGGATGTCCTTGAGCCCGTCGCGCATGCGCGCAAGCAGCTCGGCGCGCGCGTAGCGGCTCATGGTGCGTAGCGCCTGGCAGGCTGAGCTGCTGCTCTTGATCGCGTCCCGGATCTGTCTTCGTCCGGCGATGGATACGGTGCCGACATGCGAGCCATCGAAGGGATTGACGATGTCGACGGGCTGCACGCTGCCGTCGCGGCCCTCGCCGTGAATCCATAGGTAGAAGTGTGGTACGGCGTGGTTCTTCATGCGGCCTCCGGCGTCGGTACGGCCCGTGGCGCCTGAGCTCCCAGCATAGCACGGCTTTCGGCGTGTGGCGCGGGCCCCATGCGGCCGCTACACTGCCGCGGCCATGGACCAATCCCTTATCCGCAACTTCTCGATCATCGCCCATATCGACCACGGCAAGTCGACGCTGGCCGACCGTCTGATCGAGGACACGGGGGCGCTGACCCAGCGCGAGATGAAGAAGCAGGTGCTCGACTCCATGGATCTGGAGCAGGAGCGCGGCATCACCATCAAGGCGCAGACGGCGGCGCTCGGATACAAGGCCGAAGACGGGCAAATCTACAATCTGAACCTGATCGATACCCCGGGGCATGTGGACTTCACCTACGAGGTGTCGCGATCCCTGCAGGCCTGCGAGGGGGCGTTGCTCGTCGTCGACGCCACCCAGGGGGTGGAGGCGCAGACGCTGGCCAATGTGTACCTGGCCATTGAGAACAACCTCGAGATCATTCCGGTGATCAACAAGATCGACCTGCCGTCGGCGGACGTCGACGAGGCCAGGCGGCAGATCGAGGAGGTTATCGGCCTGGATGCCTCCGGTGCCATCGCCGTTTCCGCCAAGACCGGCCAGGGCATCGCCGAGGTGCTCGAGGCCATCGTGCACCGCGTGCCGGCCCCCAAGGGCGATAGCGCCGCACCGTTGAAGGCGCTGGTCGTCGATTCCTGGTTCGACCCCTATGTCGGCGCCGTGGCCGTGGTGCGCGTCGTCGACGGGGCGATCAAGAAGGGCGAGAAAATTCGCCTGATGTCGACCCGCCGCGCCTTCGAGGTGCAGGATTTGGGCGTGTTCCGCCCGCAGCCCCTGGCGCGCCAGACGCTCTCCACCGGCGAGGTGGGCTTCATGGTCTGCGGCATCAAGGAACTGGCCGAGCTGAAGGTCGGCGACACCGTCACCTGGGAGAGAAAGCCCGCCGCCGCAGCGCTGCCCGGTTACCGCGAGCCCAAACCGATGGTGTTCTCGGGCCTCTACCCGGTCGATTCCGCCGATTATGCCGACCTGCGCGATTCGCTGGAGAAGCTGCACCTGAACGATCCGGCCTTTACCTTCGAGCCGGAGACTTCGTCGGCGCTAGGTCTTGGTTTCCGCTGCGGATTCCTCGGCATGCTGCACATGGAGATCGTGCAGGAGCGCCTGGAGCGCGAGTACGATCTGGATCTGATCACCACCGCCCCGTCCGTGGTCTACCGCCTGACCATGCAGAACGGCGAGGTGCGCGAGATCTCGAACCCCAGCCAGTTCCCGGATCCGTCCGGCATCGACACCATCGAGGAGCCGCGCGTGACGGCGAACATCTTCGCGCCCACCGACTATGTCGGGGCGTTGATGAAGCTGTGCCAGGATCGGCGCGGCACGCAGAAGTCGATGAACTACATCTCCGACAACCGCGTCATGCTGACCTACGACCTGCCGCTGGCCGAGATGGTCATCGATTTCTACGACCGCCTGAAATCGATCTCGCGCGGCTATGCCTCGATGGACTACGAGCTGGCCGGCTTCGCCCCGGACGACGTGGTCAAGCTCGACGTGCTGGTGCACAGCGAGCCGGTGGACGCGTTGTCGCTGATCGTGCACCGCTCGGTGGCCGAGGGCCGCGGGCGCGATCTGGTGCACAAGCTGCGCGAACTGATCCCCAGGCAGCAGTTCGACGTGCCGCTGCAGGCGGCGATCGGCGGACGCATCCTGGCGCGCGAAACGGTGAAGGCGGTGCGCAAGAATGTCACCGCCAAATGCTATGGCGGCGACATCACGCGCAAGCGAAAGTTGCTCGAAAAGCAGAAGGCCGGTAAAAAGCGCATGAAGAACATCGGCAGCGTGGAGGTGCCGCAGGAGGCCTTCCTGGCCGTACTGCGCCTGGGCGAAGGGAGTAAATGATGGCCAATAAACCCGTATGGCGCGAATGGGGCGAGTCGCTGCTCGTCGTGCTCATCATCGCCTTCGTCGTGCGCAGCTTCATCGTCGCGCCCTTCAAGATCCCGTCGTCCAGCATGGTGCCGACGCTGGATGTCGGCGATTACATCTTCGTGCTGCGCTACAGCTACGGCTTGCGCATCCCGTTCACGAATATCCAGCTGAAGCCCTGTCCGCCGAAGCGCGGCGACGTGGTGGTGTTCGACTATCCCGAGGATCGCAGCAAGGACTTCATCAAGCGCGTCATCGGCCTGCCCGGCGACACCATCGACTACAAGGACAATGCGCTGTACATCAACGGCCAGAAAATGCCATTGACCCATATCGGCAATCGCGCCTATTTCATGGGCGACGGCAACGTCGATGAGTCCGGCCTGTATCGGGAAGACCTGATGGGCGTCAAACACGAGGTGCTGCGCAAGGACTTCTCGATCAAGGATGGCGAATGGAAGGTGCCGACCGGCGAATACTTCATGCTCGGCGACAACCGCAACAACTCGCGCGATTCGCGCTTCTGGGGCTTCGTGCCGCAATCCTACCTGGTCGGGCGCGCCGCCATCATCTGGTGGTCCTGGGACAAGGAGAGGGATGCCGTGCGTTGGGACCGGCTGGGTGAGCTGCTCCATTGATGGGAACGATGCGCCGCCAGGCCGGCTTCTCGCTGATCAAGCTGCTGTTCTGGCTGGCAGTGCTCGCGGGCGGCGTCTGGACCGGGGACAAGGTCATCCCCGTCTACAATGTTTACTGGAACGTACAGGACGCCTTCAAGGGCATCAGTCGCGATATGGCGGGCGATTCCGCCGCTGCTATCCGCGAGCGTCTGCCCGACATCCTGCACGTCAAATACATTGCCCCCAGCGATCTGCCGCCCGCCTTCTACACCAATCTCGATATCCAGGCCGACGGCAGTCATGTGGCGATTTCCTCGCACTACCATGTCACCGTCTGGCTGCTGGGGAAGGTGACGAGCGTCGATCCGGATTCCGACTACAACGGCGCGAATCTTCAAGGCATGGACCGGCTGCGCGACAAGGCCAGGCTGGACTTCGATTTCAATCCCCACGCCGCCACGCCATGAGCGATGAAGCCATGGGCCGGCTGCAGGCCATGCTTGGTTACCGTTTTTCCGATACCGGGTTGCTGGCGCGGGCGCTGACCCACCGCTCGGCCTGTGCCGAGCATTCCGAGCGCCTGGAGTTTCTCGGCGATGCGGTGCTGGGACTGGCGATCTCCGAACAGCTCCATCACCGCCATCCTCAGGCCGACGAGGGGTCGCTGTCGCGCATGCGTGCGGCCCTGGTCTGCCGCGACAGCCTGCTGAAGGTGGGGCGCCGCTGGCATCTCGCCGAGCAGGCGCATGTCGGTGGCGGCGAGCGCGCCGAGGGCGGGCGCCTGCGTTCGCCGTCCATCGTCGCCAATATGGTCGAGTCGGTGATCGGTGCTGTATTCACCGACGGCGGTTGGGAGGCGGCGCGCGATCTCGTGCTTTCCACCTGGGCCGGCATGCTCGACGAAACGGATGCCGGCGACGGACGGGATGCCAAGTCCCGACTGCAGGAATGGACGCAGGGGCGCGGCTGGGGCCTGCCCGAATACGTGCTGTACGACGCCGGCGTCGGAACCGTCCCGCGCTTTGCCGCCGAGTGCCGCGTGCAGGGCATCGTGCAGGGCAAGGGAACCGGCGCGCGCAAGAAGGACGCGGAGCAGGGGGCGGCGGACGAGGCGCTGCGCGGGCTGCATCAGGTATGAGCGACAAACCTTTCCGCAGCGGCACCATCGCCCTGCTCGGGCGCCCGAACGTCGGCAAGTCCACGCTGTTGAATCATATCATCGGCGCCAAGGTGGCCATCGTCACCCCGAAGCCGCAGACCACCCGCCACCGCATTCTCGGCATCCGCACCGATGAAAAGAGCCAGCTGGTGTTCGTCGACACCCCCGGCATCCACAGCTCCGGCCAGCAGATGAACCGCAATATGGTGCGCGTGGCGTTTGCGGCGGCCGACGAGGCCGATGTGCTGGTGATCATGCAGGATGTCAGCAAGCCCCTGGATAACGGTACGCGGCGCATGATCGACCGTCTGGCCGAGAGCGGGCGCGCCAAGCCGCGCGTGCATGTGTTGAACAAGATCGACCAAGTGCGCAAGGATCAGCTGCTGCCGCGCCTGGCGCTGACGCAGCATATCGATCCCGAGGCGCGTGGCTATGTGCCGATCTCGGCGCGCAAGGGGCAACAGGTGGAGGCGCTGCTGGAGCTCTTGACCGCCTGTCTGCCCGAATCCCCGCCGCTGTACGACCCGGAATGGTACACCGACCAGAATCAGCGCCAGCTGGCTGCCGAATACGTGCGCGAGCAGGTATTCATGGCCATGCAGCAGGAGATCCCGTTCCAGACCGCGGTGGAAATCGAGCGCTTCGTCGAGCGCGGACCGGATGAGGAGGGCGAGCCGCTGGAGATCGATGCCGTCATCCTCGTCGGCAGCGAGCGCCACAAGCCCATGCTGATCGGTAAGGGCGGCGAAAACCTGAAGCATATCGGCACCGTGGCCAGAAAGGGCCTGGAGCAGCTGCTCGGCTGCCGGGTACGCCTGAACCTGTGGGTCAAGGTGGTGCCGGATTGGTACAATCGGCCCGGGGCTTTGCGCGAGTTGGGCCTCGGCGACTGATGGCCGCCTGATGGCAGAGATGCAGGATAGGGCGCTGCTGCTTCGACGCATCCCCTATGGTGACACCTCGCTGGTCATTCACCTTTTGACCGAACAGCACGGCGTCATGTCGCTGATGGCCAAGGGCGCGAGAAGGCTCAAGAGCCCGTTCCGCGCCGTCCTGGAGCCCTTGTACGGCCTGACAGTGCAGTGGCGCCCCGGGCGTTCCGGCATGGGCACGCTGATCGATGCCGAGCGCCATGCGCTGCTGTTGCCGCTGGCCAAGGCCGGAGCCGGCCTGCAGCTGGTGGCCGTGGCCGCGGCGCTGCATCGCGAGGGCGATCCGCACGGTTTCGGCGAGTTGTACCGCGGCCTGCAGATGCTTGCCGATCGCCCCGAGGATTCGGGCCTGGCCGCCGCCGCCTGGCAGATGCTGATCGACAGCGGCTGGGTCGGCGATCTGGAACACTGCTGGGGTTGCGGTGTGCAGCTGGCCGACGACGGCATGGTCTCCTGGCTTTCCGGCCAACTGTGCTGCGAACATTGCTGTGCCCAGGGCATGCCGATCTTTCTGGGTATGCGCCGGGGCATGCAGGCGCACCTGGCGCAGGATAATGTGCGCCTGCCGGCCCGCGATGTGGCCACCTGGCGGCGCATGATCGACGATGTGCTGGGCCAGCACGGCTTGCGCGTGCGGCTCGGATCGTCTTAACAAGACTACGGAGGGATCAAGGCATGCATCTGGGTGTGAACATCGATCACGTGGCGACACTGCGCCAGGCGCGCGGCACCCCCTATCCGGATCCGATCGCGGCCGCCCGCCTGTGCCTGGAGGGCGGGGCGGACGGCATCACCGCCCATTTGCGCGAGGATAGGCGCCATATTCAGGATGCCGACATGGAGCGCCTGGCGGACATGGGCCTGCACCTGAATATGGAGATGGCGGCAACCAACGAGATGGTGGCGATCTGCCGTCGCCTGCGTCCGGCCGCCTGTTGCCTGGTGCCGGAGCGGCGCGAGGAGCTGACCACCGAGGGCGGCCTGGACGTGGTGACGCACCAGGCTCGCCTGGCCAGCGTCGTGGCGGCCCTGGGGGCCGACGGTGTGCGCGCCTCCATGTTCATCGATCCGGTGCCGGCGCAGATCGAGGCCAGCCATGCCATCGGCGCACCGGTGGTGGAGCTGCACACCGGGCATTACGCCAACCTGGATGGGGACGCGCGCGCCGAGGAGCTGGCCGCCATTCGCAAGGCGGCGAGGCTTGCCCATGATCTCGGCATGATCGTGCACGCGGGCCACGGCCTGACGCTGGGCAATCTGCCGCCGATCGTCGCCATCCCCGAGATCGAGGGCCTGAATATCGGCCATGCCATTGTCGCCGACGCTCTGTCCTGTGGCCTGAAGCAGGCGGTAGCGGATTTTGTGCAGGCGATGCGCCGCTGATGGCGGTGATCGGCATCGGCGTGGATCGTATCGCCATCGCCCGCGTCGCCTGGTCGGTCGAGCGTTTCGGCGAACGCTTCATCCGGCGCGTGTTCACCGAGGCCGAATACGCGCAGGCGGCGGCCAAGCATAATACGGCCCGGCGCCTGGCCATGCTGTTCGCCGCCAAGGAGGCGGTGGCCAAGGCACTCGGCACGGGCTTCCACCAGGGGGTGGCCCCCGCCCATATCGAGACCATCCACCAGCCCTCGGGCAAGCCCGAGATCGCGCTGCACGAAGGTGCGGCACGCGCCGCCGAGCGCCTGGGCGTGCGTACCGTGCACATCTCGCTGAGCGACGACGATGGTGTCGCCGTCGCTTTCGCCATCGCCGAGGCCTGAATGGCCCCGCGCATCCTCGGCGCCGCCCAGATGCAGTGGGCCGACCAGCGCACCATTGCCGCAGGGCATTCCGGAGAGACACTGATGGAGGCGGCAGGCGCCGCGGTGGCCAGGGCGGTGGCCGAGCGCAGCGATGCCGGCCAGCGCATCTGGATCGCCGCCGGCCCGGGCAATAACGGCGGCGACGGTCTGGCGGCCGCACGAGCGCTGCACACGGCCGGCCGGTCCGTGTGCGTATCCCTGCTTGGCGGCCTGGAACACCTGCGTGGGGCAGCCGCGACGCATGCCGAGAAGGCGGTGCAGGCGGGCGTGTGCATCGAGCCGGTGCGCGATGCCGGCGAGCTGGAGGTGGCGAAGCAGCGGGCGTCCGAGGCGCAGCTGATCGTCGATGCGCTGTTCGGCACCGGCCTGTCGCGACCGCTGACCGGGCTGGCCGGTGCCATGGTGGCGCTGATCAATGCCAGTGACCGATCGGTGCTGGCCGTCGATGTGGCCAGCGGCACCGGCGACGACGGCATCATCCATGGGACTGCGGTGCGCGCGCGCTGGACGCTGCCGATCGCCGCTTGCAAATGGGGATCATGGCTGGGGTCGGGGCGCGAGCATGCCGGCACCGTGCTGGAGCCGGCCCGGATCGGTATCGGCGAGGATGTGCTGGATGCAGCCGTCGCCGCCGTACCCGCGTCGGTCGGCATGGCGCAGCTGATCGACAGCGCCCTGATCCGCCGCGCCTTCCCGCCCAGGCCGCGCGCTGCGCACAAGAATAGTTTCGGGCATCTGTGGGTGCTGGGCGGCAGCCTTGGCTACACCGGCGCGCCCCGTCTGGTCGCCATGGGCGGCTTCGCGGTGGGCTCGGGCCTGGTCAGCATCGCCTGCCCCCAGGATGTCTATGCCGTCATCGCTGCATCCTGCCTGGAGGCCATGGTGCACCCGGAGGTATCCGCCCCCTGGCATGGGGCCGACGCCGTCGTCGCCGGGCCCGGCTGGGGTGCCGGGGGCGATCTGGAGGCGGTGATTGACGCTGGTATGCCGCTGGTACTCGATGCCGGCGGCCTGAACATGCTCGCCGAGGATGCAGATATGATCGTGCGGCTGAAGGCGCGCCAGGCGCCGACGGTGATAACACCGCATCCGGGCGAGGCGGCGCGACTGCTGGATACCGACACCGCCACCGTGCAGGGCAACCGCCTGGCCGC
>CAVXSB010000010.1:0-150000 GCA_963764315.1 uncultured Zetaproteobacteria bacterium
CGACGCGCTCCCGCCAGTATGCGATATCGTCGAACGCCTCGGCGCCCGGTGCCGCCCATCCTTGCTGCACACCGCGAACAGGTCGTGCGCCTTTTCCAAGCCGTTGATATCGAAGTAGAAGTTCTCCGGAAGATCGCCATCCTCCTGGCCGGACAGGTCCTGGATCATCGCAGGGCCTGGGTTCAGGGGGCTTTCTCTCATCCCGCTGATCCTTCTCCCCAGCCAGCGCAGGGGCGCCGCCCAGGGGCCGCCCAAATAATGCGGCCATGGGTCTCGCCAGACCCGGCGCCGTTCGATGCGGTCGGCATCCGGCTTGGCGAACAGCCCGTAACACGTGACGGGCTTGAATACTGTCCCCAGCGCATGCCGCCATGCATCCTCGTCGTATTCCCGAAGATGCTCTTCATTCCATGGCATCTGATCCGTGTAGAGCCTCGCCTTCGATTGCGGCGTGGAAACGAGAAGCAGGCCGTCCGTCCGCAACACCCTGGATATTTCGCGCAGATAGGCCTGGACATCCCAGACATGTTCGATCACCTGGAAGGTCACCACCACATCGAAGGATGCGTCCGGGAAGGGCAGTCGCTGGCCGTTTGCCTGCACGACATTCACACCCGTATCTCGATGGGCCTCCAGCGCCAGTTCGTGATCGATGTCCACGCCGATGAAGCTCGCGGCCTCGGGCGCCAAAATCCGGCTCCCGTAACCACGATTCACCCCGATCTCGAGCACATCCCGGCCTGCGATGTAAGGCAGGGCCCAATCGTAGGCGGCAAGATGCCTGGCGTGCAGTAACCGCACAGCCACGTCATCGAAGTCCTCTGGCCTCGGCGAAGGCCGGGGCGCGAACAGTTCAGACAGACATCGACCGATCGACGACCTGTGCATACTCATCGTCCATTCTCCTGATCGTGAACTGGCTGGCCCTTTCACCGGCATGGATGCCTTCCTGCCTGGGGCTGCTGTCGTTCAATATCTTTTTCACTTCACCGAACAGGCTCATGGCACTCCCTGCGCGGAAAGTATGCCCTCCCGTACCGATTGTCTCCTCCAAACCACCCGTTCTTGATCCGATAACGGCCATCTTCATGGCCATACCCTCGACGGCTACCCGGCAGAAGGCCTCATCCCACCCGCTTGCCACGGGTATCGATGGGATCAACAGCACATCGCATGCCTTCATCCGGGCAGAAACCTCGGCATGGGATGCCGCACCGATAAACGTGACATGCTCCTCAAGCCCGAATTCACGTGCACACTGCCTGAAAAAGCCAAGATCTGGCCCGTCCCCGCATATGCTCAAATGCGCACCGTATTCCGGGAAATGCCTTCTGAAGATCGCCATCATACCGAGCGCGACATGGATGCCCTTTTGATAGACGAGTCGGCCAACGAACAAAAACCTGATCTCTTTCGACCAGTCATTCGCCCTTTCCGGCGCAGAAAAAACATCCGTATCCACGCCCAGATGCACCCGGGCAATCCGGCATGGGAGATTGTTTTCGATCAGATTCTGGACGAAGCTGCTATGAACGACCGCAGTTGCATGGCCAAGCCAGCGTTGATAAGGGTCCCATCCATGTTGCTTTGGAATGATCGTGACATCGTAACCGTGAAAGTCCGCAATGCATGGGATGCCCATGTCCCTGGCGGCAATCGAAGCCAGCATGCCATTCGGCCCGAAATGCGCATGAATCAGTTTTGGATTCAATCGACGCATATTCCGGGAGAGCATCAGCCCCTTGAGGATCAGGTCCCGCTCCCATGGTGAAAATAGCGCACCGATGCGTTTCAGCCCCGTCGCGCCCACCAACCATACTATGCGCATCCAGCGATTCGGGCGCGCAAAGCTTGAAAACGGCACCAGGTCGAAGCGCAGGCCGGACCGCGCCTCGATCTGTTTTTTTGCCTCCATATCTCCGGACATGGCGACGACGGTCACGTAAAATCCGCTACGCACCAAGCCAAGCACATGATCCACAACGAATGTTTCTGAAACAACGGGAAAGGCATCCACAACGACCAGGATTCTGACTTGTTGATCTGCCATCACTGCCGCGGTGGAAATCACAACGACATCGTTCCTATCCTAGGGTCTGCTGCTCATTGCTTACCCAACTCACCCGTTGGCTCAGCGCCATGCCCAGGGTGTATTCGTCCAGATATTCCAGCTCCCCGCCCTCCGGCACACCGCGGGCGATGCGCGAGACCTTGACCTCGGAAGCCTGGTAACGGCGCGCCAGGAAATGGGCGGTGGCCTCACCGTCGACGGTGGCGCTGGTGGCGAGGATCATTTCCTGCACCTCGCCGGCGGACACACGCTGATCGAGCGAGGCCAGGCGAAGCTGCTCCGGGCCGATACCGTCGACCGGGCTCAATCGCCCATGCAGCACATGATAGCGCCCCTGGAAGCCGCCGCTGCGTTCCAGCATCAGCACATCGACCGGTTGCTCGACGATACACACCAGCCCGTTGGCGCGGCGCTCATTGGTACAGATCGCACACTTCCCATGCTCGGCAAAGCAGCCGCAGCGCTCGCAGAAACCCATCTGGCGATGCAAATCGGCCAGGGCCCCGGCCAGCTGTTCAACCTCCCCGGCCGGCTGACGCAGCAGGTTCAGCCCCATGCGCAGCGCCGTCTTCGGGCCGATGCCGGGCAATCCCCCCAGCATCTCCACCACGCGCGCCAGCGGCGCCGGCATGCCGGGAAAACGGGTCATCAGAGCGACAACCCCGGCGGCAGCGGCATGCCTGAGAACGCCTCCTTCTGCCGGGCAGCCATCGTATCCTCGATCTGCTGCATGGCGGCATTGACGGCCGCCGCCACCATGTCCTCGATCAGGGCCTTGTCCTGCTCCTGCCACAGCGCGTCATCGATCTCGATGCGGCGGATGCGCCGATCCCCGGTCGCCACGATGCGCACCATGCCGTTGCCGGCCTCGGCGCTGACCTCGGCCTTGGCCATCTCCTCCTGCATCTGCTGCATCTTCTCCTGCATCTTCTTGGCCTGATGCATCATTTTTCCCATATTCATCATGACGTTCACGTCTCCCGTTCCACGTTCTGAGGTCTGTGACCTTACTCGAGTTCGGCCTCGGCCGCATCCGAATCCTCATCCTGGACCCCGGGCGGGCGCACCCGCACCAGTTGCGCGCCCAGCTCCTGCACCAGGGTCTGCACATGCGCATCGCCCTCGGCCTGATGCCTCAGCCGCGCTTCCTCGGCCGTCGCACGGCGCACGCGCGCCTCCGACAGCGTTTCCCCCTCGTGCTCGTCCTTGGACTCCCAGAAGACCTCCCGCCCCAGCCATTCCGAGAAGGCCATGCGATCCGCGTGCGGGATCGCGCGCTGCTGATGCGTATCCAGCCCGAGGCGGACCTTGTCCCCGAAATGGGCGCAGACCACATAATCGAGCATGGCCGCCACGCCGGGCTTCAATGCCGCATAGGCGGACACCGCCGCCTCCCAACCGTCATACCTGGAACCGGGCGATCCCTGGCGGGACAGCGGCAGATCGCTCTCGGCCGCCGCATCCGCATCTTTCGCCGGCATCGGGGCCACGGGTTCCCTGGCCTCCGGCTCGACGACAGGCTCGTCATCCACCACCACCCTGGCAGGAGGCACAGCCTCGGCAGGCGCGGTCTTGATGGGCCGGGCCGGCGCAGGCGCGACGGCCTTGGGCGCCACCACCGCCTTTTCCGGCCGCGACGGCGTGCCCGGAGACGGGGCCCCCTGCAGGCGATCGAGACAGGCCAGGCGCATCAACAGCATCTCCACGCCGCGCCTATCGTCGACCCAGCCCAGGTCACGCAGCGCATGCACCACCACCTGGTAGCGCAGGTCGAGATCCAGCGCATCGCGGGCATCCGCCCAATGCGAGAGCCAGGCCCGGTGCTCCTCGCCCGCCTCGTAATCCAAGAGCCCTACATCCACCTTCACCAGGCTCAACTCGTGCAGCAGCTCGCCCAGCGCCACCGCCAGCGCCCGCGGCGCATGGCCGTGCAGGGCATCGCGCAGGGCGCTCAGCGCCCCCGCCGCATCGGATGCGAACGTCGCCTCGGCCAGACGCTTCACCTGCTCGGGGCCGACCAGCCCCAGGGCCTGGCGCACCTCCGCCGCCGCGATGCCATCCGGCGCGTAGGCCAGCACACGCTCGGTCAGCGACAGCGCATCGCGCACGCTGCCGTCGGCGGCGCGCGCGATCTCCACCGCCGCCTCAGCATCACAGGCGATGCCCTCCTCCCCCAATACATGGGTGAGATAATCGGCGATCTCGTCGCTGCCCAGCCGGCGCAGATCGAAGCGCTGGCAGCGCGAGCGCACCGTCACCGGCAGCTTCTCGACCTCGGTGGTGGCGAGAATGAACAGCACGCGTGCCGGCGGCTCCTCCAGCGTCTTCAACAGGGCGTTGAAGGCGCTCTTGGACAGCATGTGCGCCTCGTCGATGATGTAGACCTTGTACTTGAGGCTGGTCGGCGGATAGCGCACGCCATCGAGGATCTCGCGCACGTCGTCGACGCCGGTATGGCTGGCCGCATCCATCTCCTGCACGTCGAGGTTGGCGCCGCGCAGGATGGCCGTGCATGCCTCGCACGCGCCGCAGGGTTCCCCTTCCGCCGGGTGATCGCAGTTGACGGCCATCGCCATCAGGCGCGCGATCGTCGTCTTGCCCACGCCGCGAATACCGGTCAAGAGGTAGGCGTGCGCAAGATTTCCGACAGAAAGGGCGTTCTTCAGCGTGCGCACGACGACGTCCTGGCCGACCAGGTCGGAGAAGCGCTTCGGACGCCAGCGGCGGGCCAGCACGAGATAGGACATGCGTCTACTCTACGCGGCGCGGGCTACGACTCAACGCCCAGCCAGACAGGGGCGGCATCAGCGCCAGCACGATATCAACGCAACAGGCGCCGGGTGGCCAGGCGCACCGCCAGCGCATAGCCGACAACGGCATAGGCGGCGAGCACGCCCAGATGCAGCCAGGCATGGGTCAGCGGCAACGTGGTCAGCAGCGGGCGCATCAGCGCCACGGCATGGGTCAGCGGCAACGCCTGCGCCATGATCTGCACCGCATGCGGCAGGGTGCTGATGGGATAAAACACCCCGCAGAACAGAAACATCGGCGTCACCAGCAGCGTGAAGTAATAGATGAAGAAATCGTAGCTCGGGGCCAGCGCGCACACGACGAGGGCGATGGCTGCAAAGCTCAGGCCGGACAGGAACACCACCGGCAACGCCAGCCAGGCCGTGGCCGGGGTCTGTACCCCGCCCAGCAGCATGGCGACGATCAGGATCGCCGTGCAGCTGATCAGGCTCTTGGTGGCCGCCCACAGGATCTCGCCGCCCACGATGTCGGGCAGTCCCAGCGGGGTGGCCATCATACCCTCCCAGGTATACTGCTGGTTCATGCGCGTGAAGGCCGAGTACAGGCCCTCGAAGGTGGCGGTGTTCATGGCGCTCGAGCACAGGATGCCGCTGGCCAGGAAGGCCATGTACGGGATGCCGCCCATCTTGCCGATATACAGGCCGAGGCCATAACCGAGGCCGAGCAGGTACAGGAAGGGATCGCCGAAGTTACCGAGCAGGGAGACGAATGCGAGCTTGCGCCACACCATGAAGTTGCGGCGCCAGACGGCGAGGATACGGGAGGCTGCGTTCAATCCCGAAGCTCCCGACCGGTCAGGCGCAGGAACACGTCCTCGAGGTTCGTCGGCCGGTGCACGTAGCTCAGCCCCGGCACCCCGGCGCAGCGCGACACCAGCGGCTTCGCATCCCCGGCATAGCAGAACCAGGTGTCGGCCACATGCTCGCGCCGCAGCTCCAGCCCATCGCACAATCGCCCCACTTCCGCATCCGCCATGCCGCCACGCAGCTCCACCACCTCCGGCTCCACGTGCTCGTGCATCAACTGGCGCGGCGAACCGCGGGCCAGGATGCGGCCATGCTCAAGCACCATCAGCTCGTCGCACAACTGCTCGGCCTCCTCCATGTAGTGCGTGGTCAGGATCAACGTCTTGCCGCGGCGTTTCAGCTCGCGCAAGCGCTGCCAGATCAGATGCCGGGCCTGCGGATCGAGCCCGGTGGTCGGCTCGTCGAGCACCACCAGGTCCGGATCGTTGATCAGGGAACGGGCGATCATCAGCCGACGCTTCATGCCGCCGGACAGGCTGGATACCGGACTGTCTCCACGGGCGGAAAGCTCGGCGAAGGCCAAGAGTTCCTCCGCCCTCGGCATGGCCTGGCGGGGGGCGATACCGAAATAGCGCGCATAGACGATGAGATTCTGGCGCACCGAGAAGTCGGGATCGAGGTTGTCCATCTGCGGCACCACGCCGACGCGTGCGCGCACCTCGCGCTCGCCGGCCGGCCGGCCGAACAGCGTGTATGCACCGCCGGAGACCGGCGACATGCCGAGCAGCATACGGATCAGCGTCGTCTTGCCGGCACCGTTGGGGCCGAGGATGCCGAAACAGATGCCGGGCCGGATGTCGAAATCCACGCCGCAGACGACCTCGCGATCGCCGAAACGCTTGCGCACCCCGCGGGCGCTGACCACCACTTCGCTCATGCCCACACTCTTTCACAACCGCGGAGCAAACGCACCGGCCACTCCATCACATGTTCAATTGCTTTTGCGTTCAGCCTGGATTCAACTACCAAGGAGTATTTTGCCGTATCGACTTCTCGCCGAAGCGGGAACAGCAGAGGAAGGAGCATCATCAATGAAAAAAGCGATCATGATCATGATGTCCGCTGGCCTGCTACTGGCCTGGGCCGGGGAATCCCAGGCCGCCAGTCCAGTAGCCAGGTGCATGGCGTGCCACAGCTTCGAGAAGGGCGGGCCCAACAAGGTCGGTCCGAACCTGTTCGGCGTATACGGACGCAAGGTGGGCATGGCAGAGGGCTTCCGTTACAGCCCGGTGATGAAAACCCATGCCTGGAGCTGGGACGATGCGCACCTGAGGAAATGGGTGTGCGACGCCAGGGATGCTGCGAAGGAGTTCAGCGGCGATGCCAAGGCCCGGGTGCGCATGCCGGTACTGCACATGTGCGGCGCCAAGGCGGATCCCATCATCGCCTACCTGAAGACCCTGAAATAGGCCCGGCGGACCGAGAGGCGACCTGCGCCTCTCGGTCCCGCTTCCCGGCAAGATTTAAAGCTCTCTTCCCAAAGCGCGATACATAGAAGGCGGCAAGGCCATGTGGCAGCCGCAGGCATTGGGTATCTTCGGAGGAGGGAGCCATGCACGCCGTCATCGAACACGCTCCTTACGGCGTCATCATCATCGATGATGACTGCATCATCCAGTCCTTCAACCCCGCCGCCCGGCGCATCTTCGGCTACATGGATGCCGAGGTGGTCGGGCGCCATTTCAGCATGCTGATAGCCGATTGCCCCCATGCCGGGGATGCCGATGCCATGCACCGCTGCCTGACATCCGGCCAGCCCGGCACCGATGGCTGGGAGGCCGAAGGCGTCAGAAAGGATGCCACGGTGTTCCCCCTGCACATCTCGATCGGTGAAACCAAGATCGATGGCAAGCGCCACTTCTTTGGCTTCATCCAGGATATCACGGAGCGCAAGTGCCAGGAGCAGGAGCTCGTGCGCCTGGCCAGCCGGGATCCCCTGACCGGTTTGCCCAACCTCTATACGCTGCTCGCGCAAATGGCAGAAATGGCCGCTTCGGACACGCCGTTCGGCCTGTTCCTGCTCGACGTCGCCCGGTTCAAGGCGATCAACGAGGTGCTCAGCCATGCCTCGGGCGACCGCGTGTTGAAAGAGATCGGTGCGCGCCTGGCATCGCTGGAGAGCGGGAACCAAGGCCTGGTGTCTCGGATCGGTGGCGATGTGTTCGCCGTATGCTGGCCCGGATTGAAGACCCCAAAATCCTTCTTCACCGCCGTCACGCATATGCAGTCGCTGCTGGCCGAACCCATCCAGCTGGCCGATATCGCTATCGACATCGAGGTCAGCATCGGCGTCGATGCCTTCCCGTCCCAGATCGACAGCGAACCGGAAAACATCATGCGCCGTGCGGATGTGGCCTTATCCGCCACCAAGCGCTCGCACAGCGGCTATGGGTTCTATGACCCGGATATGGAGCGTTACAGCGTCGAGCACCTATCCCTGCTGGGGGAGCTCAACCGCGCCATGGAGGAAAACGAGCTTATCCTGTTCTATCAACCGAAAGCGAGCATGCGCGACGGCATGGTCTGCGGCGTCGAGGCCTTGGTGCGCTGGCAGCATCCCGAGAAGGGCTTCATGTCCCCGGACCTGTTCATCCCCATGCTCGAGAATACCAGCCTCATCCATGCCTTCACGGCCTGGCTCATCAACGAGGCCATGCGGCATGCGGCCGAGTGGCAGGCGAGAGGTCTGAACCTGGCCATCAGCATCAATGTCGCCGCCAGAAACATCATGAATCCGGACATCGTGCAGCAGATTCGCAGTGGCCTGAAACGATGGGGCCTCTCCCCCGGGAAATTGATGCTGGAGATTACGGAGACCGGGCTGATGGCGGATCCCACAGCCGCCAAACGCATACTCAGGCAACTGCATCGGCTCGGGGTCGGCCTATCGATCGATGATTTCGGTACGGGGTACTCCTCACTGGCCTATCTGAAGGACCTTCCCGTGGACGAGCTCAAGATCGACCGGGTATTCGTGCGCCATATGCTGGACAGCGTCAAGGATGCCAACATCGTGCAGGCCACCATCCACCTGGCCCATTCCCTGGGGCTCGAGGTGGTAGCCGAGGGCATCGAGGACGACGGCATATGGCGGCAGCTCGCAGCCTATGGCTGCGACAAGGCCCAGGGCTACCATCTGTCCAGACCCATGCCGTTCGCGGACGTCGAGGCATGGATGGACACCTACGACGCAAGTGCCTTACACCGCCACCCCAAAGGAGAGCGCTCTTGTCCAGAATTCTCATCGTTGATGACAATCCGCTGAACCGGGAGCTGGGCGCCAGCCTGCTCGCGCATGCGGGGCAGCAGGTTATGGAGGCTTGCAACGGCAAAGAGGCTCTGGCCGTGGCACAGGCGGAGCTGCCCGACCTGATCCTGATGGACCTGAACATGCCGGTGATGGATGGTGAGGAGGCCACGCACCGGCTGCGGGAGATCGATGCCACCAGGCACATTCCGATCGTGGCCGTCACCGGCTACCCGGAGCGGTGGGCGCGTCAGACGGCGCTCGACGGAGGCTTCCAAGGCTATATCGAGAAGCCGTTCCGGCCGGATACATTCGCCGATGATGTACTGGGCTACCTGTCACCGGCATACTGATACCGATACCGGCCCGTGGCATTCGCACACAGGCCAAGGACAACCTCACCCTCCATTCACCAACGCGTAACCTTCGCCGCCCTAAGTTCTAGCGCGTCGATTTATCGCTTAAGAAACCAGGATGGAGGGCAGCATGGATACCGCCGCCGAGCAGCAACAACCCAAACACACGAACCTCGATTTCTTCCTACTCCGCAACGCCTGGCACGAGCAGGCGGTGCGCTTCATGGTCGGGCTTGTCATGCTGATTATCTACGGCTGGATTGCCGCCGGTGTCGTCCATCTCGGCATACTGCTGTACTCCACCCTCGATACCGACTGGACGAAGCCCGCCAAGATGATGATCACCGAGGTGGTCACCATGCTGGCGGCACTGGAGCTGGTACGCACGCTGCAATCCTATCTGCAGATCGGCAGGGTGCGTGTCACCTTCATCCTCGATGCCGCCCTCGTGGTGCTTACCGGCGAATTGATCGGCCTGTGGTACCGAACGAACTACAGCAGCATGGAGGCCATACTCAGCGTGGGCGTCATCATCACCCTGGTGGCCCTGCGCATCGTCACCTTCAAATACTCGCCGGACGCCTACGACTGAACGGATATGGAATGAGGCCCGCCGCAAATCGGCGGGCAAGGGCATATAAGGCGCCACCCGGACCGGACTGGACCGCAACGCGCCCGCTACCCGCTGCCGCTGCTTCCTTCCGGACCTGACGGGGTTCACGGGAGCTGGCCGTACGGGGCCCGGCCCGGATGGCTAGGGGTATCCGCCGCGCCGGGCGCGGCGAAAGACCTGGCGGAGAGAGAGGGATTCGAACCCTCGGTACCTTTTGGGGGTACACACGCTTTCCAGGCGTGCTCCTTCAACCACTCGGACATCTCTCCAGGCGCGGCCACCCACGGCGGGCGGCCATCGCGAACGGCGCATGGTAAGCACTGCCCCCCGCCTCGGCAAGCAATGCCCGCGTGAGAACCCGGCATTGCGGCCCCGCCCCGAATCGGCTACCGTGCATCGCACTTGGCCGTTGTGCACTGGTCTCACGCGGCGAACGGTCCGGTATCTTAGCTCCCAGCGGAATCCGTACATTAAAATAGAACACCGCCCAGACCGGTCCGGGAACCCCCTGGCGGGCGCGTGTCGGAGCCTTAACAATCATGAGTTTTGAAAATCTCGGTCTTTCGGCCGAAATCCTGCGTGCGGTCAACGAACAGGGCTACACGCATCCCACCCCCATTCAGGCCCAGGCCATCCCCGTGATCCTGGACGGACACGACGTCATGGCCGCGGCCCAGACCGGCACCGGCAAAACAGCCGGCTTCACGCTGCCCATGCTGCATCGCCTGATGGCCAACAGGCCCGAGAGCGGCCGCCGCCCGGTGCGCGTGCTGGTGCTGACGCCGACGCGCGAGCTGGCCGCCCAGGTCGGCGAGAGCATCTCGACCTACGGCAAACACCTGCCGCTGAAGTCCACGATCGTGTTCGGCGGTGTGGGCATCAACCCGCAGATCGACAAGCTGCGCCGCGGCGTCGACGTACTGGTGGCCACGCCCGGCCGCCTGCTCGATCTGGTGGGACAGCGCGCCTGCGACCTGTCGCAGGTCGAGACCCTGATCCTGGATGAGGCCGACCGCATGCTCGACATGGGCTTCATCCACGATATCCGCAAGGTGCTGGCGCTGCTGCCGAAGGAGCGCCAGAACCTGCTGTTCTCGGCCACCTTCTCCAACGAAATCAAGCGGCTGGCCTCCGGCATCCTCAGATCGCCGGTGCTGGTCGAGGTGGCGCGCAACGAGACCTCGTCCATCATCACGCAGGTCGTGCATCCGGTCGATAAGGCACGCAAGCGCGAAATGCTCTCGCAGCTGATCAAAACGGGAGACTGGCGGCAGGTGCTGGTATTCACGCGTACCAAGCACGGGGCCAACCGTCTGGCCGAACAGCTCGGCAAGGACGGCATCACCGCCGCCGCCATCCACGGCAACAAGAGCCAGGGTGCACGCACCAAGGCGCTGGCCGATTTCAAGTCCGGCGGCGTGCGCGTGCTGGTTGCCACCGATATCGCCGCCCGGGGCCTGGACATCGACCAGTTGCCGCATGTGGTGAACTTCGAACTGCCGAACGTGGCCGAGGACTATGTGCATCGCATCGGTCGCACGGGGCGAGCCGGCAACAACGGCGAGGCGATGTCGCTGGTCTGCATCGACGAGCACAAGCTATTGGCCGGCATCGAGCGCCTGATCAAGAACCGCATTCCGGTGGTACAGATCCCGGGCTTCGAGCCGGACCCGTCGATCCCGGCGGAGCCGATCATCAACGGCGGTGGTCGCAGGGATCATCAGTCCCAGCAGGCGCGGCGCCACCCGGCCCCGGCCGGCCAACGCCGGCCGGGCAGCCGGCCGCGTAGCCGCGCCTATTGATGCATGGATGGCTGAGCCCCGGCATCCGGCCGGGGCCGCCTCCCTCGCATCTCTCTGCCCATCTCCGTGACGCGAGACAGGCCGGCGGCAAGGCGTGCAGCTGCCATGCCCAATAACCGAACACCGCTTCCGGGTCGGAAGCGCGCATATGATGACACGACTGCAGGGGAGGAATGCGCAGGCCATGGCCTGCCTCTGCCGGCGCTCAGCGGTGCTTGCTGCCCGACAGGCGATCCATCAGCGCAAACAACACGCCGGAGATGATAAAGGTGGCCTGGATGCCAAGCATCCAGCCGATCTTTATGCCATCGATATGGGCGCCGGGTGTGGTCACGTGCATGAAGGTCTTCAGTAGCTCGATAGTCGAAATGGCGACGATGGAACCGATCAGCTTGAGCTTCAGGCCGGAGAAATCGACCTTGCCCATCCACTCCGGCCGGTCCTCGTGGTTGGCCACATCGATCTTGGACACGAAGTTCTCGTAGCCGCTGAAGATGACGATGACCAACAGGTTGGCGACCAGCGTGATGTCGATCAGCGACAGCAGCGACAGCACGACATCGCGCTCCGGGGCGTCGAACACGTGCAGCACCATGTGCATGAATTCCTGCACAAACTTGATCAACAGCAGCGCCAGGCCGCCGACCAGGCCGAGGTACATCGGCGCCAGCAGCCAGCGGCCGCCGAACACGATGCTCTCCAGGATCTTCTCGATGGTCTTCAACATCCATGCGATTATTGATGCTATCCATGCAAATGCAAGGGAGGCCAAAGCCTATCGCGTGGCGAGCCATCCGATGCCGGCCATGATCACCAGCGGCACGGCAATGCCGGCCTCGGGGGCGTGGCCGGTACGCACCAGCCCCAGCTCGATGGCCACGACGACGGCGACGAAGCTCAGATTCACCCAATCCCCGAACAGGGTTTTGAAAAACGCCTTCATGACAATTCCTCCTGACTGACCAGATCCGCCTGCACACGCCGCCGGCGCAGCATGGCTGTCAGCGCCAGGCCGCCGATCACGTAGAAGGCGACCAGTAGCGGCAGGCTCCAGTCGCCGAGTGGCCAACCCGCGGCGCCGCCGGTGGCCTCGATGGTCCAGAAGGTACCGAAGGCGGTGATCATGCTGCCCACACCGAACTTGATGGCGTTCTCCGGCACGCGTCTGAGCGGCTCGCGTACCAGCATACCGACGCCCGCCACCACCAGAAATGCCAGCAGGGCGGCCGCAACGGCGACGCTCGCATGGTGCCCCTTCATACCGAGCGCCACGACGATCAGCCAGACCTCCAGCCCTTCCAGGAACACGCCCTTGAAGGCGATCAGCCAGGCGGCATGGCGATCGCCCCGCTCTAGTGCCTGCCGGGTTTCCGCGAACTCCTCGTCCTCGTCGTGCATGGCCTTGAGCCCAGCCTGGCGCGCCACCGCCTTGGCCAGCCAGCGCACCCCGAACAGCAACAGGAAGATGCCGATGATCAACTGCAACCAATGCATCTCCAGCCCCAGGTGCAGCACCCCGCCGGTGACGGCCGTCATCGCCGCCAGAACGAGCAGGGCCGTGGCCGCCGCCCCGCTGGCACGCGGCCAGCCGATACTCATGCTCACGGCCAGCACGATCGTGAATGCCTCCACCCACTCCACGGTGGCGGCGAGAAACGTCGCCAGAAAAATACCCCAATCAAACATGCGTAAGCCCTCCTTGTGATGGATAGATAAACAGATGCGAAGCGTCGATATGCAGGTGCACCGATTGCCTGTCCGGCGGCGCCGACTCCAGGCTGCACAGGGGCTCGCCAAGGCCTGCGATGCGCCAGTAGGCGCGGTAGTGGCCGGCCTCGAAGGCGCAGTGCACCAGTTCCGCCGGCACGCCCTCGTCATGCGGGCGTATGCCGGACGGACGGACGAAGGCGATGCCCGTCTCCCCTTCCTCCACGCCCACCGGCGTGGCCGGGAAGAAACGCCCGGCCAGCTCGATGCCCAGCCGTTCGTCCTTCCGGCATAGCAAGGCACCGAAGCCGCCCTGGGCGCCGGTGAAACGGGCGATGCGGGCGGTAGCAGGTGAGGCATACAGCGCCTCCGGCGCATCGGCCTGGGTCAGCACCCCGTGCTCCAGCACCACGACGCGGTCGGCCAGACGCCAGGCATCGACCGGGTCGTGGCTGACGAACAGGGCGCCGGCCCCATACTCGCGGGTCAGGCTGCGGATCTGCAGGCGCAGGTGCTCGCGGGTATCGACATCGAGCCCGGACAGCGGTTCGTCCAGAAGCAGCAGGTCCGGCTTCGCCGCCAGGGCACGGGCGATGCCCACGCGCTGCTGCTGGCCACCGGAAAGCTGCTGCGGCTTCCGGCCTGCCATGGCGCCCACGCCGACCTGCTCGAGCAGGTCCATGGCGGCCTTCTTCCGATTCGGCGCGCGCGCCGGCAACACCGCCATGACGTTCTCCAGACAGCTCATATGCGGCCACAGGGCATAATCCTGGAACACCATGCCCAGCCGTCGCCGTTCTGGCGGCACCCAGGTGCCGTCGGCGGGCGCGTCGACCACCTGCGAGCGCAGACGGATGATGCCCTGATCGGCTGTCTCCAGGCCGCCCACCATCCTGAGCAACGTCGTCTTGCCGGAACCCGAACCGCCGATCAGCACGACGAATTCTCCGGGCTGCAGGCGCAGGTCGACCTGCTTGAGCACCGGCGAGCCGCCATAGCGCTTGCCAATGCTATCCAATTCCAACAATGCGCTCATGCCGGATGCTCCTTGGCCATCTGGGGTGTCATGGAGAAGCGCATCATGGCCGCCACGAGGCCGACGATGGCGAGCGACAAGGCAATGCCGGCCAGGGCCAGACGCGCCTCCTCCGTGTAGTGGAGTTTCTGGTTGAGGGTGACGATAGCGACCCCGACCGGCGCCTGGCCGGCGGGGTACAGTAGTTCCGAGATGGGCAGCTCGAAGAACACCTGACCGAAGGCCATCGTCCATCCCCACAGGAATGGCGACAACAGCAAGGGCGCCTGCACATCCGCGACCCGACTGAGCCATGGCATGCCGTGCAGGCGGGCGGCATCCGACATGCTGACGTGCACCTGTCCCATGGGCGCCTGCAGGAAGCGGACCAGCACCGGCACCTGTGCGGCCACATAGGCGATGACTAGCAGCGCCGGCGTGCCGTACAGCGGCACCCATCGGGAATTGAAGGCGATAATGTAGGCCGCGCCCAGCACCAGCCCCGGAATGGCCATATTGCCCAGCGTCATCGCGTCCACCATATGGGCCATGCTGCCGCGCGCGCGCCTCTGCCAGGAAATCAGCAGCATGGCCACGGATACCGCCAGCAGGGCGGCGATGGACGCGTACAGCGTCGAATAGAGCAGGGTGTGCCACGGCACCGGCATGGCCGTGTTCGGATCCATGGGTCCGAGTGCGGCATGCATCATGGCCCCCCCCGGTATGGCGATGCCGAAGATAAAGAGCGCCATGGCTGCGACACTGGCGATGAACCCCTCCACGCGGCTACAGCCCTGGGGCGCGGCGTGGCGCTGCCTACCGTGCACCAGGGCGCTGCCGAAGCGCCTGCCGAGGTAGAAATGGACCGAGGCGGCCGCGACCGCAAGCACGACCAGCGTCCAGCTCAGCAATGCGGCATGAGTAAAATCTACCGGCGTCATGGCCAGGCGCGAATAGATGGCGTAGGTGATGATGGGCAGGTGAATCTGTGCCCCCAACGTGGCCGGGATGCCGAACTCCTGGATGCTTTCGATGAACACGATGGCGAAGGCCGAGCCGACCGCCGGCAACAGCAGCCGCAGTAGCACTCCGCGCCGCGGCCAGGCGCCGTAAACATGGATGCGGGCGGCATCGACGATCTCGGTACCGATGGCCCGCCAGCTGCCCCGCGCCGCCAGGCAAGCGAACGGGAACCCCTTCAGGCCGAGCAAGGCGATGATACCCGCCTGACCGAAGAACAGGCGGGCCAATTCACCATGGTGCAGAAAGGGCAGCGAGAACACGATCTGCCAGCCGCTGGTCAGCAGATAACTGGGCGTCAGAAAGATCAACCACAGCGTCAGCATCAACGGCCCCTTGCCCCGCCAATGCCGACGCTCCAGCAACCAACCGAAGCCAAGGCCGAGCGGCACGGCCACCAGCGTGCTGGCCAGCCCCAGACGCATGGTATTGACGATGGCGACGGGAGATAGCCCCATGGTGGACGCGTGCACACCGATACCTTCGGCCGGCTGCAGCGCTGGAATCCACGGCATCAACAACAGGCGGGCGATGGGATAGACGAACAATCCCGCAAACACCAGCACCAGCAGGCTGGTGAACCCGGCACGCCTGAGTCTGTGCATCGGCATCACGCTCACTGGCCGACGACCGCCTGGCTGAACCATTGGTTGACCTGCGGCTCGATGGGGCCCCAGCGGCTGGGATCAAGGTGCTTGATCGACACCGTGCCCAGCGCCGGCATTCCCGCCTTCGGGTGCGGAGCGTCGGTGGTCAGCGGCCAGTAATAGCTGTCACCCTCACCCTGGCTGATTCGCAGCTTCTGGATGTCGGGGCGCATGGCGAAGCGGATGAAACGCTCGGCTGCGGCCTTTTCCTGCGGAGACATGCCGGACGCCACGACCAGCACGCTGGGTAGTGCGAACGACGGCTTCGGCAGGGCCACCCGCAGCGATTTGTCCTTGGCCGCCAGATACCAGGCTGCCGAGGACTGCGTGATCGCCACCTTGATGTCGTCGGCCCTCAAGGCCGCCAGCGTGGCCTTGTTCTTGGCATAGACGTGCAGGCCGTTGCCTTTCAGCTTCATGACGAATCCCTGCCCGGCCGGCCAGCCGCCGCCCTGCGCCAGCATGCCGGCCAGCATCGGATACATCGGGCCGGAGATGGAGGGATTGTTCATGCCAATGACGCCATGAAGGCTCGCGGCAAGCAGGTCCGTCCACGTCGCCGGCGGATGGGCCAGCATTGCCGGATGATAGGTGAAGGCGCCAGCCAGGGTCAGGCCCGTCGGGGTATAGCCGCCATCGGCCGGGAGAAGGGTTTTCCCCTGTGTCGTCCATGGAAGGGCAGACGGGGTGGTATGCCGGGCCACGAGGCCGGCATGGTCGAGCGCCGCCGCAGCCAGATCGCCATCGAACCAGGCCAGCGTCCAGGCCGGTCGATGCCCCTCGGCCGAGATCTTGGCGAGCAGGGCTCCCGTGGTCAGGGGCACCACCGTCACCTTGATGCCGGTGGCGCGGGTAAAGGCCTTGACCACCGCCGGGCCGTAGTCGACCGCGTTATAGAGTACCAGCCCCTGCTGGCCCCGCGGCCACAAGGCCCAGACGCTGCCGCCAATGATGGCGACGAGCAGAACCAACGGTATCCAGATGCGTCTCATATCGATTCTCCCATCGATCAATCAGTCTTCGTCGACTTCGCGGAACTGCACCCACACGGACATGTGCAACAGGCGGTGCACCAGCTTCGCCAGCGGCATCGGGTAGGCGGCGTTCTTCACGGCCGCGACCGCGGCGCGGTCGAGCATGGGGAAACCGCTGGATTGCACGAGATGCGCTTGGCTGACCTTGCCGTCCAGGTAATCGAAGGCGACCCGCGCCTGGCCCTGTCGGTGCATCATGCGGGCGGCCGGGGGATAGCGCACCGCGCCCTGCACGGCGGCCTTGATCTTGGCCGAAAACAGCGCCATCTCATCCAGGCTCGCCGACACCGCCTGCACGGGTTGCGGCGGAGGCGGCGGAGGCGCCTTCGCCACCGGCGGCGTCACCGCCGGCTTGGCCACGGGCTTCGGCACCGGCTTCGGGCGCGGATGGTGGGCATGATGCACAGGCTTCGGTTTTGGCCTGGGATGGGGCTTCGGCACCGGCTTGGTTTTTGGTTGTGGCTTGGGCTGAGGCACCGGAGCCGGCTTCGACGGTACCGGCTTCGGCTTCGCCGGCGCCATGGTGACCAGCGAGATATGCATCGGCGCCTTGACCGCGGCCGGCACAATCTCGTGCCTGTGGACCAGCCACCAGATGGCACCGGCGACCAGCATGCACTCCAGCAACAGGGCAGCAACCATGGCCTTGGGCAGCGCCCCCTGCCCGAGCTCACGCCCATGGACCGTTCCGGCGATCGCCGACATCTCAGTTGGCCTGCCTGGCGGCAACGCTGATGTCGGAGACGCCGGCCTTGCGGCAGGCGTCCATGACACCGAGCAGATTCTGCAGCGTCACCGACTTGGCCCCGGCGATGGTGACCACGGTCTTCGCAGGATTCGGCCTGGCCGCGAGTTGTGCCGTCAGATCCGCCAGCGATATCTTCTTGCCGCCCACCTCGATGCCCCCGTCCGGCTGCAAATTCACCAGCAGCTTGGGATGGGGCAATGCCTGCGCCGTACTGCTCTGCGGCAGCTGCGAGGAGATGCCGGTGTTCGGGATCATGTGCAACGTGATCATGATGAAGAACACCAGAAGGAAGAACATGATATCGATCATCGGGATGATCTCGATGCGGGCCTTGCGGGTCTCGAAATAGCGCATGCTCAGGCGGCCTCCGCTTCCCGGGCGATCGCGGTCACCGGCACCGCCTTGGCGCTACGCGGCGCATCCAGGCGGTTGACCAGCATGATCTTGATGGTCTCCATCTGGTGGATGATCAGGCGCACGCGGTTATGCAGGCCGTTGAAGCAGACCAGGCCGATGATGGCGATGAACAGGCCGCTGGCCGTGGCGACCAGCGCCTCCGCCACCCCACCGGTGATCTGCGTCGGCGCCGATCCGGCGTTGCCCAGGATCTGGAAGGAATTGAACATGCCGATGATGGTCCCGAGCAGGCCGAGCAACGGGGCCATGGTGACGATGGTGTCGAGCATCCACAGGCTGCGGTCAATGCGCGGCGCCTGCCATAGGATGGATTCCTCCAGCAACTCGGATAGCCGGTTGGGATCGCGGATCTCCGGGTAACGCAACGGCACCGACAGCAGGGCACCATGCGGATAGTTTTCGGCGTCGAGCGACAGCTCCTCGATGCTTTCCCTGTCCAGGTGATGCAGGGCCGCAATGGCGTGGGAGATGGCACTCCCCTTGTTGATGACCCGCTTCAGGTACCAAGTGCGCTCGATGATGACGGTCAGCGCCACCAGCAACACGAAGCTCATGATATACAAAATGCCGCCGGAGGCGGACGCAATATGAACCAGATGATCGACACTCATGGGTGCCCTCCTTTCAACATCATGATCTGCCGGGGAAGTGGTCCCCGGCGGAAGGGATGAGGTCTCGGCCGTTCCCTTCTCTCCTCCAAAACGCCGTTTTTCGCTCCATGTACGGAACGCGCAAAGGCCGGCGGGCACGAGGCCCGCCGGCTTGCGAGGAGCCGGCGCTTACAGATGCGCCGACACGGTCAGGAAGTAGCTGCGCTCTGCAGACGTCCAGTACAGCGGCGTACTGGCAGCATCCGCGGCAGTGCCGAAGTAGTTCGTGATCGTCTTCTTGTTGAAGACATTATGAACCTGCAGGTTGACCGTCGCCTGCTGTAGCCAGTTCGGAGCGGCATCACCCTTCAGGGTGTAGCTCAGGGCAGCATTGGCCAGGGTGTAGCCGGAGATTGGATAGGCCAGGCCCGTATCACCGTACTGCTTGCCGATATGCTTGGCGATCAGCGAACCGTACCAGCCATTGCGGTTGTAAATCACGCCGCCGGCGGCCGTCGATTCCGGCGCATAGGCGACCTGCTGGTGGTTGGTCTTATCCTTGGCGCTGTTGATGCTGCCATTGGCGAAGAGGCTGAAGCCATCGCCGACATAGACGGTGCCCTCGGCCTCAAGTCCCTTGTAGACCACGCCACCGGCGTTGTAGAACACCGTCTGGGCGCCGACATTGTGATGCTGGAACAGGTTGTTGAAGTCGATGTAGTACGCATCGGCCGACAGGGTCAGGCGCTGCGACTTCCAGGTGGTGCCGATCTGGTAGTTCCAGGTCTGCTCCGGCTTCACGGTGGCGAGGTTCGGACTGTTGTAATAGAAGGTGTTCAGGTTCGGCGCCAGGAAGCCCTTCGCCACCTGCGCGTAGGCCACCCAGCCCGGCTGGATCTTGTAGTGCACATCCAGCGCCGGCAACACCTGGCTCCAGGATGCCGACTGCGACAGCGCCGTGCCGGAGCCCTGATTGACCGTGGCATTCAGACCGCGCCGGAACCAGGCGTACTTGACGCCCGGCGTCACGGTCAGGTTCGGCGTCACCTTCCAGGCCAGCTCCGCATAGGGCTGCACATTGTCGAAGGTGTCGTGCATCAGGCGATTCCAGGACGGGGCAGCCGTACCACCGGTGGTGGCGCCGAGGCTGGACATGCTGGCGCCGTTCATCGCCCAGCTGACATCGGTCTCGAAGCGATCATTGTACTGATGCTCGTACCACACGCCCATATTGATGGTGCCGATGCTGATGTCCTTGGCCACGCGGAAGAAGTCACCGACGGAGCGGTAGTTCATCAGCATCCTCTGGCCGGTCGCGATGGCGGTACCACCGACGCCATAGGTGGTGCCGCCGATGGTGTAGCTGTAGTTATTGGCATTCTGCGACAAGCCGCTGGGGTCGTTGCCGTTGTAGCCATGGTGGTAGTAACCGAAGGTGTACAGCTTGTTGTCCAGGTGCCAGTTGTTGCCCAGGTACGACTGCAGCACGATGTACTCGAAGTCCGTGTGGATCTTGTCGTAGTTGTAGCCGGCATAGTTTTCCTGGGTCGGGTCGTTGCTCAGGCCCCAGTTCCAGCCATGCTGGGTGATCTGGGCCTTGGACTTGCCGGCAGGCACGTACTGATGCACCTGGTTGTACATGGCAGAAACCGTCAGCGTTGTATTGTCGCTGATCGGATTGACGAACTTCATGAACGCATTCGCACGCTTCTGACCGGAATTCGTCAGGTAGCCGTCCGATTTCGACTTCTCGACATCGAACATCGCCGAGCCATTGTGATAGCGGGGCAGCATGCCGGTGTTGAACTCGATACCGTACAACTGGGTGTTCCAGCTGCCGATCGTCGCATACGGATTGATCGATGAGGTGGAGCTCGGAGACTTCGAATGCAGAGCGATGGTGCCGCCGAAGGTCGCCTCACCGACATTGGCCGCGGTGCCCGGGCCGCGGTTGACCGTGGCCTGGCTCAGGTCATGAGCCATGAAATAGGACGTGGTGTGATGGGTGAAGTCGTTGGAATCACCCCAGGGCATGCCGTCGAACGTGACGTTGTACTGGCCGTCCTGGAAACCGCGCATCTGCAGATTGGGATCCTCTGCCAGGCCCGGGCCGTTCGGCGAGATGCCGGTCACGCTCGGCGTGACGGTGACCATGGTATCGTAGTTCGCGGTGGGCGCGACGTTGTGCTTGATATAGTGTCTGTCGACCACGGATGTCGGCTGGGACACGTGCAGCGGAGTCTTCGACGGCGCCTGATAGTACGCGGAGTTTTTCTTCTCCTTGCCATTGCCCGTCGTCGTGGCCTGCACCGTGCCGATATCGACATTGGACGCAGGGGCGCCCCATGCCAGCGGCACGCCGGCCACAGACAGGCACAGGCTGACGCCGAGGGCCGTACGCGAGAGTGATTTAAACGGATAAAACATTGGACCGAGACCTCCCTAGGGAATTGATTGACGAACCCTGGGAGTGACATGTGTCACGAAAACGTTATGAATAAGTCAGAGACTAACCAAATAAAATCAATGGCTTAAGGTTTACATCGCCGCATTTCTAGAACCTATACCAAGGTTGGGGGTGGAATTATTCCCCCTCTAATCCGGATGTCTGCATATGTGTCGATTGCCGGCGGCATGAACGCCGGGCATCCGGGGGCTCAGATGCGGCCGTCGACCCAGCGCACGATGTCCGCCGCTGCCATGGCACCGGCTTGCCGGGCCACCTCGCGCCCGCCCCTGAACAACACCAGCGTCGGGATACTACGGATGCCAAAGCGGGCACCGAGTTCGGGATCCTGCTCGGTGTTGACCTTGGCCAGACGCAGGCGCGGCTCAAGCTGAGCTGCCGCCTGCACGAAATGCGGCGCCATCATCTTGCATGGACCGCACCACGGGGCCCAGAAATCGACCAGCACCGGAATATCGCTGCGCTCGATATGCCTCTGAAAATTGGCGGCGGTCAGCTCGACGGGATGGCCCGTGAACAGCAATCGGTGACACCGGCCGCAGTTCAGTGTCGCCCCATGACCGGTGGCGGGGATGCGATTGATGGCATCGCAGTGCGGGCAGACGATATGCACCTCGCTCATGCCGACTCTCCTCGATCAACATGTCCGAGACGGGCACGCAGCGATTCGAGCTCATCGAGCAGATCCAGTGCCAGGGCTGCACCGGCGATATTGACGCCCAGATCATGCTGCAGATGCAGCACGAAGCGCACCCGGTACAGGCTGACGCCGGAAAATCGCCAGCTGGCCGGATCCCGGCCCAGCGGCTCCACCACGCCCTCATCGACCAGCGCATAAACCCGCTCGGCAGGAACCGCACAGGCGCGGCATAATTCGGCCAGGGTCAGCTCCACCTCTTCCTCCAGCACCTCGCCGCTCAGTGCCGACAAGCGATCGTCACTCATGCCTCCCCCCTTCCAGGTGGGCGCGCGGATCGAACGGCTGCGCCTGCTCCAGTTGCCGATAGGCGGCCCTAGCGGCCTCGGAGTCGGCCGGCGGCAGGGCGATCTGCAGCACGGCATACAGATCCCCCGGCGGCTTGCCCGGGATGCCGCGCCCCTTCAGGCGCAGCTTGCGCCCTGCAGAGGAGCCGGCCGGCACCTTCAGGGTCAGCGGCCCTTCCGGGGTCGGTACCGTCACCTCAGCCCCCAGCATCGCCTCCCAGGGCGCCACCGGCAGGTCCAGGGACACGTCACGGCCCTGGACGCGGTAGAAGGGATGCGGCCGGAATGCCACTTCCAGATACAGATCGCCGGCCCCGCCCTTGCCGACGCCCGCTCCACCATGCTTGGGCAGGCGGATGTGCTGGCCCTGGTACACGCCCTGGGGAATGCGCACCTTGATGTTTCGCTCCCGGATATGGGGACGGCCATCGGGGCCCGCTTCGGTATGTTTCAGGGCGAGAACGCGAACGGCGCCCCGATAGCTGTCTTCAAGGTCGATCAGCACCTTGGCGAAGGTGTCCTCGCCCCGCGCATGGAAGCCACGCCCGGCGTGTCCGCCAAAGTCCGGGGTGAAGGAAGCGCCCCGGCCGAACAGGCTCTCGAAGAAATCGCTGAAACCGGCGCCATCGGAAAAGCCGCCGGCATGGAACTCGAAGCCCTGGTTCCAGTCCGGCGGCGGCCGGAATTCCTGGCCGGTCTTCCAGCCGGCGCCAAGCTGATCGTAGGCGGCGCGCTTCTCCGCATCCTTGAGCACCTCATAGGCCTCGCCGACCTCCTTGAAGCGAACCTCCGCCTCGGGCTCCTTGCTGACGTCCGGATGATACTTGCGCGCCAGCTTGCGGTAGGCGCGCTTGATCTCGTCACCGGTGGCGTCCCGCGCCACACCGAGAGTCTGATAGTAATCCTTGAATTCCACGCTGCCTCATCCCCATGCCGGTACCCATGTGTCCGGCGCTATACATACATCGATTATATGCAAAGGAACGGACGCCTGCCGGGAAACGCCTGGAGCGGGGCAACATCGCTAAAAAAACAGGCCCCATGCGGGGCCTGTCATGGACGCTGGTTAACCCTAGAAGCTGTAATCCAGCCCCAGGGCCACCACCGGCCACCATTTGTAGTTCTTCACGCTGTTCTGCAACTGGATCTGCTCCGCTGCCACGTTGGCGGCCAGTCCCGCCACCGCGCCCGTCGCGGACAGCGTCGCCTTCGGCGTGCCCTGATACAGGGCGCCCGCATCAAAGGATACACTCCAGCCCGAATCGGCGAGGGCGTTGCCGTAACCGAGTCCGACATAGGGCGCAAACTTGTTGAACTTCACGCTGCCGTTCACCGTTCCCGCCTGGGCCGCCGTATAGGTGACACCATTAATCACATAATTGCCGCCGGTCGGGGTTCCGGTCAGGTCCAGCTTGTTGCCGTCGTACAGGCCGCCCAGACTGACATGGAACTTGCCGTTCTCCGCCGGCATGAAGTCCAGGATGGCACCAGCGCTGAACAGGTTCAGCTTGCCGTTGTAATCGATCGTGTTGTGGGTGGCGTTGCGGCTGTATTCGAAGCCGTTCACCACGCCGCGGAGATTGAGATGCGGGGTCAGTCCGGTGACGATTTCGGCACCAAGGCCGAGTGTCGATGTCTTCAGACCGATCGCCACGTCGGCCGCCTGGGCAGTGGAGACAGATGCCAGCATGGCAACGATGCCGATGAGCATTCGCTTGATCACGTTCATGGTTGGATTCCCCTTTGGTCTATCTGATACGCACGGAATCTCCGGGCGTTTGCATATGGAGGATGTCCGGATCGGGCCGTGCAGGCCAATACCCATATGCATCATCGGTGTACAGCATGGCAAGAAAAATGAAATGAATCTGAATGCAACGCCTGCCTTGGATATGCGGCCACATTTCGGGAAACGGAAAGAGGCCCGCAAGCGGGCCTCTTTCATGGCTGGCGGAGAGGGTGGGATTCGAACCCACGTGGCGGAATTACCCGCCCAACCGATTTCGAGTCGGTGCCGTTATGACCACTTCGAATACCTCTCCGTGGGGCTCGGCATTCTAGGCAGGGTGAATGCCGGGCACAAGGGCGCACAAACAGGCGTGATTGGCGCCAACAACTGTTAGGCTGTACCCCATGAGCCGCACCCACGCCTTCTACGCCGTCACGCCGCCGGGACTCGAATCCATCGCGGCTGCGGAACTCGAATCACTGGCCGCCCACGACATCACGCCGGCTCAGGGCGGCGTCGACTTCTCCGGCAGCGACGCATTGATGGTACGGCTCAATCTGCGAGCGCGCAGCCTCACACGCGTGCTGATGCGCCTGGACCAGTTCAAGGCCCTGTCCTTTCCGGAACTGTACAACAAATGCCGGCGCCTCGACTGGGCGCGCTTCGTGTCGCCCGGGGCACGGGTCTCGGTGCAGGCGGCCTGCCACGCCTCGCGCCTGCTGCACAGCGGCCGCGTCGAACAGGCGGTCGCCGATGCCATCCATGACCGCCTGGGCCATCCGGCCGCCGAGACCGGGCAGGATCTACAGCAGGTGTTCGTGCGTATCGACAGGGATGTCGTCACGCTCAGCCTCGATACTTCCGGCGACCGCCTGGACCGCCGCGGCTACCGCCTGCAACCAGGGCATGCGCCGCTGCGCGAGACCATCGCCGCCGCCCTGCTGCTGTGGGCGGACTGGGATGGTGTGATCCCACTGATGGTGCCGATGTGCGGCGCCGGCACCCTGGCCATCGAGGCGGCATGGATGTCCATGCACCGGGCGCCGAACCTTGGCCGCCGCTTCCCGTTCCAGGCCTGGCCATCCCTGCCGGCCAAACGCTGGCAGGGCGTGCTGGACAAGGCGGCAGCCATGCAGCGTGCGGTGATGGCACCGATCCATGCCTCGGATCTCGATGCCGCCGTGCTCGAATCGGCGAGGGCCAATGCCGCCCAGGCCAACGTCCTAGGACGCCATCGCCTTCTCCCATGCGGACGTGCGCACGCTGGAACCTGTGGCCGAACATGGGCTGATCATCTGCAACCCCCCTTACGGCCTGCGCCTGGGTCATGGCGGCCTGTATGCACAGATCGGCCAGCTGCTGGGGGAACGCTTCGCTGGCTGGCGCCGCATCGTGTTGGTCCCCGATGAAAGATGCGAGCGTGCCCTGCGCCTGCCGGTGCGCCATCGCCTGGCCTTCAGGCACGGCGGCCGGCGCATCCAGGCGCTGGATCTGGGATAAGGGCATGAATGATTTGACGCCATGCACCATGCATCCAATGATAAGGCCATGATCGATATGGGTTTTCCTTCCCTGTTGCGCCTGCTCCTCACCGCCACGCTGCTGCTGGCCTGGATGACGCCATCCACGGCCGTCGCCGATGCCAACGGCCTGCAGATCCGGGGCATTGCTATCGAGGGCCTGAAGCGCACCCGTCCGCGCACGGTGCTCAGGGCGCTTCCCTTCGCCAAGGGAGATGCCTGGCAGGACAGCGATGCCGGGGAATCGGAACGGCGCCTGCGCAACCTCGACATCTTCTCCGAGGCCCATGTCAGCCCACCGGACGCCAACGGCATCGTGCACGTCCGCGTTGTCGAACGCTGGTCGATCTGGCTGCTGCCCGAGGTCAGTCGCCACGACAACGGCGCCACCAACGCCGGCGCCACCTTCACCGATTACAATCTGTGGGGGCTCAGGCATCAGGTACGGCTCGCCTACCGCAAGGACACCGGCAAGAACTTCGGCGGCGGCGTCACCGGCGACTCCTACAGCGCCAACTACCAGTGGTACCGCATCGCCGACAGTCTGTGGAGCGTGGACATGTACGGCACCCGCGGCAAGCAGATCTTCGATGCCTACAGTAACGGCGTGGTGCAGAGCCAGTACCTGAGCAACGTCGACAGCACCGGCGTGCGGGTGCATCGCGGCTTCGGGCCGGTGCCGACCCAGGGCCCCACGCTCACGCTCGGCTACGACAGCACGACCTCATCCTACACCCTGCTCGGCGGCCCGGCGCAGGCGGACGTGCTGGGCCAGCGCCGACATTCACTGAACATGGCCTGGGACTACCAGTGGATCAACAACCACATCACCTGGCTCGAAGGCCAGCGCATGGGCTATAGCATCAGCGGCGCCAACAAGGCCCTCGGTTCAACGATCCAGGTCTACCGCCAGAACGCCTATTACGACCTGTATTTCCCGTATTCGGGCCAGAAAACCCTGAATGTGCGCCTCAATGGAGGGCTGGCCACCGGCGACGTGCTGCGCGACGGTCTGTTCGATATCGGCGGCGGCACCGGGGTGCGCGGCTATATCGGGGGCGAGCTTCAGGGCTCCGCCTATGTGGAAGGGAGCATCGAGAGCCGCATCCCCATCCAGCAAGACTCCAATGTGCAATGGGTGGCCTTCACCGACATGGGGTATCTGGCGCGCAGGGCGCAGGCCAACACCAGCAAGCCCTTCGCGGTGGGCACGGGTACCGGCATCCGCTGGACGCTACGCTGGCTGGTGCATGGTATCGTCCGCGCCGATGTCGCCTATGGCTGGGCCACCCGCAAATGGCGGTTCTACCTCGGCACCGGGCAGGCCTTCTAGGACCCCAACGCCGGCAGACAGGCCCGACTAGGACTCGCTGAATTCCCCGAAACGGCGCAGGCGCTGCTGGCGCTCGGCCAGAAGCCGGTCCAGTGGCACGGCCAGCAGCTCGTCCAGCGCCCCCGCCAGCACCTCATCCATCATCTCGGCCGCCGCCTTGGCATTGCGGTGCGCCCCTTCCTTGGGCTCGGGGATGACCCCATCGATGATGCCAAGCCCCATCAGATCGTCGGCGGTCGGCTTCAGGGCCTCCGCCGCTTCGTTGGCGAACTTGCGGTCGCGCCACAGGATGGCCGCGCAGCCCTCGGGGGAGATCACGGAATAGGTGGAGAAATGCTGCATATAGACGCGATCGCCGACGCCGATGGCCAGGGCGCCGCCGGATCCGCCCTCGCCGATCACCGTACAGATCACCGGCACCTTCAGCACCGCCAGCTCCATCAGGTTACGCGCGATGGCCTCGCTCTGGCCGCGCTCCTCGGCATCGATGCCGGGCCAGGCGCCGGCGGTATCGATAAAGCTCAACACCGGCATGCCGAAGCGCTCGGCCAGGTGGAACAGGCGCAGCGCCTTGCGGTAGCCCTCGGGCCGGGGCATGCCGAAATTGCGGGCGATCTTCTCCTTGGTATCGCGCCCCTTCTGATGGCCGACGATCATCACCGGATGCCCATGGAAGCGGGCCAGGCCGCCGACGATGGCGCCGTCGTCGGCGAAGGCCCGATCCCCCTTCAGTTCCTGGAAATCCTCGAACAGCAGCGGGATATAGTCGAGCAGGTACGGCCGATCCGGATGGCGGGAGAGCTGGGCGATCTGGCCGCGGCTCATCTTGGTGTAGATCTGCTCCACCAGTTTGTCGCGCTTGGTGGTCAGACGGTCGACCTCCTCGGCGATGTTCATGTCGGCATCGGCAGCCATACGCGATAGATCATCGATCTTCGACGTCAGTTCCGCAATAGGCCGCTCGAAATCCAGATAGCTCGGCATGCTCAACCTCTCCTCTGTCGCTGGTCGACGACAGGCTGCCACGGCCGGCACTCCAGGTGAACAGCCTGGCTTCCAAAGCGGCTCTCCAGCTGCCCCTGCAGTTCCGGCGTCCAGACGATGCCGCCCGCACTCTCCAGCTCGGCCGTGCTGCCATCCGGCAGGTGCACGCGGAAGGCCAGCCGCGCCGGGCCATCCGGCGTCATCATCCCCTTCAGGCGGGCCAGCGTCACCTCGTCCAGACCCAGACTTCCCAGATCCATGCGGATCGATGCCACCAGCGGCGGCAATGCCGCCACGAAGTCCTCGATCGCCTCGGCGATCAACACCGGCTCCTCGCGCGAGGCATCGACGCGCGCCGCCACCAGCACCGGCGCATCCGGCTGCAGCAGATCGCGCGCCTTGGTGTAGATATTGGCAAAGCACACCAGCTCGGCACGGCCGTGCAGGTCCTCGAGCTGCACGAAGGCCATGGTGCCGCGCGCCCCGCGATGTTCGCGCACACCGCCCACCGCCGCCACCAGCGTCAGCCTTGCCCCGTCCGGCAGATCCGAAAGCCGCCCCAGGTGCGCGCTGGCCAGCCCCGACACCCGCCCCAGGTGCTCCTCCAGCGGATGCCCGGTCAGGTAGAAGCCGAGCACCTCGCGTTCGGCCTGCAGCTGTTCACCGAGGCTCCACGGCGATACCGCCGAGTCCTCGGCGGCGGGCGCGACCACCTCGGCGAACAGCGCCGACTGCCCGGCCTGCCGCTCCTTGCGTCGCCGCTGCGCCCGCTCCATCGCCTCGCCCAGTCCCTCCAGCACCCCGCGCGGGTTGGCGACGATGCTGCCCAGCGCCCCGGACTTGAGCAGGGCCTCGAGAATGCGCTTGTTCAGCGACTTGCCACCGACGCGCATCAACAGATCGTCGAAATCGGTGAAGGCCCCGTCCTTGCCCCTGGCCTTCACCAGGGCGCGGATCGCCGCCTCGCCCACGCCCTTGACGGCCCCGAGCCCGAAGCGGATCGCCCCGCCCTCCGGCAGGAACTCCCAGTCCGAGGCGTTGACGTCCGGGGGCAGCATGGCGATGCCCATGCCCTTGCAGTCGACGACCAGGGCCGCCACCTTGTCGCTGTTGCCCATGTCGCAGGTCAGGGTCGCCGCCATGAAGGCCTGGGGATAATGCGCCTTCAGGTATGCCGTCTGGTAGGCGATCAGCGCATAGGCGGCCGAGTGCGACTTGTTGAAACCGTATTCGGCAAACTTCTCCATCAGATCGAAGATGCGCTCCGCCGTTTCCTCCGGCACCCGGTGCTTGGTCGCCCCCTCCATGAACACCTTACGCTGCTTGGCCATCTCCTCGGCGATCTTCTTGCCCATGGCCCGGCGCAGCATATCGGCCTGGCCGAGGGTGTAGCCGGCCAGCACCTGCGCGATCTGCATCACCTGCTCCTGATAGAGGATGACGCCATAGGTCTCCTTCAGGATCGGCTCCAGCTGCGGCATGGCATAGACGACATGCTCGTCGCCGCGCTTTCGGGCGATGAAGCTGTCGACCATGCCGGACTGCAGGGGCCCCGGCCGGAACAGCGCCACCAGGGCGATGATGTCCTCGAAACAGTCGGGCTTCAGGCGCATCATCAGATCGCGCATGCCCGAGGATTCGAGCTGGAACACCGCCCCGGTGGCGGCGCGCTGCAGCAGTGCGAAGGTGGCCGCGTCGTCCAGCGGGATGCGTTCCAGATCGAAATCGCGCGCCGTCTCGTCGGAAGGATGCTGACGCACCAGTCGGCAGGCGAGCTGGATCACCGTCAGCGTCTTCAGTCCCAGGAAATCGAACTTGACCAGCCCGACCTTCTCGGCGTATTTCATGTCCCACTGCACGACGGCGCCTTCCTCGCCCGCCTCCTTGTACAGCGGTGCGGTCTCCACCAGCGCCGTACGGCCGATGACGACGCCGGCCGCATGCTTGCCGGCGTGCCGGTGCAGATTCTCCAGACGGCGGGCGATGTCGAACAGGCGCGCCACCTCGCCGTCCTCGTCGAGCATCTTCTGCAACCTGGGCTCGGCGACCAGCGCCTTCTCCAGCGTCATCTTCAGATCGTTGGGGATCAGCTTGGCGATGGTGTTGACCTTCTCCAGCGGCATGGCCAGCACGCGACCGACATCGCGCACCACGGCCTTGGCCTTCATCGAGCCGTAGGTGATGATCTGCGCCACCTGCTCGGCGCCGTACTTGTCGGTGACGTAACGGATCACCTCGTCGCGCCGGCTCATGCAGAAATCGACGTCGAAGTCCGGCATCGAGATACGCTCCGGATTCAAAAAGCGCTCGAACAGCAGGCCGTAGCGGATCGGATCGAGATCCGTGATCTTCAGGCAGTAGGCGGCCAGCGAGCCGGCGCCGGAGCCGCGCCCCGGACCGACCGGAATGTCCTGCGCCTTGGCCCAGCGGATGAAGTCGGAGACGATGAGGAAGTAGCCGGGGAAGCCCATCTGCTCGATCACACCCAGCTCGAAATCCAGGCGCGCGTCGTACTCCTCGCGCTTGGCTTCCGGGGAGCCGGCGACGATGGCCGGCCAGCGCTCGTCCAGGCCGCGCCGGGCCTCGTCGCGCATGAAATCGCGCAGGTCCTGGCCTTCGGGCGGCAGGAAGTCGGGCAGCTGGTAATTGCCGAAGCGCAGGTCGACATTGCAGCGGTTGGCGATGTGCAGGGTGTTCTCGATCGCCTCCGGCACGTCGGCGAACAGCTCGGCCATCTCCTCATACGACTTCAGGTAGCACTCGGGAGAGAAGTGGCCGGTGACATCGTCGTTGAGCGTGCGGTTCTGGCCGATGGCCAGCATGGCCTCGAAGGCCTGGAAATCGCCGCGCTGCAGGAAGTGCGCGTTGTTCGTGGCCACCAGCGGGATATCCAGCTCATGGGCCATCTCGATCAGCTGGCGGTTGATCTCTTCCTGCGCCGGCGCGCCGTTGCGCTGCAGTTCGATGAAGAAGCCGTGTTCGGGGAACAGATCGCGGTATTCTAACGCCGCGGCCCGCGCCGCCTCCCGGTCGCCGCGCTGCAGGTGCTGCTCGATCTCGCCGTTCCAGCCGGAGGACAGGGCGATCAGACCGGCCCCAAACTGGCGCAACAGCGCCTTGTCGATGCGCGGCTTGTAGTAGAAACCCTCGAGATAGCCGATGGATACCAGCCGCATCAGGTTCTGCCAGCCGTGGTTGGTGCGCGCCAGGAGCACCAATTGGGGATAGCGCGGGGCCCTCGGCCCCTGGCTGACGCGCTTGGCATGGTCGTCGCACAGGTAGACCTCGCAGCCCAGGATCGGCTTGATACCGAGCTTCATCGCCTGGGTATAGAAGTTAATGGCGCCGAACAGATTGCCGTAGTCGGTCAGGGCCACCGCAGGCTGCTTCAGCTGCACCGTCCGATCCAGCATCGCCGGCACCGACATGGCGCCGGAAAGCAGGGAGAAGTCGGAATGGGCATGCAGGTGCACGAAGCGGGCGAAGTCCATGGCTATACCCTAGGAGTTTGACCCAGCCAGTGGAAGGCTGGGCCGTGGGCTGGCATCGCCGCCCGCATATGCTACGATGCGCGCATCCTGACGCTCCCCGCATGCGGGGGCGATTGATTATCGAAAACGGGAGGAATGCCATGGCATTCGTTGTCACTCAACTGTGCAAGGACTGCGTGGACACGGCCTGCGTCGCGGTCTGCCCAGTGGACTGCTTCTACCAGCCGGAACAGGTGTCCGGCGATCTGCCGAACATGCTCTACATCTCCCCCGAGGAATGCATCGACTGCGCTGTCTGCGAGCCGGAATGCCCATGGGAAGCCATCTTTCCTGAGGAGGATGTGCCGGCGGTATTCGATGCCGACATCGCCCTGAACGAGCGCTGCGATACCGAGCGCGACGCCTTCAAGCTGGCCGAGAGCCTCGAGCATCAGCCGCCGACGGCTGAAGAGGTGGCCGCGCAGAAGGCCAAGTACGGCCTGTAATCCACCCTTGATATCCCAAGGCAGGCGCGGCCCACTGCCGCGCCTGCCCTTTCATTTTCACCCCTATGCATGCAAGCGCTAGCCTCAGCACCAAGCCCAGCATCTTCGGCATGAGCCCCCCTGAGCTCGTCGCCATGTGCGAACGCATCGGCGTCAAGCCCGTGCATGCCGAACGCATCAGCGCCCACGTCTTCCGGCGCGGCAACCACGATCCGCATGCCATCGCCGACCTGCCCGAGGTATTGCGCCACCACCTGCTGACCGAACTGGATTGGCCGGAGGCAGGGCTGGTGGCCGATCAAAAGGACATCGACGGCACCCGCAAGCTGTTGCTCGCCATGCCGGACGGACGCGAGGTCGAAACCGTGCTGATCCCTGCAGCCGGACGGCTGACGCAGTGCATCTCTACCCAGGTCGGCTGCGCCGTCGGCTGCACCTTCTGCCTCACCGCCACGGCAGGACTGACGCGTAACCTGACGGCGGCCGAGATGGTGCTTGAAATCGTCACCGCCGAACGCCTTATGGGCATGCGGCCGCGCAACCTCGTACTCATGGGCATGGGCGAACCGCTGCACAACTATGAGGAGGTGGCGCGATTCCTCTCCATCGTCACCGACCCGAAGGGCATGGCCTTCTCGCCCAACCGCGTGACGCTATCGACGGCGGGGCTGGTGCCGGCCATCCGCCGGCTGCTTGAAGACAACCTGCCCTGCAACCTCGCCGTGTCGCTGAATGCCACCACCGATGCGGTGCGCTCCGAAATCATGCCGATCAACCGCAAATATCCGCTGTCCGAACTGCTGGCCGCGATCCGCGACTACGTGCGTGTGCGGGGAGGCAAGCGCGTGCTCATCGAGTACGTGATGCTGGCCGGCATCAACGATGCCCCGGACGATGCCGAAAGGCTCTGCCGGTTGCTCGACGGCATCGACAGCACGGTCAACCTGCTGCCGTTCAACGCCTTTCCCGGCAGTGCCTATGCACGCCCGTCCGATGCGCAGGTCTCGGCCTTCCGGCAGGTGCTCGTCGAGCACAATCTGGTCGCGGTCGTACGCGAATCGCGTGGCCGGGAGATCTCCGCTGCCTGCGGCCAGCTGCGCACGGAACTGGCAGCGCGTCGCCGCGCCGGCCGAAGCGCTGCCTGAATCCTCGTCTGAATTATTTTCCGAAGAGCTTCTTCAGCGCCGTGCCCACGCCCCGAACCGCATTGGAGGCGGTAGAGCCGACCCGCGAGCCAACGGCCGCCCCGGCGGGGCCGGCGATAACGCCGCCAATGACGCCGCCGATCAGCGAGGATGGGGCCGGATAGACGCGGGGATGGTCGGTGGTGCCGGAGATCAGCAAGTTGGTTCCCGTCAGCCCCTTCATGCCCGAGGTCTCGATCTCCCCGCCCAGATGCTTGTCGGCGGCGATCTGCACATGCCCCTTGGCGTCCAGGCGCGAGGAATCCAGCACGATATCGTTCAGCCACACGTTTCGGCCGCGCACCTTCAGCTGCGTATCGAGATGGTCGAAGGCCACCGGGCCGCCGGCGATATTGCCGCCGAGCAGCAGTGCGGCCGCTGAGGCTTCCATTTTCAGGCCGCTCAGCTGACCCTTCGTCAGATGCACCGGGCCGTCGACCGCGAGCGAGCGCTCCAGGGCCTGTTGGTCCTGTGCGTCGGCGGCGATCTTCAGTTGGGAGGCAAAATGCCCCTGGATGCGGCCCTGGCCGGTGGCGTCAATCAGAAGCGGCCGGGTACGGATGCCCTTGGCCTTCACCGTCGCCGCCAGCCGGCTGGCCTTGCCGGTCAACGGCGCCAGCCGGGCATCCATACGCACCGTGCCGCCGTACAGCGTGGCCTTCCAGTCCGACATGTTCAGCGCCCCATCCGTCAGCCGCACCGCACCGGTCAGCCTGTCGATATGCACGGTGTGCACGCCGCTTCCCTTGGCCTCGGTGGAGACGCGCAGCACAATATTCCTGAAGGAGATGCCCTTCAGCTCCACATGCTTGTGGAACAACGGCTTCAGCGCCACCGACACACGGCCCGAGCCGATGGTGACGCGCGGCTTGCCGCCGGGGACGTCGATAAGCTCAACATGCGCCACCGAAAGCCCCGGCACCGGCAGCACACGAAAGTGCAGGCTGCCAATGGTGACGGGCATGCCGAGCGCATCGGTGGCCGCCTTCTCGGCGGCTTGGCGGTAGCTGTTGCTGGGAATAAGAAACGGCACGACTGCGAGTAGCAGCACAAAAAAGAACAAGGCCAGCAATAGCCTGCGTATCCGTTTCATATCCCCCCCTTGCACCCCACCGGCGTATCGGAACCCACCATCAAACACAAAGGGCCCGGCTTTCGCCGGGCCCCTGATCCCTCGTTACTGGCCGCCCTGACCGGCGTTCTGGTCAGGGATGATCAGCATCTCCACCCGCCGGTTCAGCTGCCGCCCGGCAGCGGTGGCGTTGCTGGCCCGGGGCTGGCTCGCCCCCATGCCCACGGTCGCCAGACGCTGCGGGGACACCCCCTTCGACTCCAGGTAGGTGGCCACGGCCTGGGCCCGCTGCAGCGACAGCTGCTGATTATAGGCCGCCGAACCGATGTTGTCGGTGTGGCCGATGATGCGGATCTGCGTGCGCGTGTACCGATTGACGATATCCGCCACCTTGTCCAGCGTCGCATTGAAGGCCGGCTTGATCACCGCCGAGTCGAAGTCGAACGACACCTCGCTGTTCATGGTGATCTTCAGGCTCTGGTCCTGCAGGCGCTGCACCTCGATCTCGTGGGCGCGCTGCTCCGCCGCCAGGCGCTCGTCGAACTCGGCCTGCTGCTTGTCCATGTACGAGCCGACGCCGGCGCCCAGCACGCCGCCCGCCGCCGCGCCGACCAGGGCGCCGCGCAGGGCGCCGCCGCCATGATTACCTTGGTAACCGATGATGGCGCCGAGGGCGGCGCCGGCCAGGGCGCCGACGGCCGCGCTCTCCTTGGTCTTCTGGTTGTTATTGTTGGCCGTCCCGGTCGTGGCGCAGGACGCCAGCCCCAAGGCCAGCACCAGTGCAATGCTCTTCATGCCCATCCTGTTCATGCCCACACTCCTGCTGTTTGCGGTGTCACGCCCCTACCTGGGGCATTGGCATTTTACGCCGAGCGATCCCCGGCGGCAAACAGTCGCGATGCTGGCTCGATGTCGATGCGTTCAGCGCATGTCCGCCACTGCGATCATCACCACACCCAGCGCCACCAGCACCAGCGCTACGGCCTCGCCGCGCCGTACCCGCTCGCGCAGGAAGAAATGCCCGACCAGAAAGGTGAACAGGATCTCGATCTGGCCCAGCCCACGAACCAGCGCCACATGCGTCATGGCGAAGCCCGCGAACCAGCCGGCCGAGCCCAGGGCCGACAGCGCCCCCACCGGCGCCGCTTGGCGCCAGGCGTGCAGGCAGCGGCGCAACTGCCCGCGCTGGCGCCAGGCCATGTAGCTGCCCTGCACGAGCGTCTGCAGCGCATTGGTGACCAGCAGCACCAGCAGCGCCTTGAGCATCACCGGCACCGTCGCCGGCAGCATCAGGGTGGCCTGGCGCAGCGACAGCGCCGTGATGGCAAACCCGAAGCCGGCGCCCAGACCGCACAGGGCTGCCGGCTGCAACGAGGCCGCCAGCAACTGGCGCGGCGTCAGGCCTCGCTCGGTAAACGACAGCAGCAGCACGCCCACCACCGCCAGCAGGATGCCAGACACGGCCAGCGGCGGCAGGTGCACACCGAACACGGCCACCGAGATCACGAGCAATTGTGCTGCCTCGGTCTTGGCGTAGGCCGTGCCGACCACGAAATTGCGTAGCCCGAAGGCGGTGATCAGCAGCACCGTGGCGACGATCTGGCCGAGGCCCCCGAACAGGCACAGCGCCAGGAATTGGGGCGGCAGCGCCGGCAGGCCCGTATGCAGCCAGGCCATGGCCATGGCCAGCATCAGCGCATCCAGCGGTAGGGCGTAGAGGTAGCGTACGAAGCCGGCGCCGCCGGCCGACAGACTCTGGCGCAGGCGCGACTGCAGCGCGGTGCGCCAGACCTGGAATACGGCCGCCGCGACGGTGACCGGAATCCATGCCGGCATGCTCACGACGCGGCTTGGTGCCAGACCGCAACTAACTCATTCGGCCGCCGCGAACAGCCACGGCGCCTCGGTGCTCCGCCTGGCCTCATAGCTGCGAATGGCATCGGCCTCCTGGAGCGTCAGGCCGATATCGTCCAGGCCGTTCAGCAGGCAGTGCTTGCGGAAGGCATCGACCTCGAAGGCATAGGTGGCGCCGTCCGGTGCCAGCACCTGCTGGGCCTCCAGATCCACGCGCAAGGCGATAGCCCTCGCTGGCCGCACAGGCGCCGAAACAGGGCATCGACCGCATCCGCCCCCAGCACCACCGGCAACAGGCCGTTCTTGAAGCAGTTGTTGTAGAAGATGTCGGCAAACGAGGGCGCGATAATGCAACGGAAGCCGTAGTCGGCCAGCGCCCAGGGCGCATGCTCGCGGGACTGGAGCCGCAGCCGAAGTTGTCGCGCGCCAGCAGGATGGATGCACCGTGCATAGCGCGGCTGGTTCAGCACGAAATCGGGATTACGCGGCCGGTCGGTGCAGTCCATGCCCGGCTCGCCGCGATCCATATAGCGCCATTCGTCGAACAGATACGGGCCATAGCCGGTGCGCTTGATCGATTTCAGGAACTGCTTCGGGATGATGGCGTCGGTATCGACGTTGGCGCGGTCCAGCGGTGCGACGATGCCCTCGTGGGTGGTGAATGCCTGCATGATGCTCTCCTTATGTCCAGTCGCGCACGTCGACGAAATGGCCGGCGATGGCGGCGGCGGCGGCCATGGCCGGACTGACCAGATGCGTGCGCCCGCCCTGGCCCTGGCGGCCCTCGAAATTACGGTTGGAGGTCGAAGCGCAGTGCTCGCCCGGCTCCAGACGGTCGGCGTTCATGGCCAGACACATCGAGCAGCCCGGCTCGCGCCACTCGAAGCCCGCCTCGGCGAACACCTTATCCAGGCCCTCTGCCTCCGCCTGCTGCTTCACCAGGCCCGAGCCCGGCACCACCATCGCCTGCTTCACACTGGCCGCCACCTTGTGCCCCTTGGCCACGGCGGCGGCGGCGCGCAGATCCTCGATGCGTCCGTTGGTGCACGAGCCGATGAACACCTTGTCGATGCGGATGTCCGCGATCGGCATGCCTGCGGACAGGTCCATATAGGCCAGCGCCCGCGTCCAGCCCTCGTGCTGCACGGCGTCCCTGGCCTCATCCAGCGCCGGCACATGGCCGGTCACCGGTGCCACCATCTCCGGGCTCGTGCCCCAGCTCACCTGCGGCGCGATATCGGCGGCATCGAGCCGGATCTCGTGGTCGAACACCGCGTCGGCGTCCGAATGCAGATCGCGCCAGGCCGCCACCGCCTTGTCCCAATCCGCGCCCTTCGGCGCATACGGGCGGCCCTGTACATAAGCGATGGTGGTTTCGTCGACCGCCACCATGCCGCAGCGGGCGCCGGCCTCGATGGTCATATTGCACAGGCTCATGCGCCCTTCCATCGACAGCGCGCTGACGGCTGCGCCGGCGAACTCGACGGCGTAACCCGTGCCGCCGGCCGTACCGATATGACCGATGATGAACAGCGCCATGTCCTTGGCCGTGGTGCCGGCCGGCATGGTGCCGTCGACCGTGATGCGCATGCGCTTCGGCTTCTTCTGGATCAGGCATTGCGTGGCCAGCACATGCTCGACCTCGGAGGTACCGATGCCCATGGCGATGGCGCCGAAGGCGCCGTGCGTGGAGGTATGCGAATCGCCGCATACCACGGTCATGCCCGGCAGCGTCAGCCCCTGCTCGGGGCCGACCACGTGCACGATGCCCTGGCGCACGTCGTCCATGCCGAACTCGGTGATGCCGAACTCGCGGCAGTTGGCATCCAGCGCCTCCACCTGGGCGCGCGACACCGCGTCGGAGATGCCCTGGGCGCGATCGACGGTCGGCACATTGTGATCCGGCGTAGCCACCGCCGCCGAGATGCGCCACGGCTGACGCCCGGCCAGGCGCAGCCCCTCGAAGGCCTGCGGACTCGTCACCTCGTGCACCAGGTGCCGGTCGATGTACAGCAGCACCGAGCCATCGTCGTGCTCGCTGACCACGTGCTGATCCCATACCTTGTCGAATAATGTCCTGCCCATGCGGCCTCCGGCGCTCTATCGCCATCAAAATTTCTCAATGCGAACGCCATGGTAATGTGCAACAATCGCATTCTACAAGCGAGATTAATTCCACCATGAATGAGAAAAACTCATGAGCGAGTTGAAAACCCTGCCCCCACTGAACGCCCTGCGCGCCTTCGCCGCCGTCGGCAGGCATTTGAGCCTAGCGGCAGCCGCGGCCGAGCTGCACGTCACCCCCTCGGCGCTGAGCCACCAGATTCGCACCCTTGAAGAACGCCTCGGCACCCGCCTGTTCGTGCGCCAGGCACGGGGCCTGGAGCTGACCGAGGCCGGACGCACCATCCTGCCGGGCGTCCAGGAGGCCTTCGCGGCCTTAGCCCACACCATGGAGCTTTTGGCGCCGGAGGAAGGCGAGCACAGCCTGCACATCAGCATGCTCTCCACCTTCGCCATGCGCTGGTTCATCCCGCGCCTGTCCCGCTTCCAGCAGGCACATCCGGCCACCGAGGTGCGCATCGCCACTGCCGTATCCCTCGTCGATTTCGAGCGCGAGGACTTCGACTGCGCCATCCGCTTCGGCGACGGCCATTGGGATGGTCTGCATGCCGACCTGCTGTTCCCGGAGCAGCTTGTGCCCGTGTGCAGCCCGTCACTGCCAACAAAGGAGAACCCGCTGGCCACCCCAGCGGATCTCAAGCACCACACCCTGCTGCACGCCCAGCTCAGATCGGACGACTGGCAGCTGTGGCTGCACGCCGCCGGCATCGACGACGCCGATGCCGAGCACGGCCCGGTATTCGAAACGCGCAACTTCGCCATCCAGGCCGCCATCGACGGCCTGGGCGTGGCCGTCGTCGATCCGCACCTCGTCGCCGAGGAGCTCAAGAGCGGCCGCCTGATCCAGCCCTTCGCCGAGCTCCCCATCAGCCGCGGCGCCTACTACCTCGTCTACCCTGACCGCATCGCCAAGGCCGAACGCTTCAAAGCCTTCCGCAAATGGCTACTCTCCGAAGTCCAGGACAAATAGGTCCGGAAAAACCGGATACCAAGGATACGAGCCATGAAGATCAAGATGTATCAGGTTGATGCATTCGCGAGCCGGGTGTTCGAGGGGAACCCGGCGGCGGTGTGCCCGCTGGACGCATGGCTGCCGGACGCGTTGATGCAGGCGATCGCCATGGAGAACAACCTGTCCGAGACGGCCTTCTTCGTGCCGGAGGGGGATGGCTACCGGCTGCGCTGGTTCACGCCGATGGCGGAGGTGGCCCTGTGCGGGCACGCCACACTCGCCACAGCGCACGTGATCCTGAACGAGTTCGGCGCCAGAACGAACCGGGTGGCGTTCGAGACGCACAGCGGCCGGCTGACGGTGATCCGGGACGGCGACATGCTGGCCATGGACTTCCCCGCACGAAAACCGACGCCGGTCGATATACCCGAGGCCCTGGTGGCGGGCCTGGGCGCTCGGCCCGTCGAGGTACTGGCCGCCGGGGACTACGTCGCGGTGTTCGAGGATGAGGCGACGGTGCGCGCGCTAAGCCCCGACATGAACCGGCTGGGCGAGTTGGAGCTGCGGGGCGTCTCGGTCACCGCCCCGGGCCGGGATTACGATTTCGTCAGCCGCTTCTTCGCGCCCAGGCTCGGCATCGACGAAGACCCGGTGACGGGTTCGGCGCACTGCGAACTGGCGCCCTACTGGTCATCCCGCATCGGCAAGGATGACCTGATGGCGCGGCAGGTCTCCAGGCGCGGCGGCGATGTGCACTGCCGCCTGGTCGGGGATCGGATCATCTTGTCCGGGAATGCGGTGACCTTCATGGTCGCGGAGATCGAGACCGGAGCCTGATCTCCGGCCCGGCCTTGACCGATATGGGCGCTCATGCCTGGTGGGATGCAGAGTCAGAAAGAAACGTATAACCATCTTCGCGGAAGAGCTTGATACAGGCATCGACCGCATCCGGGTCATACCACGTCCCGCGGTGGCGCTTGATCTCCTCCAGGGCCGACTCAAGGCCCAATCCCGGACGATAAGGGCGATGCGAGGACATCGCTTCCACCACATCGGCCACAGCAATGATCCTCGCCTCAAGCAGGATCTTCCCCTTCTTGAGCCCTTGCGGATAGCCGGAGCCATCGAGACGTTCGTGGTGCTGCAGGATGATATCCGCAATCGGCCAGGGGAATGTCACATGCTTCAGGATATCGTATCCGGACTGCGGATGCGCCTTGATCAGCATGTACTCGATATCGGTAAGCTTGCCGGGTTTGGAAAGGATCTCCGCCGGCACATGGATCTTTCCCAGATCGTGGATGATGGCGGCAAGGGTGATGGCATCCACCTGCTCTTCGGGTAGTTCCATTTTCCGCGCCATGGCTGTCGCCAGATCGGCAACGCGCTGTTGGTGGCCCGCGGTATAGGGATCGCGCGCCTCGACGGTGGCCGCGATGGTCTGGATCGATTGCACCAGACTCTCCCTCAGGACAATGGCGTGCCGTTCGTGCTCGACGCGGGTGCGCATGGTGGTGATGCCATAGGCCAGATCGCCGGCCAATTCCTCCAGCAACCGGATCTCCTCAGCCTCGTCGAAGCTGGCCGGATCGGGCGAATAGATGCTCAAAACGCCGAAAACCTTTCCACGCTTCAGCTAAGGGGAAGGGCGATATTCGAGACCAGGCCACGCGCCAGCACTTCATCCCGCCACGGTTCAAACCCCGGGTCGCTGGCAATATCGTGGCAAAACTGCGTCTTTCCGCTGCGAATCGCCCTGGAGACCGGCAGCTTCCCGTATCTCGTATCACCCCAGCTCATGCCCTGTGCCCAGTAATCGACATCCGTCGAGGCCGACCATGCGATGGGCGTAATATTCTTTTCCGGATCGTCCCCGACAAAGTCGACCACCGCCAGTTTGTATCCACTCATGTTCACGATCGCATCGACCACGCCGTGCAGCAACTCATCCTCGGTCGAGGCCTGCACCAGGGCCAGATTACACGCCGACAGCACCCTGAGCGCACGGTTGGCGCGACCCAATATCGCCTCGGCCTTCTTGCGCTCGGTGATGTCGCGCGCGATCGTCAACAGATAGGGCTTGTCGAGGAGAATGCGTGTTGTACTGACCTCCACGGAGAAGACCGAGCCATCCTTACGCCGATGCACACCCTCGAATCGCGCTCGTCCCGTTTTCTGGAGCACCTTATTGAAGGCCGCGCGTGCGGCATCGTCAAAGGCAGGATCGATGTCAAGAACGCTCATGGAGAGAAGCTCTTCCAGGCTGTACCCCAGGGCGCGGCATCCGGTCTCGTTGACGTCCAGAAACCGGAACGTTTCCGGTTCAAGCACCTCGATACCATCGTTGGAGTGGTCGAGCAGGGCGCGAAACAGATGCAGGCGATCCTCGGCCTGTTTGCGTTCGGTCACGTCGAAAATCACGCCATCGATGTAAAGGGGTTTGCCATCCGGCCCGTGGACCGGCATGCCGCGTTCCGACAACCAGCGGGTGCTGCCGTTCTTGTGCTTCAACCGGTACTCCACCGCGAATGGACGCTTCTCCGCCACCGCGCGCCTCACCTCGTCTACCACACCGGGGCGATCCGCCTCCAGCATCAGCGGCTCGATCGAACAAATCCCGCCGGGCGCCATCTCATCCGCCGTATAGCCCGTGATTTCGGAAATCATCTCATTATAAAACTCCATGCGGCTGTGCTCTCGGATAAACACCCGGTAGACCGATCCCGGCAGATTCTGCGTCAGTGTACGATAGGCGAGCTCGCTTTCGCGCAGCGCCTCCGCCGCCGCCTTGCGTTCGGTGATATCGCGTACGATGGCCAGCATATAAGGCCTGTCGACCTCGACCATGGTGACGTTGACCTCCACAGGGAAGGTCGAGCCATCCTTACGCCGGTGCGTGCTCTCGAATCGCGCCTCCCCGGCCTCCTGAATCTGCTTCTGCACCGCTTTAAACATGTCCGCACTGAATTCCACATTAATGTCGACCACATGCATGGAAAGCATCTCTTCCCGGCTGTATCCCAGGATGCGGCATTCGGTTTCGTTGACGTCCAGAAACGACATGGTGGCGGGATCGATCACCTCGATGCAATCACTGGAACTGTCGAGCAGGGTGCGAAACAGCCGCAGGCGTTCCTCGGCCTGCTTGCGTTCGGTGATGTCGTGAAAAACGCCGACCATGTGAGGCTCGCCGCCGAGTTCCATGGTGGATGTATTGATGTCGGCGTAAAACACCGAACCGTCCTTGCGTTTGACCGGCATGTCCGTAGCGAGTGACAACTCGCCGCATTCCTGCTTTGCAAATCGTTCGCGAACAGAGGGCCAATCCTGCTTCGGGTGAAGGTCCGGAACCTTAAGCCCGATGAACTCGTCGTGGCTGTACCCGAACATACGGCATGCGGTCACATTGCCGTCGACGACCTTCCTGGTTTTCACATTGACGAGCACAATGCCGTCGAGCGCCCCTTCCAGGATGGCGCGCAGCCTCTCTTCCGACTCCCGCAAGCGGGCTTCCGCCTGCTTCAGCCCGGTGATATCGACACCGAGGGCGACGACGTTCGCCCCTTTTCCGGTTCCGATCCTGGCCGCGGTCAGCGCGTAATCACGAACACCATCCCTTGTGGTGATATGTGCCTCGGCCGATCCCGATCCGGTCTTGAAGGTCTTCCCAAGCTCTTTGGTGACGGTTGGCCTGTCCTCCTCATCGATAAACGCCAGGGCATTGGCTTTCGCCATCGCTTCCGGCGTCAATTCCATCATATCCAGAGCATACTGATTCCACTGCAACACATGGCCTGACTGGTCCATCCGGTAGAAAAATCCCGGCAGGTGTTGAATCACGGCATCGGTAAATGTCTTTTCAGACAGCAATGACCTGCTCGGCGAGCCTGCGCTCGCTGATGTCGCGGACCACGGCAACCCTGTACAGCTTATCGGCCTGAACCAGGGAAATACTGGCTTCGACGGGGAATACGGAGCCGTCCTTGCGGCGATGGCTGGTTTCGATGACGACCGAACCATGATCCTGCAACGTCTTCTCGATCTCATTTGCCCGCAATTGATCCAGATCCGGATCGACATCCTGGACACCCATCGACAACAGTTCGTCACGGCTGTAGCCAAGGGTGCGGATGGCCGCCGTATTTACATCAATGAAGCGGAGCGAATCCGGATCGACCACCTCGATCGCATCTTTGGACTGGTCGATAAGCTCTCGAAAAAGCTTGAGGCTTGTCTCACTCGCCAGGCGCTCGGTGATGTCGCGAACCACCCCCACCATGTACCGCTTCCCGCCCAGTTCCACGAGAGAGCTGCTGATGTCGGCGTAAAACAACGAACCGTCCTTGCGCTTCATCGGAACCGATTCGATCAGCCTGACATCACCCGCGGCCTGCCGATCGAACTGCTCGACGACCGCCGGCCAGTCCTTCCTGGGATGGATGGCGGGAACATGGCGGCGGGTGATTTCGTCGTGGCTGTAGCCCAGCATGCGGCACAGGGCCTGGTTGGCATCGACGAAACGCCGGGTCTCGATATCGATGACCCCGACGCCGTCGAGCATGCCCTCGAAGATGGTCTGGTGTCTCGCCTCCTCCTGCTTGCGCTCGGTGATGTCGCGGACCACGGCCACATGGTACTCCCGTGCATCCTTCACCTTGGAGGGCGCACGCTTCACCATGGAGACGCTGACCTCGATGGGGTAAAAAGAACCATCCTTTCGGCGATGGCGGGCTTCGAACAGAAGCTCCCCGCTTTTCCGCAGGCGCCCGTCCACCTGTTTCAGATCCTCCTCGCTCATATCGGGACTCACGTCCGGCACATGCATCGATAACAGATCCTCGCGGCTGTATCCCAGGGCGCGGCAGGCGGTTTCGTTGACGTCAATGAACCGGTGCGTCTCCGGATCGACCACCTCGATCGCATCCCGGGACAGATCGAGCAGGGAACGGAACATGCGCAGCTGCGCCTCGTCGGCCTTGCGCGCACTGATGTCCCGCAAATTGATCGAGGCGCCCACAACCTTGCCCGACGTATCCTCGATGGGCGTAGCGAGTTCGGAGACGGGCACCAGGGAGCCGTCCTTGCGCCGCAGCTCGGTTTCCTCGTGGCCGTTACGCCGGCCACGCCGGAGGGAGGCGAACTTCCGCAACATCCGGTTGAGGCGCCCAGATGGCACGACGAGATCGGTGAAGTCCTGACCGATGGCCTCCTTCGCCGTATATCCGAAGAGGCTTTCGGCGGCCCGGTTCCAGCTTTCCACGACGCCCTCGGGCGAGGTCGCGATGATGGCGTCGTCCGACGATTCGACGATCAGCGCCAGGCGCAGCCGGGCTTCGGCATCGCGGGACCCCGTATCCGCCGGACCCGGGCGCTCGAGCGCCGCGATGCGTTTCCGGAGCTGCCGGTTTTCCCGGAGCAGATCCGCCTTGGTCTGCCGGGTCGTCATGGCGCGGGCACGCCGCACCTCCGGCCTGGAGCCGGACGCGCCTGCGTCACTCCCGATGCTTTCCGCCGACCGATTTCCATCCCTTTTCCTCCATCGTCATCCCGAAAGCATGCAACCGCGCGACGCCTTGACGATCATAGACCAAATCGGATGTAACTCTTCGTGGACACGATTGGAACACGCCTTTGTCGAACGGCCGATTCACCGCTATCCTCGCCCGTTCAGTTCACCCTCGGAGAGACGCATGAGCATCAAGTCGGACAAATGGATTCGCCGCATGGCGATGGAGCACGGCATGATCGAGCCCTTCGTCGACGGCCAGGTCAAGAAGACGGACGGCGGCCATGGGGCCATCTCCTACGGCCTGTCCTCCTACGGCTACGACGTGCGCTGCGCCGACGAGTTCAAGATTTTCACCAACATCAATTCGGCCATCGTCGACCCGAAAAACTTCGATGCCAGCAGCTTCGTCGACATCAAGTCCGACGTCTGCATCATCCCGCCGAACTCCTTCGCGCTGGCGCGCACCATCGAGTACATGCGCATCCCGCGCAATGTGCTGACGATCTGCCTCGGCAAGTCCACCTACGCGCGCTGCGGCATCATCGTCAATGTGACGCCGCTGGAACCTGAATGGGAGGGGCATGTGACGCTGGAGTTCTCGAACACCACGCCGCTGCCGGCCAAGATCTACGCCGGCGAGGGCGTGGCGCAGTTCCTGTTCCTGGAATCCGACGAGGAGTGCGAGACCTCCTACAAGGACAAGCAGGGCAAATACCAGGGGCAGACGGGCGTCACCGTCCCCAGGCTGTAGCCATGGCGCTGAACGACATCCTGGCGCAGGCCAAGGGCCCACTGATCTCCTGCGAGTTCTTCCCGCCCAAGACGGACCAGGGCGAGGCCAACCTCTGGCAGTGCATCCAGGAACTCGCCACCATCCATCCCGCCTATGTCTCCGTCACCTACGGCGCCGGCGGCTCCACCCAGGACCGCACCCGCCGCATCGTCACCCGCATCCGCCAGGAAACGGACCTGATGCCGGTGGCACACCTGACCTGTGTCGGGCTCCACGCGCGAGGATCTGGCCGGCACTGCTCGATGCCTACCGGCAGGCCGACATCACCGACATCCTGGCCCTGCGCGGCGATGCACCGGAGGGCGGGGGCCATTTCGAGGCGGTCAAGGGCGGCTTCGCCTACGCCTCGGATCTGGTGCGCTTCATCCGCGAGCAGCAGGACGGCTTCTCCATCGCCGTGGCCACCTATCCCGAGGGGCACCCGGAATCCGCGGGCGGCATCGAGGACGACATCCGCTACCTGAAGCTGAAGCAGGACAACGGCGCCTGTGCCGCCATCACGCAGTACTTCTTCGACAATGAGGCCTTCTACCGCTTCCGCGACCGGGCGACGGCGGCCGGGGTCACCATCCCCATCATCCCGGGCATCATGCCGGTGACGAACTACACGCAGATCGTGCGCTTCTCCGCCATGTGCGGCGCCATCATCCCCGACTGGCTGCACACGCGCATGCAGCCGCTGGTCGACGACGCCGAGGCCACCAAAGAAGCCGGCATCGCCGTCGCCGCCGAACAATGCGCCGAGCTGTTGGCCCAGGGCGCCCCGGGGCTTCACTTTTACACCCTGAACAAGTCGGCGGCGACGATCGCCATCTGCGGGAAACTGGGCACGATCTGAGCCGGACACCATGAACTACCGGCACGCCTACCATGCGGGCAACTTCGCCGATGTGTTCAAGCATATGGTCCTGATGCTTCTGATCGAGCATCTGCGCACCAAGGACAAGCCGTTCACCGTCATCGACACCCATGCCGGCATCGGCATCTACGACCTGACGGACGAGGCGGCGCAGAAAACCCTGGAATACCAGGACGGCATCATGCGTCTGATGGAAGCACCGTCCTTGTCCCCCGTCCTGGCACGCTTTAAAGCGCTGGTCGCCGATATCGCGGGCGGAGATGGGAAGCTCCCACTCTATCCAGGATCCCCGCGCATCGCCCGCAGCCTGCTGCGTGCGGGCGACCGGCTGCAGCTCGTCGAGCTGCATCCCGAGGACGTCGAAACGCTGCGCGCGGGATTCGCGCGCGACCGCCAGACCGTCATCCACCACATGGACGCCTACACGGCGTTGAAGGCGCTGTTGCCGCCCACACCCCGCCGGGGCCTGGTGCTGATCGATCCCCCATTCGAAAAAACCGACGAGTTCGACCGGCTGGTCGATGGCCTGCGTGAAGCGTACCGGCGCTGGGCCACCGGCATCTATGCCATCTGGTACCCGCTGAAGGCCAGGGCCCCGGTCGCCCGCTTCCACCATAAGCTCGCCGCCACCGGCATCCGCCGCATCCTGAACGCCGAACTGACGCTCTCCCCGCTCGACGATGAGCACCTGCTGGGATGCGGCATGACCATCGTCAACCCCCCGTGGCGGCTCGATGCCGAGCTGGCAACATTGCTGGACGAACTGGTATCGCTGCTCGCTGGGCCCGGCGGAGCGGGGACGGTGCACTGGCTCGTGCCCGAGTGACTGTGGCGGATGCGCGCATGAGGCGGGCTCCGGTGTCGGATATCACAGCCCCGGCGATCTACGGGTACAACATCCATGCAAGAAACCCCGACGGAGGTTCAGCATGGATTGGCAATGGCTCGAAACCCGCATCTTCGAACGCGCCCTAACCAAGGACGAACGCTTCACGCTGCAGGCCGTGATCCAGCAGGTGGAATTCGCCAAGGGCGATCGCATCCTCGTGCAGAACGAACCCGGCGGCGCCCTGTATCTGCTGCGCTCAGGCAGCGTGTCCGTGGAACTGGAGTCCTGCGGGGAGACCATACACCTGACGGACGTCGGCGAGGGCGCTCAGCTGGGAGACCTGTCCTTTGTCGACGAGCAGGGCGCCGGCGCCACGCTGATCGCCCGCACGCCGTGCACCGCCTACAAGCTGACGCGCGACGATCTGTCCCGCCTGTATACGTATCGCGAGGACATTGCCCACGACCTGCTCGTGCATACGCTGAAGGGCATGTCTGGCACCATCCGCGCCATGAACGAGACGCAGGCGGCGGCGCTACGCTATATCCGCGGGCGAACGCCACTGAGCGAAGGGCCAAGCCCTGGATCTCGATCCCCAGGCGCCCGGCCACCTCGTGGTAGGCCTCGGACAGGCCGCCCAGATCGCGACGGAACACGTCCTTGTCGAGCTTGCGGCTGGTCTCGGCATCCCACAACCGGCAGCCATCCGGCGTGATCTCGTCCCCGAGCACGATAGCGCCGTCAATGGTCTTGCCGAACTCCAGCTTGTAATCGACGAGGCGGATGCCGACGTCGGCGAGCATCTTGCTCATCACCGCATTGACCTTCAGGGCGGTGGCCCGCATCTGCTCGATCTCCTGGCGACTGGCCCAACCGAACAACTCGGCATGCTCGACGGCGATCAGCGGATCATGCAATGCGTCGGACTTGTAGAACAACTCGGTCAGCGGCCACTGAAGCGCTGCGCCCTCTTCCAGGCCGAGCCGCTTGCAGATCGAGCCGGCGGCGACGTTGCGCACGACCACCTCGACCGGAATCATGGCCAGCTCCTTGATGCGCATCTCCACCGGGCCCTCCATGCGCACATAGTGCGAGGCGATGCCGGCGGCATGCAGCTTCTCGAAGAAGAACGACGAGATGGCGCAGTTCAGCCTACCCTTGCCGGCGATGACATCGTGCTTGATGCCGTCGAAGGCCGTCGCATCGTCCTTGAACTCCTGGATCAGTTCGCCTGCAACATCACAAGCATATAGGCGTTTGCCCTTGCCCTCGTATTTCAATTCACCACGCATTGATCCACCTCACATCTTGCCAGGCTAAGCCAGCCATCATAACAGCGGGTCGGTGGCGCTCAAGCGGGTATAAGCCCTACCATTGCGAAAGGTCCAGAGGGAGGGAGCATGTCCGAATACACCCGTGATCCGATCGTCCGCCTGCTGGCCTCGCAGCCGCTGTTCGACGGCCTGCCGCGACAAACGCTGGAGGCGCTCGCCCATGCCTGCCCCGTATCCAGCTTCGAGGCAGGCTACCGGCTGATCACCGAGAATCAGAGCGCCCCCGCCAACCTGTATATCGTGCTCGAGGGGCAGGCATGCGTCACCATCAACGGCACCGAGGTCGGACGCCTGCAAGCCGGCGACCTGGCCGGCGAAATCTCCTCGGCCGGGATCAGCCCGCCGGTGGCCGATGTCGTCGCCACCACCGACATGCAGGCCCTGGCCATCCCGCATGCAGTGCTGGGCGAGCTGGCTGCCGGAGACGCTGACTTCAAGCAGCGCCTGCGCCGGGCCGCCTTCGCACGTATTCAAGATTAGGGCCTTGCCATACGCAGGCTTTGTGCATATATTCCGGCGCCCTTGACATACCCTTGCTCCGGCTGCGCATTGATGCCGGGGCGTACGAAACCAAGTACCCCGAGAGGCGCCGTGTATTACGAAACCACTTTCATCGTCAATCCTGACGTATCCCAGGAAAAAACCCAGGAACTGACCGACCAACTCGTCGACAAGATCGAGAAGGCCGGTGGCCGCATCGTCAAACGCGAGTATTGGGGCGTTCGCCTGCTCGCTTATCCGATCGAGAAGCGCAAGCGCGGCCATTACACGCTGCTGGTCACCGATGGCGAAGCTGCCGCCATCGAGGCGCTGGAGCATGCCATCCAGCTCGATGAGCGCATCCTGCGTTTCCTGACCGTTCGCCTGAACGAATTGTCCGACGAGCCGTCCCCGCTGATGCGTCGCCGCAAGGCACGTGAGGAAAGGGCCGCTGAGGTGGCCGCCGAGGCCGAGGCCACCGAGAGCGCCGAGGCCACTACTGAGAGCACTGAGGCCACCGAGAGCGCCAAGGCTGCCGAGACCGAGAGTGCACCGGCGGACAATGGCGAGGCCACCGAGGCCTGAGCCCGGCAGCGGTGAACAGCGTCCGGCTCCAGGGCCGGATCGAAGAGGTCAGACAGCGCTGGATGCCCGACGGAAGCCTGGCCGTCATCGCTGCCCTGATCGTCCCCCGGCCGATGTTCGGCCCCACAAGGGCCACGACGGCGACGGAACAACCGTTGCCGTTGCGCGCCGAGGGGAAGATGGCCGAATCCATCTTGGCCCGACAGGGTCAGGACGTACACATCGAGGGGCAGCTTCGGCGGCGCTTCTACAGCCGGGACGGTGAGCCCTGCTGGGGCCAGGTAGAGATTTGGGTAAACCGATGCCAGCCCGCAGGGCCGGCAACAGAGTGAGGAGTAAGGACATGGCTGAAGAGACGAACAAGGCAAGCGAGAACACAAGTCGGGAGCATGCATCTCCGCGCCCGGAGCGCTCGGCATCCCGCGACGATCGCGGTGGCCGTGACGATCGCGGTGGACGCGGTGGTCGTGACGATCGCGGTGGACGCGGCGGACGCGGCGGTTCCTTCCGCCGGCGCAAGTTCTGCAAGTTCTGCGCCGATACGAGCCTGCAGATCGACTATAAGGATCCGGAGCTGCTGGGCCACTACGTGACCGAGCGCTACAAGATCGTGCCGGCGCGCGTCACCGGCACCTGTGCCCGCCATCAGCGAGCAATGACGACCGCCATCAAGCGCGCGCGGGTCCTGGCGCTGCTGCCGTTTACCACGCAGCATCGCGATTGAACCTAGGCACAAGGGCCTAGGCACCAGCGCATGACCCATCCACCGGCTCTGCGGATGCCGGCGGCTGTCGAATATATCCTGACCCGCCGTGTGCCCTGTGCACTGCTGGCGGTGGTGATGTTTTCGGCGGCCTGGTGGCTTCCGGGCTCGCTGCAGAACATGCAGCTGCTGGCCTGGATGTTCGCGCTGCTGGCGATCGGCACCCATCTGCTGACGCCCGGCCTGTTCGCGCTGATCACGCTGGGCGGCGGCAGCAGCTATGCACTGCAGGTGGCCCTGCTCTCGGCCATCGGCGTGGGCCTGACGGCCGGCATGCAGCCGCTGGTGGGCCTGTTGATGCTGCTGATGTACGGCATCATGCCAATCGCGGCCGCCACCAGCCTGCGGCGCCCGGGAGGCCTGGCGCGCAGCGGCCAGAACCTCGCCATCGGCCTGCTGCTGGCGGTACTCGCCGGACTCTGGGCCGGTGCGAATGCGGCGCATATGGATATGCGCGGCTATGTCGATCACCTGCTATCGCCGGTGTTCGAAAGTGCGGCATCCCAGCTGCATGGCCAGGACGCGGAAGCGTCCGCGGCGCTGGCACAGTTCCGCCGCAGCTCGGTCTGGATCCTGCCGGGATCGCTGGCGCTCGGCCTGTGGATGATCTGGTGGGGGAACGCCCTGCTGGCCCGGGGAATGGCCCGCCGCTACGGGTTCTTCCACGGCGAACAGGCGCCGCTGCTGAGTATCCGCTTCGGGCGCACCACGGCCTATGCGCTCATCCTGGCCGTGGCCACCGCCAACCTGGTGGAAGGCGATGTGCAATTTATGGCTGTCGGGACCGCCATCCTGGGAGCCGGCATGCTGGGCATGCAGGGTGTGGCCGTGGCTCACACCTGGTTGAAAATACGGCAGCAGCCATGGATGATTGTGATCATGTACATGCTGCTGACGATGTGGTCGGTGCTGGCGATCCCGTTCGTGCTGCTCGGCCTGATGGACGTTTGGTTTGATTACCGCCGAAACATGAGATCGGCAGATGGAGGATGATGATGCAACTGATTCTGTTGGAACGGATCGAGGGCCTCGGCAACGTCGGCGATGAGGTGAAGGTTCGCCCCGGCTACGGCCGTAACTACCTGCTGCCGCAGGACAAGGCCATCGAGGCCAGCGACGCGAACCGCAAGGTGTTCGAGCGCCGCCGCAAGGAGCTGGAGAGCAGGCAGCACGACGAGTTGCAGAAGGCTCAGTCCCTGGCCAGCCAGATGGAAGCGCTCACGCTGGTGGTGACCCGCGCCGCCTCTGACGGCCAGCACCTGTACGGCTCGGTCTCGGCGCACGACATCGCCGAACTGTTGGCGTCGCACGACTTCAAGGTCGCCACGCGCCAGATTCTGATCGACGAAACGATCAAGGCCGTCGGTGACCATGGCTTCCGCGTGCGCCTGCACCCGGACGTCACGGTCGCGCTTTCGATCAAGGTCGAAGCCGAACACGATTGAACTCGGGCATCTCCCCCCTACGCACCGACACGCTCAGGGAGCGCGTCCCGCCCCATGCCTATGATGCGGAGCGCGCGGTGCTGGGGGGGATCATGCTCGATCCCGAGGCCCTCGAACGCCTCGAGGGATCGCTGCTGGCCGAACATTTCTACGTCGAGGCCAATGCGCACGTCTTCGCCGCCATCCTGAGCCTGTCGGCCCGGCATCAGCCGGTCGACGCCCTGACCGTCAAGGACCACCTGGAGCGCGCCGGCGAACTCGATGCATGTGGCGGCGAGCCCTACCTGTCCGACCTCGTCACCGCCATCCCCACCGCCGCCAATGTGCGCCATTATGCCGAGATCGTGCGCGAACGTGCCGCGCTCAGGCAGCTGCTGTCCGTCTGCGGCAAGATCTCCCAGGGCGTCTACGAGGAAGCCAGCCGCGAGGTCAACGACCACCTGGACTCCGCTGAAAAGAATGTGCTGGCGGTCGCCGAGAACTTCAACCGCTCCCGCCCCACCTTCAGCAAGATGGACAAGCTCATGCTCGAGGCCTATCACGAGCTGCAGGCCCGCTATGAGCAGAAGAAGGCAATCACCGGCGTACCTACGGGCTTCGACGATCTGGACGAAATGACCAGCGGTATGCAGCGCGGCGATCTCATCATCATCGCCGGCCGCCCGAGTATGGGCAAGACCGCCTTCGTCATGAATCTGGCGCAGAATGCCGCCATTCGCTCGGACCACCCCAATGTCATCGCCACCTTCTCGCTGGAAATGTCCTCCCAGCAGATCGCCCAGCGTATGCTGGCCTGTGAGGCGCGCGTGGACATGAAAAACCTGCGCACCGGCCGCTTCTCCGCCGAGGATTGGCGCAAGCTCGCCTCCGCCAGCGGCGCCCTGGCCGAATCGGCGGTGTTCGTCGACGATACCCCGGCCGTGTCGGTGATGGAGATACGCTCGAAGTGCCGGCGCCTGAAGCGCGAGGCCAAGGCGCTGGATCTGGTCGTCATCGACTACCTGCAGCTGATGAGCGGCCGCGCCGACGCCGAGCGCCGGGAGCAGGAGATCAGCGAGATCACGCGCGGGCTCAAGGCCCTGGCCAAGGAACTGCACGTGCCGGTGATCGCCCTGTCGCAGCTGAACCGCTCGCTGGAGTCGCGCGCCGACAAGCGGCCGATGATGTCGGACCTTCGCGAGTCCGGCGCCATCGAGCAGGATGCCGACGTCATCATGTTCATCTACCGCGATGAGGTCTACAACAAGAAGCCGGAGAACGAGGGCGTGGCCGAGATCATCATCGGCAAGCAGCGAAACGGCCCGATCGGCAACGTCAAGCTGACCTTCATCAACAAATACACCCGCTTCGAAAACCACGCCGCCGCCCGGGGCTTTGACGATTAACGAGCCGGCGGCGACACTGGCGTCATGAGCCGGCCCGCCATCGCCCATATCAACCTGGACAATCTGCGCCACAACTACCGGCTGCTGGAAACGCGCGCCGGTACGGCCGGCGTCATGGCCGTCATCAAGGCCGATGCGTATGGCCATGGGCTCGCCCTCGTCGCACCCGCATTATTCGGGCAAGGCTGTCGGCACTTCGGGGTCACCGATGCCGGAGAGGGCGCGCGCCTGCGCGCCATATTGCCGGACCGACACGACAAGCCAACGGCCATCTACCTGTTGTCCGGCATCTTCGATGCGGAAGATGCCAGGCTGGCCACCGAACATCGGTTGACGCCCGTCATCGCCGAGCCGGACCAGGTGGAGCGGCTGGAAAAGGCCGGTTTTTCCGGCGCTGTCTGGATCAAGATCGATACCGGCATGGGCCGACTCGGAAGCCCTGCACCCCTGGATCTCGCCGAATCCTGCCGCCGTCGTGGCATGCAGGTGGAAGGCATCGTCTCGCACCTGGCCTGCGCCGACGAGCCGGAGCATCCGCTGAACGCCATGCAGGCTGCGCAGTTCACCGCCGTCCTGCGGGGTTTCCCCGCCGGCACCAGGGCATCGCTGCTGAACAGCGCCGGCATGCTGATCCGGCCAGACATGGCCGGCGATCTGGTACGTCCCGGCATCGCCCTGTACGGCGCCGAACCCATCCCCGACCGGCCGATGGGCCTGAAGCCCGTGATGCGCCTGACCGGCCAGGTCATGCAGCTGCATCAGCTTGCGAAAAACAGCTCCGTGTCGTACGGAGCCAGCTTCGTCGCCCCCCAGGACATGCCGGTGGCCGTCGTTTGCATGGGCTACGGGGACGGCCTGCCGCGCGGCCTGTCGAACCGAGGCACCGGCATGCTGGCAGGCGCACGGCTGCCGATCATCGGCCGCGTATGCATGGACTACGTGATGCTCGACGCCCGCACGGCCCCGGCCATCGCGCCCGGGGATACCGTCGAATTCTGGGGCGAGTCCCTGTCCGCCAACGCCGTGGCCGAGAGCCTGGACACCATCGCCTACACCCTGTTCACCGGCGTGACCCACCGCGTCACCCGCAAGGCGTATCCTTGAGCTGGCTGCAGGCTTTCGGCGCCAGGGTCGAGGAGATCCTCATGCATGTCGGCCTGTATGCCAGTTCGCTCGGCCGCGCCGTGCGACGCCTGGGCAGCCGGCCCTGGTACGGGCGGCTGATCCTGCAGCAGGCGGAGATGGTCGGCGTGCAGTCGCTGCCCGTGGTGCTGTTAACCGCCCTGTTCACCGGCATGGTGCTGGCGCTTCAGTCCTATATCGCCTTCCATCGCTTCGGGGCCGAGAGCATGGTCGCCGTGGTGGTGTCGCTGTCGATGTTGCGCGAGCTCGGGCCGGTGCTGGTGGGACTGATGGTGGCCGGCCGCGTCGGCGCCTCGTTCGCCGCCGAGCTTGGCACCATGCGCGTGTCCGAGCAGATCGATGCGCTGTGGACGCTCTCCACCGACCCGGTGCGCTACCTGATCCTGCCGCGCCTGTTGGCCGCCACGCTGATGATGCCGCTGTTGGTCATCGTCGCCGACATGATCGGCATCAGCGGCGGCTATGGCATCAGCGTGTATATGTTGCACCAGAACCCGTCCGTCTACATCGAAAAGACCACGCTGTACCTGCAGCTGAGCGATCTGTATTCGGGCCTGGTGAAGGCCGTCTTCTTCGGCATGCTGATCGGCCTGATCGGCTGCACCGAGGGCTTCAACTGCCAGGGTGGTGCGGCCGGCGTCGGGCGGGCCACGACGCGTGCCGTGGTCATCTCCTGCATGAGCATCCTGATCTCCGATTACTTCCTGACCGCCTGGATGTTCGGATGACGGACGCCGAGCCGCGCATCCGCATCCGAGGGCTGTGCAAGCGCTTCGGCGACAAGGTGGTGCTGGACGGCCTCGATCTCGATGTCATGCCCGGCGAATCGATGACCGTCATCGGCATGTCCGGCAGCGGCAAGAGCGTGCTGGTCAAATGCATCCTCGGCCTGATGAAGCCGGATGCCGGGGAGATTCACGTCGACGGCGAGAACTGGCTGGCCCTGGATGAGTCCGAGCAGCTGATACGCATGCGCCGCATCGGCATGCTGTTCCAGGGGGCGGCACTGTTCGATTCACTGCCGGTATGGGAGAACGTCGCCTTCGCCCTGCTCCACCACGGTGCCTCGCACGAGGCTGCGCGGGAGCGCGCCTCCGAAGTACTGGCGTGGGTCGGCCTGCCCGGCATCGAGGAGCGCATGCCGGCGGAGCTGTCCGGCGGCATGGCCAAGCGGGTCGGCCTGGCCCGGGCCATCTGCCACCGGCCGGACATCGTGTTCTTCGACGAGCCGACGACGGGACTGGACCCGATCATGTCGGACGTCATCAACCGCCTGATCGTACGCCTGCACCGCGATTTCGATGCCACCATCGTCACCATCACCCACGACATGAAGAGCGCCATGACCATCAGCGACACCATCACCATGCTGGCGCATGCGCGCATCCATCGGCAAATGCCCGCAAAGGCGCTAGAATCGGATCAGGATCCGGTGGTCCGGCAATTCGTCGACGGACGGGCGGAAGGGCCAATCAACGTCAGCGTATGGGGCAGGGACATGGACAAGGCGGTGCAGATATGAATGCCCAGGCGCGGCTGGGGGCCTTCGTGCTGATCGCGCTGATCCTGCTGGGTCTGGGCACCAGCCGCATCAGTGGCCTCGTGCTGTTCAAACAGCAAAATCATATCGTCGAGACCGAATTCGACGACCTGATGGGCCTGGAGCCGCAATCCGACGTGCGTATGGCCGGCGTCAAGGTCGGCACCGTGCAGGAGATCAAACTCGACAAGGGGCGGGCACTGGTGCGCATCGCCCTGCTCCCGGGCATCCGTCTGCCGGCCTCCACCCGTGCCTCCATCGCCGGCCGCGGCATGGTCGGCGAGAAATACCTGTCGCTGCATGCCAAGCCCGGCGACACGCAATGGCTGCCGGAGGGGGCACGCATCCCCTCCGAGCCGGGTGGCGACATCAACACCCTGATCGCGCAGATGGGCGGGGCCATCGGCGATATCCGCAACATCGGCGATGCCTTGAAGCAGATGCTGGCCAACGGCAAGAGCAAGGACTCGCTGCGCGGCCTCATCGCCCACACGAACGAAACGGTCGACGAATTCCTGCAGATGGCACGCGAGAACCGGCACGATCTGCACGCCACCATCCATAACCTCAGCCGGCTCAGCATCACCCTGAACCACACCCTGCCGAGGGCCGTCGAGCAACTCGGCCAGGCTACGAAGCAGCTGCCGACGGCGATCCGGTCCGGCCAGGCCTTCTTCAGCGAGGGCAAGGCGACCATGGGCCACGCAGACGCCATGCTGGTGGACAACCGCGAGAACCTGTACCGCATGCTGTTTATGCTGCGCAAGGCCTCCGAAAACCTCGAGTCGCTGTCCGATAACCTGCGCCGCAACCCGTGGAAGCTGTTGACCAAAGAGCCGGAGGTAAAGGCGAGCCCGCAGGCAAAACAACAGATGATGGAGCAAATGCTGCTGACCACCGGCCAGATGGGGGTCGCACCTGCGCAACCCTAGCCTGCCCGCCCTGCTGGCGCTGGCCCTGCTCGGCGGCTGTGCTGCGAGCCGACCGCCGACCCCGCTAGCCGCCGCCCAGCGCTATGTTGAGACCGGACATGAGACCGAGGCCAGACGAGCGCTCGCGCATGAACTGGTGCTGCACCCGGACAACCTGACCGCGCGCTACAACCTGGCCGTACTGCTTACGCGCATCGACCACAACGATGAGGCCCGCGATTTGTACGAGGAAAACATGCAGCACGGCTGGCATCTGCCCACCGTCGTCAACCTCAGCGCCCTGGAGATCGCGGCCGGGAGGGACGCACAGGCCCGCCAATTGCTGGAAGCCGCCACCCGGCATTTCCCCCATGAGGCCGTGCCCTGGTACCTGCTGGCCAAGCTGGCGGAAAGCCAAAAACAGATGGATACGGCGCGCCGGGACTTTGCGCAGGCGATCAAGGCCGATGCCAAGAATGGCTATGCGCAGATTCGCTATGCCCGTTTTCTGGCCGGGCGAGGGGGATCTCACCGCCGCCCTGGCGCACAGCAAGCGCGCCGTAGCGCTGCTGCCGGATGTCGGGCCCTGCTGGAAGATCCGCGGGGATATCCTGAGCCGGGCGGGGCGATATGACGATGCCCTCGCCGCCTACCAGCACAGCGCCGCCTTGGACCCGGATCCCGCCATTCGCAAACGCATCATTGCGACGCTGCACAAACTGGGCAAAAATGCCCGCGCAGAGCGCATACAGCAGGCCTTGGAACACAAGCCGGCCATGCCACAGAGAGGAAAATAGCATGCCTTATATCAATGTACGCGTCGCTGGCACACTGAGCCGCGAACAGAAAGAGAAGATCGCCGACGGCATCACCCGCGTCATGCAGGAGGTGGCCGGCAAGCCGCCGGAGGCGACCTATATCACCATCGACGAGGTCGATCGCGGCAACTGGGCCAAGGCCGGGCGCCTGCTCGAATAAGCCCGGTCCCCGTGCAGGGGCTATACTGAACGTGATGGACACCGGCATCGCGATCCCGTTTACACCCTCAAGGCCGGGTAGCCTCGGCATCGAGATGGAATGGATCACCGTCGATGCCGAGCACGGCGAGCAGACCCCGCTGGCCCCCGCCGTATTCTCAGCCGTCGGACACACACCCAGAATCAAGCCGGAGTTGTTCGCCTCCACCGTCGAGATCAACACCGGCATCCATGCGCATGTCCGCCCGTGCATCGCCGAGATGGCCGCCACCTACCGGCAGGTCAGCGCCATCTTGGCCGAACGGCAAGGAGCCCTGCTGGCTTCCGGCACCCATCCGTTCTCGCGCTGGCAGGTGCAGACGATCACCGACGACGCGCGCTACCACCGCCTGATCGCGCGGCAGCAGCGCACCGCCCGGCGATTCAACATCTTCGGCATCCACGTGCATGTCGGTATGCCCGATGGCGATGCCTGCATCGGCGCCATGAACCGCCTGATGCCGATCCTGCCCTGCTTTCTGGCCATCTCCGCCAATTCCCCGTACTGGCACGGCGAGGATACGGGCCTGCATTCCTATCGCATCAAGGTCTCCGAGAACCTGAGCCAGGGCGGCATGCCGTTCTATTTCGAGCATTGGCGAGATTTCCAGCACTGCATCCAGCGGCTGATCGCCACCGGCAGCATCGACACCGTGCGCGAGATCTGGTGGGAGATGCGCCCGCACCCGGATTTCGGCACCCTGGAGATTCGCATCGGCGATATGCCGGCAACGGTGGAGGATGTACTCGCCTACACCGCCTATGTGCGGGCCGAATGCCTGGCAGCCCTGACCGCCGGCAGCGGCCATTGCCAACGCACGCATCCATCGCTGATCCGCGAGAACCGCTGGCGCGCCTGTCGGTGCGGCATGCAGGCCGAGATCATCGACCCGGACAGCGAGCGAACATCCACCTTCCTGAACTGGCTGGAGCATCGCCTGGAGAAGCTGGCCCGTGACGGGGCGCCGGCGGAGGAGCTGGCCATCGTCGATGCACGCTTGCCGGCATGGCGACGCGGCGGGGACGGCGCCACGCGCCAGCGCCGCCTGCATGCCGAAAGCGCCTCGCCTGCCGCCATGATCGCGCATATGCGCGAGGATGGCTGGATGACCTGGGGCAACGCATGAATGCTCCCACGCCCGAAGCCCTGGCCGGGCACATTGCCGCCGTCATGCCCGCGGTCATCGGCATCCGCCGCCACCTGCACCGTCACCCGGAATTGTCCGGGCAGGAACAAGCCACCGCCCGCTATGTGGCGGATCGCTGCCGGGATCTCGGGCTCACGGTGGTCGAGCGCATCGGCGGCTTCGGCCTGCTCGCCTGCCTCGAGGTGGATGCCGCCCGCCCCTATGTCGCCCTGCGGGCGGACATGGACGCACTGCCGATACAGGAGACGACGGCCACCGACTATACCTCGGCAGTCCCCGGCGTCGCCCATGCCTGCGGCCATGATGCGCACACGGCCATGCTGATCGGCGCCATGATGGTGCTCGGTCGCCTCGCGCAGCTGCCCTGCAACGTGGCGGCGGTGTTCCAGCCGGCTGAAGAAACGACCATGGGTGCCGCCGCCATGATCGCTGACGACGTATTCGCGCGCATCCACCCCAGCCGCATCCATGCCCTGCACGTCTATCCCTACCTGCCGAGCGGCAGCATCGGCCTGCGCACCGGGCCGATGTGCGCCTCCGCCGACCTGTTCGAGGTGGAGATCCACGGCCACGGCGGTCATGCCGCCCGCCCGCATGAGTGCACGGACACCATCCTCATCGCCAGCCACATCATCCAGGCCCTGCACCACATCATCGGGCGGCGCGTCGATCCGATGCAACCGGCGGTGCTGACCATCAGTCAGATCCAGGGTGGTCATGCTGCGAACGTCATCCCCGAACGGGTCGCCTTCTCCGGCACCCTGCGTACCCTGGACCATCAGGTCCGTGACGAGGTCCGCGCCCGCATGGACCGCATCATCCGGCAGACGGCCGAGACCTGGGGAGCAACGGCCAGCTTCGTCATGCGCGCCTCCACGCCGCTGCTGGAAAACCCGCCGGAAGTCATGCGCCTGGCCGAGGATGCGCTCATGCGGTTCATGCCTGACACGCCGCGCATTACCATCGAGGCTGCTTCCATGGGCGGCGAGGATTTCGCCGAGTTCCTGCACATCGTGCCGGGCTGCCTGCTGCGTCTGGGCACGGGTTCGGCTCCGCACACGCGGCACCCGCTGCACCACCCCGCCTTCGAACTCGACGAATCGGCCATGGCCGTCGGCATCGGCGCCCTCGTCAGCCTTTGCCTGGCCGGGGAATGACCCCCGGGGCTTGTATTTTCGGCCCGCTGCCCCCATAAAGGGGCCATGCGACTGCTGCTGCTCCCGTTCGTCCTCCTGCCGCTGATTGAACTGTACGTGCTGATCGAGGTCGGCAGCCGCATCGGCGGTGCTGTCACCATCCTGCTTTGCCTGGCCACGGCAGCCCTCGGCGGCTGGCTGGTGCGCGCTCAGGGTCTGCGCATGCTATTCGATGCCCGCCAGCATATGGTGGCGGGCCAGCTACCCACCACGGACATCGCGCATGGGCTGATGATCTCCATGGCCGGCGTGCTGCTGCTCACGCCCGGCTTCGTCACCGACATCATCGGCTTTCTGCTGCTGATCCCCATCCTGCGCCGGGCCCTGATCCGCCGCTGGCTGCCCGAATCGCTGGCCACCGCCGGGAAAGCGACCTGGATCGAGGCCGAGATCGTCGAGACCCGGCACGATCACCGGCGCATTCATTAAGGCTTAAGGTTCACCCCCTAACCTTGGTTCACCAATCATGATACGGAGGGTTTTATGAATACCGGCACCCTGACCTCGACCCAGTTGGCCGACGCGCGCATCAGCTTCCTCGGCAAGACCTATGGCATGCTGGCTCTGTGCATCGGTGCCGGCAGCCTCGGCGCCTACGCCTCGCTGGGCCTCAGCTTTCCGCTGATGCATCCATGGCTGACGCTGTTCATGATGATGGGCAGCATCTTCCTCGTACAGGCCGTACGCCACACGCCGGGGATCAACATCATCGCCCTGCTCGCTTTCGGCGCCCTGACCGGGTTCTCGATCTCGCCCCTGGTCGGCCTGGTGGCCGCCAAGTCCGGCATGCTGGTGGCCCAGGCTTTCATGAGCACCGCCGTCGCCTTCGTCGGCCTGACCGCCTACGCCTTCGTATCCCGGCGCGATTTCTCCTTCCTGCGCGGCTTCGTGTGGATGGGCCTGATCGCCGTCATCGTCCTCGGCCTGAGCAACCTGTTCTTCCATTCCGGCACCATGGCACTGGCGCTCAGCGGCATCAGCGTGGTGCTGTTCTCGGCCTTCATCCTCTACGACACCTCGGCCATCCTGCGCACCTATCCCAACGACGAATACATCGCCGCAGCCCTGACGCTGTACCTGGACGTATTCCTGCTGTTCGAGAACCTGCTGGCGATGTTCGGAATGCTGAACGAGGACTGACGACCGAGGGCCGCCTCAGTCGTATGAGGCCCTCAAGCGTATGAAGATATCAGGCGCGTAATCTCGTCGGGCCGCACATCCTCGGCGATGAACGCATCGCCGATGGCGCGCAGCAGGATATAACGGATGCGGCTGCCGATATTCTTCTTGTCGTGCCCCATGGCATCCAGCCAGGCCGCAGCATCGAAATGCGGCACATCCGTCGGCAGGCCCGCCGCCCGGTAGATATCGACAACCTCGCGCTCAAGCCCGGCCTCGGCGTCTCCGCGCTGCTCGGACAGGCGCGCGGCCATGCAGGTACCGATCGCCACCGCCTCCCCGTGCAGGTATTGCCGGTATCCGGTCATCGACTCGATGGCATGGCCGAAGGTATGGCCGAGGTTCAGCAGCGCCCGCTGCCCCTGCTCGGTCTCGTCGGCCATGACCACCTCCGCCTTGTGACGGCAGGAACGCAGGATGGACTCGGCCACCCGCGCCTCGTCCAGGGCCAGGATGCCGTCGACATGGGCGGCGATATGCGCGAAGAAGGAGGCATCGCGGATCAGGCCGTACTTGATGACCTCGGCCAGGCCCGCACGCAACTGGCGGATATCCAGCGTGGCGAGTACCTGCGGATCGATCCATACCAGCTTCGGCTGATAGAAGGCGCCGATCATGTTCTTGCCATGCGGATGGTTGATGGCCGTCTTGCCACCGACGCTGGAATCGACCTGCGCCAACAGTGTCGTCGGCACCTGCACGAAGGGGATGCCGCGTCGGTAGCAGGCAGCGGCGAAACCGACCATATCGCCGATCACACCCCCGCCCAGCGCCACAACCGGCTCGTTGCGCGCAAGCTTGGCCTGCATCAGGGCATCGATGATATGCCCCCACTCGACCATGTTCTTCTCGCTCTCGCCGTCCGGCAGGATGCAGTCGGAGACCTGCCAGTCCGCCGCAGCCAGGCTCGCCCTGACCCGTTCCAGGTACAGCGGCGCCACCACCGTATTGCTGACGACAAGGCAGCGCGACTCGGCACCGAATAAGCGGCGCATGGCCGGGCCAATACGGTCCAGACAGCCCGACTCGATGTGAATGTCGTAGCTGCGCAGGCCGAGGTCGATACGGTATTGGTGGGTGGGTGTAGGCTCAGGCATGGCCCGATTCTGACAGAAAGGCATCGATGGCATCCACTGCTTCCTGCGCGGAGCACCGGCCGGTGTCGATCTTCAGGTCGCAGATCGCGGCATACAGCGGCGTGCGCATCTCCGCCAGCTGCCTGGCCTTGCTCAGCGGATCGACCCCTGCAAGCAGTGGGCGGTTCACATCCCCCTCGATGCGGGCGGCCGTCACTTCCGGATCCGCATGCAGCCAGACCACGGGCCCGGCGCGGCGCAGGGTTCGCCGGTTCGCCGCCAACAACACCGCCCCACCGCCGGTGGACAGCACGCCGTCGCCGGATGCCGCCGTACACAGCCCGGCCAGCATCTCACTCTCCAGGGCCCGGAACAGGCATTCTCCCTGCTCGGCAAAGATCCGGGGGATTGTGCGGCCGCTTTTTTGCACGATCACCGCATCGAGGTCGGTGAAGGACCATGCGCGTCGGGCGGCCAATAGCCGCCCGATCGTCGTCTTGCCGGCCCCCATGGGGCCGACGAGCATTACCTTCAGGTGCTCGACCCTTGGGAAGCGACGGGCTTGATGATCGTCGGCGTCAGGAAGATCAACAGCTCGCTGCGGTTGTCGGTGACCGCCTTGTTCTTGAACAACCAGCCCAGGATGGGGATGTCGCCCAGCCCCGGCACCTTGTTGACGGTATTACCGGTCTGCTTCGTATAGATGCCACCGATGACTACCGTCTCGCCGTTGGCCAGGAAGGCGGTGGTCTGGATGGTCTTGGTGTCGATGCCGGGAGTGCCGCTGACGGGATTAATCGTCGTGTTCGGCGCATCCTTCGTCACCTTGATGTCCATGATCACCTTGTCGTCGGCGGTGATCTGCGGCGTTACCGTCAGCGACAGGGCAGCCTGCTTGTACTGCACCGTCGCCGGCGACACGTTCGTTGCCGGCGTCGTCACCGGGATCGACACGCCCTGGGAGATGGTGGCGGGCTTCAGGTTGGAGGTAATCAGCCGCGGGTTGGAGATCACCTTCGCATCGCCGTTGTTCTCGGCCGCCGACAGCTCCAGCGACAGGTTGAAGGCCTTGCCGAGACCGCCGAGCACCATGCCGATCGCCCCGCCCGAACCGGCGGCATAGGTGGCGGAAGGCATGTCGACGACGAAGCCGCTGCTGCCCGTACCCGTAACCTTGGTCGTCGAAGCCGTGCCGCTGGCGCCCTGCACGCCGCCGATGGTTATCGGCATGCCGCGGTTGGTGCCCGTGCTGTTGCCGCCCCAGCGGATACCGAAGCTGCGGCCGAAGTTATCCGTGGCCTCGACGATGCGCGATTCGATCAGCACCTGCTGCACCGGCTTGTCGATGGCAGAGATCAAGCGCTTGACGTTGTTGATCGACTCAGCCGTGTCCTTGACGATCAGCGTATTGGTGCGCTCGTCGATCAGGAAGCTGCCGCGCGGCGACAGGATGCCGATGCTGCTGGAGGATTGCCCGGAGGCCGAGGATGTGCCCGTGGCGCTGGCCGGTGCCGCGCTGGCGGTACTGGTGGAGGACGTACCGCCGGCCGTGGCATTGCGCGTGGCATTGGCCGAGGCGTTATCCAGCATCTTCTTGACGTCCGCCACCTTGGTATAACTCAGGGTGATGAACTGGGTGACCAGCGGTTCCAGCTGATCGGAGCCCTGCTGCGCCTCCAGCTTGGCCTGATATTCCGACCTCAGTACATCGATCGGGGCGATGCGGATGACGTTGCCCATCTGCTCCTTGCCCAGGCCTTCCGCGGCCAGGATCAGATCCAGCGCCTGATCCCACGGCACATCGACCAGGCGCATGGTCAGCTTACCCTTGACGTCATCGGACATGATGATGTTCAGCTTGCTCATCTCCGCGATCAGGCGCAGGGCGTTGCGGATATCGATATCCTGGAAGTCGAAGGTCACCTTCTGGCCGCTGTAGGCGAATTTCTCGCCCTGGGATGCCCCTCCGCCCGCCCGGGCCTTGGCGATATCCTCTGGCATCAGGGTCACGGTCAGCACATTGCCCTGCTGGAAGGAGCTGACATCCACCTTCTCCCTGAGGCGGGCCACGATGCGCACATTATCGCCCACCCGATAGCTGTCGATCTGCTTCACCGGGCCGGGGAAAGCGTGCACATCCTGTGTGCGCTCCTGGCCGGCGGCCAGCGTCGCCTTGCGCACGTCGATGAGCACATCGCCGTTCTTCTGCACCAGGTTGATCACAGGGTTCACCTGGTCGGTGCGCACGACGATATGGGAGATACGATCCTCGGGCTGGAAGTCGACACTGTCGACGACGAGTTTCGTCGCCTTCTTCTTGGGGATGACGTTGCCGAAACGCACCACCATCTTATCCTGCGTGGCCTGCACCTGGTACTTGCTCTGTTCGGCGGGAAGCAGGGAGACGACGAGGCGGACCCGTCCCGGCGCCTGGCCGACGGTGACGCCGTTGACGCGCTGCGTCGCATAGGCGTAATGGTCCTTCGGCAGCAGGGAACTCGCCCCCCAGTAGTCGAGGATCATCGTCTGTCCCTTATTGGTGAGGAAGGCATCGTGGCTGGCATTCATATGCTCGCCGTGCAGCACCAACTCGGTGACCGAGCCGCTGTCATAGACCTCGATATCCTTGATCTTCGCCTGCACGGCCTTGGGCTGGGCCTTGGGCTGGGCTGCGGGCGCAAAACGCACGAGAAGGTTGTTGCCCTGCTCGACGACCTTGTAGGGCTGCTTCGCATCCAGACCGATCTCGACCTTCACGCCCTCGGCCGTCTGCACCGGGAACACGGCGTTGACGTTGCCGGAGGAGGCCTTCACCGGCTCCACCCCGGCCGCGAGCTTGGCCCCGGGCAGGTTCAACACCACGCGCGAGGGATCGGCGAGGTCGAACACCTCGTAGCTCATCTTCTGATCCGCCGCGATCAATACGGACGGCCCCTGGCCGGACTGCTGCAGCGTCACGCCGCTGACCGTGGCCGCCGCCGCATTTCCCGCCGCCAGCACGAACAGCGCGGTGCCGCACAGCGCCATCCACACTGCGGACCTGGGCCTGCTTGCCAATATGCATTCCTTTCGCATCACACTACTCCCGGGCCCTGCGTCTCGCGGCTCACCGCGGCGCCCGCCCTTTCCGGATAATCCCTTTCTCGGGCTGCTCGATAAAACGATAAGTCACGACCTTGCCCTTGATCGACAGCTGGCCGCCGGCCACGCTCTGGCTCAGGCTCAGATTGTGCACATCGACGATGCGTGGCATCTCCCCGACCCTTTTCAGGAAGGTCAGCATCTGGTTGTAGGTGCCCGAAACGTCGATATCCACAGGGACCTCGGCATAGAACTGGCGCGAAACCTCGCCCAGCGGCTTGAACGTCTTGAACTCCAGGCCGCTGTCCTTGCCGGCCCAGGACACATTCTCCAGCAGGTCGGGGATTTCCGATTCCTTGGGCAACATGTTCAGAGCGATCGTCAGCTGCTTCTCGAGCTTCGCATACTCCTTGCGCTTGCGCGGCAGATCCTTGGCCAGCATCTGGTTGCGCTTGAGGATGATTTGTTGCTGCGCCACCTGTTGCTTCTGCCCGGCGATGGCGTCCTGCACCGGCATCCAGCCGAAATAGATGTAGGCGGCGAGGATCAGTACGAAGCCGGTCGTCACCGCGGCCACCTTCTGCCATAACGGCAGCGGCAACAGCGGCCGCAGTGCCTCGAGGAAGGACAGATCGATGGCGCTCAGCTTCATGAGTGTCCCCCCTGTGCCACGGCCGCAGGATTGGCGTCGACGCGGTTGATGACCAGGTTGAACTGGCGAACCGCCATGCCGCTCGCCTCCGTCCGGGAGATCACCTGCAGGCGGATATTGGTGAACAGCGGCGAGGCATCCAGGGCACGCATGAAATCGGCTACGGCATTATTGCTCTCGCCGATACCGGACAGCCGGATCTCCGCACCCGTATCCGCGATCGAGGTCAGCCACACATTGGCAGGAATGACCTTGGCCAAAGCCACGAAGGTGTTCAGCGAACGGAAACGCCCTCGCTGCAGCTGGTCGACGAGTCCCAGCTTGCGTTCCACATCCGCACGCAGCTTGTCCAGATCCTTGATCCGCCCGATCTCCTTCATCAGCGCCAGGTTCTGGCCCCTGAGACTCTGATACTCCTGCTTCAGGTCGGAAAGCTGGGAGGTGGCGATCCATTGCGCGCTCAGGCTGATCAGCACCACCAGTGCCACCGCGCCCAGGGCCACGCCCAGGTGCTGCAGGATTTGCCGCTGGCGCCTGGCCGGTCGGTATGGGAGCAGGTTGATGCGGATCATTTGTCGAAGCCCCGCAGGGCCAGGCCGATAGGCACGGTCATCATCGGCCCGATGCGCTCGAGATAGTCGGCATCGAAGCGGCGATCCTTGACCTTGATGTTGCGAAACGGCTGCAGCACCGCCGTCTCGATGCCGAGGCGCTGTTCGATCTCGCCGGCAATGCCCGGCAGCAGCGCCGTGCCGCCGGACAGAAGGATGCGTTGTACCGGGAACTCCGCATGGTTCGCGGCATAGAAGTCCAGCGACCGGATCAACTCGGCAGTCAGCCCGACATAGAAGCGCTCCAGCGCATCCGGACCGATGCCCGAGAAATTCTCCAGCTTCATCTGTTCGGCGGCCTGGTAGCTGATGCGATGTTCCTTCTGAATCTCCTCGGTCAGATGGTGACCGCCGTAGAACTGGTCCCGCACGAACGACATCTGGCCGTTGATCTGCACATTGATATTCATCAGGTGCGCACCGATGTTCACCAGCGCATGCACCTGCGCATCCTCGGGAGACGGTTCCTCCGCCTCGTTCAGGCCATGCTCGTCCGTCAGTTCGGCGGCATTCTCAAGCGCGAATACGGCGCAATCCACGCACCTACTCTGCAATCCTGCCTCGTTGAACACGAGCTGGAAGTCCTCGATGACCTCGCGCTTGCAGGCCACGAGCACGACATCCATCTCGTCCTCCTGATCCCTGGACTTACCGAGAATCTGGAAATCCAGATAGACGTCGTCGATGTCGTAGGGCACGTGCTGGTCGGCCTCGAACTGGATCTGGGACTCCAGCTCGAACTCGGTCATCGTCTGCATGGCAATCGTCTTGATGATGACGGCATTGCCGGAAACGGCGAAGGCCACGTTCCGGGTCGAGGGACGCGCCGCCTCGACGGCGTCGAGCAGGGCCTGCGACACTGCCATGGAATCGATGATCGTATTCTCGACGATCACGTCCCGAGGCAATGGCACGATGGCCATCGACTTCAGCTCAAAGCCCGTACGGGAGCGCGCCAACTCCACCAGCTTGATGCCGGTGGCGCTGATATCGACGCCCATCAGGCCTTCATCCTTCCCAGACAACAGGGGCACTTCCCACTCCTAGCCTCAAGTAATACTGACACTCATACATTCAAATTATCTCTGTATAAAGAAAAGTCAACGCAGTCCAAGGCTGGGCATCGTCGGCTCAGGGCCTGGAAACCTGCCTTATGAGAAACTGGACGAGCGCTTTCATCTCCTTATCGCTGATATCGATGGCCGGCATACCCTCACCCGTACCCCTGGCCCCCTTTCTCAACGCATCCGCGATCCGTGCCTCGGGATAGGGAAACTTGGTCTCCGGGTTCAGGATATACGAACGGATTCCCATGTGCCCATTCTGCGTGCTGTCGCTGTCATAGACATGACAGGCCTGGCATTTGGTTTCCCATATCCTGCGCCCAAGACCCTCGCTAGCACTATCGATGCCAGCCGACGGCCCTATCCCTGCCAGGGGCTCGAGATCCCTCCGTCCCTGACCCCTGTATTGAAGCGGCACAGCCCCCGGGTCATCTGTGAAGTGCATCACGCCGGCGGCATCCTTCCATTGATAAATCCGCTGCGCCCAGATGCTCACCGGAAACAGTGCCAGCATCATGAGCACCAGGATGGCGGTACGGATAGGCCGGGGCATCACTGGCCCGCGATGTCCGTGACGTTCTGCGCCTTCTTGATCTCGACGATCGGGATGGCCGCCCTGAGCCGGTCGAAAGCGTTGTAGTTGTAGGACAGGGCGATCATCGAGTGATCGCTGGTGTACTGGTCCTCGAGCCAGATGCCGTTGCCGGCCAGGATGGCGCCGCTGACGTACTGGAACGGCCCGGCGCTGGTACTACCCCCCGGCACCTCGCTGCCCTTGTGCGCCTCGATCTCGCAGGAGTCCGGCGTGTACAGCATGCCCGAGGCATTCATGTCGCCGTGCACGTCCAGAAGCCCGCCGGCGAAGGCCAGGGCCGGCAGGTCCTCCCAGTCAGTGCTGAAGAAGTTCGGCATCTTCGTGGCCGTGCCGTCGCCATCGGCATCCACGGTGATGGCCTGGGTGTCCACCGGCACCTCGAACTCCGGGTAGGGCACACCATTGCGTCCGGTATGCATGGAGCCACCGTCCACCCCGGCCACGTCGTCCGGCAGGTGCATCCACCAGCTGCCCGCCGTCCTCTCCGCCGTCGTGGCATCCAGATCTCCCATGCGCAGCGCGTCGAAGGCGATCATCCAGCCGCGCTCGTAACCGTTCGGGAAGAAGGCATGGAACTTGTCCTGCTCCGCCATATTCGCCCATTCCGTGGTGTCGAAGTCCGTGCGCCGCGTGGCGCCGGAGGCAAAGGCCTGCGTACTGACATTGTATTGCGACGCGCTGCCCGTCAGGTCAGTAAGGATGGCCGCACGCGTGGCATCCGTCGCCGGCAACGCCGCCGCCTTGCGCATCCAGTACTCCCAGACATAGGCGTCGGACACGTCGCTGGAAGCATAGGCCACGCTTTTCGCCATCATGTACTTGCGCCGGGCGATATCCAGCGTATCCATGCGCCCGTCCGGACCTGCCGTGTGCGGGTCCGTGTACTGCACGAAGCTTTGCAGGTCATCCACGGGGTTGATGTTCAGCGTGTCCCAGTCCATCAGCACGATATTGCGCCCGGACGAGCGCGGCAGGATGACGTTCTTGCGCAGCGAGCTGGTCGCGGCGCTGTCATGCGCCGCCGTGCTCGCATAGCGGTCGATGTAGTCCTGGCTGGCATCGAAGAAATCGTTCGGGTCGTAGGTCGACTTGTCGACGTAGTCGATCAGGATCATGCCGTACACCGTCATCGTCCCCGAATGCGCCGAACTCGTCACCGTGCTGTCGATCATCGCCTCATATCTGTACAGGCTGGGCGAACTGCTTCCCGTGCCCGTGCCCGACCAGGTGTGCGTCGTCGAGAACTCGGCGCCCGCCACCGGCTGGTTCTTGTCCAGGAACATATCGCCGGAGGAACTCGTCGGGATCACCACGCGGATCACGCCGAACATCGGGTGCTTGTGTACGATGTTGTAGACAAAGTTCTCGAACGACATCGTGCCCGTCGGCTGGTAACTGAAGCGCGTGGCCCAGCCCGTGTTCTGCGTCTTGTCCTGCTTCCACTGGTACCACAGCCGGTTGGCCACGTAGCGCAGCCGATCCATGTCGAAGGCCTGGTCGTTGAGCGTGAACATATTGTTCAGGGTCTCGGCGCCACCGACGAGCTTGGGATTCGTCAGCGGCGTCACCGCCCCGGTAGAGCTGCTGTAGTTGCCCAGCCGGTGCACGAAGGTTGTCGGCACCGGCGGGCTGGCGTTCGGGCACTTCGCCGGATCGCCCTGGTCGCAGGTGTAGTTGTCCGCGGCCGTCAGACTGCTGCTCTTGATCGAGCTATTGTTCAGCAGCACCTGCACGTACAGGTCTGGATTCGGCTTGGCGTAGCCCGCCGGATACAGGTTCGGGTTGATCGCCGCATACGGGGTCACGTTCGAACCCGTGTACGGGAAGCTCCGCGCACTCGTCGTCGATTGCGTGTTCGTGACGATGGCGTTGATGTGGTTGGCCTGCGTATGGTCGATGATCGTATGGTAGGCGGCGTCGCCCGACAGGCTGCCGCCACCACCCCTCCAATCAGCATGGGCGGAAATCGGGGCAATGGCCAGGCCGAGGCACAGGGACAGCAAAACGGTTCGCATCATGGCGCACCTCCTCATTTCTGGTATCCGTTGGTCATGGAGCCGAGGCTGCTGGGGAAGCCGCTCGTCACCTTGCCGATCTTGGCGCGCAGCAGGCGCAGCGGCTTGCCGTTCACATAGCCAATGGCATAGGCGTAGACGGCATACTTGCTGCTGGTGAGCGCGGTATCGGCCTCGTTCGTGGCATTCGTCTCGTCCAGCGTCGCCGGCACCAGCCAGACCACGGCGCCGTCGCCGCCCGGCAGCTCCGTGCCGTTGACCCAGGGCACCTGGGTCACGCTGGGCACATGGTTGGTCATCGTGATGTTCAGGGCCACGTGCGGGGGCAGAGCCAGCGAGGACAGACTCAGCGTCGGCGGCGAGGCCGGGTTGTAGTTGATCGTGTTGTGGATGTCGAAATAGCCGAGCGTGTGGTTGGCCACCTGGTCCGGCACGGACTCGATCTCGAGGTTGTCGGCCACGCTGTCCCCGTCCAGGCTCTTGTCGTTGTCCGCACCGGTATTGTTCGGATCCATGTACAGTGCCCAGGTCACGTAATTCAGCCCGGCCTCGGCGAGGTAGAAGGCCTGCGTCGCATGCCCCTCAGCCAGGCCAGTGTCCTGGTTGACCTTGCCCCGGTAGTACAGGCCGATCAGCATCACCGTCAGGATCATCAGGATCACCAGGCTCGTCACCAGCACAAAACCGCGTTCGTCACGATTGTCCGCCATCGTTTCCTCCTAGTGGTTCCGCGGCAGCACGTCGAAGCTGATGCTCAGCGTCTTATTCTGCCGGTCCGTATTCTGGTATTGGCTGACCAGGGTGATGGTGCGCAGCGCCCCCAAATCGGCATTGGAGGTCGTGGCCTGGAAGCCGGTGGCCGGATCCAGACCGCGCAGAACCTCCTGACACCCCACGCCGGAATTCGCCCAATGATTCGGCCTATCCCAGCAAATGGAGCCTCCGGTCGACGTGGCGCTTCTGAACTGGAAGGCTCCCCACGAAGCATCCATCGCCCCGGAACACCCCGTCATGGCCACGGCGCCCAGCGGCTGATAGACGAGGCCGTTCGTGTTATCCCAGCAGATATTGGCGGCCATGCGTAACTGCGTCCCCATGATCTGGGCGGCCAGCCGCAGGTCCTCGACGGACTCGACCGTGGAGGACTGACTGGCCTGCACACGCGACTGCATGATGAAGTTGCTGTACAGCCCGGCCAGGATGACCATGGCCACGACCAGCGACACCATCAGCTCGATCAGCGTGAAGCCCGCCTGGGCCTCCCGTCCGTTCACTGCGTCCTCTGCATATTCGTCACCGTCACCTGGTGCACGCCCGAGGTATTCTTCCAGTATACGGTGACGGCGCGTACGTCGGCCGCGGGCCCGGCGCCGGTCAGGTTCGAGCTACTGACGCCGCTGACCGGCGGCGTATCGAAGCTCTCGAACCGGTAGGTGGTGTTGTTGGCGCTCACCGTCGCCGTCGGCGACGGTGCCACGTTATCGCTGTACCACTGCTCCAGGGCCTTCTCCGCGACATGCATGCCGACGGTGCGCTGCTTGGCCGTGTTGTCCGAACGCATCACCGCCAGCGTGAACGCTCCCATGGCCAAGAGCGACACGGAGATGATCACCGTCGCCACCAAGGCCTCGATCAGCGTGAATCCGCTCTCTTTGTCACCATGCATTACGGATTTCATGGGTAGTAATATGCCCGGCCCACATAATTGACCTTGATGGTCCGGGTGTCGCCGTCGGCGTCGGTGAGCGTCACGGTCTCCATGCCTGCGGTGCCGTTGCTGTTGAAGGTCAGTGTCGCCGCGGTATAGCTCAGGCCGAGGCCGCCTCTATACACACTCAGGGTGTATTGCTGCGGCTGGGTGCCCGCCGAATCCACCGTATAGCCCGTGGCGGTGAAGGCGATGGAGACGCCCCGGTTGCCGGTCACCGCCATGATGCGTGCCTGCTTGATATGCGCCATCAGCGTCTCCGTCGCGCTCTGCAGGGCATTGGCGGCACGCCAGGCGTTGTAACGGGGAACGGCGATGGCCAGCAGGATGGCCAGGATGCCGATCACGACCAGCATCTCCACCAGCGAGAATCCCTTCTGCAGCTCTTGCCGACCGCGACCGTGCCAACGTAGGGTTGGAGCCATGCGCATACTTTCTGTCATGTTGAAATTCATCGCTTCTATGACCATTCTCGCCGTGACAGCTATCACAATAGGGTATGTGTATTTTTCGCGCAACCTGCCGCAACTTAGCTCGCTTTCCGATTACCAGCCACCGCTGGTGACCCGCCTATTCGACGACAAGGGCGGCCTGATCGCCGAATATGCCGACGAAAACCGCATCCTGACGCCGTTCTCCGAGATCCCGGTAATGGTGCGCAATGCCTTCCTCGCCGCCGAGGATCAGCAGTTCTATGAACATCCAGGCATCAACCCCGCCCGCATCATCTCCGCCGCCATCGCCAACCTCCGCGCCGGGCACACCGTACAGGGCGGCTCCACCATCACCCAGCAGGTGGCGAAGAATTTCCTGCTGACGCCGGAACGTACCTACAGCCGAAAGATCCGCGAAATCATCCTCGCCTACAGGATCGAACACCAGTTCACCAAGGACGAGATCCTCTACCTCTACCTGAACCAGATCTATCTCGGCCGCGGTGCTTACGGGGTGGCCTCGGCCGCCTGGCGCTACTTCGGCAAACGACTGGACCAGCTGACCCTCGGCGAGGCGGCGATGCTCGCCGGCCTGCCCAAGGCCCCCACTGGCTATGCCCCCCACCTGCATCCCAAACGGGCCCTGGAGCGCCGCAACACGGTACTGACCCTGATGGCCAGTAGCGGCCTGGCCAGCAAAGAGGCCGTGGCCAAGGCCATGCAGGAGCCGTTGAAGGTGGCACCACTGTATCAGAACACCCTGACGGGCGCCTATGAGAACGCCGTCTACCAGCAGCTCTCAGGGCAGTTCGGAGCGTCCACGCTGCGCCGCCAGGGCCTGACCGTGCTGGTGCCCTACGATGCGACGGCCGAGCAGGCGGCCCAGCACGCCGTGCGCACCGGCGACCTGAATCTGGAGCAGAGCCAGCCCTACCGTTACCCGACCCATCATACGAAGTCCGAATGGCCGAAGCTGCTGGCCTCCTGGAAGACGGCGCGCGAGGCGGACACGGGACCGCTCGGCACCGATGAGACGGAGCCGGCGCTAGTCGAGGCGGTGCTGCCGGACGGCGATCTGCAGGTCGACGACGGGCTGCACCAGTGGCGGCTTTCGAAGCCACACTGGCATTGGGAGGACACCCCGAAGGACAAGCCGGATCTCACCCAACATCCGCGCACCTGGATCCCCGGCGACGAGGTGCTGCTGCAGGGCGACGGCAAGGGCGGCGTGCGCCTGAGCCAGGCCCCGTCCATCGAATCGGCCCTGTATAGCATCGATCTGCAGCGCGGCACCGTGCTGGCGCGCGTCGGCGGCTATGACTACCACTTCGGCGATTTCGACCGCGTATCGCAGGCCGAACGCCAGCCGGGCTCGTCCTTCAAGCCCTTCCTCTACGCCACCGCGCTGGACGAGGGCTACACGCCGGCCTCTATCCTGATGGACACGCCCATCGTCTTCGACAACCAGGAACTGGACCAATTCTGGCGCCCGGAAAACTACCGCAACAGCTTCGCCGGCCCCGTAACCCTGCGCAACGCCCTGGAGCATTCGCGCAACCTGGCCTCGATCAAGCTGCTGCAGAACATCGGCGTCAAAAACTTCCTGCGGGCGCTGAAGAACTATCCCTTTCACAGCCAGTTCCCGGCACAGCTGGCCCTGGCACTTGGCGCCACCGAGGTGACGCTGGAGGATCTGACGGATTCCTACATCGTGCTCGCCACCGGATCGCGCTGGAAGCCTGTGGCGGTGCAACAGGTTCAGGACCGCACCGGCTCCACGCTGTACCGTTCCGTGGCCGGGCATCGCTGCCAGGTCTGCCATGCCGACCCGGTACTGGCCGTCAACGACGCCATGAAACCGGCCACGCCGGTGCTGGACCCGACGACGAGCTTTCTGATCACCAACCTGATGCGCGGCGTCATTCAATACGGCACCGGTCGCCGCGCCCGGGCGCTGGGCCGGCCGGCGGCCGGCAAGACGGGCACGACGGACAAGCAGGTCGACGCTTGGTTCATGGGCTTTACGCCGCAGGTGCTGACCGGGGTCTGGTCAGGGCGGGACACCCCCACGAGCATGGGGCATATCGAGACCGGTGCCCATGCCGCCCTGCCGATCTGGCTGCAGGCCATGAAGGCCTTCCACAAGGGCAGGCCGGTGGAAAACTTCACGCCGCCGCCGGGTATCGAATGGGTGATGATCGACCCGAAAACGGGTCAGCCGGCGACGCTGACAACCAAGCATCCCTTCCTCGAGGCCTTCCGCCAGGGAACGGCACCGCAGGCGGGCAGCAACACGCAGACCCAATCGCCGGCGCCCGAGCAGAAGAACGGCTTCTACGGGCTGGGGCTGTAGGCTCTAGCGACCCAGCAGCTGGTTGACCTTGGCCGCCATGATGAAATCGTTCTCGTGCAGGCCCCCGATCTTGTGGGTGTAGAAAACGACGGTGCAGTAGCCCCAGCCGTAGCAGATGTCCGGATGGTGACCCTCCGCCTCCGCCAGTTCCCCCACCTGGAATGCCAGGGCCTGGGCCCGCACGAAGTTCGGGGCCGACAACGTCCGGCGCAACCTTGCGCCGCCGTCGATCAGCTCCCAGTCGGGCACCTGATCCATCATCGCCTGCGCCGCCTCGCCGGTCAGCGGCGGCACCCCGCCCCGGCAGGGTACGCACTGTTTATCGCTCAATGTCGTCATACGCCCTCCTTCTCGGCCGAATCGGGATACGGAGTGTGATCCAGCAGTAGTTTATACTCGATGGCGTCCACCAGGGCCCGGTATCCGGCCTCGATGATGTCCGCGGACACGCCCACCGTACCCCATTTGCGCACCCCGTCGCTGGACTCGATGAGCACGCGCACCGCTGCCCTGGTGGCCTGCTTCGTCGTCAGCACGCGTACCTTGAAGTCCGTCAGCCGCATCGCCTTCAGCCCGGGGTAGAAATCGAGCAGTGCCGCGCGCAGGGCGTTGTCCATGGCGTTGATCGGCCCGTTGCCGAGGGCGGCGGCGTGCGCCGGCCGGCCGCCGACACTGACCCGCACCGTGGCCTCGGACACCGGACGGCCCTCGTGCCCCTGCTTTTCGTCGAAGACGCGGAAGCCCTCCAGCTCGAAGTAGTGCCGAAAGCGCTTCATGGCCTTGAGCAGCAGCAACAGGAAGGAGCCCTCGGCCCCCTCGTAGGCATAACCCTGGGCCTCATGCGCCTTGACCTGAGCCACCGCCTCGGCCACCGCCGGATCGTCCGGGTCCAGATTCAGGCCCATATCCAGGCCCAGGTCCATCTCCGACAGCTTGACCAGCACATTGCTGCGCCCGGCCTGGTCGGAGACCAGCACCCGCTGCACGTTGCCGACCAGGGCCGGATCGATGTGCTCGTAGAGCGAAGCCTGTTTGCGGATGGCCGACACGTGCACGCCGCCCTTGTGCGCGAAGGCATTGAGCCCGACATAGGGCTGGTGCCGCCAGGGCAGGCGGTTGGCCATCTCATTGACGAAGCCGGACAGCGAGGCCAGTTGCTGCATATGCTCGGGCGCCACGCCGCAGTCCAGGCCCATCTTCAGCTGCAATCCAGGAATGATCGAGACCAGGTTGGCATTGCCGCAGCGCTCGCCAATGCCGTTGATCGTGCCCTGCACATGGCGGGCGCCGACCCTGGCCGCGGCCAGGGAATTGGCCACCGCCAGCTCGCAGTCGTTGTGGGCATGGATGCCGATGGTGATATCGGGATAGCGACCGATCACCAGCGTCACCAACTCCGCCACGCGGTACGGGATGTTGCCGCCGTTGGTGTCGCAAAGCACCAGCACGTCCGCCCCACCCTCGTGCGCGGCATCGAGCACGGCCAGGGCATAGGCCGCATCGCCGTTGTAGCCGTCGAAGAAATGCTCCGCGTCGAAGAACACCGTCGGGAAATGCGCCTTCATGAAGCGTACGGAATCGCGCACCAGTTCCAGATTCTTCCCGGGATCGATGCCCAGCGCCTTGGTCACGTGCAGGTTCCAGGCCTTGCCGAAGATGCAGACGGCATCGGCGCCGGACTCGATGATGCGGGCGAGCGCTGGATCCTCGTCGGCCGGCCGGCCGGGGCGCGCGGTGGAACAAAAGGCCACCAGGTGGCTCTTCGTCCACTGCCGATCGCGCATCATGGCGAAGAAGGCGTCGTCCTTCGGGCTGGCGCCGGGCCAGCCCCCCTCGATCCAGTCCATACCGAACTCGGCCAGGCGCTCGGCGATGCGTCGCTTGTCCTCGGCGGAGAAATGGATACCGGCCGTCTGGCCGCCGTCGCGTAGCGTCGTGTCGTATAGCTCAATGCGGGAAGCAAGCATGCGGGGTATCGCCTCTTGGCCGCCGGCTGCGGCCCGTATGACGATGATACGACCTATGCATGACAAATGTAAGCCATGCCGGCCATCGATGGACTATCATCGCCGGTGCAAAAGGAGGTAGCCATGCACGCCATGCTGATGACGAGGCCAGGAGGCCCGGAGGTGCTCGAAGCCGGAAAGCTGCCGAAGCCGGCCATCGCCGCCCCCACCGAGGTGCTGGTGCGGGTTAAGGCGGCGGGCGTCAACCCCGTGGACACGAAGATCCGCGCCAAGGGTCCCATGATCGACGATGGCCTGCCCTGCGTGCTCGGCTGCGACGGCGCCGGCATCGTCGAGGCGGTCGGAGCCGATGTGCACCACCTGCGTGTCGGCGATGCCGTGTACTACTGCTACGGAGGCCTCGGCCGCCGGCACACCGGCAACTATGCCGAATACGCCATCGCCGATGCCGCCTATGTGGCGCACAAGCCCGCCTCCCTGGACTTCGTGGCCGCCGCCGCGGCACCGCTGGTGCTGATCACCGCCTGGGAGGCGTTGTTCGACCGGACGCAACTGCAGGCGGGCCAAAATGTCCTGATCCATGCCGGCGCCGGTGGCGTCGGCCATGTGGCGGTGCAGCTGGCGAAGATCGCCGGCGCCCATGTGGCGACGACGATCAGCACCGAAGACAAGCGGCGCTTCGTGCGTGACCTCGGCGCGGATCTGGCCATCCGCTACCGGGATGAGGACCTGCACAGGGCCGTCATGGACTGGACCGGGGGCAGGGGGGTGGATGTCGCGCTGGACACCGTCGGCGGCGAGTCCTTCAACCTCAGCCTGCCGCTGGTGCGCTTCTACGGCGACCTGGTGACGATCCTGCAGGCTCCGGCGCATGCGGACTGGCCCACAGCGCGGGCCCGCAACCTGCATATCAGCCAGGAGCTGATGCTTTCCCCGCAGCTTTTCGGTCTGGATGCTGGCGCCCACCAGGCGGATATCCTCAGGCAATGTGCCGAATATTTCGATGCCGACCGGCTGCGCATCCACATCGCCGACGTGCTGCCGCTGGCGCAGGCGGCCGAGGCCCATCGGCGCATCGAAAATGGCGGCATGACCGGCAAGCTCGTGCTGCGCATGGAGGACTGAGACTCAGCGCTCCGCAGACATGCCAGCGCGCGAGGCCTGCATCAGGATATCGGCCAGCAGGCGCGTCGCCGGCCCGGCCAGATCCGGCTCGGCGAACACCAGTTCGAGCCCGACATTGCGCCGCGCCCCATGGGGTAGCGGCAGCGCCTTCAGCGATCCGGCCACGATATGGGACTGGATCTGGTGGCAGGGAAGCCAAGCGAAGCCGAGGCCGCTGGCCACCGCCTCCACGGCCGTATCGATGCTGGAGACCACCCAGCGCTGGCTGCTGCCGAGCCAGCCGACGTCGCGCCCGCGCACCCCGGAGTCGCGTACCACGACCTGCAGCTCCTTGGCCATCTCGCGCTCGCTGAACGCCTCTCCCAGGGCATGCAGGCGATGCTCGGGGTGCGCCACAGCCACGAACTCGACGCGCAGCAGTTCCTCGCCCAGGAAGCCGCGGGGGACAAGCCCGCAAACGGCGAGATCGGCGCTGCGGTCCAGCAACGCGTCGTCGACCCCCGACAGCACCTCCTCGTGCATCATCACGCGCGTGCCGCGACTGACCGGCTCGAACGCCTTCAGCGCCTGCATCAGCACATGTGCCGGGAAGGCGGCGTCGACGACCAGGCGTACCTCCGCCTCCCAGCCCTGCTCCAGGTGCGTGGCCAGCTCTTCCAGGCGCACGGCATCGCCGAGCAGCTGGCGGGAGCGCTGCAGCAGCACCTCCCCCGCCTTCGTCAGCTGCGCCTTGCGCCCCTGCATCTGCAGCAGGCGGACCCCGAGCTGCGACTGCAGCCGGTTCACGGCATAGCTGATCGAGGACTGGCTGCGGTGCAGCGCCCTGGCCGCCTGCGAGAAACCGCCGGCATCCACCACGGCCTGGAAGCATCGCCACTGATCGAGACTGGTTTTCGGTGCCGCCATATTCCCACCTATCGATAAAAACGATGATACACATCGTAAAAATGCGCTTTTATATCGGAAGATCAAGCGTATTCTGCCTGCATCACCGGGCGCCGCGCCCTCAGGAGGACGATATGGCCGGATGGCAAAGCGAACCGTTCGCGATCGAGGTCAGGAAGGGCGAGACCAAGGCATTCTGCATGTGCGGGCAGTCGCAGAACGGACCGTTCTGCGACGGCACCCACAAACGCATCGGCGGTCGCCCGCACATCGAGAAATTCAACGAGGACAAGACCGTCTATGTCTGCGGCTGTCAGCAGTCCGGCCAACGCCCGTACTGCGACGGCACGCACAGCACGCTGGCGGACTGAGATGGGCTCCATGCGCATGCAGCAGGCCCTGACGGTACCCGAGGGCGACGGCGTCACCGTGAAGCGCCTGATGCCGGTGCACGGCATGCTGAACCATGATCCCTTCGTGCTCTGGGATCATTTCGACATCGCCGGCGGCGGCTTTCCCGATCACCCGCACCGCGGCTTCGAGGCCATCACCTATTTGTTCGCCGGCGGCATGAACCATGCCGACAACCTCGGCAACCGCGGCACCGTGCACGCCGGTGGGGCCCAGCGCTTCACCGCCGGGCGCGGCCTCGTGCACTCGGAGTTCCCCGACGGGTATGCCGCCGGCATCCAGCTATGGATCAACCTGCCGGCGCGCCTGAAGAAGCTCGCCCCCGCCTACCAGCAGTTGCAGGCCGGTGAGATTCCGGAGCATACCGAGGGTGGCGCGCATATCCGCACCATCGTCGGCACGGATTCGCCGCTGTCGCTGCACACGCCCGTCGAGTACCTCGATATCCGCCTCGATGCCGGCGCAGCGCTGACGCGTCCCATCCCCAAGGGCTACCGCGGTTTCATTTATGTCGTCGAAGGATCCATCGTCGCCGAGGGCAGGCAGGCCGCCGCCGGCCAGGCGCTGCTGATCGAGGATACGCCGGCGCTGGAACTCGCTTCCCCGCATGGGGGACGGCTGATGTGGTGCTTCGGCAAACCGCATCATGAGCCAATCCGCCAGCACGGACCCTACGTCGACTAAGGAGGATGGAATGATCCGCATGCGAAGAGCGACAGAGCGCGGGCGCGGCGAGCATGGCTGGCTGCACTCCTGGCACAGCTTCTCCTTCGCCGACTACGTCGATCCCCGGCACATGGGGCATTCGGTGCTGCGCGTCATCAACGACGATACCGTGGAGGCGGGCGGCGGCTTCGGCACGCATCCGCACCGGGACATGGAGATCATCTCCTGGGTGCTGGAGGGGGAGCTCGAGCACCGCGACTCCATGGGTCACGGCTCGGTCATCCGCCCGGGTGAAATCCAGCGCATGAGCGCCGGCACCGGCGTCACGCACAGCGAATTCAACCCCAGCGAACGGGAGCGTACGCATTTTCTGCAGATATGGATACTGCCGGACCGCGCCGGCCACACCCCCGGCTATGCCCAGACGGCCTTCGCCGATGGGGAGCTTAGGGGCGGGCTGCGTCTCGCCACCTCGCCCGACGGCAGAGATGGCAGTGTGGCCATCCACCAGGACGCATATCTCTACATCGGTCGGCTGGATGCCGGCGATGCGGTTTCGCACACCCTAGACAAGGGACGCCGGGGCTATGTGCACCTGGCGAAAGGAAGCCTGCAATTCAACGAACAGGCCATGCAGGCGGGCGACGGTGCCTATATCGAGGATGAGCCCACGCTCGCATTCACCGAGGCTGCGGATGCCGAAGTGCTGGTTTTCGACCTGCCATAAACCGATCAAGGAGAACATCATGAGCCACGAGCGCGCCAACGCGCATACCGACATTCACGACATCATCGCCAAACGCTGGAGCCCGCGCGCATTCGATGCGGCCAAGCCGGTGGAGGCGGACAGGCTGGCCGCCTGCCTGGAGGCCGCCCGCTGGGCGCCGTCCTGCTTCGGCGAGGAGCCCTGGCGCTTCATCGTCTGCGACCGCTTTGCCGATGCCGATGCCTGGCAGCGTCTGCACGACTGCCTGGCGGAAAAGAACCAGTTATGGGCCGGCAAGGCGCCGGTGCTGATCCTGGCCTGCGCCGGCTCGATCTTCCGTGCCAATGGCAATCCGAACCGTTGGGCGCAGTACGACACCGGTGCGGCCGCCGTATCGCTGTGCCTGCAGGCCACCGCCCTGGGGCTGGCCAGCCACCAGATGGGCGGCTTCGATGCCGAGAAGGCACGCTCGGCCTTCGCCATCCCCGCCGAATACACGCCGATGGCCACCGTGGCGCTGGGCTACCAGACGCATGTCGGCGAGCTCGACGAGGGCTTCCACGCCCTGGAGCTCGGCGAACGCAAGCGCCGGGATCTGGGCGAGCATTTCTACGCCGGTGCCTGGGAAACCCCCTTCGACTGAAGCGCCGAGGCGGCCGGATCTCGTCGATCTGGCCCACTTCGATGCGCGGCTGGTACTGGACATCCGCTATGCCGGTGCGAACAACTTTACCGGCCGGCCCGTCTACCCTAAGGCCGCCGCCTGGCTGCAACGCCAGGCGGCGATGGCACTGGTCCGCGCCCACGACCGCATTCGCGCGCAAGGGCTGGGGCTGCTCGTGCTGGATGCCTACCGCCCCTGGCATGTGACGCACGATTTCTGGCAGGCCTATCCCGAATACCGCGATTTCGTCGCCGACCCGGCGGTGGGATCGGTGCACAACCGCGGCTGCGCCGTCGATGTCAGCCTGGTGGATGATCTGGGCCGGGAATTGCCAATGCCCAGCGACTACGACGAGTTCGGCATAAGTGCCTACCCCGACTATGCGGGCGGAGAGGCCGGGACCCGCGCCAACCGCGAGTTGTTGCGCGCCACCATGGAGGCCGAGGGCTTCGCCGTGCATCCCCGCGAATGGTGGCATTTCGACCACGAAAGCTGGCGACAATACCCGCTGCTCGATATCGCTTTCAAGGATTTATCCTAAATCCACCGTTACGGGTCTTAGCCTTTTTAACCGAATGGCAGCCACTGCTGCTTTACCGGACGCAGGGCTTGGCTAGCATGGAGCCGTTCGGACAGGAGGAGACCATGCCCATCTACGAGTATGCGTGCGAACCATGCCAGCGCCGCTTCGAGGCCCTGGTCATGCGCAGCGATGAGGCGGTGCAATGCCCCGACTGCCACGGCACCCAGCTGAAGAAGCTGATATCCGCGCATGCCGTCGGCCATGCCCACCAGGCTGCACCCGCCTGCCCGGTGACCGCCTGCGGCACCGGCGCCTGCCCCGCCTGCCACTGACGGCTGGTCCCGTGCATACCTCCCCGAGACCCGGTACCCGCCGCCACCAATTATGGCCGCTGCTGGCCGTGCTGTTGCTGGCCGGCTGCGCCACGGCCAAGAACCACCATGACCCGCTGGAGCCGCTGAACCGCAGCTTCTATTCCATGAACGAAGCCGCCGACCAGCTGGTGCTGAAGCCAGCCGCCCGCGCTTACCGCGCCGCCACCCCGCAGGGCTTCCAGATTCTGGTGGCGAACTTCTTCAGCAACATCGGCTATATGGACACGGTGCTGAACGACTTTCTGCAGGGCAAGGGCCGGCAAGGCATGGCCGATTTCGGCCGCCTTCTGGTCAATTCGACGATCGGTTTTGGCGGCCTCGGCGATCCCGCCACCGGCCTGGGACTGACCAAACACAACGAGGATTTCGGGCAGACCCTGGCCGTCTGGGGCGTACCCCAGGGCGCCTACCTCGTCTATCCCTTCCTCGGCTCGAGTTCCGCGCGCGACAGCTTCGGCATCGCCTCGCGCTACGCCACGAACCCGCTGTTCTGGATATCGCTGAATGCCGCGGCGCCGGAGGTGACCATCCCGCTGTCGATCCTGTCGGTGCTGAATACCCGCTCCAACCTGATGGAGGCCTCGAACATGGTCAGCGAGCTGGCGCTGGATCCGTATATATTCACGCGTGAAGCCTGGCGCCAGAACCGGCAGTATCATATCTACGATGGGCATCCGCCCCAGGCCTCGACGGACGACTTCGGGGACGACCCCTTCGGGCCATAGGGCCAGTTAAGACCCTAGCCCTCCAGACGACTGGCCCGCTGCCGGAGCAGATGGTCGGCCAGCACCAGCGCCAGCATGGCCTCGGCGATCGGCACGGCGCGGATGCCGACGCAGGGATCGTGCCGGCCCTTGGTGACGATCTCGGTCTCGTTGCCGTGGATGTCGATGGTCGGCCTGGGCTTCAGGATCGATGAGGTCGGCTTCAACGCCAGGCGCGCACGGATCACATCCCCGTTGGAAATCCCTCCGAGCACGCCGCCGGCATGGTTGCTGGCGAAGCCGCTCTTGCGCATGGCATCGCCGAACTCGGAGCCCTTCGCGGTGACGCAGCCAAAACCATCGCCGATCTCCACGCCCTTGACGGCCTGGATCGACACCATGGCCTTGGCGATATCGGCATCGAGCCTGTCGAACACCGGTTCGCCCAGCCCCGGCGGCACGCCCTGCGCCTGGACCGTCAGCCCGGCACCGATCGAATCGCCCTGCTTGCGCAGTTCGTCCATGAACTCGGCCATGGCACTCGCCGCCTGGGCATCCGGGCAAAAGAATGGATTGCGCCCGATCTCATCGGCATCGAAGCGATCGGGATCGATGCGCACAGGGCCGATCTGGTCCACCCAGCCCATGATACGGATGTTCGAGGCGGCCAGCAGCTTCTTGGCGATAGCCCCGGCGGCCACGCGCATAGCCGTCTCTCTTGCTGAAGAACGGCCGCCGCCGCGGTAATCGCGCACGCCGTATTTCTCGAGGTAGGTCAGGTCGGCATGGCCGGGACGGAATTTGTCCCTGATCTCCGAATAATCCTTGCTGCGCTGGTCGGTGTTGCGGATCAAAAGGCCGATCGGGCAGCCGGTCGTCCTGCCCTCGAACACCCCGGACAGGATTTCCACGCTATCGGCCTCGCGGCGCTGGGTGGTGTATCTGGACTGGCCGGGTTTGCGACGGTCGAGGTCGGGCTGGATATCGGCCTCGGAAAGTTCCAGACCCGCCGGGCAGCCCTCGACGATGGCCACCAGGGCCGGACCGTGCGATTCGCCGGCCGTGGCCACGCGGAAGATCTGGCCGAGGCTGCTGCCGGACAAGGCTACTCCTCGATACCGGGATCGCCGGCGCCGATGCTGAAGCCGCCGTCCACATAATGAATCTCGCCGGTCACCCCGGAGGCCCAGTCGGACACCAGGTAGACGGCCGAGTTGCCGACCTCTTCCTGCGTCACATTGCGCTTGAGCATGGCGCCGCGGGCACTCCGGCCCATCAGGCTGCGGAAATTGCCGACGCCAGAGGCGGCGAGCGTCCTGATCGGCCCGGCGGAGACGCCGTTGACGCGAATGCCGTCGGGGCCCAGATCATAAGCCAGATAACGCACCGAGGCCTCGAGCGCCGCCTTGGCCACGCCCATGATATTGTAATTCGGTATGGCGCGTACCGCCCCCAGATAGCTCATGGTCAGCATGGCGCCGCCGGGGTTCATCAGCTTGGCGGCCCGCTGTGCCACGGCAATGAAGGAATAGGCCGAGATGTCGAGCGCTACGCGGAAATCGTCGCGCGCCGTGTTCATGAAGCGGCCCTTCAGCGTGTCCTTGTTGGCATAGGCGATCGAATGCACGACAAAATCGAGCTTGCCCCAGCGTTGCTCCACCGTGGCGAAAAAGTCGTCGAGCTGCGCGTCGTCCCCGACGTCCAGCGGCTCGACCAGGGTGGCGCCGACGGATTCGGCCAGCGGACGCACGCGCTTCTCCAGCGCCTCCCCCATATAGTTGAAGCCAAGCTCGGCGCCCTCACGGTGCGCAGCCTGTGTCACGCCCCAGGCGATCGACTTGTCGTTCGCCACGCCCAGAATCAAACCTTTCTTGCCTGTCAGAATGCCCAAGCCATCCCTCCTTGCCCGCAGTTCGGTCAAATCTACCAGCGGCCCGGCCAAATCGCACGCAAGATTACCCGATCAGGGCTGCGCCTCAATGTGTCCCATCTCGTCGTCGCTGAAACCGAAATAATGGCCAATCTCGTGCACCAGCACGTGCCGGATGCAGTCGTCGACGGGGATGGCGTACCGTTCGGCATAATCGAGGATGGGGCCGCGGTACAGATAGATGACGTCCGGAGGATGCCCACCGTAGCTGCTTCCCCGCTCCGGCAGCGGCCAGCCGCTGTAGAGCCCGAGCAGGTCGTAGGGGGAGCGGAGATGCATCTGCCCCATCGTCTCGGCATCCGGGAACTCCTCGACGATCACCACCACATTGTCGATGGCATCGCGGAATCTGGACGGCAGGGCGGCAAAGATCTCCGAGGCGCGTCGCTGGAAGGCATCGGCATCCATGATCAAATCCTAACAGTTCCGGACATTTCCACGCATCCCCCAAAAGGGAAGCGGATGCGGCGGGCAGGGCCACGCGATGGACGACATGCGCTAGCGCAGGCTGGCCACGGCCTCGCGGAAGCTCGGGTAGTGCAGCGCCGACAGCAGTTCGCGGTGCAGCAGGGCATTGCTTACGCGCTTGTTGTCGCGAAAAAAGGCGAGTGCGCCGGGCGACAGCTCGCGCTCTGCTTCGTCCGCATCGAGAATCACCGGCGGCGGGGCCCCCACCATCCGCGCCAGCTCCGACACATAATCGGCATGCGGCAGCGGGCAGTCATCGGCCAGGTTGACGATACGGCCGGGACTGGGGCGCCCCATCGCCGCCAACAGCGCCGCCACGATGTCGTCAACATGGATGCGGCTGGACCAGTGCGGCGGCTGCCAGCTGGGTGCCCGGTACCCCCCCTCCAGGAGCCGGCCGATGAGATTGCGCCCCGGCCCGTAGATGCCGGCGATGCGGAACACCTCGGCGGGCAGCCCCGAGTCCAGCCAGGCGGCCTCCGCCGTCAGCCGTCCGATGCCCCGGGCGCTCGTTGGCCGACATACGTAGGCCTCGTCGACCCAGGCGCCGCCGGCATCGCCGTAGACGCCGGTCGTCGACAAATAGGCAGCCCAGTACAGATGCGGGAGCCTCGGCGCCAGCGCCGGCAGCCAGGCCGCCTGCGGCACCCGCAACCCCTCCTCCGCCTTCTCCAGCGGGATCGAGTCGACAACGGCATCACAATCCTCAAGCAGTTCGTCCGCAAGCCCGGCGGGGGAATCGCAGACCACCACCTCCAGCCCCGCCCCGCGCAGCTCCTGCGCCCGTTCGTGGCGACGCGTGGTGCCGGTCACACGTATGCCGCGCGCCAACGCCGACACGGCCAGGCGTTTGCCGACGTAGCCGCAACCCAGGATCAGCAGATGCCGAATCTCATGCATGCGTCGAGACTAGCCGATCCCGGGTACGCGACACCAGACGTGTCATACTGTTGCCATGAATCGCGGCCCGCATCGGGGGATAATGAGGCCAGCTTGATCGATGGGGGACATATGGGACATCCGTATTTCCGAGGCCTGCTGCTGGCGGCAGCCGGTCTGCTGAGCCTGGCCGCCATGACCGCACCCGCCCACGCCGTGCCGGCGGGGCTTGAGAAGATCCGGCACATCGTCGTGATCTACCAGGAGAACTGGAGCTTCGATTCGCTGTACGGCCATTTCCCCGGTGCCAACGGCCTCGATCATGCCAAGAGCTTCGTGCAGCGCGACATCCACGGCCAGCCGTATAAGGTCATGCCGCGGCCGTGGAACAGCAACGCCCACCCCCCCGGCTTCGATACGCGCTTTCCCAAGGACATGCCGGTGACGCCGTACAACCTGGCCGGCTACATCCGGCCGCTCCAGCGCACCGGCGATCTCGTGCACCGCTTCTATACCGAGCAGCAACAGATCGACGGCGGCAGGATGGACGGCTTCATGGCCTGGAGCGACAATCCGGGCCTGGTGATGTCCTATTTCGACGCCACGAATATGCCGGAAGGAAAACTGGCGCAGCAGTACGTGCTGGCCGACAACTTTTTCCATGCCGCCTTCGGCGGCTCGTTCCTGAACCATATGTTCCTGATCTGCGCCTGCGCCCCGCGCTTCCCGCATGCGCCCAAGTCCATGGTGGCCAGGCTCGATGCCCACGGTGTGCCGACGCCCGATGCCCGCCCCGGTCATTCCTCGTCCGGCGACGGCGTCGTGACCCCGGACGGCTATGTCGTCAACACCGCCTTCTCGGTGAATGACCCACATCCGGCGCATGTGCCGGCGAGCCAGCTGGTGCCGAACCAGACGATGCCGACGATCGGCGACCGGCTTTCGGCCAAGGGCATCTCCTGGGCCTGGTACGCCGGCGGCTGGGACGATGCCCTGGCCGGCCATCCCGACCCGCTGTTCGAGTACCACCACCAGCCCTTCATGTATTTCGCCCGCTACGCCGACGGCACCGCCGCCAAGGCCAAGCATTTGAAGGACGAGAAGGACTTCATGGCCGCTATCAAGGCCGGAAACCTGCCGGCCGTGGCCTTCTTCAAGCCATTGGGGGAGGACGACGAGCATCCGGGCTATGCCTCGCTGTTCGAGGGGCAGGAGCATGCCGCCGCCATCGTCCATGCCATCCAGCATGGCCCGCAGTGGCGGAGCACGACGATCATCATCACCTACGACGAGCACGGCGGCCGCTGGGATCATGTGGCGCCGCCGAAGCGCGACCGCTGGGGCCCGGGATCGCGCGTGCCGACCATCATCATCTCACCGTATGCGAAACGCCACTACATCGATCACACCGAATACGACACGACCTCGATCCTGCGCTTCATCGAGTCGCGCTGGGACCTGGCACCGCTGACCGGCCGCGATGCACATGCCCACAACCTGCTCAACGCCTTCGACTTCTCGCAGCAGCCCCGGCGTTGACGGGGCCGCGGCCGCGGCCGCACAATGGGGTATGGGCTTCGATCTGGCTGTCATCGACCTGGACAACACGCTGTACCGCGCCAGCTCCGGGGTATTCGCACGCATGGATGCGCGCATGAACCACTTCATCGTGCAGAATCTGTCGGTGGATGAGGCCGAGGCCAACCGGCTCAGACGGACCTACTGGGATCGCTACGGCACGACGCTGCGCGGGCTGATGCTGCATCACGGCATCGATGCGGAGGGTTTCCTGCACGAGGTACACGACATCGGCGTCGATGGCCTGCTGTCGGAGGATAAGGAACTGGATGCGGCGCTCGCCGCCATGCCGGGGCGCAAGGTGATCCACACGAACGGCACCCGTGAGCATGCCGAGCGCGTGCTCACGGCGCTGGATATCCGCGGCCATTTCGATGCGATCTACGATATCCGTTTCAACGATTACCAGCCCAAGCCCTGCCCCGAAACCCTGGGCATACTGCTCGCCCGCGAGGGCACCGAGCCGGCACGCGCCATCGTCATCGACGACATGGCCGACAACCTGGCCGCCGCCGCCAGCCTCGGCGCGCGCACGGCCTGGATCAGCGATGCGCACTCACCCCGGTGGCACTACTGCTCGCCGACGGTGGCCGTACTCGTGGGGCACCTCACCGTGCCGTTGCCGCCACAGGCCTGAGCAGCAACACCAGGGCCAAGGCCAGCGATCCCAGCATCACCAGCACCCCGATACCCTTGACGACCGCCGCGATGCGGTAATCGTAGGCCAGAAGTCCCGTCTCGGTCAGGATGAACTGCCAGTCGTGGAAACCGTACGGGGAAGCATCGCCAAAGTTGCCACCGAGAAGTGGCAGGGACAGGCGGCGTGCATCATCGATGTAGGGTGCGATATCGAGGAAGTTCTCACCGAACCACCACAGGCAGACCGACGCCCCGAAGGCATCGCGCGTCCTGAACAGCAGCACGAAGAAACAGATCGCCGGCATCATCAGCTGACCCAGACTGCCGCCCAGCGAGGTGAGCACGGCCGGAAACGGCCGGAACAGGATGTGGCCGGCCTCATGGAAAGGCAGGTTCACCAGGTGCAGAAAGCTCTCGCCGGCCGCATTCGCAGCCATCGGCGAGATGATGAAACGAACGCTCCAGTAGGCGAGCAGAAGCAGCAGCAGGCCTTTGCCGATCAGGCTGAAGGGGTTCTGGTTCTCCACCCGCATGGGCATGAGAACGGCCTTACCGCTACTGGTTCATGCGTTCGAAGAACTCGGCGTTGTTCTTGGTCTTGGACAGCTTGTCGAGCATGAATTCCATGGCATCGACGGTACCCATCGGCGACAGGATCTTACGCAGGATCCAGATCTTCTGCAGCGTATCGCGATCGGTCAGCAGCTCTTCCTTGCGGGTGCCGGACGGGGCGATGTCGATGGCCGGGAACACGCGCTTGTCCACGAGCTTGCGTTCCAGCTTGATCTCCATATTACCCGTGCCCTTGAACTCCTCGAAGATCACCTCGTCCATCTTGCTGCCGGTGTCGACGAGTGCGGTGGCGATGATGGTCAGGCTGCCGCCGCCCTCGATATTGCGCGCCGCGCCGAAAAAGCGCTTCGGGCGGTGCAGGGCATTGGAATCCACGCCGCCGGACAGGATCTTGCCGGAGGACGGCACCACCGTGTTATAGGCGCGGGCCAGCCGCGTGATCGAGTCGAGCAGGATCACCACATCCTTGCCGTGCTCCACCAGGCGCTTGGCCTTCTCGATGACCATCTCGGAGACCTGCACGTGGCGCTGCGCCGGCTCGTCGAAGGTCGAGGAAACGACCTCGCCCTTGACCGAGCGCTTCATGTCGGTGACCTCCTCCGGACGCTCATCGATCAAAAGCACAATCAGGGTGACGTCCGGATGGTTGTGTTCGATCGAATGCGCGATCGACTGCATCATCATGGTCTTGCCGGTGCGGGGCGGCGCTACCAGCAGGGCGCGCTGGCCCTTGCCGATCGGCGCCACCAGGTCGATGACGCGGCCGGTCATATCCCGGTTGGTCGGGTCCTCGAGTTCCATGGTCAGGCGCTCTTGCGGGTACAGCGGCGTCAGGTTATCGAACAGCACCTTGGTGCGCGCCACCTGCGGTGCCTCTCCGTTGGTCAGATCGACCGTCTTCAGGGCGAAATAGCGCTCGCCCTTGCGCGGCATGCGGATCTCGCCGGCCACGGTATCACCCTTGCGCAGCCAGTAGCGGCGCATCTGGTTATGCGAGACGTAGATATCGTCGGCGCCAGACAGGTAATTGGCCTCCACCGAGCGCAAAAAACCGTAACCGTCGGGCAGGATCTCCAGCACGCCCTCGCTGTACAGGGTGCCGCCACGCTGGGCGTGCGCCTTCAGGATGGCGAACACCTGTTCCTGCTTGCGCATACCGGCGGCATTGTCGATGCCGAGCGAGTCGGCCTTGGCCAAGAGCTCGGTCGGGCTCATGGCATTGACCTCGCGCAGGTGCATGGTGACCCCGGCCATCTCGTCGGAGATGTACTCGTCGTCCCCGCCCTCCAGGCCTCGGTTGTCCTGGCCTCGGTTATCCTGGCCTCGGTGCTTGTTGCCGTTGCCCTTCTCGTTGTTGTTGAAACGCTGGCGACCGCGACCGCGCTGCGGCTCGTCGCGCTGCGGCTCCTCGTCAGCCTCGGGGATCGCAGCCTCGCCGCCGCCCTGTGCCGTGGTCTCGGCCTCGTGGGCCGGGGCGGGCTCCGCCTCGGCCTTGCGCCGGCGGCCGCGCCGCTTGGCCGGCTTCGGCTGCTCGGCTCCGGCAGCGCTGGTCTCCATCTCTGCAACTTGTTCAGAACTCATGTTATCTCCCCAAGGTATACGCTGGACGGAAAGGCGGACATGCGCGCCGAACCCTGCATTGCGTTTCGGGCGGGTGAATCAGGATGTATGGTTGAAAAAGGCGCCCCCACCAGCGGCGGGAACAGACCCATTGCTAACACAGGCACGTCCTCCATGTCAACGCATGGCTGCCTCGGCCGCGGCCGTAAGCTCGGCATGTAGCGACGCCACCTCACGGCCGAGCGACGCCATATCCCCGTCGTTGGCAAGGATGCGATCGGCCAGGCGCCGGCGATCGGCATCATGGCACTGGCGGGCGACGATGCGCTCGAAATCCGCATCGCTCTGGCGCTGACGCGCTACGGTGCGGCGGCGGCGAGCCTCCATATCCGCCAACACCGCCACCAGATAATCCACACGCCCCGTGGCACCGGACTCGATCAACACCGAGGCCTCGATGACCACATACGGCGCCCGCTGGCAGACCACCCAGGCCTCGGCCTCGCGCCAGATATGCGGGTGGACGATGGTCCCGAGCCGGCGCGAACCGGCCTCGCTGGCCAGCGCCACTTGCCCCAGCCGCCCGCGATCCGGACTACCGTCGGGCTGAAGCACCTCCGCCCCGAAGGCATCCACCAGCGCCTGACGCACCCCGGCATGCGTCATCAGCACGGCATGCCCGACAGCATCCAGATCCAGCACCGGTACCCCGAGCTCTGCGAGCATGGCAGCCACCGCGCTCTTGCCGCTGCCGATACCGCCGGTCAGCCCGACCACCCAAGGCCGGCCTCCCATCAGGGTCCCACCCACTCAGCCCCCCGCCACGCCGGCATACCAGCGCGTGGCCTGCTCACCCCACAGCAGCCAGACCACCCCCGCCACCGCCAGAAACGGCCCGTAGGGGATGGCGGCACGCATGCCACGGCGGCTCAGCCCCAGGTACAGGCCGCCGCCGACGGCACCGGTGAGCGAGGAGACCAGCACGATGAACGGCAGCGCCTGCCAGCCCAGGAAGGCGCCCAACATGGCCAGCAGCTTGAAATCCCCATAGCCCATGCCCTCCCGCTTGGTCATCAGCAGGAAGACCTTGGCCACGAGCCAGAATACGCCATAGCCGGCCACGGCACCGATCAGCGAGGCGACGACATCGCCGGCCCAAGCGCTGAGGGCGAGCCCCACGGCGATGCCCGGTAGCGTCAGCACATCGGGCAGCAGCCCGGTTTCGAGGTCGATCAGCGTCAGCACCCACAGCAGGCTCACGAGCACCAGCGCCGTCACAAGCTGTGGCGTCGGACCCAGATACCAGGCCAGCCCTGCCCAGCTGGCACCCATCGCCAGCTCCAGCAGCGGATAGCGCCGGGAAATCGGCGCCGTACAGTGGCGGCAGCGGCCGCCCAGCCATAGCCAGGAGAGCACCGGGATGTTGTCGTACCAGGCGATGGCATGGCCGCAGGTAGGGCAGCGGCTAGCCGGGTACGCCACCGACTCGCCGCGCGGGATGCGGTACACGCAGACATTGGCGAAGCTGCCGAACACCAGGCCGAACAGCCCGGCGGCAAGACTTATCAGCATGCGCCCACCGCCTCGAGACTCAGGCCGGGCATCTAGCTGCCACCGACCACCGAGGCCATCTGGAAGATCGGCAAATACATGGAGATCACCAGGCCGCCGATGACGACGCCGAGGAAGGCCATGATCATCGGTTCCATCAGCGCTGTCATGCCGTCCACCGCGGTATCGACCTCCTCCTCGTAGAAGTCGGCGATCTTGCTCAGCATGCTCTCCAGGGTACCGGTCTGCTCGCCGATCGAGATCATCTGCGTCACCATCAGCGGAAACACGCGGCTTTCCACCAACGGCGCCGTCAGCGTCTGGCCCTGGCTGATCGACAGTTTGGAGGCGCCGACAGCCCGCTCGACGACCATATTACCGGCCGTCTCCGCCACCGTGTCCAGCGCCTCCAGGATCGGCACACCGGCGGCGATCAGGGTCGAGAAGGTGCGACAGAAGCGCGCCACCGCCGCCTTGCGCAGCACATCGCCGAGCACCGGCAGGTTCAGCAGCATCTTGTCGAGCTGGAAACGGCCCTGCGGCGTGCCGTACATGGTGCGCAGGCCGAGTACCAGCGCCACCGGGGCGCCGAACACCAGGTACCAGTACTTCACGAAGCCATCGGAGATGGCGATGGTCACCTTCGTCGGCCCCGGCAACTCCGCCCCGAAGCTGGAGAACATGTTCGCGAACACGGGGATGACGAAGATCATCAGCACCGCCGTGACGATGAAGGCGACGAAGATAATCGACACCGGGTAGACCATGGCCGATTTGATCTTGCTCTTCAGCGCCATGGCCTTTTCCTTGTAGGCGCAAAGCCTGAGCAGCACGGTGTCGAGCACACCGCCCTGCTCGCCGGCCTGCACCAGCGAACAGGTCAGGCGATCGAAGCGCTTGGGGAACTTGCGCAGGCTCTCGCCGAGCGGGCTGCCGGATTCGAGCTCCAGGCGCACCTTGCGCAAGAGTTCTCCCATCGCTTTCTTCTCCGACCCATTCTCGGCCAGCTCGAAGCACTGCACCAGCGGCAGCCCGGCGTTGATCATCGTCGACAGCTGGCGGAAGAAGATCGTGATGTCCTTGTCGGTGACCTTCTCCGAGAACAGCTTGATCTCGGTAGGCTTCTTCCTGACCTTGATGTCGACCAGCCCCTGTCGGCGCAGCGTGGCGTTGGCGATATCCTTGTTCGCCGCCTCCATCTCGCCGCTGCGCTGCTGTCCCGAACGGGTCTTCCCATGCCATACGAATATCGCCATCAGTCTGCCACCGTTACCCTCAGACATTCCTCGAGCGAGATCTCCCCGCCCTTCACCTTATCCAGCGCCGTCATGCGCAGGGTCTTGACCCCCATCGACACGGCGATTTCGTTGATCTCGTCCGTGTTTCTGCCGGCGTAAACCGCCTGGCGAATCTCCTCGAACACCGGCATCACCTGGTAGATGCCGGTGCGCCCCTTGTAGCCGGTGCCGTTGCATTCGCTGCAGCCCCGCCCCTGCATGACCCTATAGTCCTCGGCCTCGGCGGCCGGCACGCCGGCGTCGATCAGGGCCTGGCGCGGCAGCTCCACCGGCTGCGCGCAGGCCGCACAGTTCCGACGCGCCAGGCGCTGGGCCGTCACCAGGTTCACCGCCGAACCGACAAGGAAGGACTCGATGCCCATATTGGTCAGGCGCACCATCGCCGACGGCGCATCGTTGGTGTGCAGGGTGGCCAGCACCAGATGGCCGGTCAGCGCTGCCTTGATGCCGATCGCCGCCGTCTCCGGATCGCGGATCTCGCCGACGAGGATGATGTCCGGATCCTGGCGCAGGAAGGAGCGCAGCACCGCCGGGAAGTCCAGGCCGATCTCCGGGCGCACATTGACCTGGTTGATGCCCATGAAGTTGAACTCGACAGGGTCCTCGGCGGTGCAGATGTTGATGCCCGGCTGGTTCAGCTCGGACACGGCCGAGTACAGGCTGACCGTCTTGCCCGAACCGGTGGGGCCGGTGACCAGCACCATGCCGTAGGGCTGGTGGATGGCATGCTTGAACCAGGCCAGTTCCTGCGCATCGTAGCCGAGCTTCACCATGTCCAGCATCAGATTGGAGGGATCGAGCAGGCGCATCACCACCTTCTCGCCGAACAGCGTCGGCAGCACCGACACGCGGAAGTCCACCGTCTTGGCCTTGGACAGGCGCAGCTTGATGCGCCCGTCCTGGGGCAGGCGGCGCTCGGCAATATCGAGGCGCGCCAGGATCTTCACGCGCGAGACGATGGCCTCCTTCATCTTCAGCGGCGGACGCATGATCTCGTGCAGCACGCCGTCGATGCGGTAGCGCACGCGCAGCGTCTTCTCGTACGGCTCCATGTGGATATCCGAGGCCCCGCGCTTGATGGCGTCGAGCAGGATCAGGTTCACCAGTTTGACGACCGGGGCGGCCTCGGTCTCGGCGGTCAGTGTATGCTCGTCGATCGCTTCCTCGGCGGATTCCACCACCTCCATGTCGTTGATGCCGAGATCGAGGATCACCTCCTCCAGGCGGTCCTCCGCCTCGGACAGGGCCTCGAGCCGCGCCTGCAGCTGGCTCTCGCGCACGATAACCACGTCGACCTGGCAGCCGCTGATGAAGGCGATCTCGTCCAGGCCGTTGATATCATAGGGATCGGCGACGGCCAGCGTCAGCACGCTGCCCTTGCGCTGCACCGGCAGCACCGCGTTCTTGCGCAACACGTCCATCGACAGCTTGGCCAGGTCACTCGGCACCTCGATCCCCTCCAGGTCGACGAGCGGGCGGCCGAAGGTCTTGGCGATGGTGGACGCCAGATCCTCCTCGCTGAACAGGCCCATCTTCACGATCTGCGCCGTCAGGGCATGGCCCTGCAGCCGCATCTCGCGCCGGGCCGCCTCCAGCTGCTCCGGCGTGATGTGCTTGAAGCGGACCAGGATATCCCCGAGGCGGGTGTTTTTCATGGCTGCCGCCAGCATACCGGGGCCTCGGCGCGCCCCAGACGGCGCTCCAGCCAGCGCAGGGCGGACAGACGATCCGGCGTATGGCCGGGGAACCAGAAGGCGAAGGATTCGGCCCCCTGTGCCACCAGCATGGGCAGACCGTCGACGGCGAGCCGTTCGCCCGCCGCAGCCCCGAACGGGGTGGCAGCGTCCCTGGCATAAACGGCATCGATGGCCACACCCTCGCCCACCAGCTGGAACGGGAACGGGCCGGGATTCTCGTCGAGGCCGATGCTCGTGGTGTTGATGGCAACGGGGCATGCCGCCGCCACCGCCGTCACCGCCGACTGCTCCCAGGCCACGGATGTGAAGCGCGTGCCGGGATACTTCTCTTGGGCATGGGTGAGCAAGGCCTCCAGGCGGTCCTGGCTACGGTTGCACAGGTGGATGAGCGGGGTGCCGGCCAGCGCCAGGGCATGGATGGCGGCACGCGCCGTACCGCCGGCGCCGAACACCAGCGCCTCGCCTGCTCCAGCATCGATGCCCAGGCCCTCGAGCACGCCGGTAAAGCCGCGCCAGTCGGTGTTCGTCGCCTCCCAACCGCCATCGGCGCGCCGCACGGTATTCACGGCCCCGATGGCCACGGCATCGGCATCGCCGCCCAAATGCACATGCACCGCCTCCTTGTGCGGCACCGTCACATTGAAGCCCTCGACCCCGATGGCCGAGAGCCCGTCCAGGGCAAGGTCGAGCCGGGCCGGCTCGACGGCGAAGGGCACATAGACGCCATCGATGGCGAACTGGCGGAAGAATTCGGCCTGGAACAGCGGCGATAGCGAGTGCGCCACCGGATGGCCGATGATGCCGTACACCTTGGTGGCGCCGCTGATCGCCATGGGCGCGCTCATTCGACCGTCACCGACTTGGCCAGGTTGCGCGGCTGGTCGACATCCGTGCCCCTGGCCCTGGCCACCCCGTAGGCGATCAGCTGCAGCGGTACGGCCACCAGCAATGGGGCGCTGAAGTAGTCGCCCTCGGCGATGTGGATCAGGCCGCTCATGCCCGACGGGCAATCCGCAGCCTCCATATCGGTGATCAGGATGATGCGCGCACCCCTGGCTTGCACCTCCTGCAGGTTCGACAACACCTTGTCCAGGTTGTACTGCCTGGGCGCGATCACCACCACCGGCAGGCTGGCGTCGATCAGGGCGATGGGGCCATGCTTCATCTCCCCGGCCGCATAGCCCTCGGCATGCAGGTAGGAGATCTCCTTGAGCTTCAGCGCCCCCTCCAGCGCCAGCGGATAGCAGGGACCGCGGCCCAGGAACAGGGCACCGACGGCGTCCTGGAACAGCCCGGTCACCGCCGCGATGGCCGGCCGCTGCCGATCTAGGAACACGCGGATATCGGCCACGGCGCGATGCAGCGCATGCAGGTGCGCGCCCAGTGCCGCCGCGTCCATGGCCCCTGCCCTTTTTGCCATCATCAGCGAGAACAGCGCCAGGGCCATCAGCTGCGCCGTATAGGCCTTGGTCGAGGCCACGCCAATCTCCGGGCCGGCATGCAGCTGGATGACGGCGTCGGACTCGCGTGCCAGCGAGGAGGACGCCACATTGCATAACGTCAGCGCCAGGTTGTCCGGGGTCTTGGCCTTGAACAGGCGCAGCGCCTCCAGGGTGTCGGCCGTCTCGCCGGACTGGGACAGGGTCACCAGCCAGGTATTCGGCCCGATCACCGGGTCGCGGTAGCGGTATTCGGAGGCCACGTCGACCTCGACCGGGATCTTCAGGTAGCGCTCCAGCCAGTAACGCGCCGTCAGCGCCGCATGGTAAGAGGTGCCGCAAGCGACCATGACGATGCGCTCGGGAAGAGGAGCCTCGGCCAGCGCCGTGGCCTCCGGGAAGCGGATGCCGTCTGCCTCCGCATAGGCATCGAGGATGGCGGAGAGCACTTCCGGCTGTTCGTGGATCTCCTTTTCCATGTAATGGTCGAAGCCACCCTTGTCGCCGGCGGCGCGGATATCCGGCATCGGCCGCCAGGCCAGTTCCACCGGTGCCCCGCCCGCATCGAACACCCGGCAGTCCGTAAGACCTGCCACTCCCCACTCGCCGTCCTGCAGGTAGGCGACCTCGTCGGCGAGTCCCGCCACCGCCAGCGCGTCGGAGGCCACCATGACGAGCCCCTGGCCGCGTGCCAGCAGCAACGGGCTGCCCTTGCGCGCGAACCAGAGCTGCTCCGGGGCGCCGCGCACCAGGGTCGCCAGCGCATATGCCCCCTCCAACCTGCCCAGGGCCTGGTGCCAGGCGACCACGGGGTCGTCGGTGCATCTCAACAGGGCGTCCAGCAGCACCGGCACCACCTCGCTATCGGTATCCGAGGCGAAATGCTCCCCGGCCGCCGTCAGCTCGTGGCGCAAATCCGCGTAATTCTCGATGATGCCGTTGTGCACGGTGGCCACGGTGTCGGTGCGGTGCGGGTGGGCGTTGATCTCGTTGGGCACCCCGTGCGTGGCCCAGCGGGTATGGCCGATGCCGAGGTTTCCGGGCAGCGGCGTTGCCGTCAGGGCCTGGGCCAGCACATCCAGCTTGCCGGGGCGCTTGAGGCAGTGCAGGTCGCCGTCATCCAGGGTGCAGATACCGGCGCTGTCGTAGCCACGGTATTCCATGCGCCTGAGGGCTGCGAGCAGGATATCCTGTACTGGCCTTGTTGCCAGCGCCCCGATGATACCGCACATGGATCAGCCCACTTTCTTCGCCGGCCGCTGCCAGCCGGCCACATGCCGCTGGTCGGGCCGGGCCGACAGCGTCAGGCCGCCGGGCACCACGTCGCGGGTGATGATGCTGCCGGCGCCGATGGTGGCATCGTCGCCGACCGACACCGGCGCGATCAGCTTGGTATCCGAACCGACGAACACACGGTCGCCGATATTGGTGGCATGCTTGTTGGCACCGTCGTAGTTGCAGGTGATGCTGCCGGCGCCGATGTTGCAGCCCTGGCCCATCGTGGTATCGCCGATATAGCTCAGGTGGTTGACCTTGCTGCCGCGCCCGACCACGGACTTCTTGATCTCGACGAAGTTGCCGATGTGCACATGCTCGTCGAGCTTGGCCTCCGGACGCAGGCGCGCGAACGGCCCGATCCTGGAGCCCATGCCGGCGCTGGCCTGCTGGATATGCGAGAAGGCGTACACCGTGGTGCCGTCGTCCAGCCAGGCATCCTGCAGCACCGCGTACGGGCCGATCTCGCAGTCGTCGCCGATATGGGTGGAGCCGAGCACCTGGGTGCCGGCATGGATGACGGTATCCGTACCGATCAGGGCATTGGCCTCGATGCGCACGGTAGAGGGCTGCTCGATGGTGACCCCGGCCAGTTGCCAGTCACGGACGATGCGCGCCTGCATGATGGCCTCGACCGTCGCCAGCTGCGCCCGGTCGTTGACCCCGAGCATCTCGCTATCGTCCTCCATGCAGATCGAGTTGACCCGATAGCCGTCCTTCAGGGCGATCGGCACGATGTCCGGCAGGTAGTACTCGCCCTGGGCATTGCCGTTCTCGACCTGGTGCAGAAGCTTGAACAGGGCGTCGCGACGCACGCAATAGATGCCGCTGCTGACCTCGCTGATCTGCCGCTGATCCTCGCTAGCATCGCGCTGTTCGACGATGGCCGTCAACTCACCTGCAGCATCGCGGATCACGCGCCCGTAACCGGTGGAATCGGCGGGGAAGGCGGTAAGCACCGTCACCTCCGCTCCGCCGTCCGCATGCGCCCGCAGCAGGCTCACCAGGGTATCGCTGGTGAGCAGCGGCGTGTCGCCGCAGACGATCAACACGTCGCGCACGTTCTTGATCACCTGTTCGGCCTGCTTCACCGCATGGCCGGTGCCGAGCTGTTTGTCCTGGATCACCCATTCGAGGTTCGCCGGCTGCCCGATATGGGCGCGTACGACGTCGCTGCCATGGCCGGTGACGACGGCGATGCCGTGAGGACCCAGCTCCTCCACCGTATGCAGCACATAATCGATCATGGCCTTGCCCAGCACCTTGTGCAGCACCTTGGGCCGGGCGGAACGCATGCGCTTGCCCTGGCCGGCAGCCAGCACGCAGACCTGAAGATCGGGATGATGAAGCGGCGCAACCATTGCTCCTCCACACTTTGAAATGGATACGACAGGCTGACACAAGCCGCATGCCTTGCAAAGCGCAACACCGGCCATGTTAGCGGCCAAGGGAGGCAAGCTTTGTGTGCGCCGTCACGCCCGGGCAGGCAAAAAAAAGGCCGCCCGCAGGCAGCCTTCTTCGTGATCGGGTGCGATCAGTGCTTCTTTTTCTTCCTCAGCCAGGCGATACGGGCGGTGGCGATGGCCAGCTCCGCCTCGGCCATGGCCAGATCGACGTCGCCGTTTCTTTGCTCCAGCAGCGACTCCGCCTCGCGGGCGACCGCCGCAGCCTGTGCCTCGTCCAGATCGACGGCGCGCTCGGCCGAGTCGGCCAGCACCGTGATCATGTCCGGCTGCACCTCCATGAAGCCGCCGGAGATGAACACCTCGTCCACCTCTTCCCCGTTGCTCACGCGCAGCTCACCGGGCATCAGCGCCGCCAGCAGCGGCGAATGCTTGGGCAGGATGCCGAGCTCGCCGGCACGACCCGGGGCGACCAGCATGTCGGCCTCGCCGCGGTAGACCTCGCGCTCGGCGGTGGCCACCAGGACCGCAATCTTCGCGGCCATCAGGCTTTGGCCGCCATCTTCTCGGCCTTGACCACGGCCTCCTCGATGGAACCGACCATGTAGAAGGCCTGCTCCGGCAAGTGATCGTACTCACCAGCCAGAATGCCCTTGAAGGCACGGATGGTGTCGTCGCGCTTGCAGTATACGCCCGGGGAACCGGTGAACACCTCGGCCACGTGGAAGGGCTGCGACAGGAAGCGCTGCACCTTGCGGGCGCGGGACACCACCTGCTTGTCCTCGTCGTTCAGCTCGTCCATGCCCAGGATGGCGATGATATCCTGCAGCTCCTTGTAGCGCTGCAGCGTCTTCTGCACGTTCTGGGCCACATCGTAGTGCTCGATGCCGATGATCTTCGGGTCCAGCTGGCGGCTGGTGGAATCCAGCGGATCCACGGCCGGGTAGATGCCGAGCTCGGCGATCTGGCGGGACAGCACGATGGTGGAGTCCAGGTGCGCGAAGGTCGTGGCCGGCGCCGGGTCGGTCAAATCGTCCGCCGGCACGTACACGGCCTGCACGGAGGTGATCGAACCGACCTTGGTGGAGGCGATGCGCTCCTGCAGGCGGCCCATCTCCTCGGCCAGGTTCGGCTGGTAGCCCACCGCGGACGGCATGCGGCCCAAGAGTGCGGACACCTCCACACCGGCCAGCGAGTAGCGGTAGATGTTGTCGATGAAAATCAGCACGTCGCGGCCTTCGTCGCGGAAGTACTCGGCCATGGTCAGGCCGGTCAGGGCGACGCGCAGGCGGTTGCCCGGAGGCTCGTTCATCTGGCCGTAGACCAGCGCCACCTTGTCCAGAACCTTCGATTCCTTCATCTCGTAGTAGAAGTCGTTGCCCTCGCGGGTACGCTCGCCCACACCGGCGAACACGGAGTAGCCGCCGTGTGCCTTGGCGATGTTGTTGATCAGCTCCATCATGTTGACGGTCTTGCCCACGCCGGCACCGCCGAACAGGCCGACCTTGCCGCCCTTGGCAATCGGAGCCATCAGGTCGATGACCTTGATGCCGGTTTCCAGGATCTCCTGGGCCGGGGCCAACTCGTCGAAGGCCGGGGCGGCGCGATGAATACCCCAGCGATCCTCGGACGGCACGTCCTCGCCGTCGAAGTCGATGCCCTCGCCCAGCACATTCATGATACGTCCGAGCGTAGCCTTGCCGACCGGCACCTTGATGTGGGCACCGGTGTCCTCGACTTCCATACCGCGGCTGAGGCCGTCGGTGGCGCCCATGGCAATGGCGCGCACCGTCCTGTCGCCCAGGTGCTGCTGCACCTCCAGCGTCAGCTTCGGATTCGCCAGCTTAAGGGCGTTGTAGATCTCGGGCAGTTCCCCGGTGGCGAAACGGACGTCCACGACGGGACCGATCACCTGCACGATTTTTCCTACGCTCATCGCTCTACCTCTCTAAGACAATCGATACGTTAATTACTGGGCGACACTGGCGCCGGCGCAGATCTCAGCCAGCTCCTGTGTGATCGCCGCCTGACGCGCCTTGTTGTATGTAATGCGCAGATCGTTGACGATCTCCTTGGCATTGTCGGTGGCGCTCTTCATCGCCACCATGCGCGCAGACTGCTCGCAGGCCTTGTTCTCAAGCACGCCGTGGAACACCAGGGACTCGATGTATCGGCGCATCAGCTGATCCAGAACCTCGCGGCTGTCCGGCTCGTAGAGGTAATCCCAGTAGCCGGGATGTTTAACCTCGGTCGGAGCCGGGCAGGGCAGCAGCTGCACCGTCGTCGGTGTCTGGGTCAGGGTGTTGACGAACTCGTTGAACACCAGATGCAGTTCGTCGATCTCGCCTGCCAGATAGCGCTCCATGCCCAGCGTCACGACGCCGAGGATGTCCTTCAGTTCTGGGCTATCCGGGATATTATCGGCGATGCCCTTGATGTCGCCGCCGATGCGGCGCACGAACAAGCTGGCGCGACGGCCAATGGTATACATCTCGAACGGCTGGCCCTTGTCCTTCATCAGCGCCACTGCGGACTTGAAGGCATTGGTGTTCAGCGGCCCGCACAGGCCCTTGTCGGTGCTGATCATGATCAGACCGACGCGCTTGACCCCATCGCGCGGCACGATGAACGGATGGCGATACTCCGGATGTGCCTGCATCAGGTTGGCGACGATGCGGGCGATACCCTCGGCATAGGCACGCGAAGCCATAACGCTTTCCTCGGCCTTGCGCATCTTCGAGGCAGCCACCATTTCCATGGCCTTGGTGATCTTGGCCGTGTTCTGGATGGCCTTGATCTGGCCGCGAATCTCCTTGGCTGAAGCCACTTATAACCCCTTAGTAAGTGCCGGTGGACTTGAACGCGGCGATCGCCTTGTTCAGACCCTCGACAACTTCGTCGGACAGCGCCGGATTGGCGTTCAGGCCATCGATCAGCGACGCATGCTGCGAACCCAGGAAGGCCATATAGCCCTTCTCGAAGGCGGTGATCTTGTTGGCCGGCACGTCGTCCAGGTCGCCATTGTTCAGCGCGTACAGAATGGCGGTCATCTCAGCCACGCTCATCGGGCTGTTCTCGTTCTGCTTCAGCACCTCGGTACCGCGCTTGCCGCGCTCGATCTGCTTGCGGGTGGCCTCGTCCAGATCGGAGGCGAACTGGGCGAAGGCCGCCAGCTCGCGGTACTGGGCCAGGTCCAGGCGCAGGCCACCGCCGACCTTCTTCATGGCCTTGGTCTGGGCCGCACCGCCGACGCGGGACACGGACAGGCCGGCGTTGATGGCAGGGCGCTGACCGGCGTTGAACAGACCGGTTTCCAGGAAGATCTGGCCGTCGGTAATGGAGATGACGTTGGTCGGCACGAAGGCGGACACGTCGCCCTCCTGCGTCTCGATGATCGGCAGCGCCGTCAGCGAACCGGTCTTGCCCTTGACCTCACCCTTGGTGAAGGCCTCGACATAACGCTCGTCCACACGGGAGGCGCGCTCCAGCAGGCGGGAATGCAGGTAGAACACATCGCCCGGATAGGCTTCGCGGCCCGGCGGGCGGCGCAGAATCAGCGACACCTGGCGGTAGGCCCAGGCCTGCTTGGTCAGGTCGTCATAAACGATCAGCGCATCTTCGCCGCGATCGCGGAAGTACTCGCCCATGGTGCAGCCGGAATACGGGGCGATGTACTGCAGCGCCGCCGCTTCGGAGGCCGAGGCGGAGACGATGATGGTGTTTTCCAGGGCACCGTGCTCGCGCAGCGTACGCACCACGGTGGCCACCGTCGAGGCCTTCTGGCCGATGGCGACATAGACGCAGGTGACGCCGGTGGCGGCCTGGTTGATGATGGTATCGATGGCAATGGCGGTCTTGCCGGTCTGGCGATCGCCGATGATCAGCTCACGCTGGCCGCGGCCGACCGGGACCATGGAGTCGATGGCCTTGATGCCGGTCTGCAGCGGCTGGTCCACCGACTTGCGCTCGATGACGCCCGGGGCGATCTTCTCGATGGCATCGTAACCGGCAGCCTCGATCGGGCCCTTGCCGTCGATCGGCTGTCCAATCGGGTTGACGACGCGACCCTTCAGGCCGGGGCCGACCGGAACCTGGAAGATGTTGCCGGTGCACTTGACCTGGTCGCCCTCGCGCAGGTGCTCACAGGGGCCGAAGATGACGGCACCGACGCAGTCCTCCTCGAGGTTCAACACCATGCCGATGGTATCTCCCGGGAAATCGAGCATCTCGCCGGCCATGGCGCCGGACAGGCCATACACCAGGGCCACGCCGTCGGCGACCGAAATGATCTGGCCGATGTTGGCGTCGGAGGCCGATGCCTCAAAGCCCTTGATCTGCTCTTTGATGATTGAACTGATTTCTGCGGTATCGAGCTTCATCTTCTTACCTCAAAGCCTTATGAATTCGTCAAATCGGTTATGCCGCCATGGCCCGCTTCAGGGCCTCGAGGCGGGAACGCACCGAAACATCGATCAGCCTGTCCCCGATGCGGACGACGAGCCCGCCCAGGATGTGCTTATCCTCACGCACCTTCAGGCGCACGCTGCGGCCGGCACTGGCGCCCAGCACCTTGGCCAAACCCTTCTGTTGCGCCTCGCTCAGAGCCACGGCGGAGACGACTTCGGCCTCCACCTCGCTCTCGGCCTGGCGCACCATCTGTTCGAACAGCTCGGCGATCTCGGGCAAAAGCTCCGCCTTGCCCCGCTCGCAGAGCAAAGCCACCAGGCGCTGCATCGCAGCCGGCAGCTTGCCCGCCGCCTTCTCCAGCACCGAGGCCTTCAGGCCGGCCGGGTAACCGGGGTTGGCCAGCACCGCGCGTACCTCGCCGAGGTCCACGACGGCGGCCAGCTTCTCCAGCGCGGGGCGGTTTCCCGCCCCCTCCTGCTCGAGTTCGAACAGGGCGGAGGCGTAGCGGCGGGAGATCTGCTGCGTTCTCATGCGTTACCGAAACCCTTGCTGACGATGCCCTCGATCAGCTTGCCGTGACGGCTGGCATCCAGCTCGGACTCGACGACGCGCTCGGCGGCCAAGATGGCGAGATCGGCGATCTCCTGGCGCAGCGCCTGGCGGGCGCGGCCCAGCTCGGCATTGATCTCCTCGCGGGCACCGGAAACGATCTGCTCGGCCTCGCCGCGAGCCTTGTTCACGGATTCCTCGTGGATCTCGGCGGCACGCTTCTCGGCCGCGGCCACGATCTCCTGGGCCTTGGCCTTGGCCGACTTCAGCGCCTCGGCGATCTCGGCCTGGGCCTCGGCCTTGGCCTCTTCGCCGGCCTCGGCGGCCGCCAGACCATCGGCGATACGCTTGGCGCGCGCCTCCATCAGGTTGTTCATCGGGCCGTACAGGTTCCTGGCCAGGATCCAGACCAATGCCAGGAACACGATGATCTGGCCGACGAATGTAAGATCAATACTCATAAGACCACCTCAAGCCGTACAACGTTTGCGCAGGTTTGCCTGTCTTAGCCCAGGAACGGGTTGGCGAACAGGAACCACAGCGCGAACGCCATGATGATGAACGGGAAGGACTCCATCAGGCCGGCGAAGATGAACATATTGAACATCAGCTGCGGGCGCATCTCCGGCTGGCGTGCGATACCCTCAAGGGTCTTGGAGGTGATCAGGCCCCAGCCAATGGCCGAACCCAGACCGGCGGCGGCCAGGATCACGCCCACCGAGATGGCGGTTGCAGCGGTGATAATCGTATGTGCGTCCATGTTTTACTCCTCAGTACTATTCAATATCAAACTCAAGCCAACGTCTTGCCCGGGCCTCAATGCTCCACCGGCTGGTGCGCGATCGACAGGTACACCACGGTAAGGATCATGAAGATAAAGGCCTGCAGCAAACCGATGAACAGGTGGAATGCCGACCAGCCCAGGCCGACGAAGAATCCGAAGAACTTACCGACCGGACCGCCGCTGAGCAGCAGGAAGGCGATCAGCAGGAAGATCACCTCGCCGGCGAACATATTGCCGAACAGTCGGAAGGACAGGGAGAGCGGCTTGGCCACTTCCTCGACGATCTTCAGGATCAAATTGATCGGGATGAGCAGGATGCCGAGCAGCTTCACCACCGGATTCTTGGCGCCTAGCAGCAGGCTGGCGAAGGGCTCCAGCAGCAGCTCTTTCAAAAAGTGCAGCGGCTTCAGCTTCATCTCGTAATACAGCACCATGATGAATACCGACACGGCCATAGCCGCCGGCAGGTTCAAATCGTTGGTCGGCACGGGACGAAAATGCTCGATGCCGAACAGGTGCGCGATATGCAGCATCAGATAGGCAGGAAGGATATCCATGGTGTTACACAGCAGGATGAACACGAACACGGTCATGGCCAGCGGCGCAATCAGCGGGTTATGCACCGGGAAGTTGTCGCGCACCGTCTGGTTGATGAAGTCGATCACGGACTCGATGAAGTTCTGCGTGCCGCTCGGCGTGCCCTCGACCAGGCGTGCCTTCAGCCAGAACGAGAAGATCGCCATGGCGGCGGCGATCAGGATCGTCACGGTCATGGTGTCCAGGTGGATCCGCATGAACGGATTGCCCTTGTCGACGACATAGGTCCAGTAGTGCAGATGTCCGGCAATGCCCTCACTGTGCGGCTGTGCTGCCAAGGCAGTCCCCCCTCGTCTTCTTCAGGCCCGGCTGCGCCAGAACCCGGTCAGGCCGTATACATAAACCATCGCCTGGGCGGCCAACATACCCGCCGCCACCCAAGGCAGAAACAAACCCGCTGCATGAGCCAGGCCCAAGGCCAGCAGCAGAAATAGGAAGCGAAACACCGCTGAGCGGTAAAGCAGGTGCTGGCCGTCTGCGGCCGCATCCCTAGTCGCTCGCTCGATTCCCCGGTACAGCCAGACGCCATTGGCGCCCATCAGCGCTACCCCATAGATCAGGGCCAAGACTGCGCCCTTCCCGGCCACCAGGCCGGCAAGCAGGCCGCCCAGACAGGCGATAAGCGCCTGCATGGCGAGGATGCCGTACAGCCCTGGTCGCCCGGACCTGGCATCGCACTGTGAAACCGGCCCCCCCGCGTTTCGGGGGCGATTGCTACCATCATCCCCAGGCGAAATCAACATAAAGAAACTGCGGCCTCAGGGCTAGCGGTAGACCGCACGCAGCCCATCCAGATACAGGTCGAGCCGGGTCTGCTTGCCCTTGCCCACCAACGCATCCGGATTCTCGCCCAGCGCCTGCAGCGAGGCACGCGCATAGGCCCGCCGCTCCGCTTCCGTCATGCGCGCCCAGTCGGCGGCATCCACCAGTCCGTCGCCGGTCTTGTCGAAACGGGCATCGGGGGATTCGGGGCCGGCGGCCGGGGCAGCCGGCACCGTCGCCGGATGAGGCTTGGGAGCCTCTGCCGGAGCAGATGCCGGGACACCCGCCCCCGCTGCCCAGGCCGGGGCCGCCAGCAACAGGGACAGCAGCAGGGCGGCGATGCGCATCAGTAGCGGTAATGGTCCGGCTTGTACGGCCCCTCGACCGGCACGCCGATATAGCCCGCCTGCTTCTCGCTCAGCGTCGTCAGCATGGCCCCGATCTTGGCCAGGTGCAGGCGCGCCACCTCCTCGTCCAGCTGCTTGGGCAGCGTGTACACCTTGTTCTCGTAAGCATCGCCGCGCGTGAACAGCTCGATCTGCGCCAGCGTCTGGTTGGAGAAGGAATTGGACATGACGAAGCTCGGATGGCCGGTGGCGCAGCCGAGGTTCACCAGCCGCCCCTCGGCCAGCAGGGTGATGCGCTTCCCGTCCGGGAAGATGATCTGGTCGACCTGCGGCTTGACGTTCTCCCACTCGTACTTCTTCAGGCTGGCGACGTCGATCTCGTTGTCGAAATGGCCGATGTTGCAGACGATGGACTGGTCCTTCATGGCCGCCATATGGTCGTGGGTGATCACGTGGTAGTTGCCGGTGGTGGTGACGAAGATGTCACCCAGCTTGCAGGCCTCGTCCATGGACACCACGCGGTAGCCCTCCATCGCCGCCTGCAGGGCGCAGATCGGATCGATCTCGGTAACCCAGGTGGTCGCACCCATGCCACGGAAGGCCTGGGCGCAGCCCTTGCCGACATCGCCGTAGCCGAGCACCACGCAGATCTTGCCGGCGATCATGACGTCGGTGGCGCGCTTGATGCCGTCGATCAGCGATTCGCGGCAGCCGTAGAGGTTATCGAACTTGGACTTGGTGACGGAATCGTTGACGTTGATGGCCGGGAACGGCAGGTCGCCTTTCGCCGCCATCTGGTACAGGCGATGCACGCCGGTCGTCGTCTCCTCGGTCACGCCCTGGATGTTCGCCTTGATGCGCGAATAGAAGCCCGGGTCCTCGGCCAGCTTCGCCTTGATGGCGGCGAACAGGTATTCCTCCTCCTCGCTCTCAGGCCCCTCGATCACCGAGGCGTCCTTCTCGGCCTTGGAACCGAGAATGACGAGCAGCGTGGCGTCGCCGCCATCGTCGAGGATCATGTTCGGGGTACCGCCGTCCTGCCATTCCATGATGCGGTGGGTGTAGGCCCAGTACTCGGCGAGCGTCTCGCCCTTGTAGGCGAACACCGGCACATCCGTGGCGGCGATGGCCGCGGCGGCATGATCCTGGGTCGAAAAGATATTGCAGGAGGCCCAGCGCACTTCGGCACCGAGCGCCGTCAGCGTCTCGATCAGCACCGCGGTCTGGATGGTCATATGCAGGGAGCCGGCGATGCGCGCGCCCTTCAAGGGCTGCTCGGCGGCATATTTCTCGCGGATGGCCATCAGGCCGGGCATCTCCGTCTCGGCGATGCGGATCTCCTTGCGACCCCAGTCCGCCAGGCTCATATCCGCCACACGGCAGTCGTTGTTCGTCTTCATCTGTGCGCTCATTGGTCATTCTCCGTTCGGTTTGGCTTGAACGGGCGCGGTTATGTATGTCTCCGTCCCGAGCCTAGCAGACCTAAGCCTGTTGCAGCGCCCCTCGGGAACGGGGATTTCGGTCGGCCCTTACAGGCCGGCGGCGTCGCGCAACAACTCGGCCTTGTCCGTACGCTCCCAGGTGAACTCCGGGAGCTCACGGCCGAAGTGGCCGTAGGCGGCCGTCTTGCGGTAGATCGGGCGCACCAGATCCAGCATCTTGGCGATGCCGTAGGGGCGCAGGTCGAAGTGCTCGCGCACCAGGCGCACGATGAGTGCGTCGTCCACCTTGCTGGTGCCGAATGTCTCGACCATGATCGACGTCGGCTCGGCCACGCCGATGGCGTAGGAGACCTGGATTTCGCAGCGGTCGGCAAGCCCGGCGGCGACGATGTTCTTAGCCACATAGCGGGCGGCATAGGCGGCAGAGCGGTCGACCTTGGACGGATCCTTGCCCGAGAAGGCGCCGCCGCCGTGGCGGGCGGCACCGCCGTAGGTGTCGACGATGATCTTGCGGCCGGTCAGGCCGCAGTCGCCGACCGGGCCGCCGATGACGAAGTTGCCGGTCGGGTTGATGTGGAATTTCGTATCCTTCATCAGCCACTGCTCGGGCAGCACCGGCAGCAGGATATTCTCCATCACCGCCTCGCGCAGATGATCCTGATCGATGTCGGGATCGTGCTGGGTCGAGAGCACGACGGCCTCAATACCGACGACCTTGCCCGCGCTATAGCGCAGCGTCACCTGGCTCTTGGCGTCGGGCCTCAGCCAGGGCAGCACCTTCTGCTTGCGCATCTCGGACTGGCGCTCGACCAGACGGTGGGCATAGGTGATCGCTGCCGGCATCAGCACGTCCGTCTCGTTGGTGGCATAGCCGAACATCAGTCCCTGATCGCCGGCGCCCTGCGCCTCCGGCGATTCCCGGTCCACGCCCTGGGCGATGTCCGTGGACTGCTTGCCGATCAGCGACATCACGGCACAGGTCGAGCCGTCGAAGCCGACGTCGGAGCTGGTGTAACCGATATCGCAGACGACCTCGCGCACCAGCTGGTCGAGATCGACCCAGGCCTCGGTGGTGATCTCGCCGCCGACGATGACCGCCCCGGTCTTGATCATGGTCTCGCAGGCCACGCGCGCATGCTCAGGGTTCGGGTCCTGGGCCAGGATGGCGTCCAGCACCGCATCGGAAATCTGGTCGGCGACCTTGTCGGGATGGCCCTCGGACACGGATTCGCTGGTAAAAAGGTAATCTCGGCTCATCGGATACAACCCCCGGATGGCAATCGTGGACGCAGGCTAGCGCCTAGCGCCGCAAACGCAACGCGAGCGGAAAGCCGGCGACCAGCGCCGCCACACCGGCCAATTCCTGCCAGCCCGGCGCCCGACCCCAGCCGTAGGCCAGGAGTCCCGCGCCCGCCGCCGCCAGCACCAGGCCGGCCAGACGCGGCAGCATCGACGGACCCGACTGCGCCGGCGGCGCCGCCGGCCGCTCGGCCAACAGGCGCGTGATCTCGTCGGGCAGCGCCAGCCAGGCCGCCGCCCCCCGCTTGAGATCCATGGCGGCGCGCTCGATCCTCGCCTTCGGGCCCAGGTTCTCGGCCACCCAGGACGTCACCAGCGGGCGCGCCAGGCTCCAGATATTGACCTGGGGCTCCAGCTCGCGCGCCACGCCCTCGATGACCACCATCGTCTTCTGCAGCAGCAACAGCTCCGGGCGCGTCTCCATCTGGAAGCGCTCGGTCACGGCGAACAGATACAGCAGCAGTTCGGCCAGCGAGATATCGCGCAGGGGGCGGTTGAAGATCGGCTCGGCGATCTCGCGCATGGCGTCCTCGAAGGCGGAAAGATCGACGTCCGGAGCGATATAGCCGGCCTCCAGGTGCACCTCGGCGACGCGCCGGTAGTCCTGCTTCAGAAAGGCCAGCAGCATGTCGGCCAGGTAGCAGCGACTGGCGATGTCCATGCGCCCGACGATGCCGAAATCGACGAGCAGGATGTCGCCGCCCTTCGACACGAAGATATTGCCCGGATGCAGGTCGGCGTGGAAATAGCCGTCGACGAACACCATATGAAAGAACAGCGTGGCCAGCCGCTCGCACAGGCGCAGGGTGTCGTGGCCGGCCGCCCGGATGGCGTCGCGCTCGTCGATCGGAATGCCGGAAACCCGTTCGGTGACCAGCACCCCGAACTTGGTGTGCTCCCAGACCACCGCCGGCACCCGCACGCCCTCGACCCCGGCCAGGTTGTCGGCGAAGCGGCTGGCATGCGAGGCCTCGGCACGCAGGTTCAGTTCCTCGCGGATGGTCCGCGCGAATTCCTCGACGACCTCGGGCGCCCTCAGGCGCCGGTATTCCGGCAGATAGCGCTCGAACAGGGAAGCCAGCATGCGCAGGATGGAGAGATCGGCGTCGATGGTGCGCTCCACGCTCGGCCGGCGCACCTTCACCGCCACCTGCCGGCCATCGTGCAGGGTGGCGAAGTGCACCTGGGCGATCGAGGCGGCGGCCACCGGTATCTCCTCGAAGTCGGCGAAGCTGCCGCCCTCGCCGGTCAGCGGACGGCGATAGGCGCGCTCCAGCGTCGTGCGGATGATGGCGAGGCGCTCGGGCGGCACCGCGTCCTGCAGTTTCTTCAGCTCGGCGGCGACGTCGACCGGCATCAAATCGACGCGCGTGGACAGCATCTGCCCGAACTTGATGAAGGTCGGGCCCAGCATCTCGAACACGCGGCGCAGCTGGGCGCCGGCCTCGCGCGGCAGCTCGCTGCGCATGAACAGGTGGAAGAACCAGGCGTAAGGGCGGAACAGGTGCAGGCGCACGGCGAGCGCCCCCAGTCCGTGCGAGGCCAGCACATGTGCGATTTTCAGCAGCCGCAGGCTTTGGCGCAGGCGGCCGAACCATTTCATGGCTTGGCCGCGGGCGGGAAGTGGCGCTCGATCTCGTGCTCCAGGCGGGTGGCCCGACCCTTGGCGCGGGAGATATGGCGGCCAAGCTCCTCGACTCCGGCCTGCCAGGCCTGCAGGCGCGCCTCATCGGGCATCTGCATGCCGGCGAGCGCCCCGGATACCGCCGCCTCGGTGCGCGTGCGCATCCTGGCCTCGGCCGCCAGCAGCGCCCGGGCCGCCTCGGCCACGCGGGTACCGAAATAATCCCCGAAAGCGGCCCGAAGCTCGCGCTCGTAGTCGATATCGGCGGCGGCCAAGAGCTTCTTGAAGCGCAGCATCGCTTCGGTGTCGCCGGACAGCTTCAGCACCTGCTGGAACACCAGCTCGTCGGCGTCCTCGTGCGCGAAGCAGAGCCTGGCGAAGCCGGCCGTCGTCGCCTCGATGCGCACGTCCGGCTCGCCGCTGTGCGCCGTGTGCACCCAGGGACGGCCGGAGGAGAAGCCCATATGGAATACCGCCCCGGTATCGCGCACCTCGATGCGGAACACGCGCCCGTCCAGCCCCTCCAGCAGCGGCCCCAGGCTCTCGTCGCGGGAGAAGAACAGCTCCAGCACCGTGGACAGCACCACCGCCTGCACCGGCGCAGGGATCAGCCGAAGGGGTAAAAACATTACGCTCATGAGGCGGGTGCCTCATGAATCTTATTAAATGATACGCAACATGCGATCCTGCATGTTGCTCGCGACGATCCGCGAAGAGCGCGGGCTTCACGGATCTCACGAAACTGCGTTTCGCCCGTCGTCCGTGGCGGGATAGCTGCAACAACACGCGCATGCGCTGGAGCAAAGCCTCCCACCCGCACAGGACGTGCGGCGGCGCAACGCGCCGCGAGCATGGTGAAGACCGCGCTCTTCGCCATGCGTCCAAGGCTGAGGACAGGAGTTCCGAGGCCGTATCTCATGAAACCGGCACCCTCCCCGCCCACGGATGGGCGGCGGCGCAACGCGCCGTGAGCATGGTGAAGACTGCGCTCTTCGCCATGCGTCCAAGGCTGAAGGCACGATGCCTGAAGCCGTATCATCATAATTTATATCCCCGATGCAGGGCGACGACGCCGCCGGTCATATTCTCGTAGCGGACCACCCCGAAGCCGGCCCACTGGATCAGCTTGGCGAAGCGACCCTGGTCCGGGAAGCGGCGGATCGACTCGACCAGGTACTGGTAGGCGGCGCGGTCGCCGGTCACCAGCTCGCCGATGGCGGGGATGATATTGAAGGAATAGGCATCGTAGGCGACATCGAGCAGCGGCAGCACAGGCCGGGAGAACTCCAGGCAGATAAACTGGCCGCCGGGCCTCAGCACGCGGTGGAACTCGGCGAGCCCAGCCTCGATATCGACGAAGTTGCGGATGCCGAAGGCGATGGACACGACATCGAACGAATTGTCGGCGAAGGCGAGCCTGGTGCCGTCGGCCTGCACGCAGTCGGCCGTGCCCGGCAGCAGACCGGCATCGACGATGCGGCGCGCGCCTTCATGAAGCATCGGCCCGTTCAGGTCGGTCAGCACCACGCGGCCGCCGCCGGCCTGCCCCGCCCCGGCCTTCCTGGCCATGCCGATGGCGATGTCGCCGGAGCCGGCCGCCACGTCCAGCACCCGCGATCCGCGCCTCACTGCCGCGGCGGCGATCATGCGCCGCTTCCACAGCCGGTGGAGGCCGGCGCTCATCAGGTCGTTCATGACATCGTATTTGTGGGCCACGGACGAAAACACGCCCATGACGCGCCCGGCCTTGTCGGCGGCATCGACGGCCTCGTAACCGAAGTGCGTGCGCCCGGTCTCCGGGGCTGCGTGGGTGGCGTCGTTGTCCATGGCCACGCATCGTAGCAGCGCGGTCCGCACCCTCCAACCGCGCATGCGTAAAAGGCCCGCCGCGCATGCCGGAAAGGGTATAAACTGTGGATAAACGGTGCATGGTGTGTGCATGCCGGCGCTACCGCGCTTACACTAGCATTAGCGGCTCAAACCACCTTGACACCCAAGATGTAGTGCTTACACTCAGCTCCATGGGCCGCGGGGAGGTCCGTCACCAACACCTTGTCCAGCCAGATCCGTTCCCGGGGGGAGCCGCATGACCGTCAAAGCCAATACCGTCGAAGCCACACACCACAGCACCAGTGCTGCGGACATGCCGTTGCAGCCGGCCAGCCAGGACATCTGGGACAAGAAGTACCGGCTCAAGGACAAGGCCGGCGAGCCGGTCGATGCCGACATCGAGGCCACCTATGCCCGCGTGGCGAGAGCGCTCGCCGACATCGAGGCGCCGGAGGCCCGCGAGGCCTGGTACGGCCGCTTCGCCTGGGCGCTGCGTCACGGGGCGATCCCGGCCGGGCGCATCACTTCCAACGCCGGCGCGTCCGAGCACAAGCCGGCCACCTCCACCATCAACTGCACGGTGTCCGGCACCATCCCCGATTCCATGGACGGCATCCTGTCCATGGTGCACGAGGCGGGCCTGACGCTGAAGGCCGGCTGCGGCATCGGCTACGAGTTCTCCACCCTGCGCCCCAGGGGCGCCTATGTATCGGGCGCCGGCGCCTACACCTCCGGGCCGCTGTCGTTCATGGATATCTACGACAAGATGTGTTTCACGGTGTCCTCCGCCGGCGGCCGGCGCGGCGCCCAGATGGGTACCTTCGACATCAGCCACCCGGACGCCGCCGACTTCATTCGCGCCAAGCGCGAGGCCGGGCGCCTCAGGCAGTTCAACCTGTCCTGCCTGATCACCAAGGACTTCATGGAGGCGGTCAAGCACGACGCGGACTGGGATCTGGTGTTCCCGGCCACCACGCACGAGCTCGAGGAACCGGAGATGCGCATCGTCTGGCGCGCCATGCCGGCCATCGCCCACAACGGCAAGCACACGCTCAACGACAAGGGCGAGGTCGCCTGCCGCATCTACAAAACGATCAAGGCGAGAAGGCTTTGGGACGTCATCATGTCCTCGACCTACGACTACGCCGAGCCGGGCTTCATCCTCATCGACCGCGTCAACGAGATGAACAACAACTGGTTCTGCGAGGATATCCGCGCCACGAACCCCTGCGTCCCCGCCGACACCTGGGTGCAGACCGCCCGGGGCCCGCGCCAGGTGCGCGAGCTCATCGGCCGCCCCTTCGACGCCATAGTGGACGGCAAGCCGCACGCCACCGGCCATCAGGGCTTCTTCAGGACCGCGCGCAAGGATGTCGTGAGCCTGCAAACCGCGGAGGGCCATGCCCTGCGCCTGACCGCCGATCACCGCGTGCGCAAGGTCGTGCGGCTAACCCGCTGGACCTGCGAAACCGCGTGGACGGAGGCGGGCTCGCTGCAGGCCGGCGACAGGGTGCTGCTGCACCGGCATGGCGACCTTGCCTGGGAGGGCGAGCTCACCCGTGAGCAGGGCTACCTGCTGGGCCTGCTGGTGGGCGACGGCGTGCTGAAGGACGATGCCGCCGTGCTGTCGGCCTGGCCGGCCAGGCAGGCGGCCAACGGCACATCCGGCATCGCCGCCGACGGCGCCCTCGCCCTGATGCGCGAGGCCGAGCATGCCGCCCGCACCCTGCCGCACCGCAGCGACTTCTCCGGCTGGCACGAGATCGCCGGCCGCGGCGAGTGGCGCCTGAAATCGGCCGCGCTGCGCGAGCTGGCCCTGGGCTTGGGCATGCGCCCCGGCGACAAGGCGATCACGGCGGCCATGGAAAGGGCGTCGTCCGATTTCTACGCGGGATTCCTGCGCGGGTTCTTCGATGCCGACGGTTCGGTGCAGGGCACGCAGGCCAAGGGGGTTTCGGTGCGCCTGGCCCAGAGCGATCTGCCGCGGCTTGAAGCGGTGCAGCGCATGTTGCTGCGCCTGGGTATCGCCTCAACCATCCACCGCGACCGCCGCCACGAGGGCACGTCGCTGCTGCCGGACGGCAGGGGCGGCATGCAGACCTATGCCACGAAGGCCCAGCACGAGCTGATCGTCGCCGGCGCCAACCTGGAGGCGTTCTGCCGCCGCATCGGCTTCTCCGACACCGCCAAGCAGGCGCGCCTGGAGCAGACGCTCGCCGGCTACAAACGCCTGCTCAACCGCGAACGCTTCGTCGCCAAGGTCGAGAGCGTGACGGCGGACGGCTGCGAGGACGTGTTCGACGTGCAGGTGCCGGGCATCAACACCTTCGACGCCAACGGCCTGCACGCGCACAACTGCGGCGAACAGCCGCTGCCGCCCTACGGCGCCTGCCTGCTGGGCTCGGTCAACCTGACGAAGTTCGTGCTCGACCCCTTCACGGCGGATGCCCGCTTCGACTGGGACGAGTTCCGCGAGGTGGTGCGCGTATTCACGCGCATGCTGGACAACGTGGTGGAGGTCAACGGCCTGCCGCTGGAGAAGCAGCGCCAGGAGATCATGAACAAGCGCCGCCACGGCATGGGCTTTCTGGGCCTGGGCTCGGCGCTCACCATGCTGAAGATCCCGTACGGCGCCCCGGAATCGCTGGATTTCACCGAAAACTTGTCCTACGAGATGGCGCGCACCGGCTTCGAGGTCGGCCTGGAGCTGGCGGCAGAGAAGGGTGCGGCGCCGATCATGGACGAGGACTTCGAGATCACCCCCGCGCTGATGGCCAAGCGCCCCGAGATGGCGGAGGACGGCATCAAGATCGGCGACAAGCTCAAGGGCCGGGTGCTGTGGGCGCGCTATTCGCGCTACATGCAGCAGTTCGCGAACACCGGCAATGCCAGGGATGCGGCGATGCTGAAGCGCCTGGAGGAAGAGGGCTGCCGCTTCACGCACCACACCTCCATCGCCCCCACCGGCACCATCTCGCTGAGCCTCGCCAATAACGCCTCCAACGGCATCGAGCCGTCCTTCGCGCACCATTATGCGCGCAACGTCATCCGCGAGGGCAAGAAGTCCAAGGAGAAGGTGGACGTCTTCTCCTTCGAGCTTCTGGCCTACCGCCAGCTGATCAACGAGAAGGCCATGCCCTTCTCCGAGGACGAGGATGCGCAGCTGCCGGACTACTTCATCAGTGCCGACGAGGTGACGCCGAAGCAGCACGTGGACATCCAGGCCGCGGCCCAGGTGTGGATCGACTCGTCGATCTCCAAGACCGCGAATGTTCCGACCGATTTCCCCTACGAGGATTTCAAGGACATCTACCTGTACGCCTACGACAAGGGGCTCAAGGGTTGTACCACCTTCCGCTTCAACCCGGAGGCCTTCCAGGGCGTGCTGGTCAAGGAGAAGGACCTGGCCAACACCACCTACCGCTTCGAGCTCGAGGACGGCAGCACGGTGGAAGCCAAGGGCAACGAGGAGATCGAGTACGACGGCGAGATGCACACCGCCGCCAACCTGTTCGATGCCCTGAAAGAGGGCTATTACGGCAAGTTTTGATGGACGCGCACGTCATGTGGCCCGAACTGAGATTCCCGCCGATCAACCTCTGGGTGATGCCGGCATGGACGAAGGGCACCGAGACGACGGCGCTGCCGCATAGCATCGCATACCTGCACCGAGCGATCACCACGCATCGCCGGCTGCTGGCCACAAGAGGGGGCAGAGATGGCTACCAGGATTGAAAAGAAGATCACCGGCTACGAGGTCGTGAAGCCCGAGGGCGAGGCGGACAAGGCCTCGGTAACGCATATCGCGCCGCTGTTGGAGCGCGACGATGTGCTGGAGGGCAGCACCTACAAGATCAAGACGCCGCATTCCGAGCATGCACTGTACATCACGATCAACGACGTGATCGTCGGTGCCGGCACCCCGGAGGAGCACCGCCGCCCCTTCGAGGTGTTCATCAACTCCAAGAACATGGAGCACTTCATGTGGATCGTGGCGCTGACGCGCGTGATCTCGGCGATCTTCCGCAAGGGCGGCGACATCACCTTCCTGGTGGAGGAGATGAAGGCCGTGTTCGATCCCCGGGGCGGCTATTACAAGCGCGGCGGCAAGTACATGCCGTCGATCGTCGCCGAGATCGGCGAGGTCATCCAGCAGCATCTGGTCTCCATCGGTATGATGGAAGGCACGCTGAACACCCCCGAGCTGGAACTGAAGAAACAGCAGATCAAGGAAAAGCTGGGGGACAAGGCACTGAGCAACGCCACTCAGTGCCCGAAGTGCGCCGCCATGGCACTGGTACGCATGGACAACTGCGACACCTGCCTGGAGTGCGGCCACTCCAAGTGTGGCTGAGCCTGCCCTCCGTCGGGCTCGCCGCACACAAAAAAATGCCCAGGAGGGAAACTTCCTGGGCATTTTTATTTGACGGCCGAAGACAGCCGTTCGGGTAAGAAGAGGGGTAAGGGGTGACGCAGCTCTTTGAACCCAATTCACATACGGGGCCGTGCGTTGCCTAGTGAGCTTCGATAATGCCCCTGCATTTTGGGAAGGTTGAGCAGCCCCAGAACTGTTGGCCGGCCTGATCGCCCATCTTGGAGACCCGCAGCACCATGGCGCTACCGCAGCGGGGGCAGGTTTTGATCTCCACCTTTGGCGTCACCTTGGTTGACGCCTTTGCCTCGACGATGCCCCGCACGTGCTTCGCATGAGCGACATGGGTCTTGATCGATGGCTTGAGCCGGCCCGATTCGATCTGTTCGATGATCCGAGCCACCTCTGCCTCGGAGAGCACCGGCTCAGTCTTTGATTTGATGTAACGGATATAGTCTCCACCTACGGTGACATTCTCCGGCATCGGCGTCTTGAAGGTGCTGTCGCCGACAAACACCACCACCGAAAACAGCTTGCCCGCATCGAGCCCCAGAGCCGCCTCAAGGGTCTTGGTGTGCTTGTAGTTCTGGTGCAGTGGATTCTGGAATTTGTAATTCTGCTTGAAGATTTTCTGCGTCCAGGTCTTCTGGTTCTCGCCCCCGAAGATCCAGCCCTTCATGTTTTTGGTCTCGACCACGAACACGCCGTATGGCGACACGATGATGTGGTCGATCTGGGTCGTGCCGTCCTCGGTCGGCAGCGTCACGTTCTTAATCAGATGATACGTGCCCTTATCCAGCCTGAGCCTTGCAGCTAGATTGACCGCCCATTCGCCGATCATGCCCTTGAACCAGGGCGTCTTGATCAAGACGAACAACAGGAATAACGGAATCGCCCACCACATCTCTTTGATGATCGGAACAAACAGGTCGAGATTGGTCATCCCCATCCTCCCCACTCAGCCATGTCTCGAACACTCATCCCAGGGCACCGGGCATGCAGTAACACACAACACAATTATCGCGCATCGAATCCCGACCCGTGAGCCATTTCGAGAAGATTTAACCCCTTGGCCCCCCAAGACTTTCACCTGTGCTAGGTTGTTCATCCGACAGAGGAGGCAGCGATGAGCAATCAGGCACAACAGCCCGACTGGGGCAGGATCGCGGAAAAATTCGATCTATGGCTGCCCCATATCGCGCCGGTGGGCGAGGCGATGGTGCAGGCCTTGCCGGTGGCGCCCGGCGACAAGGTGCTGGATGTGGCCTGCGGCACCGGCGAGCCGGCACTGACGCTGGCTCAGAGGAACCCCCATGCGCACATCACGGCCATCGATGCGGCGCCGCCGATGGTCGAGGTGGCGCAGCGCAAAGCACATGAGCAGAAGCTTGCGAACATCGATTTTACGGCCATGGCGGCCGAGCACATGCACTTTGCCGACGCCAGCTTCGATAAGCTTTGCTGCCGCTTCGGCGTCATGCTGTTCGAGGATTCCGAGGCCGGGCTGAACGAGATGCGCCGCGTACTCAAACCCGGCGGTAATTTCGTATTGGCCGTGTGGAGCACGCCGGAAACGATGACGACGATGGACTGGGCGCGCCGCGCCTTCGCCGGACGTCTCCCCGAGGATAAGCAGCCGGCCGTGGGCAAGATCTCCTCGCTGGGCCAGCCCGGACGCCTGGAGGCGATGCTGACCGAGGCCGGCTTCACCGATTTCACGGTACAAAGCATCACCTTTCACTACCGATTCGAAAGCTTCGATGCCTACTGGGATCTGGTCGAGGCCTCAGATATCCTGAAGCAACAGTTCGACGCCCTGCCGGAGGGCGGGCACCGCGAAGTCCGCGACGAGGTGGCCACCTTCGCGCACGAATTTCACGGTTCGGACGGCCTGGCCATTCCGCACGATTATCTGCTGGCCAGCGGAAGCTAGTGGCGACCATTTGACATCTCGCCGGCAAGGGGTCTAAAACAGTGAAACGGGAGGCGAAAGCCTCCCTTTGCAGTTCGGCCTGGAGTCCCGAAGCGGTAGCAGCCGGGACACGACACATCCCCACCCATTCAAGCGACCGGACTGGTATGGCTACCAAGGGGGTGTATGCACCATGGAAGCAATTGTAAGCAGACAGCGATGGATGGACTGGGTGAACCTGGTCCTCGGCGTGTGGCTGTTCGGCATGCCGTTCTTCGGCTACATGCCGCAGGGCTCGTCGGCGGCGATGAACGGCTATCTGTTCGGCTCCGTCATCACCGTGATTTCGGTGGCCGCCGTCGTGCGGGAGCAGTCCTGGGAGGAATGGCTGAACTTCGCCATCGGCCTGTGGCTGCTGGCAGCGCCGTTCGTCCTGGGCTTCACGGCCAATGCCTTCGCCATGTGGAACAGCGTCATTATCGGCCTGATCATCGTCGCCGATGCCTTGTGGGCGGCGCTGACGGTGCCGGACGAAGCGCACGAGCCGGGCGGGCATCATCCGACCCATGCCTGATGCCATAGGGCGCGGGGACACAATCCCCGCGCCCTACCCATTCGGGTAAGCCTCCTGTACGCTCAGCCAGGGACGGGGGGAAGCTATGGCCTATACGACAGAATTCGTCGACGAGGGGCGGGGCGTGGTGCACACCGGGCACGGCGTCATCACCGGCGACGAAATCATCGATGCTGCCACCTGCGCCCTACAGGCCGTGCAGGGCGGCATACCGCTGCGCTATGCCCTCGTCGACTTTTCCGGCATCACGCAATTCTCCGTCAATACCGCCGAGATCAAATCCATCGCCCACGTCAACATCGCCATCGCCGAGATCATCCGCGACATCTGCGTCGCCATCATAGCCCCCTCCGACCATGCCTTCGGCATGGCCCGCATGTGGCAGGCCCATGTCGACGCCACCGACTGGGACACCTGCGTGTTCCGCGATGCAGACGCGGCGAGGGCCTGGCTGGGGGAACACCTCGTCGGCGGCACGGCGGGCGCCTAGTCTCCCTTCCGATCAGGAGAGGTCGGCGGTATCCCGCATCTCCACCGGCCGGTCGAATACGTCGATATAGGCGGAAAACAGGCCCACATCCATCGGCTTGGCGATGAAGTAGCCCTGGGCGATGTCGCAGCCGGCCGCCTTCAGCGCATCCCAGTCACGCTGGCTCTCGACCCCCTCCGCCACGCACTTCATATGCAGCCGCTGCGCCACGTCGATGCTCGATTCCACGGCGATACGCATCGACACATTTTCGGCGAAATCGCGCACGAAGGACTGGTCGATCTTCAACTCGCTGAAGGCGATGCGCGTCAGCTGTTGCATGTTCGCGTAGCCGGTGCCGTAGTCGTCGATGGACAGCGCGAAGCCGTGCATGCACAGCCGCGCCAGATTCTCGGAGGTGTGGGCCACATCGCTCATCGCCGCCGTCTCGGAGATCTCCAGGATCATATGCCTCGGCTCCAGGCCGGCGTCCCGCACCACCCGGATGATACGATCGGCCAGCGTGATGTCGTCCAGCGAGGCCAGCGACAGGTTCACCGACACCGTCATGTCGCGGCGCTCGCGGAAGGCGCGGCAGGCGGCGGCGCTGCGCGCGATCATGTCGAAGGTCAGGGCATCGATATTGCCGCTCTGCTCGAGCAGCGGGATGAAGGCGCCGGGGCCGACGACGCCGAGCTCGGGATGCACCCAGCGCGCCAGAGCCTCCGCCCCGGTCAGGCGCCCCGTCTTCAGCTCCACCTTCGGCTGGAAGTAGGGCTCGAACTGCCCGGCGGCGACGCCGTCCATGATCTCGTCCAGCGTGAAGTCCGGCATGGCGGCCCGCGGGGGGCGCTCGCGCTCCACCGGTTCGTAGCGACCCAGGCTCTCCTTGAGCCGGCCGATCGACACCGGCTTCTCGATGACATCGAGGATCTGGATGCCCAGCTCCTTGGCCATGCTGCCCACCGCCGCCAACAGCCGGCTACCCATGGCGCTCATGATTACCAAACCGACGTTGTGGCGCTCCTCGCCCAGGTGACGCAGAAACTCCAGTCCGTCCATCTCCGGCATGTTCAGGTCGCAGAACACCACATCGACCGGGCGCTCGTCCTGCAGGCTGTGCATCAGCTCGATGGCCTGCCGGCCGTTGCCGGCGGCGTGGATCACGGCCAAACCCAGCGCCTCCAGCATGCTAACGAGCATCTGGCGCTGGAAATCGTTGTCCTCGACCACGAGAACGCTGAGATCGCTGCATTCAGCCATCAAGTATCACCCCGGCGTGCGCCGAAATGCCCTCTCCCATCCCCGGTACGGCCATGGGTATCCCTGCCTTCGGGCGGCGCAACACGGTCATCATCCATAATGCGCACGCTCCAAGTCAACCTGGGGCGACGGTGGGGACAATGGGGGACGGATGCCGTGACGCCGCGCACGCCGCGCTTGGTGGCGGGACGGCAAGCGGCTAATATCGTGCCCCTATCGCTGGGCGACGGGGGCTTACATGGCGGATCAGGATCGGGCCGGGATCATCAGGCGCATCAAAAAAACGCAGGAAAACATCGGCATCACCATCGGCATCGTCGTGATCTTTATCCTGCTCTTCTACTTCTTCACCTATGCGCAGCTGGCCACCGCGGGTTGGACGGGCCTGTTCTGGGCGGAGGGCGTCACGTCCCTGCTGTGGGTGCTGGTGCTGTTCCGCCTGGGGCCGATCTCCTTCTTCCTCGCCCGCCTGTGGCTGAGCAAACGCGCCGCCTACCGCGAGGTGCTGTCCTCGATCACACGCGAGGACCTGTCCGAACACTAAATCTTCCATCGGTTCCCGGAGCCGGCCTCGCCCCACCGCGATCCGGGGATACAGGCCAGGCGCGTAGGTGGCCCAAACGAAAGACGAGCGTCGCAGGGAGCCCTCAGTCGCAGGAAAAGCCGTGCAGGGCCATGCCCTCCTCGAGGTAGAAGGAAATTTCGGGATGGGACAACAGGTATTGCGGCGTATGGTCGCTGCGCTCGGAGGCCGCATCGGCCACCGCCACGTCCCACTCCTCGAGGGTGTAATCGCCGCGGCCCAGCCACATCAACGCCACCAACTCCGCCTGCTCGTTCTCGTTCAGCGCATCGATGACGGCCGTCGCCTCCATCATCGTGAGATCATCGGCATGATCGGCCAGGGTCTGCATGGCCCAGTTCTCCGAAGGGCTGTCCGGAAACGGCTCGGGGATCACGACACCCTCCTTGGCCTGGAACTCCCGCGCCTTGGCGATGATGTAGCACAGCGTCTCCACATCGATGTTCAGCATAGCTGCCCCCGGGGGAATACATTCCCATCCTGAACGTAGACCGTTCCGGCCGCGCTTGGGAAGCATGCGGCCACAGCTCTTGATAAATTAGTAATTGCTAATATAATACGGACTGCGCGGCCGCAAGGCGGCGGATACAAGGAGGCCCCATGGCAACCGTAGAACTGACCAAGGACAACTTCGAACAACAGGTGTCGGCAAGCGACATGGCCGTCATCGACTTCTGGGCACCGTGGTGTGGCCCGTGCAAGTCCTTCGGACCGACCTTCGAGGCGGTATCCGAGGAGCATACGGACACCCTGTTCGCCAAGATCAACACCGAGGAGCAACAGGAGCTGGGCGCCTACTTCAACATCCGCTCCATCCCGACGCTGATGATCATCCGCGACAAGGTCATCGTGTTCAGCCAGGCCGGCGCACTGCCTAAATCGGCGCTGCAAGATGTCGTCGCCCAAGCCAAGGCCCTGGACATGGACAAGGTGCGCGCCGACATCGCCGCCCAGCAGGGCGCCGAGGCCTAGGCCTCCTCCCCCTGGCGGCGCATGGCCTCGCCCAGGCGCCGCATACCTTCCCCGATCTCATCCGCCGGGGTGCAGGAGAAGTTCAGGCGCAGCGTGTCCGCGTGCTTTCGACCGATGTAGAACGGATCGCCGGGCACGAAGATCACCTTCTCGGCCAGCGCCCGCTCGAACAGGTCCAGCGCCGACATACCGCCGGGCAAGGTGGCCCACAGAAACATGCCGCCGTCCGGGTGCGTGATGCGCACCCCTTTCGGAAAATACCGGCCGGCGGCCGCCACCATGGCGTCGCGCTGGCGGCCGTAGGTCTCGGTGATCAGCGCGATGTGCGCATCCAGGTCGTTGTCGCACAGGTAGCGGTACAACAGGCGCTGCGCGAAATAGTCCGTGTGCAGGTCGGCGGCCTGCTTGGCGGTGACGAGCCGCTCCAGCAGCGGCGGCGGCGCCACGATCCAGCCGATGCGCATGGCCGGCACCACGGTCTTGGAGAACGAGCCGAGCAGCGCCGTCTGCTCAGGAAGCAGATGCATGAAGGACGGGGCCGGTTCGCCCGCGAAACGCAGGTCCCCATAGGGGTCGTCCTCGACGAGCAGCGAGCGGCTGCCGGAGAGGATCTCCGCTACCTGCTGCCGGTTGGCGGCGCTGTATGAGATGCCGGACGGATTCTGGAAGTTCGGCACCGTGTACGCGAGCTTCGGCGACCCGTGCCGCAATGCTGCGGCCAGCGCATCCGTGTCCATGCCTTCCTCCCCGACCGGCACCGGCAGAAAGCGCGGCCGGTAGATCGAGAAGGCCTGGATGGCACCGATATAGCCCGGCTCCTCGATCAGCACCCCATCGCCGTCGTTGACGAGCACCTTGCCCAACAGATCCAGCCCCTGCTGCGAACCGGTGGTGATCAGGATGCGCTCGACCGGGATCTCCAGCCCCCGGCGGCGGTAGCGCTCGGCGATGAAGGCGCGCAGCGGCGCGTAGCCCTCGGTGTTGCTGTACTGAAGCACCTCGCCGCCGGCCTCGGCGAACACCCGCGCCGCGGCGGCGGCCAGCGCCTCGACCGGGAACAGCCGGCGGTTCGGCAGCCCCCCGGCGAAGGAGATCACCGTATCGTCCAGGGTGGCGCTGAGGATCTCGCGGATGAACGAGCGGGGGACGTCGGCGATACGGTCGGAAAAGAGATCGTCCAAGGCATGCTCCTGGCGGGCGGGATGCATGCATTTATATCCCCGCCGGCGCCGGAGCGCCATGGGCTATGTTCACAGCGAAATCAGGGTAACCAGGCCCTAGCGGCCGTAGACGGAGGTCAGGCTGGCCGAGGCCAGGGCGTGGCGGCGGAGCTGCGCGGCGGCCGCCTCCGGATCCGCATCCGGGTCAGCCCCCGCATCCGGCACATCCAGCGCATACACTGTAAACACATAATGATGACCGCCGTGCCCGACCGGCGGGCAGGGTCCGCCATAGCCGTATTCCCCATAGCTATTGAGCCCCTGGCGGCAGCCGTGGGGCTCGCGCCCCGGCGTGCCGGCGCCGGCCGGCAGGCTGGACACCTGGGCGGGAATGGCGCTGATCAGCCAGTGCCACCAGCCGCCGGTCCTGGGCGCATCCGGGTCGTGCACGCTGACGGCAAAGCCCTTCGTGCCGGCGGGCGCATGCCGCCAGGCCAGCGACGGCGACATATTGGCCCCGCCGCAGTCCGCATGCAGCTGGGCGGCGGGTACGCGCCCGCCCTCGACGAGCTCGTCGCTGCTCAATATGAAGCCATGGCCTTGCACCTGCATGGCATCGAGGTTAGCACATCGATGGCGGCGGCGGGGCGGACCCGGCCGCCAGGGAGGAGCATATGGGCGAGAATATCGGATTCATCGGTCTGGGCATCATGGGGGCGCCGATGGCGGCGAACCTCATGCGGGCAGGCCATGCACTGCACGTCTACAACCGCACGCCGGACAAGGCGGCGCCACTGCTCGCGGCAGGGGCCACGGCGGCATCATCCCCCGCCGCGCTTGCCGGCGCCTCGGACACCATCGTGCTGATGCTGACGGGGCCTGCCGCCATCGACGCCGTGCTCGCCGGCGAGGGCGGCCTGCTGGCGGTGGATCTGACCGGCCGGCGTATCATCAATATGGGCACGGTGCCGCCGGCCTATGCGGTGGAACTGGGGAAGCGCCTGACGGCGCACGGGGCGATATTGATCGACGCGCCGGTGTCCGGCTCAAGGGCGCCGGCCGAGGCGGGCACGCTACTGGTGCTGGCCGGCGGGGAGCCGGCGGCCATCGATGCCGCCGAACCTGTGCTGCTGGCCATGGGCAAGGCCGTGGTGCGCTGCGGGGCCGTCGGCACCGGCTCGGCCATGAAGATGGCCGTGAACCTGCTGCTCGCCACCATGATGGCGGGGCTGGCGGAGGCGGTGAACCTGGGCGAGAAAAGCGGCCTGGATACCGGCCTGCTGCTGGACACCGTGCTGGCAGGGCCCCTGGGCTGCGGCCTGTTTTCCATGAAGCGCGACATGCTCGTGAGCCACGCCTACCCGGTACAGTTCCCGCTCGCGCACATGGCCAAGGACCTGGGATTCATCGCCCAGGCCGCACAGGATGCCGGCGCCCCGCTGCCGCTGGGAAGAACGGTGGCCGGGCTCTACGCGGAAGGGCCGGGAGGGGAGGACTTCGCCGCCGTCAAGCGCGTGTTCGAGGGGATGGCCTAGGACTCCTCCAGCGCCTTGCGCATGGCGCGCGCCAGCACATCGACGCGGAAGGGCTTGGACAGCACCCGCGACACCTCGGCATGGGCCAACTCGTCGCCGGCGTCGTAGCCGGTGGCAAGGATGATCGGCAGCCCGGGATTCAGTTCGCGCATGCGCGCGGCGGCCTCGACACCGCTGAGTCCGGGCATGACGACGTCGAGGATGGCCAGGGCGATGTCGGCGCGGTGTGCCCGGAACAGCGCCCAGGCCTGCTCGCCGTCTCCGGCCACCAGCACGCGATAGCCCAGCCGGCCGATGACCTCGGCCACGGAGCGGCGCACATCCGGCTCGTCGTCGGCCAGCAGGATCAGCTCCCCATGCCCCTCCGGCACCCGACCCGTCACGGCTGCCGGCACGCGCGCCTCGCCCTCGCTCAGCGGCAGATAGAGATGGAAGCTCGTGCCCTCGCCCGGGCGGCTGTCGACCTCGACCAGGCCACCGTGGCCCTGCACGATGCTGTAGACCATGGCCAGGCCCAGGCCCGTGCCTTCGCCGACGTCCTTGGTCGTAAAGAAGGGCTCGAAGATGCGCTCGAGGTTCGCCGGGTCGATGCCCTCACCATTGTCGGAGACGGAGAGGCGGGCATAGGTACCAGCGACCTTGCCGCCGTGCGCCCGCCTGAAATGCGCATTCGGCACGAAGCGCTCCAGGTGTACCGTCACCATCGGCTCCCTGCGCCCGCGCAGGGCACCGCGGGCATTGCTGATCAAATTCATCAACACCTGCTGGATCTGCGTGGCATCACCGCGCACCGGCAACTCCTCCTCGCAGAAGTCGGTCTTCAGCCCGATATTCTCCGGCAGCGACAGCAGGCCTTTGCCGAACAGCTCGCGCAAATAACCGGCCAGCTCCAGCGCCTGCATATTGACCCGCCCCTTGCGCGCGAAGGTCAACAACTGCGAGATCAGGTCGGCGGCGCGGAAACCGAGCGCCTCGGCCACCTGCAGCTTCTCCACCAGCCCGGGCTGGGCCTCGGCATCGCTGAGCGCCAGGTAGATGTTGCCGAGCATGCCGGTGAGGATGTTATTGAAGTCGTGGGCGATGCCGCCGACCAGCGTGCCCAGCGCCTCGATCTTCTGCACCTGCCTGAGGTTGGCCTCGAGTTCGCGCTGCTCGGTGACGTCCTCCATGATGGCCAGCACCCAGGTGCCCTCGCCGTCCATGGCCACCGGCACCGAGGAGATGCGCAGCGAGCGGGGCTTGCCGGCCTTGGTGACGATCTCCGTCTCCAGATTGTACAACCGGCCCCCGGCCTCCACCTCGGCCATGCGCCGACGCGCCGCCTCCTGCCGCTCGGGGGTGGGGTACAGCATCTGGGTCCAGCCCAGGGTGTTGATCTGGCGCATGGTGTAGCCGGTGATCTCGCACATACGCTGGTTCCAGACCGCGAAATGCACGTACGGAAAGTCCTCGCTGCGCTGCCAGGTGCAAATACCTTCGGCTGCCGATTCGATCAGCGTCTGCCTGAACTCGGCCTCCTGGCGCAGCTGCGCCTCGGAGCGCTTACGCATATCGATGTCGAAGAACACGGCCAGCGAGGCCAGTTCACCGTCGTAGCGGATCGGCTGCGCCGACACCTCCGCCCAAAACAAGCTGCCGTTCGGCCGCGGCAGCTGCATCTCGCGTCCCTCCATATACCCGTCGGCGCTGTCCCAGCCGGGAAACGGGGCACCAACGGCGATGGCCAGCAGCGCCTCGGCCTTGGCATTGGCATAGAGTACCCGGCGATGATCGGCGATACCGACGATGACCGCCGGCACCGGCAGCCCCTCGACGATCGATTTCATATTGTTTTCGCTGGCCCCGGGCGCCCGGTCGGCGGCCTTGAAGGCGGAGATGTCACGGAAGGTGCTCTGCATGACGGGCCGCCCCGCCACGTCGACGATGGCGATGCTGGCGGCGACGGGGATGTCGCTGCCGTCGCGATGGCGCATGACGAGTTCGAAGGAACCGGGGCCGCCGCCGGCCACATGGGCATCGAACAGCGCCACATAGGGCTCGCGCAGTTCGCACGGATACATGTCCATCACCGGCATGCCGACGAGCTCTTCGCGGGTATAGCCCAGCAGCGCGCAGGCGCGGGGATTGGCGTCGATGACGATGCGCCGCCCCATATCGCCCATAATGACGGCGTCGTGGGCATGATCCAGCGGTGCCCGACTCAGGGCCGCGGAACCAAAGGGCGCCGCCTCACTCACACGGGGCCGACCAGGGCATAGCATTGGACCGGGTCGGCGCGGTTGCGCACCTTGACATGTCCCCGCTCGACGACCTGCAGGTGCGGCGGCAGTTGGCGGCGCGTGGCCTCGCCGATCAGGACCATACCGCCCTCGGCCATCTGCTGAAGGCGGGAGGCCACGTTGACGGCATCGCCGATGACCGTGTAGTCCATACGGTTCTGCGAGCCGACGTTGCCGACGACGACGGGGCCGGAATTGATACCGATGCCGACGCCGAACACCGGCTTGCCGAGCATCTGCCGCTCGGCCATCAGCTGGCGGAGATGCGCCTGCATCTCCCTGGCGGCGGCGATGGCATTCTCGGGACCGCGCTCGGTCTGGCCGAGCAGGCCGAACACCGCCATCAGCTCGTCGCCGACGAACTTGTCCAGCACGCCCTGATGGCGGAAGATGATCTCGACCATGCCGTCGAAATACTCGTTGAGCATGGCGATGACCTCTTCCGGGCTCATGTTCTCGGACAGCGTCGTGAAGGAACGGATGTCGGCGAACAATATCGTCACCTCCTGCACATGGTGCTGCGCCGGCAGATCGCCCTCCGCCTTCAGAAGCTGGTCGATGGCGTTCTGCGGCACATAGCGGCTCATGCGCGCGCGCAGGATCGCCTCCTCCTGCAGCCGCTCCTGGTAGCCCTCGATGTCCTTGGCGTAGAGCATCATCTTCGTCGTCATCTCGCGGAAGTTGCGGCGCAACGTCTCGCCCTCCTCGATCATGGTGTTGAAGGCGAGCTCCAGCCCGGCCAGCTCCCTGGGCTTGCGCCCCGGGATGGTGATCGTCTGGGGCGTCTTCGCGGCCATGGACTTGTGCACCTTGGTGACGAACTCGACGAGCTTGTCGCCGTTACGCCTAAGCAGCACCAGGCCGACCAGGTGGCAGCTGAAGATGGCCAGCGCCACCACCAGCATTTCCTGCGTCACCGGGATATGCATGATCGCCACGATGTAAACGACGAGAATGTACGGCACCAGGCCGATCAGGCTGAAGGCCCAGTAGATGATCTGCTGGATGCCCGTACCGCGGCCCTGCGGCATCATGTGCCGTCCCCCGCATTCTCCGGGGGGATGGCGCTGCGACGGAAGTCCAGCATGTCGTCCATGGATACGCCGATCAGTGCGGCGCCGTCGGCGGCGGGCCTGTCGATGCGGATAACGGTGGCGCCGCCTTCCAGGCGCGCATCGATCCTGTCGGTACCGGGCAGCATGATCACCAGCCGCAGGTCCTGGCCGATGTGGTAGCGCCCGGGATCCCGGCTTGCGAACGAGGCACCGCTGCCGGAGACGTCGCGCAACACCGAATCCTCCAGCATCTGCCGGCCATCGCCGCCGGAGACGCAGACCCGGACCCTCAGGTCCAGGGTATAACGCTCGAATGCCCGGCGGTTCGCGTCCTTCCCCTGCTCCATGCTTCAGCTCCTCGCAGTCATGGCACTGCGCCCTCAGCGTATAACAGCCGCCTACGCAAGGCTACCGTCGCCCCTTGCGCCGGGCGAGGCAGCGGCGGATGATGCGCCGTTTTCATCCTGGTCGGGTGGTATCGGCATGCGGCTCGTTTCCTTCAATCTGTTCCGAAGCCTCGGCATGCCGGGGGTCACCTATATCAAGCCGGCCGAGATGTACGAGAAGCGGGCGCTGATCGAGGCGGCGGACTGGGTGCTGTTCCCGGAGACCTGGCAGCTGAACACACTGCTCTATGCCTTCCGCAGCCGCATCTTCCCGAGCCCGGCCGGCTACCACCTCGGCGCCGACAAGGTGCAGATGACGCGCGCCTTCTGGGCCACCTGCCCCGCACATGTGCCGCATACGCGCATCGAGGCGGCCGATGCCGCCGGCAGCGAGGCTATCCTCGAAAGCTTCTCCTTCCCGTTCGTGGCCAAGGAGATCCGCCATTCCATGGGCCGCGGCGTGCACCTGATCGAGGATGCAGGCAGCTGGCGCCGCCACGTCGCGGACAATGCCGTGCTGTACGCGCAGGAGCTGTTGCCCATCGAGCGAGACCTGCGCATCGTCGTCATCGGCCGCCGGGCGGCGGCCGCCTACTGGCGCCAGCGCCCGGACTGGGGCTTCCATACGAATGTGGCGCGCGGCGGCGTCATCGCCTTCGATCCCGTGCCGCCGGCCGCCCTGGCCCTGGCCGAACGGTTGGCGGCTGAGCTCTCCATCGACCATGCCGGCTTCGACATCGCCTGGGTCGACGATCATCCCTACGTCTTCGAATTCAACCTGCTGTTCGGCAACCAGGGACTGGGCGCATGCGGCGTCAACCTGGCCGAGGAGATCTACCGCCACCTCGAAGCCATGACTCCGAAGCACAAGCCGACGCGCCCGCGGCGCCGGCGGGCGGCCTAGGGCCTGTTCCACGGGTTTCGCACCGAACGCTGCCAGGCCCTTAAAAGGGCAGGCCCAGCGCCCGGCATAAAAAGCGCATCCATGGCACGGCATCGGCGAATCGCGCCGCCGTGAAGGCGGCGAAATCGGCCTCGGTGGCGGAGTCCGGCAGCAGCGGACAGATACCGATATAATCCTTGCGCCGCAGATCCTCCGCCAGCGGATGCGACGGGGCATAGCCGCGCGGCATGCGCTTCAGGCTCTCACCGCCCAGGGTGAAGCTGCGTGTAAAACCGGCATCATCGCGCGCCGTTCGCCAGCGCCGCGCATGGCGGTCGATGGCGGTGCGGATGGCCGCCAGTGCCGCGGCGTCCGGACGCCAGATGCCGGCGGCGACGAAGGCTTCGTCCGGGGACAGGTGCACATAGAAGCCGGGGGCATGGATATCGCGCCCCAGGGCATGGCGGAAATGCATGCCGATATGCGCCTTGTACGGGGTCTTGTCGCGGGAGAAGCGCGTGTCGCGATGCACGCGCATCAGCGAGCCGCCCCGCCTGCCGGCCACGGCCGGCACATGCGGCGAGATGGCCGCCAGGTACGGGGCCATGGCATCGATATAGGCCAGTGCCGGGGTCCGCACATCAGCCTCGTAGCGTGCGCGGTGCTCGGCGAACCAGTCGCGGCGGTTATTCGCGGCAAGCTCGGCCAGGAAGCGGAAGGTTTCGGGCGTGAAGCTCAATGCGGGGACTGCACCATGACCTGCTCGACTGCGGCCTCGGTCTGCGGGCCCTCGAAGCGATGGACCAGGTGCCCGCCCGGCCCGTACAGGAAAGCTGGTCGGCAGGCCCCTGATACCGCCGAACCCGGCAGCCATGTCGGCACTGCCGAGCACGATGGGGTAATCCATGCGCTGCCGGCGCACGAAATCGATGACGGACTGCGGATTGCGGTAGCTGACGGCGATGCCGATGACGGAAAGACCTTCGGGGGCATCATGCTCGAGACGCATCAGTTCGGGGATCTCCTGCCTACAGGGCTGGCACCAGGGGGCCCAGAAATTCACCAGCACCCAGCGCCCGTGGAAATCCGCCTGGTTCAGGGTCTTGCCGGCCATGTCCTGCAGCGTCCAGGCACAGGCCGAGGCCGGTGCCAGCCCCATGCACACGCCTATGCACACAATCCGCAGCCATGCCGTAAGCCTCATGCCCCCTCCCGCGACGATTTCCCAGCTTCGAATCTCACATATTATAGGTGATGCCGAAACTGAACACCTGCCTCGGCACCAGCTGGATGCCGGTGACATGCTGATAGACGGGCAGGTACAGATTGGCATTGGCCATCCAGTGGCGGCCCAGGTCGAGCACGACGCCGGGGGTCACGAACACCGTGCTCAGGCCGGAGTTCGCCGGGTTGGCGTTGATGCCGGAATCCGACAGGCGTTGCGTGTAATGGAACTGCAGCATCGGCGCGAAGTGGTCCCTGAAGCGGAAGCCGTCGTAATGGATGCCCCCCACCACCTGCAGGCTGTTGCCCGGCCGGTAGCCATCGCGCGCATCGACGGCGCTGCGGTAGAGGCCCTGGGCGAACCAGCTCCAGTTCGGCGCCAGACTGCCCCACTGGTAGCCGCCGAGCAGCACGTCGGTGGTGCCTGAGCCCGGCTGCGTGTCGCGGTCGAAACCGGCGGCGGTATGGGTACCGGTCGGCAGCTTCAGACCGAAGATCAGGCCCGTCGACATGTCGTCGGAGAAGCCGCTGTAGATGCCCTCGATGCGCATGTCCGACAGCGTGTCGACCTTGCTGTTGGCGATCTGCGCCGGCGCGGCGCCGAAATTGGCATCGGTGTCGAAGTGGCGCTGCCAGTAAGGCACCATGGCCATGATGCCCCAGGAGCGGTTGATCTGGTACTGCACGTTCAGGTTATAGAACGTCGTGTTGATGCGCTTGTCGGGGCTCCGGGACAGCGGGATCCTGGAACCACCCTGCATGGCCTGATCCTGATCGAGAAACGTCGTCTGCAGATTGATAGCCAGGCCCGATGCCGTCGGCAGCCCCAAGCCCGGCATGCCCACCGAGAACATGCCGCAGCCACAGGCACAAGCCATCGCCTGGGACGGCATCAGGGCCAGCCATGCCGCCAGTATTAGGCCTAGGGCCTGCGATATCGTTCGTTTCATGGTGATCCCCCCCGAGATGGTGCCCGCATGCTGGATCGGGGGCGGGGATTGGCAATGCGGCAAATTGTCGCGATCGGCCGGGTCGCGATCAGCCGGCAGGAAGCAGCCGGCGCACGGCGGCCGAACATGCCCAGACGACGGCAAACAGGGCGACCACCGCCAGCCCCAGTATCCCGGGACCGGCATCGGCAATGGCGTGCAGAGGGCCGGGCAGCACCCCATGCGCCGCCAGCAGGTGGCCGGCCTCGACGATGGCGACGGTGACGGCCACCAGCACCGACAGCAGCGTCACCGCCGTATCGTAGCGGCGTCCGCCCCCGGCCCAGCCGTAGGCGCCGAGCATCAGGGCGCTGTCCAGCGTGTCCACCAGCGCCATGCCGGCGGCGAACAGGATCGGGAAGAGCATGATCGTCCAGGGTGACAACCCGTGCGCGCCCTGGATGGCGGAGATGCCGAGCAGGCCGATCTCGGTGGCGGTGTCGAAGCCCAGGCCGAACAGCATGCCGAGCGGCAGCATCTGCCAGCTGTGTCCGATCATGCCGAACAGCCGTCGGCGCGGCGAGCTGCCCCGCCGATGGACCAGCAGCATCAGGTTGGCGGCGGCGATGGCGAGCAGGAATCCGGCAGAGATGCCGGTGCCGAGCCCGTCTCCCATCCCCTTCAGGGCCGCCAGGCCGTGCAGCGAGCCGGCGGTGGCGGCGACGGCCGCCGACAAGGCGGCGACGACGCCGGCATGGCCGAGCGAAAAGCAGAGCCCGGCCGCCGCCGGCCGCCTCCCCCGCTGCATCAGGCTGCGGGTCACATTATCGATGGCGGCGATATGGTCCGCGTCGATGCCGTGGCGCAGGCCGTAGGCATAGGCGATCAGCGCCATGCCGAGCAGGCCCGCATGGCCTTCCAGGGCCAGCCATGCCAGTACCCAGGCGGCGAGGTTGGCCGCGGCCACGCCGGCACCCAGGCGGACCATCACTCAGCGCTTCACCGGGCGCTTGGCCAGCTTGCGCTGCAGCGTGCGCCGGTGCATGCCGAGCTGTCGGGCCGCCGCCGAGACATTGCCGTCGCATTCGCCGAGCACGCGCTGGATATGCTCCCATTCCAGGCGGCGCACCGAGATCGGGGCCTCCGGGATGGGTGCGGCCGCATCGCCCTCGCCCTGGTGCAGGGCGGCGACGATCTCGTCGGCATCGGCGGGCTTGGCCAGGTAATGTGTGGCGCCGAGTTTGATCGCCTCCACCGCCGTGGCGATGCTGGCATAGCCGGTCAGCACCAGAATGCGCATCGCCGCATCCCGTTCGCGCAGCCGGCGCACCAGCATCAGCCCCGAGGCACCTGGCATGTTCAGATCGACGATGGCATAGGCCGGCGCCGCATCGCCGAGCAGCCCCTCGGCCTCGTCGACGCTGTGGGCGACGGTGACGGCGAAACCGCGCCGGGTCAGGGCCGCGGCCAGCACCTGGCAGAAGATGACGTCGTCGTCGACGAGCAGCAGGCTGGACATCAGACCGGCAGCTCAGCGACCGGCAGCGTCAGGCGGGCGCAGACGCCGTGCGGCTGGCGCTCTTCCAGGGCCAGGCTGCCGCCCAGGCGCTCGACAGCGGCACGGCTCAGGAACAGGCCGAGGCCGCGGCCGCCGCTCTTCGTCGACACGAACGGGGAACCGATTTGGGCCCCCAACTGGGGCGGCAGGCCCTGGCCCGCGTCGCAGACCGCGATCTCGATCTGCCCCGACTGCCAACGGCAGCGCAGGTCGATAGGCGTGGAGGCGGCATCGGCGGCGTTGTTCAGCAGGTTGATGATGGCCTGGGTCAGCGTCACGTCGGCCAACAGCGCCGGTGGCTGGCCGGCTTGCATGTCGACGGCCACCTCGGCCTGGGGCCGTATGGAGCGCCACTGCGCCACGACCTCGTGGATGTAAGCATCGACGGCCAGGCCTCGCCCCTGCTCGGCACGCGCCTGCCCGGCGCTGGCCGATATCTGCGACAGGATCTGACGGCAACGACGAACCTGGCCGCGGATAATCTCCACCCGCTCGGCCGCCGGCGCCTCCTCGCCCAGTTCGTCCGCAAGCTCCCCGGCCACCACCGCCATCGTCGCCAGCGGCGTGCCCAGCTCGTGCGCAGCGCCTGCCGCCAGCGCCCCCAGCGACACCACCAGCTCGTCGCGCGCCGCCTGTTCGCGCAGGACGGCCAGCCGCCGCTCGCGCTCGCGCAGGGCATCGGACATGCGCATGATGAAGAACACGATCAGCGCCACGCTGAACACGAAGCTCAGCCACATGCCGACGAGATGCAGGTGAAAACCCATGTCCGTATGCACGCCGGGCATCGCGAACAGCGGCCGGTAATAGAATACCAGCAGCGAATAGCCGCCCAGCACCAGCCCCGCCATCGACCAGGCATAGCGCCCCGGCAGCGTCGAGCTGGCGATGAACAGCGGCAGCAGGTAAAGGGAGATGAAGGGATTCGTATAGCCGCCGGACAGATAGAAAAGCAGCGTCAGGAAAACGACGTCGACGACGAGCTGGCCGAAATAGGCCCGCCCGGAGATCTCGCGGCCCCGGATCAGCATGATCGAGGCGACGTTGACGGCAGCATAGGCGGAGAGCACGGCCAAGAGCGGTGCCACGCGCAGACGCAGGTCGGGCATGGCGAAGGAGAATGCCACCAGCGCCGCCTGGCACAGGATCAGGGCGCTGCGCACCTGCAGCAGCCGCTTCAGGTTACGCGACATCACCGTCGCCTCGGCAATTCGGCCCGATTGGCCCTCATCGGACATGGCTGCTCCTCCGCATGGCTGGTCACGCAAGTATTGCAGCATACGTCGGAGATGCGGATGCGACAATTTGTCGCGCCGCGCTACCCGGACCCGCCCCAGCGCAAGGGACACCGCGCATGCGGGGAATGCGGGAGGCCCTGTGCTACCCCCGGCGCGACCATTTGCCGCATTGCCGGGCCGGCACCTCCCTCCAAGCATGCCGTCGACCGCAGCGGCGGCCCCGGGCTACCTGTCTACACCCTCCTCCCAAGCGCTGGGGCCCGGGGCCGAAGCCGCGACAACACATCCAGGAGGGGAGATGAGAAACACGTGCAGAACACTCGTGCTCGCCGCCGTGGCCTGCCTGACGCTGCCGGCGGCGGCGGAAGCCTATATCGGGCTGTGCTGCGGCAAGTGTGGCGGCAATATGCCGATGAACATCCCCGGTGGCGGCATCCCCGAGACCTACGAGTTCCGGGCCAAGCTGCAGCCGGAATTCATGCACATGCAGGGGCTCGGAAGCGGCACCGGCGACGTCGACAGCGCCAGCCTCTTGGGCATGCCGGTGATGATGGGCAAGCCCACCGGCAAGTTCATGGCCGTGCCCGAGAGCATGGACATGTTCATGCAAAACCTGTCGCTGGGCTACAGCTTCTCCGACCGCTTCTTCGGCGGCATCATGCTAATGCATGCCGACAAACGCATGCCCATGCGCTTTTCGAGCATGATGCAGGCGGCCACCGGGCAGAGCGGGTACACGATGGCCTCCAGCGGCATGGCCGACACCATGCTGATGGCCAAGTACCGACTGTACGCCGACGACGCGCTGATCCCGTCCCGCGAGGCATCGCTGTTCATGGGGCTCAGCCTGCCTACAGGCTCGATCGACGTGCGCAACACCACGCACCCGGTGGCGGCCCGACGCGCCGAGTTTCTCCCCTACGGCATGCAACTGGGCTCCGGCACCGTCGACCCCAGCCTCGGCCTGCTCGTCCAGCGCTCCGCCTCGCCATGGTGGTGGGGCATCAATACCGTCTACACCGCCCGCCTGTACGACAACCGGCGGGGCTACCGGCTCGGCGACGCGGCCAGGATCGATGCCTACTGGATGCATCAGCTCCGATACGACTTCCTGGTGCAGGCGCAGCTGAACGGATCCTGGAACGGGCGTATCCGCGGCCAGATGGACGCCTACGCCAGCGGCCAGTCCGGGCATGCCACGGCGAACGATGCGGCAAGCCCGGCCATGACACCGCTGTGGGACCCGGCCAACTACGGGGGGACCCGCGCCTATACGACGCTGGGCATGCAGTGGCAGCCGAAACCGCTGCACATCCTGGATCTTTCCGTGCAACTGCCGATCTACCAGCGCCTGAACGGCATTCAGCTCAAGGACAGCTACCGGGTCATGTTCACCTGGTACATGGAATTCCCGACGGCGCGGAGCATACGGCATGGGGCGGCCGACCATACCGATCCCGCGCTCGGGTTTTGAGGAGGCCACGATGAAAACGATACTCACCGCCCTGGTCGCATCAGTGCTGCTGGGAGCGCAACCCGCCCTGGCCATGGAAATCCCCGACGCGCACAGCCCCGTCGCGAGGCTTTACGCGGAGCGCTGTGCCGCCTGCCATGCCCTGCCGCATCCAAAACACTTGGCCTGGCCGGCCTGGCGGCATACCCTGCACCTGATGAAGCAACGCATGAATGAGCGCGGCATGCAGATGCGCGCGGACGAATGGCGGCAGATCGCTGCCTATTTGAGGCGTCATGCGCGCTAGCCTCGCACTGTTGCTGGCGGCCGGCCTGCTGCTGGTGTCCGCCCCGGCCCAAGCCGGGATCCCCGGATCCGCCGGGCTGGGCGTGGATCAGCCGCCAAAACCCCTGCCTGCCCCCGACTTCACACTGCCGACCCTCGCCGGTGGCAAGACCAAGCTGTCCTCCCTGCGCGGGCGCGTGGTGCTGCTGCATTTCTGGGCCAGCTGGTGCCCCCCCTGCCGGGAGGAACTGCCCCAGCTGACGGCGATGGCGGCGCGCCATAAAAACGGATTGACGCTGCTGGCTGTCGATGCCGACAGCTCCGATGCCAGCGGGGCGGCTCGCTTCGTGGCCGCACACGGCATCGGCCTGCCCATCGCCGTCGATGCCCATGACAAGGTGCACCAGCGTTACGGCATCCGGGCGCTGCCGACTACCTATCTGATCGATCGCCAGGGGAAGATTGTCGGTCGCATCGTCGGCTCCCGGGACTGGAACTCGGCCGCCGCCCAGCGCCTGATCAAGGGCCTGCTCGCCCCCTAGTCCCGGATCAACAGCCGGTGCATGACGGCGATGCAGAGATCCATGACACAGGTGAGTCCCGCCCCGGTGGCGATGCGCCAGGCGTCCTCGCTGACGATGCCCTGCTGCAGCCACAGGGCCCCCGCCCCGATCTGCACCGCCTGGCGGGCGATGTCCGGCGTGTACTCGGGCTTCCTGAACACATCCACGATATCGATCGCGTGCGGGATCTCGGCGAGGCTTGCATAGGCCTGGCGGCCGAGAATCTCCCCGCCCCGGGGATGCACCGGATACACCGTATAGCCGTGCGCAATGAGAAAGGCGGCGATCTGGTGGCTCGTACGCTCGGGCTTCGGCGAACAGCCGACGACGGCGATGTGCCGGGCGGAGCGGAGCAGCGCCGCGATCCGGGCATCATCCGGGTTATGCCAGTCTTCCATGTCGGCAGTATGGCAAGCCGATAGGGTGCGGCCAAGGCCCGCCCGGCGGGAGACGCCTAGTCTCCCTCCCCATACATCAGCCTGCACAGCAGATAGTCCTGGTACTCCGCCAGATCCATACGGCCCTGGATATACAGCTCCTGGTCGGCCAGCGCCTCGGCGTCGGGCATGCCGTGCTGATGGTGGTACGCCGCCGCCATATCCCGCCGGCGCTGCTGCTCTGCGGCATCGACCCCCACCGCCCGTTTTAGTGCCGCCGCCCGCCATTCATCCGGCGTGGCGTACGGCATCCCCGCACCGCCCGACTCCGGGGAGCGGCGCATCAGCGCCCCTGGCCCCTTTGCCCGCGTGCCGCGGCATGGCGCTGCGCCGACTGCAGGATATCCAGCAGGTCGCTCTCCGCCAGGTCGACGATCAGGTTCATCTCCTCCAGGGCACGGCTGACATCCTCGGTGTCGATCGACGGCCCCGGGAACGGGGCGGCCGGCCTCGGCGCATGGTAGGCCGGGTAGCGGCGCCAGCGGAACAGGTTATTGAACGCAAACGCCATGGCCAGGATGGTCAGGGCGTTGATCATCACCGGCGTCACCACATAGGCATAGCCCAGGGCATGGATGCTCGGACCGCCGATGACGGCAATCAGGGCCGTGGCACCGCCGGGCGGGTGAATGACAGCGCGCATAGTGCATGGCCAGTACCGCCAGCGACACGGCGACGGCAGCCGCCAGCACCGGCATCGGAATCCACTCGGCGCAGGTGACGCCGACGGCGGCGGAGATCAGCTGGCCGCCGGTGGCGGCCCAGGGCTGGGAAAGCTGGCCGTGCGGCACCGCGAACAGCAACACCGCCGACGCCCCCATGGAGCCGACCATCAGCCAGCTATCGCCGACGGAAAGATAGCGTGAGCTGATCCAGGCCGTGGCCAGGATGCCGGCGAAGGCGCCGGTCGCCGCCACCCACCGCTCGGCATGACTGACATGGCGGCCGTCCACACCCAGCCACTGGCGCAAATTCTCCAAACCTCAAGACCTACCTCCCGGCCCGGCGGCGGCCACCCGGGCAACATGGCGGAAACTATACCGGGGCTCAGGGCCAGCTGCACCCGATGCCGGCCATGCCACCCCGATGACAAATTGACGTCTCTGCCACCCTCGGTCCAACCTCATCCGGTGGGATGCCGGGTGTACCGGTCCCACGACACAACACCAAGGAGACAAGTAATGAAGCATTTTGAAAACAACCTGAAGATCGCCCAGCCCGAGAGGAAGCACAGCTACGTCGACATGGACGTCCGGTATGAGGACGAAATCGGCCTGGCATGGTTCTATATGCAGGCAAAGCCGCGACCCTGTTTCACCTCGCAGTTGGTGCACGAGATTCAGGACTGGTTCAAGTCCCTGGTCGATGCGGAGCGCATGGGACCGTGGAAACCCGATTACGTCGTCATGGCATCCAGGATTCCCGGCGTATTCAACCTCGGCGGTGATCTGCAATTGTTCTCGCAGGTCGTGCAGCGTGGGGACAGGGACACCCTCTTGGAATATGCCGCCGCATGTAACGACATCCTGTTCCGCAACCACACCGGCCATAACGCCGACATCACGACGATCGCCCTGGTGCAGGGCGATGCCCTGGGCGGAGGCTTCGAGGCGGCCGTTTCGAGCGAGGTGCTCATTGCCGAGCGCAGCGCCAAGATGGGGCTGCCGGACATCCTGTTCAACCTGTTCCCCGGGGCCGGTGCGTTCAGCCTGCTGGCGCGCAAGATCGGGGCATCCATGGCGGAGAGGCTCGTGCTCAGCGGGCGCCTGTATACCGCAGAAGAGATGTTCGACATGGGCGTCGTCGATGTCCTGGCCGAAGACGGGCAGGGGGAGAGCGCCCTGTACGATTACATCAAGCGCGAAAAGCGCGCCAGGAACGGCTACCGCGCCTTCAGGCAGGCCAAGCGCCTGGTCAACCCCGTGACGCGGGAAGAACTGATGCAGGCGGCGTCGATCTGGGTAGACACCGCATTCAAACTCGAGCCCAAGGATCTGCGCATGATGGAGCGCCTGGTCACGCGCCAAAGCACCAAGGTGTCCTAAGCCGTGTCCATCGCAAGGGGTCGGGGCCGCCGCAGCCCCGACCCCCGGCGGCGGTGGATCAGCCGTGGATGGTACCGATATGCCGGTGCAGCTCGCGGCAGTTGGCCGCGATGGCCGCCGTCAGGCGTTCGGTGTAGTCGAGCATGCGCGCACGGTCGAGATTCTCGGTATGGCCCGATTCGATCTCCGCGCACAGCTTCGCCACGCCCTGTGCCCCGAGCATGCCCGATGAGCCCTTCAATTGGTGTGCCAGGGTCAAAAAGCGGGTGCGGTCGACATGCTCTGCCGCCTGCGTCAGATCGGCGAGCAGGCCGTGGCCGTTCTTCTCGAAGGCCTGCACGAAGCCCTCCAGTTTCTCCTTGCGCCCGATGATGCTGAACAGCTCGTCGAGCTTGCTGCCGTCGAAACCGGGATCGGCCGCGGGCTCGCGTGCCTCGGCGGCAGGCTTGGCCTGCGCCTCGACGATATCGGTCACGGCATTGAGCAGGGACTCCGCATTGATCGGCTTGGTCAGGTAGTCGTTGGCGCCGGCATCCATGCAGGCGCGGATCGTCTCGGGTAGGGCATCGGCGCTGAGCATGATCACCGGCGTCTTGGCCGAGGTATCCAGGAAACGGAAGCGCTTGAGTACGTCCAGGCCGCTGATCTCCGGCATGCTCATGTCCAGCAGCACCGCGTCGAAATCCTCCTCCGTCAGCGCATCCAGCGCCTGCTCGCCATCCTCGGCCACCGTCACGCGATGCCCGGCTCGCGCCAGGATCTCGCGGATGACCTCCTGGTTCACCGGATTGTCCTCCGCCACCAGGATGGACATGGCATGGACGCCACGCTTGCGCCGGTAGGCATCCGCCAGTGAGATCACCTCCGGCGACATGCGCTGGGTGACGCTGGTGACGTGCAGGGCGTTGAACAGCAGCGATTCGTCCAGAGGCAGGTGCAGCACCGCCGTATAGCCCTTGGCATACATCGCCCGATCGGCACCGCGATTCGGTTCGTCGTCGATCAGGATCATGTCCGGCTGCGCCATGGCCTTCTTGCCGCGCACGGCCTGGGCCAGCAGCTCCGGGCTCATCTTCAGGGCGGCGCGCTCGACGAGCACGACGTGGCAGCCATGGCCCATGCTCCAGGCATCGTGCAGGCCCGACATCAGGTGGGAGGCATCGTCGACGCGCTGGCAGGCGATGCCCCAGCGTTCCAGCAACGGCGTCAGCACCCCGGCCATGGCATCCCCGGCCAGCATCTGGGCGCGCAGGCTGGGCAGGCTGCGCGGCGCCTCCTGCGGCTGCATGGCGAACGGCAGCCGGATATGGAAGCTCGTCCCCTCGCCCTCGCGGCTGGTGAAATCGACCGCGCCACCCATCAGTTGCACCAGGCTACGCACGATGGTCATGCCCAGGCCACTGCCGCCGTAGCGGCGGGTGACACTGCCGTCGGCCTGCGTGAACTGCTCGAAGATATGTGCCTGTGCTTCGGCCGGGATGCCAATGCCGGTATCGGAGATCTCGAACTGCAGGGTGCAGCGATGTTCCCCGACCTGCTCGGTACCGACGGCCAGGCGCACCCCGCCATGCTCCGTGAACTTGACGGCGTTTCCGACCATATTGACGATGATCTGCTTGAGCTTGCGCGCATCGCCGATCAGCCGGTACGGCGCATCCGGGGCGATATACGTTTCGAGGACGATCTGCTTCTTGCCGGCCAACGGCTCGAACAACTCCATGGAACCGCGCACCAGCTGGTGCAGGTCGAACGGATGCGCATCGACGGCCAGCTTGCCGGCCTCGATGCGGGAGATGTCGAGCACGTTCTCGATCAGGTCGAGCAGGTGATGGGCGGAATCCTTGACGATATTCGTGAAGCGCCGCTGCTCGCCATCCAGTTGCGTGCTGCCCAGCAGGTCACTCATGCCGATGATGCCGTTCAGCGGCGTGCGCAACTCGTGGCTCATATTGGCGATGAATTGCGATTTGGCGCGATTCGCCGCCTCCGCCCCCTCGATGGCGTCATGCAGCCGGCGGATCAGCTTGGCCATGAACAACGGAATGACGAGGATGAGGATGAAATTCCCGAGCGCCATATAGGTATGGCTGCGCCAGAAGGGCGAGGACAGAACCACCAGTGCGAACCCGACCGCGGACAGGGCCATGGTCAGGTAGATGTAGCGCACCCCGTAGCGGAAGCCGTAACCGGTGATAATCCACAGATACAGGGCGGTAAACAGGCTCCCCACATCGCTCGCCCCAGTAAAATACAGGCACACCGTGGACACCCCGACATCGCCGATCGCGGTCAGCGTCCGTCGGATGTGACTGACGCCCGGATAACCCAGGATGGACAGCACAATGGCCATCGACGCGACCCAATAGGCGGCCGCCACCGATAACAGGATCGGATCGTATGCGTAGCTGAAATAAACAAGGATCACCGTCACCACGAGCCATCGGGTCACGGATTGCGGGAATTCGGGATTCGCGGATGCCTTCTTCACCATGGGCTGGTCGGAAAGGTGGCGAATGAATCTTGCGTACGCGCTTTGCCGGCCCGCGCGCCCATGCGTCGGTGGGGTCATGGTGTTATATGTAGCGTATCGTCGGCTGTTAGCAACGTTATCGTCCCCGAAAAGCTTTGGACGACGAGCATACTGGAAGAGGGATCAGGCTGCCACGGCCGCCGGGGAAGGCCCCTCAGAAGCCGATATCGACCTGCACCATGCCGTTCTCGATGCGCACCGGGAAGGTCTCGATGTTCTCGTAGGCCGGGGCACTCATGGCCTTGCCGTTGCGGATGCAGAAGCGCGCCCCGTGCCGGGGACAGATGATCTGGTCGCCCTCGCAGCGGCCGCTGGCCAGTTCGCCGCCGTCGTGGGAACAGAGGTCCTCGATGGCGTACAGTTCGCCTTCCAGGTTGAACACGGCGATGGGACCCGCCTCGGAATCGATGACCTTGCGCGATCCTGCCGGCAGCTCGGATGCGGGCGCCGCGTCTAACCAGTGGCTCATGCCTTTCCCCCCACTCAGAACAGGCCGAGCTGCAGCTTGGCCTCGTCGCTCATCATCGACCGGTCCCATGGCGGTTCGAAGGTCAGATCGACGTCGACATCGGTGACATTGGCCACCGAGAGCACCTTCTGGCGCACATCGTCGACGATGAACGGTCCCATGCCGCAGCCGGGGGCGGTCAGCGTCATGACGATATCGACATGGTTGCCGCCCTCGTCGGTATCCACGACATGGCAGTCGTAGACCAGCCCCAGGTCGACGATATTGACCGGAATCTCCGGATCGTAGCAGGTCTTGAGCACCGCCCACAGCTCGTCCTCGTCAACGGGGCCTGCGGCGGTGCGGCGCTCTGCCTCGGCAGGCGGCGGCGCGGCGGCATCGCGCCCCAAAGCGTCGGCGTTGGCGGCATCGATGCGTGCCAGATTGGCGTTGACGACAACGGTGAAGCTGCCGCCCAGCTCCTGGGTGATGCTGACTTGGGTGCCTTCGGGAATCGTCACCGGCGTACCCAGCGGGATCAACACCGCATCGACGTCGCGCAATACCCTGATCATCTTCCCGTTCATCACTACTCCGTTTTCGCCACCTGCGCGTTTCCCCCGACGGCGGAGCGCAGCGTATGCCAGCACAGCGTCGCACATTTGATGCGGCTGGGGAACTCGCGCACGCCGGCCAGCACCGCCAGCTTGCCGAGCCTGGCCTCGTCCGGGGCCTCGGCGGTATCGGCGGTGACCATGTGCTGGAACTCCTCGAACAGTGGCTGGAAATCGGCGATGGGCTTGCCCTTCAGCGCCTCCGTCATCAGCGAGGCCGAGGCCATGGAGATGGCACAGCCCTCGCCCTCGAAGGACACATCCTCGATGATGCCGTCGTCATCGAGCTTCAGATAGACGTGCAGCCTGTCGCCGCACAGCGGGTTGTAGCCCTCGGCGTCGCGGTTGGCATCCGCAAGCCTGCCGAAGTTGCGCGGGCTCTTGTTGTGGTCGACGATGACCTGCTGGTACAGATCCCTCAGCTCAAACATGGTGTTTTTTCCCTACGGCCTTGGCCATCCTGCCCCGGCCTTGAGACGTTTCGCAACGGCCGCTCATGCGAACATATCCCTGGCCTTGGCCAGCGCGGCGAACAGGGCGTCGACCTCGGCCAGCGTGTTGTAGGCGGCGAACGAGGCGCGGGCCGTGGCCGGCACCTTGAAATGCTGCATCACCGGCATGGTGCAATGGTGGCCGGCGCGGATGGCCACGCCCTCCCGATCGAGAATGGTGCCCAGATCGTGCGGGTGCACGCCATGGATGGTGAAGGCCAGCACCGTCGCCTTATCGGCGGCGGTGCCGATGATGCGAAGGCCCTCGAAGTCCTCCGCCTGCTCGGTGGCATAGGCCAGCAGCTGCTGTTCGTGCGCCGCGAGATTCGCCAGGCCCTGGGTGGTGAGCCAGTCCACGGCGGCCCCATACCCGATGGCGCCGGCGATGTTCGGGGTTCCGGCCTCGAACTTGTACGGCAGCGCGTTGTATTCGGTGCGCTCGAAGGTGACCATGGCGATCATATCGCCACCGCCCTGGTAAGGCGGCATCGCCTCCAGCAGCGCCTCCTTGCCGTAAAGGAAGCCGATGCCGGTCGGGCCGTACATCTTATGGGCGCTGCTGACGTAGAAGTCGGCATCCAGCGCCTGCACGTCGACGGCGAGGTGCGCCACGGCCTGGGCACCGTCGACGAGCACCTTCGCCCCCGCCGCATGCGCCAGATCGATGATCTCTGCCACCGGGTTGATGCTGCCCAGCGAGTTCGACAGGTGCACGATGCCGACGAGCTTGGTGCGCCCGGTGAGCCTCGCCTTGAATTCGTCCATGATCAGCTCGCCGCTGTCGCTGATCGGCGCCACCACGAGCCTGGCACCGACGCGCTGGCACAGCATCTGCCAGGGAACGATGCCGGAATGGTGCTCCATCTCGGAGATCAGCACCTCGTCGCCTTCGCCGATATTGGCCCCGCCCCAGGCCGAGGCGACGAGATTGATCGCTTCGGTGGTGCCGCGCGTGAACACGATCTCGCGCGTGGAAGCGGCGTTGACCAGGGCGCGCAGTTTTTCCCGCGCCCCCTCGTAGGCGGCGGTGGCACGCTCGGACAGCGCATGCACGCCGCGGTGCACATTGGCGTTATCCGACGTGTAGTAATGGCGCATCGCCTCGATGACGGCACCGGGCTTCTGCGTCGTCGCCGCATTGTCGAGGTACACCAGCGGCTTGCCGTACACCTCTTGGTGCAGGATCGGGAACTGGGCGCGCAGGGCGTCGATGTCCAGGCCCGTTTCGATGGCGGCGGCGCTCAAGCCAGCACCTCGCGGGCCGCGGCCAGGCGCGACAGGCCCGAGCGCTCCAGATAGCTGCGGATCGGTGCATGGGGCATCAGCGCCAGCACCTCGTCGGCGAAAGCCACCGTCAGTGCCTGGCGGGCCGCCTCCTCCGAGAAGCCGCGCGAGCGCAGGTAGAACAGCTGCTTGGGATCGAGCTGACCGACCGTGGCCCCGTGCGCGCACTTGACGTCGTCGGCATAGATCTCGAGTTCCGGCTTGGTGTCGATCTCGGCATGGCGGGACAGGATCAGGTTGGCATTGGACTGTTCGGAGTCCGTCTTTTGCGCATCCGGGTGCACGACGATCTTGCCGTTGAATACCGCGTGCGAACGGCCGTCGAGCACGCCCTTGAAGAACTCGCGGCTGATGCAGGCCGGGGCATGGTGATCGATGTGCGTATGGCAGTCGGCATGCTCGCGCCCGCCGGTCATGTATAGCCCGTTCAACTCGCAGCGGCCGCCCTCGCGGGCGAGATCGGCCACGAGGTCTAGCCTTGAGAGCTGGCCACCGAGACTCACCGCATGCCCGGCATAGCGCCCGGCGCCCTGCGAGATATGCACACGCCCGATATGCACTTGCCGCGCCCCATGCTGCTGCAACCGGTAATGGGTCAGCTCCGCACCATCGCCCAGCCGGATCTGCGACACGGTATTGTTCAGACCGCCGTCGCCGATGCTGGCATAATGTTCGATGACGGTGGCGCATGCGCCACGTCCCAGGTGGATATGCTGGCGCGGATGCGAGGCCACGCCCTCGCGACTCAGGAAGATGGCGTGCACCGGCCTCTCCAGCGAGCCGGCCGGCACGTGCACGGCAAGGCCGTCGGCGAACAGGGCGCCATTGGCGGCATTCATGCCGTGGTACAGCGGGGCGTCCTGTTCGGCCGCATCAAGCGTCAGCCAGTCTGGCGCCGCCGCAAGCAGCGGCGCCAGCGGCCCGGCATACAGACCGTCCGTGTCCAGCGGTGCATCGGAAAGCCCGGCATGGAAGCAGCCGTCGACGAACACCAGGCGCAGCGCATCCAGTGGCAGGCGCAGGGCATCGAGCACGCCTGCATCGATCACGGCCTCGGCTGCCGCCGGGGCCGAAAGCCCTTGCCACCAGGGGGCCAGGGCGCGGGGCAGATCGGTGTATTTCCAGTCCTCATGGCGCGTCGTCGGCAGGCCATGGCGCGTCAGGTAGTCGGCACAGGCAGCGCGGTAGGCGGCCACGGACGCATTGCCCGGCAGGCCGTTCGCGGCCGCGGCGAGCCCCGTGGCCACCGCGTCGGGGGCCGGTTGCATGGCCGTACTCACGCGGCCTCCTCAAGCACCCATTCGTAGCCGCGCGACTCCAGCTCCTTGGCCAGGGACTTGTCGCCGGATTTGAGGATGCGGCCGCCGGCCAGCACATGCACGAAGTCCGGCTCGATGTAATCCAGCAGGCGCTGGTAATGGGTGACCATGACGATGGCACGCTCGGGGCTGCGCAGCCTGTTCACGCCGTCGGCGACGATGCGCAGCGCATCGATGTCGAGACCAGAATCGGTTTCGTCGAGGATGGCCAGCTTCGGTTCCAGCACCGCCATCTGGAAGATCTCGTTGCGCTTCTTCTCGCCGCCGGAGAAGCCCTCGTTGACCGAACGCTTGAGAAAGTCCGGGGCGAGCTGCACCAGTTCGGACTTTTCGCGCACCAGGCCCATGAAATCCATGGCGTCGAGCTCGGGCAGCCCCCGGTGCTTGCGCTTGGCGTTCAGGCCGGCCTTGAGCAGGTAGACATTGTTGACGCCGGGGATTTCAACCGGGTACTGGAAGGCCAGGAACACACCCTCCCAGGCGCGCTCCTCTGGGCTCATGGCCAACAGATCGTGGTCGTAGTAGTCGATCGAGCCGTCCGTCACCGTGTAGCCGTCGCGGCCGGCGATAACGTTGGACAACGTGGACTTGCCCGAACCGTTCGGGCCCATGATCGCGTGCACCTCGCCGGGACGCACGATCAGGTCGATCCCCTTCAGGATCTCCTTACCGTCGACGGCGGCATGCAGGTTCTCAATCTTCAGCATCACTTCAATCCTTTTTGCCCAGAGAACACAGCGGTTGCTTGCCTTTTCCAGACTCAGCTCTCTCTGTGACCTCTGTGGTGAATCTTCTTATCCGACCGCGCCCTCGAGCGATACGGCCATCAACCGGTTGGCCTCGACCGCGAACTCCATCGGCAGTTCGTTGAACACGTCCTTGCAGAAGCCGTTGACGATCATCGACACGGCATCCTCCTCGGAGATGCCGCGCTGGCGGCAGTAAAACAGCTGGTCGTCGCCGATCTTCGAGGTCGTCGCCTCATGCTCGACGATGGCCGTCGGGTTCTTGACCTCAATGTAGGGGAAGGTGTGGGCGCCGCAACGATCGCTGAGCAACAACGAGTCGCACTGCGTGTGATTGCGCGCCCCCTCGGCATCCTTGCCGATGCGCACCAGGCCCCGGTAGGACTGCTGGCCGAATCCGGCCGAGATGCCCTTGGAGACGATGGTGCTGCGGCTGTTTTTGCCCAGGTGCACCATCTTGGTGCCGGTATCGGCCTGCTGGCGGTTATTGGTCAGAGCCACCGAGTAGAATTCGCCGACCGAATCCTCGCCCACAAGCACACAGCTCGGGTACTTCCAGGTAATGGCCGAGCCCGTCTCCACCTGCGTCCAGGAGATTTTGGAACGTGCACCGCGACATTCACCCCGCTTGGTGACGAAGTTATAGATACCGCCGCGCCCTTCCTCGTCGCCCGGATACCAGTTCTGCACCGTCGAGTACTTGATCTGCGCATCGTCTAGCGCCACCAGTTCGACGACGGCGGCATGCAGCTGGTTCTCGTCGCGCTGCGGGGCGGTGCAGCCCTCGAGGTAGGACACATAGGCCCCCTCCTCGGCGATGATCAGCGTACGCTCGAACTGGCCGGTATTCGTGGCATTGATGCGGAAATAGGTGGATAGCTCCATCGGGCAGCGCACGCCCTTGGGCACAAAGACGAAGGAGCCGTCGGTGAACACCGCCGAGTTCAGCGCCGCATAGTAATTGTCGGTGGTGGGCACCACCGTGCCGAGATAGGCGCGCACCAGCTCCGGGTAGTCGCGCACCGCCTCGGAGATCGGGCAGAAGATGACGCCGGCATCCTTCAGCTTCCCCTTGAAGGTCGTGGCCACGGATACCGAGTCGAACACGGCGTCCACCGCCACGCCGGCCAGCATCTCCTGCTCACGGAGCGGGATGCCGAGCTTGGCATAGGTCTCGAGCAGCTTCGGATCGACCTCGTCCAGGCTCTTCGGCCCCTCCTTGGTCTTCGGCGCCGAGTAGTACGAGATCGCCTGGTAGTCGATCGGCGGATAGTGCACATGCGCCCAGCCGGGCGTATCCATCGTCTGCCAGTGCCGGAAGGCCTCCAGACGCCATGCGAGCAGCCAGTCCGGCTCCTCCTTCTTGGCGGAGATCAGGCGGATGACATCCTCGTTCAGTCCGGGGGCGACGGTATCCGCCTCGATGTCGGTGACGAAGCCGGCCTTGTACTCGCGACCGACCAGTGTCTTGGCCTCAGTGCCCATCGGCGACCTCCTCCGATAACAGTTGCACATCCGCTGCTCCACCCAAGCGGAAGCTGGGGCGGAAATCCGGGCGGGCCATGTCCTCAAGCGAGATCATGTCCAGGGCATCGCGGATGGCATCATTGATCTTCTGCCAGTGGGAACTGGTGGTGCAGTATGGGAGTTGGTCACAGGCGCTGCCCTCCAGGTTGCATTCGGTCAGGGCGATGGAGCCCTCCAGTGAGGTGATGATCTCGCCCACCGAGATCTGCGCCGGCGGCCGGGACAGGCGGTAACCGCCATGGGCGCCGCGGATCGACTCCAAGAGCCCCTGGTGCAACAACATCTGCATGACCTTGCTGACGGTCGGCAGCGGTACGTGCGTGGACTCCGCGAGTATGGCGGCGGTGAACGTACTGACATCGGCTGCCGCCATATGCGTCATCAACAGGATGCCGTAATCGGTCAGTCGAGTCAGTCGTAGCATGGCACCTCACCACTAAGTCGGACCATTCTAGTCCTATTTAACCGGCCACGCAATCATAGACCATGGAGCACAAACAGGGGGACACATCACGCCCCAGGGGATTGGGGGGCATGCGCCGGCTTGGGCATAAAAAAAGCCGCCCGGAGCACATGGCTCGACGGGCGGCTTGGTTAAATTCCTGGCAGTGACCTACTCTCCCACAGCGGAACTGCAGTACCATTGGCGCGTAGGGGCTTAGCTTCTGAGTTCGGGATGGGATCAGGCGTTTCCCCCTAGCTATGACCACCAGGAAACCGGTGACAAGCTGGGTGATGATCTAATGTCTTAACGTTGCATGGTCAAGCCGCACGGGCAATTAGTACTGGTCAGCTCCATGCATTGCTGCACTTCCACACCCAGCCTATCAACCTGGTAGTCTTCCAGGGCCCTTTAGGGAGCTTAAAGCTCCGGGAGAATTCATCTCGAGGTGGGCTTCCCGCTTAGATGCTTTCAGCGGTTATCCCTTCCAAACGTAGCTACCCTGCGATGCTCTTGGCAGAACAACAGGAACACCAGAGGTTTGTCCATCCCGGTCCTCTCGTACTAGGGACAGCTCCTCTCAATTCTCCAACGCCCACGGTAGATAGGGACCGAACTGTCTCACGACGTTCTAAACCCAGCTCACGTACCACTTTAATCGGCGAACAGCCGAACCCTTGGGACCTGCTCCAGCCCCAGGA
>CAVXSB010000010.1:155000-180349 GCA_963764315.1 uncultured Zetaproteobacteria bacterium
GTGGCCGCGCTCGTCTTCAACCTGGCACCACAGCTTCCGATCGACGCACGCAGCGGCCGGCATGTGGCAGACGCCTGGCTGGCCTTCCCGGCCTGGGGGGCGCTCATCGAGCCGGTGAGCGCCCTCGGGCATATGCTGGCCGGCGCCCCGGACATGCGCGTGGCGATTGCCTCCACCCTGGCATGGATCGCCGCCATCGCCTTGATCTATACCCTGCTCTGGCGCCTGCCGGCGCGCCGGGCCGCCCGCCTCGTCGTCGGCAGCATGCTCGTCTACCTGCTCTACCTGTGTTTCGTGCTGCTGGTACCGCTGCCCGACTGGCGCTTCCAGTCCAGCGATCCGCAACTGATCGTCGCCGATCTGCATTCGCACAGCCTCTACTCGCACGACGGCCTGATCACTCCGGTCCGCAATCTTCGCATGCACAAGGCACACGGCTACGGCATCGTCGGTTTCACCGAGCACGGCAATCCCGTCGGAGCGGCCGCGGCGGCTAGGTTCGGCGGCCATGGCCTGCCGGACACCATCCCCGGCATCGAGGTACAGACACCTTCCGGGGAATTCCTGCTGGCCATGGGCCTGAAGCCCGGCAAACCGATCCTGACGGTGCTGCACGATCATGCCGACACGCTGCGCTTCATCCATCAGGTCCACGATATCCACCATGGCGCCGTTATCGCCCTGAACTTCCGACTGACGCCGGACAGGGTGAACAGGCTCGCCGACGACGGCATCGACGGCTTCGAGATCGCCAACGCCGGCCACCCGTCGCTGTCACCGGCGCTACGCCAGGCCCTGCTGGCAATACAGAGAACCCGCGGCCTGGTGCTGATCGCCTCCTCGGACTGGCACGGCTGGGGCGGCTTCTTCCACACCTGGACGCTGATCCGCCCGCGCCCCGCAGAGATCGGCGCCACGAAGCGCGAAACCGTGCTCAACGTGCTGCGCCGCCACGATGCAGATTCGGTTATCCCGGCCACCGCCGATGTCATGGGCAAGCCGTCGACGGCGCGTGCGTCTGTTCGCACCGTTCGCCGAGGCACTGCGCTATGCGCGCGAGCTCTCTCCGTGGCGCCTGGCCGCCTGGTGGGGCTGGGCCATCGCCTTGATGATCATGACACGGGCCCTCTCGCGCCGAGGGATTGAGCCCTGGCGCGCCATACTGGCTGCCTGGCTCGCCATCTGCGCCGCAGGCCTGATGGTGGAAGGGGCATCGATGCTGGTGGCGGCGATGGGTGCCGCCAACGGCTTTGCCATGCGCATCGGCGCCAGCGGCATCGGCGTCGGCATCATGGCGGCATGGGCCGCGGCCTGGAATTGGAATCTCAGGCGGGCGGCGGTGCTCAGCGCCAGCGGCGGCCGAGGCGCGCCCGAATCCATACGTGAATGGACGTGAAGAACGTCTCGACGGCCAGCATCAGCGGCGGCAATCGGTCCTTGGCGCGCCGGCGCGTCAGCTCCATGCCGACGGCGGCCAGAACGAGCTGAGGGGCCCATAGCCACCAGCCGGACAGCACGCCGCTGGCCACCTTCTGGTACAGCGCCAGGTGCACATTATAGGTCACCAGCACCAGCACCACGCCGGAGATATACATGCCGGTGCGCCCGGAGCGCTTGAGCTCCAGGCCGATGGGCAGCACGAACAGCGGGAACAGCAGCACCATGGTCGGGATCACCAGCCGCCGGTTCCATTCCGCCTCGGCCTGCATGGCCACCGGACTCTTCGGACCATGGAAGGCGCGCCACAGCTGGCCCATATTCCATTGCAGCACGCCGCGGTTGAAGTCCAGGCGCTCGAAGCCGAACTTGCCGACGTCCAGCGCCACCTGGTACTCGTCGAAGGCCAGCGAGCGCATCGTCGCCCCATGCCCCTCCAGGCGATGGCCATGGTGCAGCACGAAGCGCAACAGGCCGCCGTCGCGCATGATCTGGGCGCTCTCGGCGACATAGATGACGGGGCCGCCGGCGCGCCGGTCCTCCAGCATGAAGCCGTGGTAAGTGCCCTGGCTGTCCACGCCGTCGACATAAATCGTGAAGTCCTGCATGTCGGTGGTGAAACGCTGCGGATCGATGCTCGGCAACGACTTCGACTGGCGGATGGAATCCAGCAGGTCCATGAAGTTCTTCTGGCCGACAGCCACCCAGGATACCGACACATAGGTCAGAAACAGCCACAGCGCCACCGAGGCGACGATCAGCACGCGGAACAGGCGTTGATAGGAGATGCCGGCGGCACGGAAGGCATCGAGCTCGCTGCTCTGCTGCAGCCGGTGCACCATCGACAACATACCGAAGAAACTGCCCATCGGCACCGCCAGCATCAGGAAATACGGCGTCAGCGCCAGCACCAGTGTCACCATGATGTGCCCGCCCACGTCCTTGTCCACGACGTCGCCGAGCACACGCAACATGCGCGAGAGCAGCAGCACGGAGACGACGATGGCGACGAAGGACAGGAATGGCGTCAGCCATTGGCGCAGGATGTAGCGGTCAGCGACCACCGGCATCCCCCATCAGCGTACCGCCAGTTGCAGGTAGCGGCGCTTGCCCAGCCGGATCAGGTAGGAACCACCGGCGCCCAGCCGATGCTCCTTATCCGATACCTTTTCCCCGTCGACGGACAGCGCCCCCTGCCCGATCAGGCGTATCGCCTCGCCGTTGCTCTGCGTCAGGCCGGCGCGCGTCAGCGCATGCACCACCCAGAGGCCGTCGTCCCCGGCCGCCAGCTCCGCCTCGGGGATGTCGTCGGGAAGCTGGCCCTTGGAGAACTGCGCCTCGAAGCCGGCACGCGCGCCGGCCCCCGCCCCCTCGCCGTGAAAGCGGTCGACGAGCATGGCGGCCAGCTGTTTCTTGGCCTCCATCGGATGCATGGCCCTGAGCGGTTCCAGATCGGCGTCGGTCAGCAGCTCGTAGTAGCGCAGCATCAACTCGTCGGAGATGCTCATGAGCTTGCCGAATTGCTCCTTCGGCGATTCCGTGATGCCGACGTAATTGCCCAGCGACTTGGACATCTTGTTGACGCCGTCCAGGCCCTCCAGCAGCGGCATGGTCAGGATCACCTGCGGCTCGGCCCCATAGGCCTCCTGCAGCTGGCGACCCATCAGCAGATTGAACTTCTGGTCGTTGCCGCCGAGCTCGATGTCTGCATGCAGCGCCACCGAGTCGTAGCCCTGGATCAGCGGATAGAGGAACTCGTGGATGGCGATGGCATGGCCGCCCTTGTAGCGCTTCTCGAAGTCGTCGCGCTCGAGCATGCGCGCCACCGTGCTTTTCGCGGCGATGCGGATCATGTCCGCCGCACTCAGCGCATCCAGCCATTCGGAATTGAAGCGCACCTCGGTAAGCTCGGGATCGAGCAGCCTGAACACCTGCTGCTTGTAGGTCTCGGCATTCACCAGCACCTGCTCGTGCGTCAGCGGCGGCCGCGTCTCGCTCTTGCCGGTGGGATCGCCGATCATGCCGGTGAAGTCGCCGATCAGGAACACCACCTGGTGGCCCAGCGCCTGGAACTGGCGCAGCTTCTCCAGGAGCACCGTATGCCCGAGGTGCAGGTCCGGGGCGGTGGGGTCGAAGCCGGCCTTGACGCGCAGCGGCCGCCCTTCCCGCTCGGCCCGCTTCAGCTTCTCGGCCAGCCCCCCCTTGGGCAGAATCTCCACGGCGCCGCGTCCCAGCAGCGCCAGCTGTTCATCCACTGTCATATCGTGTGCTCCGCTCTCTTGCTTGCCCGTATGGTACAACCCCCGCCCCGCACTGTCAGTCGGCTGGCCATATCGGCGCCATTGAAATGAGTGTAACAGGCTCTAATACATGCGGTGGCGGAACAGCCAGGCGGCCAGCGCCATGCAGCTGGTGCCGATCAGCGCCAGCGGCCAGAACTGCGGAATCAGCAGCGCGAACGGCGTGCCCTCGAGGAATACCCCGCGCAGGATGACCATGAAATAGCGGATCGGGTCGATATAGGTCAGGGCCTGCACCACCGGCGGCATGTTCTCGATGGGGGTGGCGAAGCCGGACAGCAGCACCGCCGGCACCATGAACAAAAAGGCGCCCAGGAAGCCCTGTTGCTGCGTCACCGCCAGCGAGGAGATCATCAGGCCGATGCCGACGGCGGACAGCAGGAACAGCGCCAGCCCCGTATACAGCGTCACCAGCGAGCCCAGCAACGGCACGTCGAACCAGAACACCGCCACGGCGATGATCAGGCTGGCCTCGGCCGTACCGATGACGAAGCCGGGCAGCGCCTTGCCGATCAGAATCTCGAACGGGCGCAGCGGCGTCACCAGCAGCTGGTCGAAGGTGCCCTGCTCGCGCTCGCGCGCCACGGTCAGGGCGATGACCAGCAGGGTGACGATCATGGTGATCAGGCCGGCGATGCCCGGCACCAGGAACCATTGGCTCAGCAGATTCGGGTTGAACCAGGCGCGCACCTGCAGATAGGCCGGGGGCCCGGTGCCTCCGATCCGCTGCAGCAATCCGGCGTTGAAGTGCTGCACGATGCTGGCGGCGTAGTTCAGCATGATCAGTGCCGAGTTCGAATTGCGCCCGTCGACGATCAACTGCACCGGTGCCGGCCGCCCCAGCACCAGATCGCGGCTGAACTCGGGGCCGATGCGCAGCACGAAGCGGACGCGCTGGTCGTCGATCAGCGGCCGGATCTGGCCGGCGCGATGAATGACGGCGATGCGGTCGAATGTTTCGGTGGAAGCGAAGCGGGCCACGAGCTCGCGCGAGACGGCGCCGCCGTCCTCGTTGTAAACGGCGTAGGGCACGTGGTGCAGGTCGAAGGTGGCGGCATAACCGAACACGAACAGCTGGATGATCGGCGGCCCGATCAGCACGAAGCGGCTCTTCTTGTCCTTCAACAGCGCCAGGAACTCCTTGATCATCAGCGCCAGGATGCGCCGCCAACTCTCTTTCATGCCAGGATCACCTCAATCCAGCCTTTTGCGCGAGATGCGGCGCACCAGCCCGAACAGCAGCACCGCCATCACCGCCAGCGCCGCGGCGTTCGGCCAGATCACGGCCGGGATGTCCCCGGCCATGAAGATCGTATGCAGCAGGGACACGAAATAGCGCGCCGGGATGATGTGGGTGATCCACTGCACCACCCGCGGCATGCTGGAAATCTCGAAGATGAAGCCGGAGAGCAGGAAGGCGGGCAGGAAGGTGACGATCAGGGCGATCTGCGAAGCCACGAACTGGTTACGCGCCACGGTGGAAATCAACAGGCCCATGCCAAGCGCCACCAGCAGGAACAGCGAGGACACGAACCAGAGTATGAGAAGCGAGCCGCGCAGCGGCACCGCGAACAGCCACACGGCCATGGCCACGGACAGCAGCATGCCGCCGGTGCCGAGCACGAAGTAGGGCAGGACCTTGCCGAGCAGGATCTCGGCGATGCTGACAGGGGTGGCCATCAGCGATTCCATGGTGCCGCGCTCCCATTCGCGCGACACCACCAGCGCCGTCAACAGCGCCCCGATCAGGGTCATGATGATGGCGATCAGCCCCGGCACCAGGTAGTCGCGGCTCCTGAGCTCGCTGTTGAACCAGACGCGCGGCACAAGCTGCACCGGTGCCGCGAACGCCAGCCCATGGGTGCGGGCATACTGACCCAGCCAGTTGGCCCAGATGCCGCCCGCGTAGCCGGCGACGATGCGCGCCGTGTTGGCGTTGACGCCGTTGACGATCAGCTGCACAGGCGCCCCGTCCGCGTGATGCAAGCGGCGCCCGAAGTCGGCCCGGAGGTGCAGGATGGCGTCGACCTGGCCCGCCATCATCGCCGCCTCGGCCGCATGCATGTCCGCCATCGGTACCGGGGAGAAATACTTCAGGTGCCGGAAGGCGCCGGTGAACGAGGCGGTGCCGGCATCCGGCTGGTCGACGACAACGGCGATCGGCACATGCTTGGCGTCCAGCGACACGCCGTAGCCGAACAGCAGCAGCAGCACCACCGGCAGCACGAAGGCGATGGCGACGCTGGACGGATCGCGCAGGATCTGCAGGAACTCCTTGCGCACCAGGCCCCTGAGACGCATGCCGCTGATGCGCATCAGGCGGCCTCCGGCTGGCGCTGGATCAGGGCGATGAAGGCGTCCTCCATACTCTCGACCCTTTGCCCTGTGGCCGCCGCCTCGCGCTTGATCGCTGCCGGCTCCCCCTCGGCGAGGATGGTGCCCTCGGCCATGATCACCAGGCGGTCGCAATACTCCGCCTCCTCCATGAAATGGGTGGTCACCAGCACCGTCACCCCGTGCCCGGCCAGGGCATTGATGCGCTGCCAGAACTCGCGCCGGGCCAGCGGGTCCACGCCCGAGGTCGGCTCGTCCAGGAACAGGATATCCGGCTCGTGCAGCAGGGCGCAGGCCATGGCCAGGCGCTGCTTGAAGCCGAGCGGCAGCGCGTCGGCCGCCATGGCCGCCACGTCCTTCAGGTCGAAATGCTCGCATGCCCAGTCGATGCGCGCGGCCCGACGCGCCCCGGTCAGGCCGTAGGCGCTGCTGAAAAAGCGCAGATTCTCGGCCACGCTCAGGCTGCCGTACAGCGAGAAGCGCTGCGACATATAGCCGATGCGGCTGCGGGCGCTGGCCGGGGCCTGGCGCAGATTGACGCCGGCCACCGTCAACTCGCCGGCACTGGCCGGCAACAGCCCGCACAGCATGCGGAAGGTCGTCGACTTGCCGGCGCCGTTGGCGCCGAGCAGGCCGAACACCTCGCCGCGCTCGACATGGAAGTCGATGGCCTTGACGGCGTGGAAGTCGCCGAAGTCGCGCGACAGCCCGCGCACGGCGATCACCGGCCCGTCGCCGCGCGTGGCGGCAGCGGCGGCGGGAGCCTCGTCCGCGGCGCCGTGCATGGCACCGCTCTCGCCGATCATGGCCACGAAGGCATCCTCGAAGCGCGGCGGCACCGGCACCGCACCCGCTACCGGCTCGGCGCCCTCGGCCATGACCAGGCGCACATGCTCGCCCTGGATCGTGGCATCGAGCACATGGGGGCTGGCCGCCAGCTGCTGCTGCAGGCTGCGCCGGGAGGCGCCGGCGGCCGGCACCTGATAGGTGCGCCCGGCCAGCTGATCGCTGAAGCTGCCCGGACTGCCCTGGCCGATCAGCTGCCCCTGGTGCAACAGCAGCACCTCGTCGCAGCGCTCGGCCTCATCCAGATAAGCGGTGCTGAACAGCACGCTCATGCCGGCGTCGTTCACCTGTCGGTAGACGATCTCCCACAGCTCCCGGCGCGACACCGGGTCCACCCCCGCCGTCGGCTCGTCGAGCAGCAAGAGCTTCGGGGAACGCACCAGCGTGCACGCCAGGCCCAGCTTCTGCTTCATGCCGCCGGACAGGCGGCCGGCCAGGCGGCCGGTGAACGGGGCCAGGCCCGTCATATGCATCAGCTCCTGGTAGCGCGGCGCCCGCTTGGATCTTTCCACATGCTGCAGGTCGGCATACAGGTCGAGGTTCTCCTGCACCGTCAGATCCTCGTAAAGCCCGAAGCGCTGCGGCATGTAGCGCAGCATGCCCTGCACCGCCAACGGATCGGCGTCGACGTCCAGGCCCAGCACCGTGAGGCTGCCGGCATCCGGCTTCAAAAGGCCGGCGATCAGGCGCATCAGCGTCGTCTTGCCGGCACCATCCGGGCCGATCAGGCCGGTGACCTTCCCCTCGGTAACACTGGCGCTGAGATCCTGCAGGGCGGGGACACGGCCGAAGGCCTTGCCGACCCCGGCAAGCTGAATGGCCGGTTCGGCCATCAAGACCCCTTGCAGGGGTCGCTATGCGCCGATGATGCGGGCTGATCCAGCCCGATGGTGACCGTGGCCGGCATGCCCAGGCGCAGCTGGCCCTCGGGATTGCAGACGAACACGCGCGCCTGGTAAACGAGCTGCGTGCGCATCTGTTCGGTCTGCACGGACTGGGGCGTGAACTCGGCGGTGGGCGAGATATAGCCGACCCAACCGCGATAATGTTTGCCCGGGAAACTGTCGGTCTCGACCGTGGCCACCATGCCCGGGCGGATGCGGCCCAGCATGCTCTCCGGCACATAGGCACGCACCCACAGCGGATCGGTGATGGCCAGGGTGTAGACCGGACGCTGCGGTGCGGCCATATCGCCGGGTTCGAGGATGCGGTTGCGGATGATGCCGTCGGTGGGTGCATAGAGCCTGGCATTGGAAAGCTGGTAGTTGGCCAGGGCCAGCTGCGCCTGATCGGCCTTCAACCCGGCCTTGGCCGCGGCGATGTCCTCTTTCCTCGGACCCAGCACGGCCAGATGCAACAGCTCGGTCGCGGCCTTGACGCGCTCGCGCGCCGCCTTGGCGGCGGTGGCGGCATTGTCCTCCTGTTCCTTCGAGGTCAGGTTCTTGGCACTGAGCTTGTGCAGGCGGCCGGCGGTACGGGTGGCATCCTCGGCCTGGGCCTCGGCGGCGGCGAGATCGGCGCGCGCCCTGCGAATGTCCTCGGGACGGGAGCCGGCGAGCATGCGATCGACGACGGCCTGTTGCGCCGCCACCTGGGCCGCAGCGCGGTCGGCGAGGGCGGAAAGGCCGGTCGTCGTCAGCTCGGCCAGAAGCTGGCCCTTGTGCACCCGGTCGCCTTCATCGACAAGCATGCGGGCGATGCGCTCGCTGCCGTTGAAGGCGAGGTCGACCTCGCGCGTGTCGACGTTGCCGTACAGGTGCAACCGCCCGTCCGCCTCGGCCTGGCGGTGTTCGTGCCAGAACCAGGCGCCGGCGGCAGCCAGTGCCAGCAGCGGGATTGCAATGCGCAGGGCCTTGATGTTCATGCTCTTCCCCCCGGGATTCGACCCCCCCAGTGTAGCGAACGGGGGCATTCCTCCAAGCCCCGGCGCTTTGCAAGCCCGGGGCATCGGTTATGCTTGGCCGATGCATGCATCCCCCGAACCGATGCTCATCGTCGGCCTGATGTCCGGCACCTCCTGCGACGGCATCGACGCCGCCATCGTCGAGATCGGCGCGGATCGCCCCAGGCTGCTGCATTTCCAGTCCACGCCGATGCCGGGGGAGCTGCGCGAGCCGGCCATGCGCCTGGCCGCTCCAGGCCTCCACGAGATCGATGCCATGGGCGGGCTGGATGTGGCGCTGGGCCAGGCCTTCGCCGAGGCGGCGCTGGCCGCCATCGACACGGCAGGGCTGACGCCCGCAGCCATCGCCGCCATCGGCAGCCACGGTCAGACCATCCGCCACCGCCCGCGGGGCGTGGATGGGGGCAAGCCCTTCAGCCTGCAAATCGGCTGCCCGTCGACGCTCGCCGAGCGCACCGGCATCACCACCGTCGCCGATTTCCGCCGCCGCGACCTGGCCGCCGGCGGCGAGGGGGCGCCGCTGGTGCCGTTCGCGCACCGCTTGCTGTTCGGGCGGGACGATGCCGACACCGCCGTCGTCAATATCGGCGGCATCGCCAACATCTCGTATCTGGGCGGCGACGGCAGGGTCACCGGCTTCGACACCGGCCCGGGCAATATGGTCATGGATGCGCTGATGCTGGCCATCAGCGACGGGCGCACCGCGTATGACGCCGATGGCAGCCTGGCCGCCGCCGGCCGCGTCGATACGGCCCTGCTGGCCCGGCTGATGGACCATCCCTTCCTGTCCCGCACCCCGCCGAAGTCGAGCGGCCGCGAGGATTTCGGCGCCGACTTCGCCGCCCGCCTCCTGGCCGCGGACATCGACGATGCCTCGCGCCTCGCCACCGCCTGCGAGCTGACTGCGAGATCCATCGCCGCGGCCGCCGCCTGGCTGCCCAGCCCCCCCGCACACTGGTATGTGGGCGGCGGCGGGGCCGCCAATCGGCATCTGATGGCCAGGCTCGCAACCCTGCTGGCCCCGGCGCCGGTGGCCACGACGGCGGCCGCCGGGGTGCCGCCCGAAGCGGTGGAGGCGGTGAGCTTTGCCGTCCTGGCCGGCCGGACCCTGATGGGGCTGCCGAACACGGTGGCCTCGGTCACCGGCGCCCGGCATGACGCGGTGGGCGGCCACATCGTCCCCGGCGCCAACTGGCCGATGCTTATGGAAACGCTAGGCGCATGGACCCGATCACCCACGCCATAAGCGGCGTGGCGCTCGCCCGCGCCGTGCCGAGAAGGCCGCTGCCCTGGCGCCAGGTGCTGCTGATCATGGCTCTGGCCATGGCCCCGGACCTCGACTACGTGCTGCACTGGTTTTCCGACGAGCTTTATCTCGAATACCACCGCGGCATCACCCACTCGCTATTGATGCTGCCGCTGTGGACCTGGCTCGTCGTCTCCCTGCTGCCCAAGCGCCGGCGCCGCGATCCGCTACTGCCCTGGCTGATCGGCGCCGCACTCGCCATGCATATCCTGCTCGACGTCGTCACCTCCTTCGGCACCATGGTGCTGGCACCGCTGTCCGACTGGCGGGCGGCGCTGGATCTGGTGTTCATTGTCGATCCGATCTTCACCGGCCTGATGCTGGCCCCGTTGCTGCTGATCTTGCCGTTCCGCCGGCACGCCAGGGCGCTGGCGGCCACGAGCCTGGTCTTGATGTTCGGCTATCTGGGGCTATGTGCCGTCAACCACCAGCGGGCGCTGCATCTGGTACATGCCGCCTGGCCGGAGGCGCCGGTGCAGGCGGCGCTGCCGCTACCCTTCGCCCCCTTCCACTGGCAGCTCGTCGCCGCCTGGCCGGACCACGATCAGGACGCCGCCGTCGACCTGATGCCGGGCTTTGCCGGCACCATGGGCTGGTTTCCCACCGCCTTGACGGCGCCCTACGCCCGCTACCTGCACAAGGCGACAGACCTGCACTGGCGGCGCTACGCGGCCATGACCACCGCCAACGCCCCGGATGCCGTGCCTGGCATGGCCTTCTACCGCTGGTTCGCGCGCTTCCCGGTGCTGCTGGCCGATGGGCCGGAGCGGCGCCTGTTCGGCGATCTGCGCTTCGGCGCCGGCATGCCGGGCGCCCCGGCATCCTTCGCCCTGCGCCTGGACCTGAAACCGAAGCCTTCCGCCTGGCTCATCTGGCACGGCGATCATGTGACGCCGCTGCACTAGGGGCTGCTCCCGACATGCCGACATGCCGCCATGCGGCGTGGCGCGTCGCTCGTTTGAGGGGTCCCAAACGTCGCTCCTTGCGTCTGGCCTGACGCCATTCGGAAGCAGCCTTGAATTTTATGGGTCTAGATCGAGCTCGACCTCGTAATCCTCGCCCTCCCACGTGCCATCATCCAGCCAGTAGAAGGTGAACACCACGCGCTGGCCTGCCGAGAGGCGCGCGATCGGCAGATCCGCCACATGCACGCCCAGGCCGGTGTCGCGCGTGTCGATATCGGCGGCGTCGTTCCAGCCGTCCACACCCCAGTGCACGCGCGCCTGTCGGGACAGGGCCACGCTCAGGCCGTGCCCCGCCTTGACGTGGCGCGGCCGGTAGCGCGGGCCCCAGATCTCGTAGTGGATGGCCGGGCGCTCGCCGCCGTAGCGGTTCCAGGTGGCCGTCGGCCGGTCGACCGGATAGCCCAGATCGAGGCTGTAACACAGCTTGATGAACTCGCCGTGCGCCCACACCAGCGGCATGGCCGAGCCCGAGGGGCGGCCGGGCGCAAGCCTGCGCCCCGGTACCGGGGCGGCGTCCCAGACCTGCTCGGGCAGCATGCCGCCGGGGCCGGCCATCGCCATCATCGCCGCCAGATACGGCTGCACATCCTCGCCCGCCATCAGGGCGTAATGCCCGCGCTCGCCGGTGAGCAGCGGCCAGCCGCGGCCGATGCCGCTGCCGTCGAAGGGGCTGCCGTCCCCATGCTCCCCGTAGCCGTCGCCGTTGTAGCGATGCCAGACCGGGCCGCTGGGGGTGTCCGTTTTCAGCAGCGCGTCGACCGCGGTGAGGGTATCGGTGACGGCCGCGTCGCCGGCATGGCGCAGGCCGAAGCGCACCAGCTGCAGAAAATCCGTGGCGATCTGCTCATCGGCCGGCAGATTCGGATCCCGGGCACGGTTCTTGATCAGCACATGCTCGGAGAACACCCCCTCATGCACGAGCACGTCGGCCGGGGAGGTGCGGATATAATAGCCGCCGACGCCGAGCCGACCGGCCAGATCCGTGCCCTCGACATAGCACCAGTCCTCCAGATGCGCGTTCCAGCAATCGGCCAGCGACAGCGCGAAATCGCGTGCCCCGTCATCCAGGAAGCGGCTACCCTCGACCAGGGCGGCGATGGCGATGGCCAGGGTGAAGGTATTGACGCCCGGATCCTCCTCCCAGCGGTCCTGGCCGGTGGCCGGGCCCTCGCGGGCGATGAAGGACAGCGCCCGCTCCACCATGGGGCGTACCGGGATGCCGGCCAGCTCGCCCTTCTCGTACAGCATCGAAGCCAGCAGCACCGGGAAGGCGGCCTCGTCGAGCTGGATGCCCTGCCAGAAGGCCTTGCCGCCCAGCCACTGGTTCTGCAGCCAGTGTCCGTCGGCCTGCTGCGTGGCCATCAGGTAGCGCAGCACGTCGCGGGCATCGGCGTAGGCGCCCATGGCCACCATGGCCCCGGCCGTCTCGACCAGATCGCGCGCCCACACCAGGTGATAGCCGCCGCGGCTCTGGCTGCTCTCGCCCCAGGGTACGGACAGGCTGGCCACCGCCGCCCCGCAGTAGGTGCGATCCTGGTGCACCTTCAGCACCATGCCGGACAGCGCCAGCATGCGCTGCATGTCCCCGGACACCGCCGGCGGGCGCACCTGCGACAGCCAGCCCTGCCAGGCCGCGCACTGCGCATGCCATTCCGCCTCGAAGCCGTCGAGCAGTGCCGCATGCGCCAGCGTCGCCGCCGCATTGGCGCTGGTGCCGAGTCCCAGGGCCAGCGTCGCCTGCCCCGGCAGCTCGCCCATCAGCGTCACCGCCCCGGGGCCGGCGCGCTCGAACTGCCAACGCATGCGCCCGTGGCGATGGAAATCCTGCCAGCCGTCGCTGGCTTCCAGGCAGCCGACCGAGCAACGGCCCCAGGCATCGGCCGCCTCCTCTCCTGCGGCGGCCATCAGCGCCAACCCGAACGGACCCTGCTCGGCCCACAGTACCGAACGGCCATTGTGCCTGCCGACCTCGGCCATATTGTTCTCGGCGTCGCCGCCCAGCCTGGCGGCCAAGAGCGCATACGGGCGCAGGCTGGCGTCGCCCTCCAGACGACAGTCGATCAGCAGCACGTCCCGGCGCTGCGAGGGGCAGATGCGCAGCGTAAAGGTGAAACGCGCATGGCGGTGCACGATCTCGACCGCCGGCACCCCGGGGCTGGGCAGGCGCAGTTCGTAGTCGTTTAGGCGGCGCAGCTCCACCCAGAAGCCGCGGTCGTCGGCGATGATGAAGCCGAGGTCGCGAATCTGCGGGATATCGATGCGGGGATAATAGGTCTCGGTGACGATGCCCTCGGCCACCGTGAACCACAGTCTGGCAGGGCCGAGACTGGTGCCGACCATATCCTTGCCGGCATGGGCCCAGGTCGGGTAGGGATCGGTGGCGGCCGGCGCCTCAGGGACCGGACGGTCCATCGAGGAATTCCATGTCCTGCCACAAATTCGTCGCATGCCCCTCGGCGTCGCGGAAGCGCAGCCCCTGCTGCCGAGGAACCATGCGATGGGCGCGCCCATAGCTGTCTTCCTGCACCTCCGAACCCTCGTCGGCGGACAGGATGATCATGTCCTGGTCGAGCAGCACATCGGTGATCTCGTAGGCCTGATCCAGGTAGCGCACGCGCCGGCCGATCAGGGCACGCAGCGCCCGGGTATCGCCGATCAGCTTCTCAAGCGCCATCTCGGCCATGTCCACCCCCTTCCTGCCTTCGCAGCCGTCATCGATGACCATAGAAAGCGGGGGAGCCGGCGTCAATGACGCCGCCGCCTTCAGCGATTAGGCTTGGGCGCATGCACTGGTCAGCCATCGTCAACGCCAGCCCGCTGGGCATCCCGCTGCTGCGCTGGGCGGCGGCGCTGCTCGTGCTGTTCGTCTTCGTCGTGGCGCAGCGCGTGCTCGTGCGCAGCTACCATCGCATCACCCAGGCCATCGCCGGGCACACCGAGAGCCATGTCGACGAGCTGCTGTTCGAGGCCGGAGAGAAGCCGGCCTACTGGCTGATCCTGCTCGTCGGCATCCTCGTCACCGTGCATGTGCTGAACCCACCTGCAGCCGACTTCCCGCTGCTGGGCCCGATCGACCACGGTGTGCGCATCGCCGCCATCGTACTCGCCGCCTGGTTCCTGTGGCGCCTGATCGACGGTACGGCGGCGCATATGGCCGCGCGCGCGGGCCATGCAGAAGCCCCCTTCGACATGCAGATCCTGCCCTTCATCGCCAAGACCCTGAAGGCCTTCCTCGTCGTCACCGGCGTGCTCGTGGTGGCCCAGAACCTCGGCTATTCCATCTCCGGGCTCATCGCCTCGCTGGGCATCGGCGGCATCGCCGTGGCCATGGCGGCGCGCGACACCCTCGCCAATGTGTTCGGCTCGCTGATGATATTGATCGACCGCCCGTTCACCATCGGCCAGTGGATCAAGACGAACGAGTTCGAGGGCGTGGTCGAGGAGATCGGCTTCCGCTCCACGCGCATCCGCACCTTCGCCAAGACCCTGGTCAACGTGCCGAACTCCTTACTGGCCAATATGGTCATCGACAATATCGCCGCCATGCCGAAAAGGCGCATCGCCATGCGCATCGGCCTGACCTACGACACGACGCCGGCACAGCTGCAGGCGGCGATCGACGGCATCGAATCCATACTGAAGGGGCATGCCGGCGTGGATCAGGAATTCCATATGGTCAAATTCGACGAGTTCGCCGACTCCTCGCTGTCGATCTACCTGTACTACTTCACGGCCACCACGCGCTGGGACGAGCATCTGCAGGTCAGGCAGGAGATCAACCTCGCCATCATGGCGCTATTGGAGGGCATGGGCCTGTCCTTCGCCTTCCCGACCCGCACCGTTCACATCGAAAAGGGCTGACGCTTGCCTCGGCTCTTGATCGGTATCGGCATCGCCCTCGTCGTCGCGGGCGTCCTGTGGCCGTGGCTCTCAAAGCTGGGGCTCGGCAGGCTGCCCGGGGACATCGTCATCAACCGCGGGCACACCCGCATCTATTTCCCCATCGTCACCAGCCTGCTGATCAGCCTCGTTCTCAGCCTGATCCTCTGGCTGTTACGCAAATAATGCGCTGCGGCGCCGATAACACCGTAAATGACACCGCTGTTCCACTGTGCACTGGCTCACATCCGGGGGCAGTCCACCCCCCCTATGTTGGCGCCGTGGATGCCCCACGGCATCCCGGTCCCCGGCCCGAGGCCGGGGCAAAGGAGCGCATGATGAACAAGACGATGCATATCCATGCCACCCTGAACGCGCTGGCGCTCGCGGGCCTGCTGGCCCTCACCGCCACCCCGGCCATGGCGGCAACCGTCACCGCCCCGGCGGCACCGGCCACCCCGGCCGTGGCGGCACCTACCACGCCAACCGTGACGCCGGCCACGCCCGCCATCGACGATGCGGTACAAGCCCCGGAGGTGAGCGAGGTGGAGGCGGTCGACGATGTCTCCAGCATCGCCGAGCATGAGGTCGAGACGCCGGAGATCGCCAGCGTCGGCGTGCCCGAGGTCGAGACCCCGCAGGTCAACATCCCTGAATCCGAATAAACCGACCCATCCCCCCGGGCCTCTGCCCGGGGGGATGCCTTCCCCGAACCCCAGGAGGACATGATGTCCAGAATATTGCGCCGGACCCTGAGCCCGATTCCCGCCGCCCTGATCGCCATGCTGCTGTTGCCGCTGTCCGTCCAGGCGCAGGCGCCGCGCATCACCGCCAGCCTGACGCCGTCCTACTACAGCGGCACCTACGGCACGGGCTCCCGCACCGACATCTTCTACCTGCCGCTCGATGTGCAGGCGAAAACCGGCAATCTGACGCTGAAGGTCACGGTCCCGTATATCCGCGTGCACAGCCACGGCGCCATCATCGCCGGCGGCACCGTCGTCGGCACCACCGCCAACGGCAAAGCCACCACGCACAGCGGCCTGGGCGATATCTGGCTGCAGGCACGCTACAAGATTCATCTGGACGATCGCGGCGAATCGATCTCGCCGTATCTGAAGTACAAGTTCGGCACCGCCTCGCGCGCCCAGGGCCTGGGCACCGGCGCCAACGACTACGAGTACGGCGGCATCCTGCACCTGCGCGCCGGCACCCGTCTGTACCCGTTCGCACAGCTGGGCTACCGGGTGCGCGGCCAGGCGACGGGCTTCGTGCTGAGGAACACCCTGACCTATCAGGCCGGAACCAGCTACCTCGTCAATGCCAGGAACATCGCCACCGTGCTCTATGCCGGTCACGGCTCGTCGCAGCCGAGCCTGCAGCCCGCCTCCATGGCCATCGGCGCCTGGAACTACCGCCTGCGGCCCGATTCCGAGTTCCAGGCTTACGGCCTGTTGGGCATGAGTACCGGTAGCCCGGACTACGGCGGCGGGCTCAGCTACCTCCACCACTTCTGAGCGCATCGCCGTGCCCGACCCGACCGGGCATCTTGAATCTTACAAAGGCCTGGGCGTGCCGCTAGGCTGCCGGCCATGAGTCACCATGAGATCGAAGCCTATGTGGACGGCGCCTGCTCCGGCAATCCGGGGCCCGGCGGCTGGGGCGTGCTGCTGCGAACCGGCAAGCATGAAAAAGAACTGTACGGCGGGGAGCCGGCGACGACGAACCAGCGCATGGAGCTCACCGCCGCCATCGAGGCCCTGCGCGCCCTGAAGCGCCCCAGCCGCATCATCATCCATTCCGATTCCAAGTACGTGGTCACCGGCATCACCGAGTGGATCCACGACTGGAAGCCGAGAGGCTGGAGGACGGCCGGCAAGAAGCCGGTGGCCAATCTGGAGCTATGGCAGGAGCTCGACCGCCTGGCCGCACAGCACCAGGTGCGCTGGCAATGGGTCAAGGGGCATGCCGGGCATGTGGAGAACGAGCGCGCCGACGAGTTGGCCCGGCGCGGCATCCCGGGGGCCAAGGCCAAGCCGTGAGCGCCGTGGCGCTGTGGCTGCTGGTCGTCATCGCCAACGCCGCACCGCTGTTGGCCGGCCGTGGGCCAGGCACCGGCGCGCCGCTGGATTTCGGGCTCACCCTCCCCGACGGCCACAGGCTCTTCGGCGCCCACAAGAGCTGGCGCGGGCTCGTACTTTCCCTCATCGGCACCGCGCTCTGCGCCGCCCTGCTGGGGCTACCCGTTTCCACCGGCATCACCGTCGCCGCCTGGGCCATGGCCGGGCGATATGCTGGCCAGCCTCGCCAAGCGGCGCATGGGCGTTGCTCCGGGCGGCGCCATCGTCGGGCTCGACCAGCTGCCGGAATCCCTACTTCCCCTGATCATGCTCGGCCGCCCCACCCTTTCCTGGGCCACGATCGCCCTGCTGGCGCTGGCCTTCATGGCCGCCGACATCGTCCTGCGCCTGATCTACGACCGCCTCCGCCGCTGATTCCTCTTAGGTGTGACGCATAACGCCGCCACAATCTCAATGCTGCGCTCCGGGTGAGGGCAGGCCAGGCAGGAGGAGCGACGTTTGCTCCCTGCAAACGAGCGACGAGTAACGCCGCCTGCGCTTATCCGGTGTGCAGCGTGTGGAGGGTGACCTCGGGCGGGCAGTTGTATCGCACGTCGACGACGCTGAAGCCGCTGCCGTTGGAGGTGTAACCGGCCATGCCATGGTGGCGCCAGGCGCCGCGGCAGACCCGGCGCGGGGCGGCGGCGTTGTAATACGGAGTGAAGCCGCCCGGCAGGCAGACCTGGCCGCCATGGGTGTGGCCGCACAGCATCAGATCGAAGCCGATATGCGCCGCCTGCCGGTAGATCTCCGGGGAATGCGCCAACAGCACCGAGGCCTCCCCCGGCGGGATCTCGGTGGCTGCCTTCTCCAGGTTGTCGACGCGGAAGTAATGCGGATCGTCGATGCCGGCCAGATACAATCGATCCTCGCCGCGCTCGATCACCGTCGCCTCGTTGAGCAGCATGTGGATGTCCATGGCCTCCAGGTCCGGCACCATCTCGATGAAGTCGTGGTTGCCGAGGATGGCGTAGACAGGCCCCTTCAGCGCCGCCCGCAGCTTCCCCATCGCCGCCAGTGTGTCCGCAAAATCGCCATAGGTGCGGGCGCGGTAGTCGCCGGTGAGCACACAGATGTCGTAGGAGAGCCCCGACACCGCCGCGATCAGCGTATCCGTGATGTCGGCGCGCGCATCCAGGTGCAGGTCGGTCAGGTGCAGCATGGTGAAGCCGGCGAAGCCTGCCGGCAGACCGGGGATGGCCACCCGGTTCTCACGAATCTCGATGGCCGCGGCATTGCGCTGGCCGCGCCGGTACAGGCCGGTGATCCTGAGGGCGGCGCGAATGAAGGCATGGATGGAATACCAGTTCTCGATATGGAAGAAGTTGCGCCCGTGCCCGAACACCTGCGTCACATGCTCGCGCTCGATGCCGAGGCGCTGGCGCAGGTGCACCGGCCCGACGCGCTCGGCGAGCCGCGTCTCCTCGCTCACAAGGGGGCTCGTGGCGCCGGGATTGGCGGCACGATCGGCGCCGGCGATGGGGCGAGCCCACCCGGGCTGACAATGGCGGCTGGCAGGGTGCTACCCACCGGGGGCACCACCACCAGGCGCAGCGTCACGGGCTTATCCCTGGCCTCGGCCTGGTCCAGATCGACATCGACCTGCTGGCCCGTGTCGCGCAGGTACAGCCTCAGCTCCTCACCTGGCTGCACGTCCTTGACGACGATGGTGCTCTGGTTCCGATCCTCCATGCCGGTGGGCATCGCACAGCACAATTCGAGGCCGGATTTGACGATGTGGCCCCTGGCGTCGAGGCGATGCACCGCCGATTCCGGCAGGGTGAGCAGCTTGCCGCTGCGCATCACGCGCAGCCAGAGGTCGCGACGTTTGGGCATGGGGGCGGGGGCGGGCAGTGCCCCCGTCTGCAGGAAATCGAGCACGAAGCCGAGCTTATCCAGCGTCAGCGCCGGCGTATGGTGATCCCCTGATGATGGCGGTGTTCGGCTCGTGCGGCAGGTAGGCCGAAGAGGTGGCAACGATGAGATCGGAGCTGGCGAAGGATTTGTCGGCGACATAAACATTGAGCACGGAAAGCCCCGCCAGCTCCTGGCCCTCGGCCTGGTCGAGCTGCCACAAAAAATCGCTGCCCGGCACCATCTCGTTGGCCTGCAGATTGCCGACCGAGCTGACGCTGGCGAGATCGGTCAGCAGTTGGGCGGCATGGGTGCCGTACTGCGGGGTGGACAGGAACACGATGCGGCGGATCGGGCCGTGGCCGTGGTGCAGCAGGTACTGGCGCACGATCAGCCCGCCCATGGAATGGGCGACGATGTCGACCTGCTTGAAGTGGGCGAGATAACGCTCGAGCTGCTCCTCGACGACCTCCAGCGGCGGATAGCGGAACAGGGCGATGCCGGTGTTGTAGGTGAAGTAATAGATATCGCGGTGCAGCCTGGCCTTGACCTTCTCCAGCTCCTGCGGCGAAGGCCAGGAGAACTGGCTGCCGTTCCAGCCGTGCACCAGGATGATGGGCACCGCGTCCGGATATTCGGGCTCCTGCAGCTGATCGATGGCGCGCCACTGGTTCCACAGGGCGGCCGTCGATTCGCGGCTGGTGGTGGCGCAGCCGGCGAGCAGCAGTGTCGCCGCCAGCATTGCCGGCACCATGATGTGTCGCGTCGGGGCCATTCGCATCCATGCTCGCATGGGCAAATCATCGACCATCGGCGCCCGGCTGCCAAGCACAGGGGCTTGGCAAGATGGCTGTCATTGTGGTGTCATGTATCACATGAAGGTACTGTTTGACCTGTTCCCGGTCCTGCTATTCTTCGCCGCCTACAAGCTGGCCGGCATCTATACGGCCACGGCCGTGCTCATGGCAGCCAGCCTGGCCCAGACCCTGATCTATCGCTTCCGCTACGGCCGCTTCGAGACCACGCATGTGGTGGCGCTGGTGCTGATCCTGCTGTTCGGCAGTGCCACCCTGCTGTTCCACGACGATGTCTTCATCAAGTGGAAGCCGACGGTGATCAGCTGCCTGTTCGCCGCCGCCCTGCTTGGCGCGCGCTACTTCGCCGGCCGCAACCTGATGCAACAGTTCATGGGCAGCAAGCTGAGCCTGCCGGACGAGATCTGGGACAAGCTGAACATCGCCTGGGCCGTCTACTTCATGGTCACGGCAGCGACGAATGCCTTCGTCATCCTCAGCTTCGACACCTCGGTCTGGGTCGACTTCCACACCTTCGGCATGTCGGCCATCACCGGCAGCTTCGTGCTGCTGCAGACGCTGTACCTGGCCCGCCACCTGCGCACCGCCCAAACCGAAAGCGACTGACCCCCGAATCCTCCTCCGAAAGGGCCGGCCATGCCGGCCCTTTTTTTGGCATCGCTCCAGCGCAGCAAACATCGGGATTTCCAGTGCCCTGGGTGCCCTCGCGCGGGCACCGCATGGAACTTGAGCTTGCCTGGCGAACGGATCAGCGCAATATGTTGCGCCGCGCGTTCCGCGGCCCGGCCGCGAACGGGCGCGCATAGCGCGACCGCGCCGCCCCGCCCTGCGGCGCCCCGGCCTTCGGTTGGCCCTCTCTTTCTTGTCCCCCGCAAGAAGGTGCCAAGGGCGGTGTTTGACTCGGGCCAGCGCGCTGCGGCCGCTCTTGCCCATGTGGACGACCTCCAGGGCAGCCTGGGTACAAAACCGTTTTCTGGTTCTTCTTTGCGTGCCCAAAGAAGAACCAAGAAAGGGCACACCCGGGGCAACCAGCCTGCCCTTACGGGTCCCCGGTCCTGCATGTTCAAAAGCGGCCGCGGCTCCGCCGCTCTGCTCCGCTTTTGAACATTGGTCCCGGCAGCCTGCTAGCGGGGGATCAAGAGCAGGCGAAGGGAGGCTTTCCATCCCGCTTAGCGGGGTGCCGCATGGGCGGGCCTGATCTCCATCCGGCCATCGAAGTCAAGCGATCGCTTGACTATATGGCGTTACGGGTCAAGTATTAACTTGACTTATATGCATTGGAGGTCAAGCGATTGCTTGACCAAGGGTGGCGACGATGAAGGCGATGGCATTGAAACAACTGGATAAAACCCTGGCCGGCATGAAATCGGCGCTGACGGTGCCGCCGCCGGCGCGCGGTTGGCTGCGCGCCATCCGCGATGCCCTGGGCATGAGCGGCCCGCAGCTGGCCAGGCGCATGCGCATGACCAAGCAGGGCGTGGCCGATCTCGAGAAGAAGGAGGTCGCGGGTTCCTTGTCGCTGAACACGCTGCGCAAGGCCGCCGAGGCCATGGACTGCGTGCTGGTCTATGCCGTGGTGCCGCGCGACAGCCTCGCGGCCACGGTGGAGCGGCAGGCACGCAAGGTGGCCGAAGGCCACGCCGCCTATACCGCGCACACCATGCTGCTGGAGAATCAGCTGCCGTCCGCCGAGGAGCGGAAGGCGGGGCTCGACGCGGCCGTGGCCGAGCTTACGCGCACCATGCCGAAGAACCTTTGGGACGACTAGTCCGTGGACCTCGCATATCCGGATGGCGCAACCCCTCTCGATCCCGACGAACGGGAGGGCTTGCGCCTGACCCATATCACCACCCGCGAAGAGCTGAACATCTTCGAGGCGCGAGAATATCCGCGCCGGCATGGCCTGGGCCTGGCGCGCGCGCCCGAAACAGCTGGTGAGCGTGGACTTCATGCGCCGGCTGCACCAAAGGATGTTCGGCCATGTCTGGCGCTGGGCGGGCGAGTTCCGCCAATCGAACAAGAACATCGGCGCATCCCGCGAGATGATCGGCATCGCAGCTGCGTCAGCTTTGCGATGACGTGAATTTCTGGCTCGCGCATCGAACGTACGCGCCGGACGAGATCGCCGCGCGCTTCCACCACCGCCTGGTGGCCATCCATCCGTTCCCCAACGGCAACGGCCGGCATGCCAGGCTCATCACCGACCTGCTGCTGGAGAAGCGCCTGGATCGCCCCCGCTTCACTTGGGGCAGCACCGACCTGGAGCAACCCGGCGCGGCCCGCCAGCGCTACATCGCCGCCCTGCAGGCGGCGGACCGCGGCGACTACGCCCCACTGCTGGCCTTCGTCCGCACCTAACATCCGCATGAAGCGGCAACCCGGTTCGAGCCCAGCCGCCGGCAGCTTCGTGCAGCTGCAGACGCTGTATCTCGCCCGCCACCTGCGCACCGCCCAAACCGAAAGCGACTGTGCTCTTCTTCCGATCCCCAAAGGGCTACACCACCCAGATCTACTCAATACTCTCGGCTTTTGCTCTGTCGACTGATGCGGTTATAGTCATGCCGAATAGGGATGGAGTAATCAATGAGCAACTCAGACCTAAGCGTCACCCTGAGCCAATTGAAGGAGTCCGTTAAAAAGTTCTGTGAAGAACGAGACTGGGATCAGTTCCATAGCCCAAATCATTTGGCGGTTGGTGTTGTAACGGAGTCTGCGGAATTGCTTGATCTGTTTCGCTTCCTAAGTGACCAAGATAGCAAAAGGCTAGTAGCTGATCCTGAGCTAAAAGAAAAGGTAGAAGATGAACTTGCCGATGTTCTTTTCTTTCTCCTCCGATTTGCGCAAATGTATAACATCGATTTAACATCTTCTCTTGAAAAGAAGATCCGAAAAAATGCCGACAAATACCCCGTTGAACTAGCTCGAGGAAGCAACAAGAAGTGCGGGGAATTATAGGTGCGGCTGTATACTGGACACTCAAGTGACTTCATAGAGTCCACGGCCCGCAACGAAATTGCTACAAAGTTAAAAGACAATTTCTTTAAACACTTCCGTTACAACCCATCCGACAATGAAGTGCGCTCATGGCAGAACTCGTTAAGGGCAATTGCTGATGTATTTCGACTAGCCGAACTAGATGATCATGGCGTTATACTCGAATACCAACTTCCCCTGACATCAAAACGTCTGGATTGTCTTCTTTGCGGCAAGAGCTCACAAGGAACGGATAACGCGATTGTCGTTGAACTCAAGCAATGGGATGAATGTTCGGACAGCGACGCAGATAATTTGGTCACAACGTGGGTGGCCGGCGCCAAGCGAGAAGTCCTCCACCCTTCGGCTCAAGTCAGAGGCTATAGGGATTACCTTAGGGATACCCATACCTCCTTTTACAAAGGTCCAGATCATATTGGCCTTGATGCCTGCTCCTACCTCCACAATTACCACCCAAAGAAGCATGAGATACTTCGACAGCCAAAATTCACAGCGATTACCCAAGACGCTCCGCTCTTCTTCGCCGATGAGACAAGGGCGCTTGAGACCTATTTGAAAGAACGAGTCCCCGCCGGCAAAGGCATGGAAGTGGTTCGAAAGATCGACCAAGGCCATTACCGCCCGTCTAAAAAGCTGATGCACCATGTCGGCGAAGTCATTCGTGGAAAGCCCGAGTATGTGCTCTTGGATGAGCAACGCGTGATCTATGAAAAGGTACTTGCTGTCGCAAAGAAAGCCGTAGAAGCCTTTAACGGAAGGAAGCACGTCGTTCTGGTAAACGGAGGGCCCGGAACGGGCAAGTCTATCGTAGCTCTAAACCTAATGGCCGACCTTTCTCTCAAAAAAATTAACGCCCATTACGCCACGGGTTCCAAAGCTTTTACCGAAACGCTGAGGAAGGTGATAGGCCCTAGAGGAAGCATCCAATTCAAGTATTTCAATAGCTATATGAATGCTGACGATTCAATAGTGGACGTTCTGATTTGCGACGAGGCACATCGAATCAGAGAAGCAAGTCATAACCAATACACGCCAGCTGCGAATAGAACCAACAAGCCCCAGATCCAGGAGATTATCGAGGCATCGAAAGTGTCTGTTTTCTTTATTGATGACAACCAAGTCGTACGCCCAAATGAAGTTGGCTCTGCCAGCCTTGTACGTGAATTCAGCAATAAGATGGGATGCGAGTTGTCCGAGTTCCGACTAGAAACGCAGTTTAGGTGTGCTGGCTCTAACGGTTTCGTTAACTGGATCAACAATACGCTGGGGGTTATGGATACCGCAAATGTCATTTGGACAGGTGACAAAAATTTTGAGTTCAAAATCTTTTCTTCGCCAAACGAGCTAGAAAAAGCCATTAAAGATAAGGCCTCTTCTGGATTTAGTGCGCGCATGGCAGCTGGATTCTGCTGGCCTTGGTCGAAAAGGCTTGGAGATGATGGTCAGCTAGTTAACGACGTATCCATTCCAGAATATAACTATTTCCGCCCATGGAATGCCCAACATGACGCCACAAGATTGCCTCGAGGAATCCCCAAGGCACACCTCTGGGCACATGAACCAGGAGGTTTGGAGCAGGTTGGGTGTGTTTATACAGCCCAAGGGTTTGAATTCGATTACGTAGGCGTCATTTTCGGAAAAGATTTGAAATACGATTTTGATGCTCAGCAATGGATTGGAGATAAGACCCAATCTTACGACAATGTCGTAAAGCGCTCAAAAGACCAATTCGTCGACTTAGTAAAAGCTACATACAGGATATTATTGAGCCGTGGCATGAAAGGTTGCTACGTATGTTTCCTAGATAAAGATACTGAAAGGTTCTTCAAGTCCCGTATGCAAAAAGAAGCATCTGACAATGTAGTCGAACTATATCCGGCACATGAAGTGCCATCTCTCGATGAGCTACCTATGGCAGCAGAGCCGCCCAACGACTCAGAAAGCGACGTGTAACAAAGAAACCCGGGGGGGCCGGCTTCTTCGCCCACCTCCCCAAGGAAGCATCAGATTCGGGGACTTCGGCCCCAAAGAGCGGGGAACATTGCTTAACTACGGATACGCCGATGCGTAAGGGGGCATGCCATGAAGAGCATCCGTCTGTTGAGCCTGGGGCTGCTGGCCCTGATGTTGACCGCCTGCGCCGGGACGCGGATGGCGCAAGCGCCGGCGCAGCCGGATTTGTCGCAGCCGCCGCAGCGGCTGGTGCAATTCGGCTATTCGTTCATGCCGCCGGCCGGGAAGGGCTGGCGCATCACCGGGCGCAACGGCACCCAGGTGATCCTGGCCAAGTCCGGGCCCAGCCCCGACGAGACGATGAAGATCATGTCGGGCAATGTCACCACCCCGCACTTCAAGAGCCCTGCCGAATTCGAGCGCTATGTGCGCGACAAGATGACCCGGGCCGCCGAGGACGACGGGCGCTACGGCAGCCAGCAGGCCGAGTTCACCGCCGTCACCCACCAGGGGGCGCAGTGCGTGCAGGCGCACATGACGAGCGTGGATCACCAGGCGAAGCGGCGATCCGGCAGGAAGGGCGACATGATCCTGGAGATCGTGCAGCTCTCGTGCCGGCATCCGAATGATGCAGCAATACATC
>CAVXSB010000011.1:0-6125 GCA_963764315.1 uncultured Zetaproteobacteria bacterium
GAACCTAAAGTTTTTGCGAGGTCCAACAGTGTTGATATGAGGAATTAATTCCGCTTATTTTCTTCATATATACGGACATTTTCCTCCCTATCACATATGGAAGGGCAAACAAGGAATCAGAATGGGGCTTCCCGCATCCCCTCCAAGATGACTATAGACCTAAATCCAGCTCAGCGACTTGCGGATGATCTCGGTTGCTCCGCTTTGGGCGCACTCGCCGTGGGCGATCAGCAGCCGCTCGGGGTTCCAGTCGAGCAGCTTCTGCCGGGCGGCGCGGGCGGGGGCGCGTTTGAGGAAGCTGGCCCTCCATTCGCGGGGCGTGCTGCCGTGTTCGCCGACCAGGCCGTCGGCCCGCATGAGCATGCCTCTCCAGCCCGTCATCTTGTCCGGATCGAAGCGTTGGATCAGATCGCAAACGATGGCGGTGCGGGATTCCCGATGGAAAAATACGACCTCTTCCATGGCCAATGAGCCGCGAAAGATCACCTGGTCGATGTCCTTGGCCCAGGCCGGATCGGGCCCGTCGAGAAGCTCGGCATCGAAATGGAGCCCCGGCTTCCTGCGGGCCAGCCCGGGCGGCGCGTACATGCGCGCATCGGGCCAGCGCTCATGCCACTGGCTCAGGAACAGATGATGAATCTTGTTCGGCGACACGATGTGGCGCACCGGACCGATGGCCTCGACCGCGTCGGCGAGTTCGTCGGAGAGGGCGACGGGCGACCAGATCCACAGGCCGCCGTCCGAGAGGCGGGCCGCCGCCATGCGCGTGGAATAGGGGAAGCCGTAAAACGATACGGTCGGTCCCTCGGCCACGAAAAGAGAAGGCCCGAATTCTTCAAGCATGCGGCGGCTCCTGATATGGACGAACGGGGCGGCCGCTGGCCGCCCCGTTCGTGGCCCGTTTACTCGTGGGCGATGGGCTTGTCGGTGAACAGGTAGTCCTTGAGCTCCTTGTCCATGCGCGGATCGCGGCGGCGGATCCATTCCAGCACCATGGCCGCATGCTCCTTCTCCTCGTCCCGGTTATGGGCGAGGATCGCCTTCAGTTCCTTGATCCTTGCAGGCGTCGACGCGCTGGTTGTACCAGTCGACCGCCTCCAGCTCCTCCATCAGCGACGTGATCGCCCGGTGCATGTCCCGGGTCTCGTCCGAGATCTCGTCGATGGGCTCGTGATAGCCTTCGTTCGCCATGTGATGCTCCTGTGCTTATGCGTTCGTCCCATGATCATCGACGCCGGGTCGCGAGGTTTCAAGCCGCGCTTAAGTGTGGCCTTCGAGCAGTGTCTTCAGCGTCTGCAGATCCTTCTCCACGGCCGCCGCATCCGCGGCGAACTGCACGTCGCTCATGTCCGGTTGGCGGATCAGCGTGAACACGAACTCGCTGCCCGTACCGCTGGGCACGACCCGCATCGGGTTGTGCACGGTGATGCCCGAATCCAGCGTCACGTCGTGGTCCATGACCCCGAAATCGTTCGGCGGGGCGAAGCGCAGGTGAGCAGTGCCGAACGGAGCCTCGACGATCCATGCCTCGCCGTCCTGTTTCAGTTCAGAGCGAGCAAGCCCTGCAGCCCAGCGTGGCAGGTTGCGGGGGTCCGAGGCGAAGGCGTAGACCTCGGCCGGCGTCCGCTCGATGTGGATGCCGATGTGCCGGACCTCGTGCGTGCTCATGCCGGCCGCTCGAATTCGCGGCGCGCCTCGGCCACCCGCTCCCGGATCACGCAGCCCTCGGCATGGTCGTTGACGAGTCCCATGGCCTGCATGAATGCGTAGACGGTGGTCGGCCCGACGAAGCGCCATCCGCGTTTCTTCAGGTCCTTCGACAGCGCCACCGATTCGGCCGAGGTCGATGCGGTCTGCGGCGCCGCCAGGCCTGCCGGGTCCGGTTCAAAACGCCAGATGTAGGCGGCCAGCGAGCCCTCCCGGTTCACCAGCTCGCAGGCGCGCTGGGCGTTGTTGATCACGGCCTCGATCTTGCCGCGGTGGCGCACGATGCCGGCGTTCCCGAGCAGCCGCGCTACGTCCTTGTCTCGTGAACCGGGCGACTTGCTCGAAATCGAAGTCGTGAAAGGCGGCGCGGAAGTTTTCGCGCTTGGCGAGTATGGTGCGCCAGCTCAGGCCCGACTGGAAACCCTCGAGGCTCAGCTTCTCGAACAGCCGGCGGTCGTCGTCGACCGGATATCCCCACTCGGTATCGTGGTAGGCGAGGTATTCGGGCGTGACGGCACACCAGCGGCAGCGCTGTTTTCCGTCCGGCCCCGTGATCGTCGTGCTCATATGTCCCGACCTTACTCCATCATGCGGACTGCGGGGACAGGTACTGGTCCAGATCCACATCGTCGATCTGGGAGGCGGGCAGGAAGCGCTTGGCGTATTCGAGCCAGGCGCCGCTCTTCAGGAACAGGTGGAACACGTCGCGGTCCACATGCTGCCTTTCCACCATGCCGTGCAGGATGTGGATGGCCTCGCTGACGGGCTTGGCCGATTTGTAGGGGCGGTCGGCGGCGGTCAGGGCCTCGAAGATGTCGGCCAGCACCATGATGCGCTCGGGGATGGACAGGTGCTCGCCGGTCAGGCCGCGCGGGTAGCCGCGCCCGTCCAGCGTTTCGTGGTGGGTGGAGGCGTAGCGCGGCACGCGCTCCAGATCCTTCGGCAGCGGCAGGCTGTCCAGCATCTTGATGGTGCCGATCATGTGCTCGTTGATCTTGAAGCGGTCCTCCGGCGTCAGCGTGCCGCGCTGCACCTTCAGGTTGTGCAACTCGCCGCGGTTGTACAGGTGCTCGGGCACCTGCATGTTGATGCCGAGGTGCGGTTCGAGATCCAGCTGGCGCGAGCGCGCAATGATGTGCCAGGGCTTGTCGGCCAACAGCTTCTCCGTTGTGGGCAATGCACCGGGGGCTTCGTCGAAGCGGGCGCGCTCGGGGTGCGACAGGCCGAGACGGTCGTCGAAGTGGCGTTGCCAGGTGATTTCGGCCAACTGCTCCAGGCGGGCGATGTCCGCCTCGTCCATGGATTCGCCGCCCTGGTTGCAGGCAGCAACGAAGGCGAACTGCTCACGCAGCTCGGCCTGCCTCTCGGCCAGCGCCTGCTTCTGCTCATCCGCCCTTTCCGGTGCCTCCATGCATGCCTTCAGGCAGGCGATCTCGGCATCGCGCCATAGCACCTCGAAGCGCATGCGAATCTCGTGGATACGATCGTAGATCGCTTCCAGCTTGCTGCCCTTGTCGATGACGTGTTCGGGCGTGATGATCTTACCGCAGTCGTGCAGCCAGGCGCCGATGCGGAATTCGCGCCAAGCCTTTTCGTCGGCAAAGCGGAAACGGTCGAACGGCGCCTCGTCGCTCTCCTCGGCCTTTTTCGCCAGCAGCATGGCGAGCTCCGGCACGCGGGCGCAGTGGGCACCGGTGTACGGCGATTTGTCGTCGATGGCCTGGGCGATCAGCTGGATGAAGGCGTCCATCAGCGCCTCCTGCTCGTGGGCGTGCCGCTCGGTGGCGCGCGCCATGCCGACCAGGGACTTGGCGAGATCGTCGACCTCGACGATATGGCTGTCGACCCGCCGGATCTCACCATAGCGCTGTTGTCGGAGCTTCTCGTTCTCGACCGCCAGCTGCTTGATGGGGCGTGCGATCAGCGAGGCCAGCCAGGAGGCGAGCGGCAGCAACAACAACAGGATGGCGCCGGTGACCGCCACCGCCGTCTTCACCTCGTGCACGGCCGGGGCCAGCACCGAGGCCACGGGGGCGACGACGGCGAAGTAGTCCCGGCTATCGCCCTGGCCGATCGCCTGCAGGTAGACGTAGCGCGGCACGCCGCCAAGGCTGAGTTTGTTGCAGCCGGTTCAGGGCCGCGGGATCGGCGGCCAGTGCGATCAACTGCGCATAGGGCACGGTGGCGCGCTGGCGCTGGCTGACATCGTCCTGCATCAGCCAGCGTGTCCGCAGCGCCTGGCGTTGGGCATCGGTGATATGGGCCAGCGCCAGGTCGATCAGGTCAACCACCCCCTTGCGCGACGGCTGCACGGCGTAGTGCAGCCCCGTCGGTACATCGACCTTGCCGAAATCGAGTGGCGCATCGATGGCGACATCGTTGTAGAAGAAGGCCCGGGCCGTGTAGCGCAGCTGGGCGGCGGTATCGAGCCCAGCATCGACCTTGCCCTGGCGCACGGCGTCGAACATGCCCTGCACGCCCTTGGCCTCGACGATGTGCACCTGCGGGAAATCGTGGCGCAGGGTGGCGATGATCGACCAGCCGGAGGGGATGGCCACGCGCTTGCCGAACAGCTGCGAGATCCGCGTCACCGGCGGCATGCCCTTGCGGGTCAGCACCCCGAAGGGGACGCTGAGGAAGGGACGGCTGAGTTGACCCAGGCGCGCGTTGTCGCCAGTGCGCAGCAGGGGCTGCAGGATATCCAGTCGTCCCTGGCGGAACATTTTCACCAGTTCGGGCCAGGCGTAGCCGTTGACGTAACGAAAGTGCAGCCCGGTCATCTGGCCGACCAGGGACAGCATGTCGATGGTGTAGCCGTAGGGCTTGCCCGATACCGTGAAGTCGATCGGCGGCCAGTCCGTCTCGTTGGACACCGTCAGCACCGGGGTCCCGGCGACGATCCTGCGCTGGGCCGGACTCAGTACCAGCGGCCGGGCGGGGGGCAGCTGCGCCGGTGCATGGTGGATCTCGCTGGAGGCGATCAGCTCGCCGCTGCCCCGGTAGAGGTAGATGCGGCTGTCGTGGTTGATCGCCTGGTGGCCGAGGCCCTGGGACAGCGCCGAAAGCGTGATGTCCACGGCGAGCACCGCATGCTGGCCGGCGATGCGCATGGCATAGGTCTGGCCGGGTTTCTGCAGGTGCTGGAACAAATAGGGGGCGGTCTTGTAGACCTTGTCCGCTGCGGCATGGATGAACCACGGCCGGTTGTCGGCGCGGTAGGTGCTGGGTTCGCTGCGGCTGGCGCGCAGCCGGAAGTGCGCGTCGTAGTAGCGGAATTCCCGCTTTCGCTGTGCGCCCAGGCCGGATATGCGGATGGTCACCCAGCGGTCCTGGGGCAGGGCCTTGAGCTGGTGCCGGACCTCGGCGCTATGGTCGAGGTTGACCAACTCGTAAAAGTCGCCGTCGTCGAAGCCGACATAGGTGGCGTAGAAATGCGGATTGCGTTCCAGGGTGTTGGCGAAGGCGTGCCGGGTGCGGGCGGTGATGTGGCCGCCATCGACGAGACCGCCGTAAGCGGCGAGGAAGCGCGTGGCGGATATCGCGCGGTTGTCCTCCGTCGCCAGATAGTCGCTGGTGCGCGCGGCGGCCTGGCGGTAGAGCTTCAGCGTCGCATCGGTGGCCATGCGGGTGCTGAAATAGAATTGCAGGCCGATGGCCACGGCCGCCGTCAGCGCCGTGATGATGATGAACATGCTGACGACGGTGAGGCGGAACGAAAGCCGCCAGTGTTTTTTTCCCGATGCCGCCATTGACGGCCCCCTCCCCTTGGTTCCGTGCATTGCCAGCCGTCAGCGCCGGCATTGTTGACTAGAATGGTCCACTATCTTCGCATATGCAATTTAGCCATGGGGGTAGGTATGCCCCCGAAGCGCGCATGGAGGCGGGCGGCGGAGAAACGCGGTATCATGTGTCCATGAACACCGCCCGCAAGCTGAAGGAAGCAGCGCCCTTCCTGCCGATGTCCCGCGCCGAGATGGACAAACTCGGCTGGGATCAGTGCGACATCATCGTCGTCACCGGCGATGCCTATATCGATCATCCGAGCTTCGGCATGGCGGTAATCGGGCGCGTGCTGGAGGCCCAGGGCTACCGGGTGGGCATCATCGCCCAGCCGGACTGGAACTCTGCCGATCCCTTCCGTGTGCTCGGGAAACCGCGCCTGTTCTTCGGGGTGACGGCCGGCAATATGGATTCGATGGTCAACCGGTATACCGCCGACCGACGCATCCGCTCCAACGATGCCTATACGCCGGGCGGAGAGGCGGGCAGGCGGCCGGATCGGGCCGTGCTCGTTTATGCCCAGCGCTGCCGCGAGGCATTCAAGGACGTGCCGGTGATCGTCGGCGGCATCGAGGCCAGCCTCCGCCGCATCGCCCATTACGATTACTGGTCGGACGTGGTTCGCCGCTCGGTATTGC
>CAVXSB010000012.1:0-5947 GCA_963764315.1 uncultured Zetaproteobacteria bacterium
ATCGACATGCTGTCCCTGGTCGGCCAGATGACCGGGCTGCACTTTCGTTACGTCAACGGCTACGCCTGGCCCGAACTGGTGAAAATGTTCCGCCAGGGACGACTGGATATTCTGCAGCCCCTGCTGCGCACTGGCGACAACACGCACCTGGGTCAGCTCAGCCGTCCCTTCCTCAGCGTCCCCTTCGGGGTGCTGACCCGCAAGGGCATGCCGCCGGTGACGCGGATCTCGCAGCTGTTCGGCAAGCGCGTGGCCATCCCCTCCGGCTGGTCGATCATCGCCACCCTGCGCCACGATTTCCCGCAGGTGCACATCGTCGAGGCCAATGGCGTGCAGGGCATGTTCGACGCCGTGCGCCAGGGCAAGGTCGATGCTGGGCTCGATACCGCCGCCCAGCTGCGCTACACGGCCCGGGCCTTCTTCTACAACGACGTCGCCATCGACGCGCCGCTCGATTTCGGCAAGACCGACGTGCCGACGGGGCTGCACTATGCCGTGCAGGCGTCGCATAAGGGGGTGGTGGAGCTGATCGACCTGGCGCTGGCCCATATCACCGATGCGCAACGCCTGGCGTTGCGCGCACGCTGGCTGATGCAGGACGATGTCGGCCAGCGCCAGCGCGCCACCGTACCCTATGCGCAGCTGATCACGATGGCCGCCGATCCCGCGGCCCTGAACCGGCTGCAGAGACTCAGGCTTGGCGGCGTACCGCGCTATGTCTACCTGCAGGCGATCGGCCAGGGCGATAGCCGGGACTACTTCGCCGTCGTCGCCCCCGTAGCATCGGTGCTGGCCCCGGCCGTGCACGAGGTGAAGACGGCGGTGGCGGTCACCGGCGCCATCCTGTTGCTGTTGCTACCGCTCGCCTCCTGGCTGGCCTCGCTGATCGCACGCCCCATCAAGCAGCTGGCGGTCGAGAACGAGAAGCTCAGGCAACAGCGCTATGGTGAGATCGTGCGGGTCGACAGTCATATCGTCGAGGTCGACGAGCTCGCCTACTCCCTGGTCAACATGGCTCACGCCACCGAGCGGCATGCCAAAGAACAGGAGGCGCTGATGGACGCCTTCATCCAGCTGATCGCCCAGGCCATCGACGACAAGTCGCCGTACACCGGCGCCCACTGCGCCCGCGTGCCGGAGCTCGCCATGCTGCTGGCGAAAAAGGCCGAGGAGAGCGACGAGGCGCCGTTCGATCGCTTCCGCTTTGCCGATGAAAAGGCTTGGCGCGAATTCCGCATCGGCGCCTGGCTGCACGACTGCGGTAAGATCATCACGCCCGAACACGTCATCGATAAGGGCAGCAAGCTGGAAGCGATCTACGATCGTATCCACGAGATTCGCATGCGCTTCGAGGTGCTATGGCGCGATGCCGAGATCGCCTGCCTGAAGGCATGCATGGAGGCACCGGAGAAGACGGCGGTGCTGAAACGCGAACTGGCGGAAAAGCAGGCGGAGCTGCAGGAGCAGTTCGCCTTCATCGCTGCCTGCAACCAGGGCGGCGAATCCATGGACGAGGCGGACATCGCCCGCCTGGAGCAGTTGGCCGAAATCACCTGGCAACGCCACTTCGACGACCGTCTCGGCCTGTCGCACCCCGAGCGCGCCCGCTTCAATGAGGCCCCCGGTGCATTGCCCACAACGGAGAAGCTGTTGGCCGACAAGCCCTGGCACATCATTGCGCGCCCGCGCCAGCTGGATCTCGAACCGCACCTCGGCATCAACATGCAGGTGCCCGAGCACCTGTACAACCGCGGCGAGCTGTACAACCTGAAGGTGCAGCGCGGCACGCTGACGCCGGAGGACCGCTTCAAGATCAACGAGCACATGATCGGCACCATCAAGATGCTGGACAGCCTGCCGCTGCCGAAGGATCTGGAGCGCGTACCACGCTACGCCTCCACCCACCACGAAACGCTGGACGGGCGCGGCTACCCGCGCGGCCTGACCGGCGAACACCTGTCCATCCCCGAACGCATCATGGTGCTGGCCGACATTTTCGAGGCCCTGACCGCCGCCGACCGCCCCTACAAATCCGCCAAGCCCATCAGCGAGGCCATTCACATCCTGCACGGCATGGTGGAAAGGCAACATGTGGACCGCGACGTGTTCCAGCTGTTCCTGAAGAGCGGCGCCTGGCTCGAATACGCCAAGCGCTTCCTGCCCGAAACCCAGATCGACGACGTGGACCTGGACCGCTACCTGTCTCCGCAGACGGCGTAATCCTTGACGATATAGGACGCATGACCTAATTTCACTCTGGATAGGATGATCATCCTATATTCAGGAGGTCTTGCGTGGGCGATATGAAAACCCGCGATCGCATCGTCGAGGTCGCCGACGGGCTGTTCTACCGGCAGGGCTTCGGGCACACCTCGTTCTCGGACATCGCGGATGCCGTGGGCATCTCGCGTGGCAACTTCTACCACCACTTCAAGACCAAAGACGACATCCTGGATGCCGTGATCGGACTGCGCCTGGCCAACACCCGGTCCATGCTGGAGCAGTGGGAGGCGGAAGAGGAAACACCCGAGGCGCGCATCCGCAGCTTCATCCACATGCTGGCGGCGAACCGGGTCGAGATCATGCGATTCGGCTGCCCGGTCGGCACGCTGAATACCGAGCTTGCGAAGCTGGACCACGGGGCGCAGGACGAGGCCAATCAGCTGTTCACGCTGTTACGCAGCTGGCTGGCCGGGCTGTTCCGGCAGCTCGGGCGCGAAAAGGATGCCGACGCACTGGCCATGCACCTGCTCGCGCGCAGCCAGGGGGTGGCCGCGCTGGCCAATGCCTTCCGCGACGAGGCCTTCGTCGCGCGGGAGGTGATGCGCATGGATGCCTGGCTGGGCTCCATCGCCGCCACCGCGCATTAAGGGAGGAGATATGGGCATAACGATCACAGGGCCGGACGGGCAGGAGCGCTGCCGCTGGTGCGCGGCGACGCCGGAATACCTCGCCTACCACGATCACGAATGGGGATATCCGGTGGCCGACGACAACCGCCTGTTCGAGAAGCTGAGCCTCGAGGGTTTCCAGTCGGGCCTGAGCTGGCGCACGATACTCGCCAAGCGCGAGAACTTCCGCGCCGCCTTCGCGGGCTTCGATTTCGACAAGGTCGCCCGGTTCACGGACAAGGACGTGGCGCGCCTACTGGGGGATGCGGGTATCGTGCGCCATCGCGGCAAGATCGCGGCGGTGATCAACAATGCGCAACGCGCCTGCGAGCTGGTGGAAAAGCAGGGCTCGCTGGCCGCCTATATCTGGCAATACGAGCCGGACGCATCGGAACTGGCGGCGCCGCAAACCGTATCGACCTCCCCGGAATCCATCGCCTTGTCGAAGGATCTGAAGAAGCGCGGATGGAAATTCGTCGGGCCGACCACCGTCTACGCCTTCATGCAGGCCATGGGACTCGTCAACGACCATGCCGAGGGCTGTACGATCCGCGCCAAGGTTGCGCAGGCGCGCCGCGATTTCCGGCGGCCGGCGTGACCATGAACGAGGTCCGGCATATCAGCATCCATATCGACCGCGAGCCGGACACGGTCTATGCCTTCGCCTCGGACCCCCGGAACCTGCCGCGCTGGGCCGCCGGCCTGGCCCGCTCCGAGGTGCGCAAGGCCGGCGACGGCTGGATCGTCGAAGCCCCGCTCGGCACAACAAGGCTGCGCTTCGCTCCGCCCAACCCTTATGGCGTCATGGACCACGACGTGACGCTGGATTCGGGCATCACCGTGCACAACCCGATGCGGGTGGTGCCGAACGGGCAAGGCAGCGAATGCACGTTCACGCTGATCCGCCGGCCGGACATGAGCGACGTGCAGTTCGCCGCGGATGCGACGGCGGTGGAGCAGGATCTTCGGACGCTGAAGTCGCTGCTCGAAGGCCACACTTAAGCGCGGCTTGAAACCTCGCGACCCGGCGTCGATGATCATGGGACGAACGCATAAGCACAGGAGCATCACATGGCGAACGAAGGCTATCACGAACCCATCGGCGAGATCTCGGACGAGACCCGGGACATGCACCGGGCGATCACATCGCTGATGGAGGAGCTGGAGGCGGTCGACTGGTACAACCAGCGGGTCGACGCCTGCAAGGATCAGGAGCTGAAGGCGATCCTCGCCCACAATCGGGACGAGGAGAAAGAGCATGCGGCGATGGTGCTGGAGTGGATCCGACGCCGCGATCCGCGCATGGACAAGGAGTTGAAGGACTACTTGTTCACCAACAAGCCCATCGCCCACGAATAAGCGGGCCACGGAACCGAGGCGGCCAGCGGCCGCCCCGGTTCGCCCATATCAGGAGCCGCCGCATGCTTGAAGAATTCGGGCCTTCCCTCTTCGTGGCCGAGGGACCGACCGTATCGTTTTACGGCTTCCCCTATCCCACGCGCATGGCGGCGGCGCGCCTCTCGGACGGCGGCCTATGGATCTGGTCGCCCGTCGCCCTGAACGATGGGCTTGCCGATGCGGTGGAGGCCCTCGGGCCGGTGCGTCACATCGTGTCGCCGAACAAGATCCACCATCTGTTTTTGCAGGCCTGGCACGAGCGCTGGCCGGATGCGCGCATGTATACGCCGCCGGGGCTGGCCCGCAGGAAGCCCGAGATCCATTTCGATGCCGAGCTTCTCGACGGGCCCGATCCGGCCTGGGCCAAGGACATCGACCAGGTGATCTTTCGCGGCTCGCTGGCCATGGAGGAGGTCGTGTTCTTCCACCGGGCATCGCGCACGGCCATCGTTTGCGATCTGATCCAGCGCTTCCCGGACAACATGACGGGCTGGAAGGGCATGCTCATGCGCGCCGACGGCCTGGTCGGCGAACGCGGCAGCACGCCCCGCGAATGGCGGGCCAGCTTTCTCAAGCGCGGCCCCGCCCGCGCCGCCCGGCAGAAGCTGCTCGACTGGAACCCCGAGCGGCTACTGATCGCCCACGGCGAGTGCGCACAAAGCGGGGCAACGGAGATCATCCGCAAGTCGCTGAGCTGGATTTAGGTCTATAGTCATCCCGGAAGGGAAGTGGGAAAACCCAATTTGATTCCTTGTTTGCATTCAATATGTGATAGGGAGGAAAAATGTCCGTATACATGAAGAAAATAAGAATAACACGTTTCGGGGTCAGGTCTTGTTTCGCGGATAAACAGAGAGAGGGAAGGCACTGCCTTCCCTCTCTCTGTTTCAAACGCCCGAGTACTGGGCGTGCACCTCCTTGGCGTGCATGCCCGGCAGCTTGTCGAACACGTTGAAAACGGCTCCATCTTGCACCTTGTATCCAATAGGATACAATTGGTATTAATGATTCAAATTCGGCAGACCGATACGTATTCGAAATGGTTTAACCGCTTGAAAGATCAAAAGGCCAGGGCGCGTATCGATATCCGGATTCGGCGCCTTTCACTCGGAAATCCGGGCGATGTGAAACCGGTCGGTGGAGGTGTCTCGGAATTGCGTGTTGATGTCGGCAAGGGATATCGCATCTATTTCGTTCAGAGAGGCGAGGCCCTGATTGTGCTATTGGCCGGAGGAAGCAAAAGCGCACAGCAAAGCGATATCGAGCTAGCCAGGAAACTTGCAAAGGAACTGTAGGAGTGCGTGATGAGTAAGACAAAAACAACCGTATGGGATGCCAGTGAACATCTGGATTCCCCGGAAGCGATCAACGAATACCTGACCGCAGCGCTTGAGGAAGGCGACTCCGATCTACTGCTTGCAGCGCTCGGCGACATCGCCAAAGCCAAGGGAATGGCACATTTGGCGCAAGAGACCGGGCTCGGCAGGGAAAGCCTCTACAAAGCCCTCGCCCCCGGAGCCAAACCCCGCTTCGACACCGTGATGCGTGTGATGCATTGCCTGGGCATCCACCTGGCTGCCCACTAAACAATTTCACGGATCATCGGCCGGGATATTTGCCTATAAAGGAAGAGGGAAGGCCATCGCCTTCCCTCTCTT
>CAVXSB010000013.1:0-5572 GCA_963764315.1 uncultured Zetaproteobacteria bacterium
CGGCGTTGCAGCTTACCGAACGTTTCGGCTGCTGGGTGGTGCTGAAGGGGGCGGATAGCCTGGTCGTATCCCCGCACCGCCAGCTCTGGCTTTGCCCCTATGGCTCGCCCCGGCTGGCCGTCGCCGGCACCGGCGATGTGCTGGCTGGTATGATCGGCGGCCTGCTCGCCCAGGGGCGGACCTTCAAGGAGGCCGTGCCGGCGGCGGTGGCGCTGCACGCGCTGGCAGGCGAATCCGGCGGCTGGCACCTCGCCGGCGAACTCTCGGCGCGCATCGTCGCCATCATCGAACGCGGGGTATTCTGAAGGTGATCGGTCGCATGGGGCGGGGGGTCAAAGCGCGCGTTGCACGAGATGGCCGCTGTGCTATACATAGCCCATGTCTGAGATGAGCCGCCAAGCGTCTGCAACCCCGCCGCGCCCCCTGTCACCTCGACTTTCCATCTATCGCTGGCATCCGGGTATGATCGCCAGTCTGGCCCACCGTACGAGCGGTCTGGTGCTGGTGCTTTTCGTGCCGTTCTACCTGTGGGTGCTGCATGGCATGACCTCCAGCCCCGACGCCTTCCTGCGCATGCGCGCCATGCTGCACCAGCCGTTGGGGCGTCTGACCCTCTGGCTGGCCGGCGTGGCCATCATCTACCATTTCTGCAGCGGCATCCGCTTCCTGTGCCTGGATGCCGGCTGGGGCGAAACGCCCGGCACGATGCGCGCCAGCGCCCGTATCGTGCTGGCCATCGCCGTGCTTGCCGCCCTCGTGCTCGGGTTCATGCTGTGGTGAGACGGGGGGATGCGGGGGCGGCGCACAACGGCCTGGATCAGTGGTATGGGCAGCGATTGTCGGCGGTGGTGTTGCTGGTGCTGCTGCCGTTGCCGTTCGCGCTGCTTGTCGGCGTCTACACCGGACAGCTCGATCAACTGGGGCTGCTGGACCTGCTCGACAGCTTCGCCTCGCGCCTGCTGCACACGGCGCTGATCGCGGCCGTCATCGCCCATGCCTACCTGGGACTGAAGGTCATCATCGAGGACTATGTGCATACGGCGGCGCTCCGGGTGCCGCTGATCGGCGCCATGCTGGTGGCCACCGGCATCTCGGGATTGTGGTGGCTGGCCCTGATCTGGGCCTGGGGGGGCTAATGGCCTATCTGTCGACGGACGAGGTGACGCATCATTTCCACGACGTGGTGATCGTCGGCGCCGGCGGCGGCGGCATGCGCTGCGCCCTGCAACTGGCCGACGAGGGCAAGCGCGTGGCGGTGATCAGCAAGGTGTTGCCGACGCGCTCGCACACGGTGGCGGCGCAGGGCGGCATCAACGCCGCGCTCGGCAACGTCATGTCCGACCACTGGCACTGGCATATGTACGACACCGTCAAGGGCTCCGACTACCTGGGCGACCAGGACGCCATCGAATACATGTGCCGGGCCGCGCCCCAGCTGGTGCGCGAGCTGGAACACCAGGGGGTGCCGTTCTCGCGCCTGGACGACGGCAGCATCTACCAGCGTCCGTTCGGCGGCCAGTCCCGCCAGTTCGGCGAGGGCGGTCAGGCCGCCCGCACCTGTGCGGCCGCCGACCGTACCGGGCATGCCATCCTGCATGCGATGTACCAGCAGAACCTCAGGGCCGGCACGCATTTCTACGAGGAATTCTTCGCCCTCGATCTGGTCACCGACGAGGAGGGCTGCCACGGCGTCATGGCCTGGGACATCGCGAACGGTCGCTACCACCTGTTCCAGGCCAAGGCGGTGATCCTGGCTACCGGCGGTGCCGGGCGCGTGTTCAGCACCACCACCAACGCCCATATCTGCACCGGCGATGGCGGTGCCCTGGCGCTCTCTGCCGGCCTGCCGCTGGAGGACATGGAATTCTTCCAGTTTCACCCGACGGGCATCGCCCATATCGGGCCACTGATCACCGAGGGGGTGCGCGGCGAAGGCGGTTATCTGATCAACGGCGAGGGCGAGCGCTTCATGGAGCGCTATGCGCCGACGGCCAAGGATCTGGCCAGCCGCGACGTGGTGTCGCGCGCCATGGCGCTGGAGATCCGGGCCGGGCGCGGTTGCGGCCCGGACAAGGACCATATCCTGCTCAAGCTCGATCACCTGGGCGAGGCATTGATCATGAAGCGGCTGCCGAACATCCACGAGCTGGCGCTGCGCTTCGCCGGCGTGGACTGCACGAAGGAGCCGATTCCGGTGCTGCCGACCACGCATTACACCATGGGCGGCATACCCACGAATCGCTTCGGCGAGGTCGTGCGCCCCGAGGGGCGGGACAAGGAGGTGGTGGTGCCGGGTCTGTACGCCATCGGCGAGGCCTCCTGCACCTCCGTGCACGGCGCCAACCGCCTGGGCGGCAACTCGTTGCTCGAGATCATCGTGTTCGGGCGCGCCTGCGGCAACCAGGTGCTGAACCGCCTGCGCGAGCACCGCTACCACGCACCGATTTCTCCGGATAGCTGGCAGCGGGGGGTAGGGCGCGTCGAGCGCTGGCTGTCTCCGGCCCCCAGGGGCGAGTCGGGGGTGCGCATCGGCGATCTGCGCCTGCAGATGCAGCAGGTGATGCAGGAGCATTTCAGCGTCTACCGCACCGGCGCGCTGATGGAGGAGGGTGTCGAGAAGCTGCAGGCCGTGGTCGATCGCCTGAACGACGCGCGCATCGATGATCGCCACCGCATCTTCAACAGCGAGCTGATCGAGGCCATGGAGCTCGAGAACCTGATGGCGCTGGCCCAGGTCACCGCCGCCGGCGCCCATGCGCGTACCGAGTCGCGCGGGGCGCATGCCCGGGAGGATTACCCGGAGCGCGACGACAAGGCCTGGATGAAGCACACGCTGGTCTACCTGGGCGGGGACGGGGTGCGCCTCGACTACAAGCCGGTGCGGTCGAAGCCGATGACGGTGGAATCCTTCCCGCCGAAGGCACGGGTGTATTGATGCGCAGCGTCGCCTTTTCCTCCCATGCGGCGTTGCCGCGTCTGCTCGCTTGCTCACGCATGCTCCGCATACGGCTCCGTCGCTCGCAGCCACTGCGCCTTGCCTGGAATGAACATGCTCGCTGCGGGGGAGGTGTCCGATGGGTGAGATGATCCGGCTGTCCATCTATCGCTTCGATGCCGAGAGTGGCAAGCCGCCGTATATGCAGGATTTCGAGGTGCCGCTGGCCGGCGGCCATATGAAGCTGCTCGATGCCCTGAACCACATCAAATGGCATGTCGACGGCACCCTGACCTATCGCCGTTCCTGCGGCGAGGGGGTGTGCGGCTCCGACGGCATGAACATCAACGGCGTCAACGGCCTGGCCTGCATCACCCCGGTGGCCGGTCTGAAGCAGCCGATCAAGGTGCGCCCGCTGCCGAGCATGGAGGTCATCCGCGATCTGGTCGTCGACACCACGCGCTTCTTCGAGCAGTACCGCATGGTCAAACCCTGGCTGCAGGCGGAGGCGCCGACGCCGGAACACGAACGTCTGCAGTCCCCGGCCGAACGCAGCGAGCTCGACGGCATGTACGAATGCATCCTGTGCGCCTGCTGCACGACCTCTTGCCCATCTTGGTGGTGGAACGGCGATCGCTTCCTGGGGCCTGCGGCGCTGCTGAATGCCGACCGCTGGCTCAAGGACTCCCGCGACGAGCATGCGGGCGAGCGGCTCGATGCGCTGGATGATGCCTTCCGGCTCTACCGCTGCCACCAGATCATGAACTGCATGGAGGCCTGCCCGAAGGGGTTGAATCCCACGGCCGCCATCGACGATATCCGCCGCCGCCTGATCGCCCGAAAATCATGAGCGAAGCCGGCGCGCCGCTTCGGCAGCTGTGCTACCGCCTGCGCCGGCAGGGCATGCTGGAGCTCGATGCCTGGCTGGAGCCACTGGCCTCCCGCCTGATGCAGGGGGATGAGCCGGTGCTGGCGGCCGCCGCCAACGAGCTGCTGGCCATGGAGCCGCCCCAGCTGCTGGCACTGATGCATGGCGAGCAGCCACTGCCTGCGGTTCTGGTGCCCTGGCTCGCTCTGCGACGGTGATGCGATCACTGCTCCTGATCCTGCTCGTGTTCGCCATGCTGGCCGGCAGCGCCATGGCTGCCGCGGCTGCATCGCCACTGGTGCTGCAGCCGCAGAGCCTGGATCTCGGCCAGGTGAACGAGGGCGACAAGGCCAGGGGCAGCCTGATCCTGCGCAATACCGGCCCGGTGCCGCTCTCCATCACGGATATCCAGACCTCGTGCGGCTGCACCACCGGGGTGCCGGACGAACGCTTGCTCGCTCCCGGCGCATTCACGCTGCTGCATGTCACCGTCGACACCTTTGCCAAGCGCGGGCGGATCAGTAAACAGGTCTGGGTCACCGACGATCGGGGGCATACGGCCACTGCCGTATTGCGCCTGACGGTGCGGCCCAAACCGCATGTGCGCATCGCCGGGCGCAGTATCTTCGATGCCCGCTGCGCCTCCTGTCATGCGGCGCCGGCGGCGGGCCAGCATGAGGGGGCGAAGATCTATGCCGCCGTATGCGCCATGTGCCACGGTGCCGATGCCAGGGGTGCCTATGCGCCGTCGCTGCGCGGTTGGCATGACGCCGCAGCCCTGGCCAGGCGTATCGGCGACGGAGCCGGAAATCAGTACATGCCGGGTTTCGCGAAGCGCCACGGCGGTCCGCTGGATGCGGCGCAGTTGCGCACCCTGAGTCATTGGCTGGCGTCACTGCATTGAAGGGCGTTCGCAGCCTGTGTAAGGGCTGGAATGTGTCGGCCGGTCATGGCTTCCCCCGCATCCATAAACGAAAGGCATGGGTGCATTCTGTTGTCTGGACGACACCGGCTCCGATTGCTATAAATGCGCCCCATGAATAACACCGTCATTGCCCCATCCATCCTTTCCGCCGACTTCGCCAACCTGGGCGCCGAGATCCGCGCCATCGACGAGGGCGGCTGCGACTGGGTGCATGTGGACGTCATGGACGGCCGCTTCGTGCCGCCGATCACCATCGGCGACAACATCGTCAAGGCCATCCGTCCGCACACGGCGAAGCCGCTGGATGTGCATCTGATGGTCGTCGAGCCCGACCGCCAGGTCGAGGCCTTCGCCAATGCCGGCGCCGACATCATCACCGTGCATCAGGAAGCCTGCATCCATCTGGAGCGTGTGCTGCAGATGATCCGCGCGCTGGGGAAGAAGGCGGGCGTCAGTCTGAATCCGGCCACGCCCGTATCGACGATCAAGCATGTGCTGCATTGCACCGACATGGTGCTGCTGATGAGCGTCAACCCGGGCTACGGAGGCCAGAGCTACATCCATGCCGTGACGGAGAAGATCCGCGAGACGCGCCGCATGCTCGACGAGGCAGGCTCGGAGGCGCGCCTGCAGGTGGATGGTGGCGTCAATGCGCAGACCATGGCCGAGGTTGCCGGCGCCGGTGCGGATACCTTTGTCGCCGGCTCTGCCGTATACGGTAAGCCGGACTACGGTGTTGCGATCAGGGATTTGCGGAGCCTGGCCGAAGGCCGTGGCTGAGAATTAACTCGGATTTTTTCTAGGGTATTAAAGCGGAGGAAAACCGGGTAGTATTGATCGTTCC
>CAVXSB010000014.1:0-22769 GCA_963764315.1 uncultured Zetaproteobacteria bacterium
GATGTATTGCCTATACCGATCCCTACGCCATGGCCGCCCCCGGCTGCGACACGGCGAAGCCAGAGCCCGACGGGACTGCGGTCGTCACCTTGCATAGCCGCAGGCTGGACAGGAACCGTACGGTGATCCGGCTGCCCGACTTCGAGACGGTGCGCGAGGATGCCGTGCTCTACGCCCATGCCTCGCGCGTGCTGCACCTGGAGACGAATCCGGGCAATGCGCGGGCGCTGGTGCAGCGCCACGGCGATCGCGACGTGTGGCTGAATCCGCCGCCGATTCCGCTGTCCACCGCCGAGCTCGACCGCGTGTTCGACCTGCCGTATGCGCGCGTGCCGCACCCGGCCTATGTGGGCCAGGATATCCCGGCGCACGAGATGATCCGCTTCTCGGTGAACATCATGCGCGGCTGCTTCGGCGGTTGCACCTTCTGCTCCATCACCGAGCACGAGGGGCGCATCATCCAGAGCCGTTCCGAGAATTCGATCCTGCGCGAGGTGGAGGCGATCCGGGACAAGACCCCGGGCTTCACCGGCATTATCTCCGATCTCGGCGGGCCGACGGCGAATATGTACCGGCTGGCCTGTAAGTCGTCCGAGATCGAGGCGGCATGCCGCAAGCCGTCCTGCGTCTATCCGGATATCTGCGGCAATCTGAATACCGACCATGCGCCGCTGATCGAGCTCTACCGCAAGGCCAGGGGCCTGCCCGGCATCAAGAAGGTGCTGATCGCCTCGGGGCTTCGCTACGACCTGGCCGTGCGCTCGCCCGAATACGTCAAGGAGCTGGTGAGCCACCATGTCGGCGGCTACCTGAAGATCGCCCCCGAGCATACGGAGATCGGGCCGCTGTCCAAGATGATGAAGCCCGGCATCGGCAGTTACGATCGCTTCAAGCAGATGTTCGAGCGCTATTCGAAGGAAGCCGGCAAGAAGCAGTACCTGATCCCATACTTCATCGCCGCCCATCCGGGCACCACGGACGAGGACATGCTCAATCTCGCCCTGTGGCTGAAGAAGAGCGGGTTCCGTCCGGACCAGGTGCAGGCCTTCCTGCCCTCGCCGATGGCCACGGCCACCGCCATGTACCACAGCGGCCTGAATCCCCTGAAGAAGATTTCGCGCCTGAAGGGCGAGAAGGTGGAGGTGATCCGCGGCATCCGCCAGCGCCGCCTGCACAAGGCCTTCCTGCGTTACCACGATCCGAAAAACTGGCCGGAGCTCAGGCAGGCCCTGAAGCGCATGGGGCGCGCCGAGCTGATCGGGCATGGGGAGCAATGCCTGGTGCCACCGGCCGGGCGCGACGACAGTCTCCGTGCCGCGCGTCCCGCAAAGCGCTTTGGCGGCAGGCCGGGCGGCGGACCGAAAGCCCGCACCGATAAGCCGGCCGGCCGGGGCGGCGGTTCGGTTGCCGGGACCGGAGGTCGGGCCGGCAAGCCTTCTGACCGGAGTGATGCCAAGCGGCGCGGCGGCCGGCGCCGAGGCTGAACCGGTCCGGTTGATCTTGTCCGGGATGGCGCCTAAGTTAGACCAAATGATGGATGCAACGGGGATGAAGAAGCCCAGCCAGGCATGGCTGCCGTGGCCTGGCCGGGGACGATCATGAAAAGGCTGGCCCTGGCCTTTTCGGCCATTCACGCCTTCATGGCGCTCTTGTTCGCATGTGCAGCGATCGCACTCATCATCATCGCCACGCATATGGGCTGGGTCGCCTTCGCCGGCGGTATCAACCACTCCGCCGCCGAGGTCGTCATCGAGGCCATCGGTCTACTCGCCACTGCCGTCGTCGCCCTGCAGATCTCCCAGACGGTGGTCGAGGAGGAGGTGATCCGCGACGCCCATATCAGCGCTCCGACGCGCATTCGGCGCTTCCTGTCGCGTTTTCTCGTCGTCATCATTGTCGCGTTGGCCATCGAGGGGCTGGTGGCGGTATTCAAGGCCCGCGATGACCCGGACCAGCTGGTCCATGCTGCGAGCCTGGTGCTCGCTACCGGGGCGTTGCTGGCCGGCTGGGGCGCGTTCATCCGCCTGAATTGTTATGCCGAGGAGCTCGAGCCGGAGGCCATGGAAAAAGCGAAGCAGGAGGACAAGAAGCTCGAGTAGGGCGGTTAGCCTTCTTCCCGGCGCTTGCGACCGGTGAGCATGGCGCGCGCCAGATTCTCGTGGTGCATCAGGCTGGAGGCGGCGATGCCTGCGAGATGCAGCACGATCAGGGCCAGCATGATGTCGACGCTGGCCTCATGTGCCTCCTCCCAGAAGCCCTCGTTTTGGGCATCGCCGTCCGCATCATCGTCGGCGATGGCATTGGGGATGGCGAAGGTGATGGCGGTCGGCACGATCACGGTCTCATGCTTGGCCTGCTCCGCCTTCAGCCCTGTCCAGCTGACGGCGAACAGTACAAGCAGCATGACGACGATCATCAGGCCGCCGGCCGGATTGTGCCCGAGATAGCGCCTGGGGTGGCCGCCGATCAAATCCTTCAGGTAGGCGAGGATCTGCCGCGGGGCGTAGATGAAATCGGAAAAGCGCGCATGTTTGCCCCCAATCAGGCCCCAGAGCAGGCGGAAGGCCAGCAGGCCGATGATGATATAGCCCGCCCAGTTGTGCAGCGCGTCCGTGCCCTCGCCGCTGATATAGGCGACCGTGAACAGCGCCACAAGCGACCAGTGGAACAGGCGCAGGCCGAGATCCCAGACCCTGATTTCGTGTGACATGGCAACCTCCATCGCGGACGATGGTGGTATCTCTACCGGAGCCGAATGAAACCAGTCTGAATGACTAGGGCCTGTTCCACAGGCGTTTATAGTTGCATCTGCTTGAGCCAGCGCTCCAGGAAATGGATATTGAAGTTGCCGGACTGGAAGCCGGGGTTGGCCAGCAGCCGCTGGTGCAGTTCCCGGTTCGTCGTCACCCCCATGATCGCCAGCTCGTCGATGGCGCGCTGCATGGTGCGGATGCAGCGCTCGCGCGTGCGTGCATGGGTGATGACCTTGGCGATCATCGAGTCGTAGAACGGCGGGATGGTATAGCCGGTGTACACCGCCGAATCGACGCGCACATTGCGCCCTCCCGGGGCATGGAACAGCTCGACCCTGCCCGGGCTCGGCGTGAACTTGAACGGATGCTCCGCGTTGATGCGGCACTCGATGGCGTGGCCCTTGATCTTGATGTCCTGCTGCGTGAATTCCAGCGCTTCACCCTGGGCGACGCGGATCTGCCATTCGATCAGATCGATGCCGGTGATCATCTCGGTGACCGGATGCTCGACCTGGATGCGGGTATTCATCTCGATGAAGTAGAAGCTCTTGTCCGGGTTCATCAAAAACTCGATGGTGCCGGCGCCGACATAGTTGACGGCCTTGGCCGCGGCCACACCGGCCATGCAGATCTTCTCGCGCGTCTCCGCATCGAGGAAGGGGCTCGGCGCCTCCTCCAGCACCTTCTGGTGCTTGCGCTGCATCGAGCACTCGCGCTCGAACAGGTGCACGACGTGGCCGTGCTTATCGCCCAGTACCTGCACCTCGATATGGCGCGGCTCCTCCAGGAACTTCTCGATATAGACGGTGTCGTCGCCGAAGGCGGTGGCGGCCTCGCTCTGGGCCATCATCACCGCGCCCGTCAGCGCCGGTTCCGAGTGCACGACCTTCATGCCGCGGCCACCGCCGCCGGCGGCTGCCTTGACGATGACCGGGAATCCGGCGGCGCGGGCGACGCGCTTGGCCTCTTCCAGATCGCTGATGGCGCCGTCGGAGCCGGGCACCAGTGGCACGCCTGCCTCGCGCATCTTGTTCTTCGCCGCCACCTTGTCGCCCATGGTGCGCATCGATTCCGGCGAGGGGCCGATCCAGGTGTAGCCGGACTCGATGACGATCTCGGCGAAGTCCGGGTTCTCGGCCAGGAAACCGTAGCCCGGATGGATGGCATCGACATCGCCGACCTCGGCGGCGGACATCAGGGACGGGATGTTGCGGTAGGACTTGGCACTGTCGGCCGGGCCGATGCAGATGGCGTGGTCGGCCAGCCGCGTGTGCATGGCGTCGCGGTCGGCCTCGGAGTATACGGCCACCGTCTCGATGCCGAGTTCCTTGCAGGCGCGGATGATGCGAACGGCGATCTCGCCGCGGTTGGCGATCAGGACTTTATGGATCATTGCGGCCTCGGTTTACAGGGGACGGATGACGAATAGCGGCTGGCCGTACTCCACCGGGGTGGCGTTCTCGACCAGCACCTCCTCGACGATGCCGTCGTACTCCGCCTCGATCTCGTTCATCAGCTTCATGGCTTCGATGATGCAAAGCGTCTCGCCCTTCTTGATCTTCTTGCCTTCGGTGACGAAGGACTCGGCCTCCGGGGAGGCGGCGCGATAGAAGGTGCCGACCATCGGCGATTTCAGCAAATGCGCCTCGTCGTGAGCGGGGGCGATCGGGGCCTCCGCGGCAGGGGCCGCCGCTGCCGCCGGGGCGGCGACGTGCTGTACCTGGGGGGCGGCCGGCGCCGGCGCACTGGTCTGGCGGGACACGCGTACGGTATGGCTGCCGTCGGAGACCTCGACCTCGGTGACGTCGGTGTCCTGAATCAGGCGGATCAGCTTGCGAATCTCGGAAATGTCCACATCAAGCTCCTTGTTGGGATGAAAGTCGTTCGATCAGGCCGCGCAGGGCCAGCGTATAGGAGGCGGGGCCGAAGCCCGCGATCACCGCCAGTGCTACATCGGCCAGCATGGATTTATGCCGGAAATCCTCGCGGCGATGCACATTCGATAGGTGCACCTCGACGAAGGGGATCTTGGCGGCCAGCAGGGCGTCACGCAGGGCGATACTGGTATGGGTATAGGCGGCGGGGTTGATCAGGATGCCGTCGACATGCTCGCCCTCGGGCGCCATCGCGGCCTGCTGGATGTGTCCGACCAGCTCCCCCTCGTGGTTGCTCTGGAAACTGACGACCTCGGCCCCGAGCTGGTCGCCCAGAGCGATCAGGGCCTGGTCGATCTCAGCCAGGGTGTGGTGCCCGTAATGGCCAGGCTCGCGCGTGCCGAGCATGTTCAGGTTCGGCCCGTGCAGGACCAGGATGCGGCGGGTTTTCACGCTTGCTCAGTCCTCCTGTATCCAGGCGTCGCGCAGTTTCTGCAGGCGCTCGTCCTCGGGTCGGCGCAGCATCAGGATGGCCAGCATGGCGCGCGCCGTATCCTGCTCTCCCTGCTGCCACAGCAGCTTGGCCAATTGCACCGAGGCCGCCGGCCGCTTGGCCCCACCCGTGGAGGCGCGCAGGCGCTCGGCTTTGTCGCGGCAGTGCGTCGCCTCGGCCTCGCCGCCGCGGATCTGATGCAGGCCGGCCAGCATCTCCCAGGCGCGCGTCTCGGCCGGCGCGAACTCCAGCACCTCGCGGATCAAGGCCTCGGCCTCATCCAGCTGCCCTGCGCTCAGGCAGCGCTCGGCGTGGGCAAGGCCATGGCGCACGCCCTTCCAGTTGGAAGGGGTCGGGGCGGCGGGCGCCGGCGCGGATTTGGCATCCGGGTTGGGCGCGTCGTTCGATGCTGTTAGCATGACGCCACGCTATGCGGTGCGACATGGTGGGTCAACGTGATTTCGCGCGTTTTGTGACCTTTTTCACACATTTTTGGCGAAAAAAGGCCGAAACATGGCGATACGAGCCTGGAAACGCAAGGAGATGCCGGTGCCGACGATCCAGCTCAATGGCGAATCACGCCGCGTGGCCGCGGCGACGCTGGCCGAACTCGTGACCGAGCTCGGGCTGGAGCGGCGCATGATCGCCATCGAGAGCAACCTCGAAGTGGTCGCGAGGAGCCGCTATGCCGACACTAAGCTTTCTGAGGGCGACCGCATCGAGCTCGTGCACATGATCGGCGGCGGGTGATTGGTTCGATACGGCCTCGGGCGCCCTGCCCTTGGCCTCGGACGCCACGGAAAAAGCGCGGTTTCCCCGTGGCTCACGGATCCTGACGGATTCGCCCGGCTCCTGCCGGGATTGTAAAGCCACCCGTCCATGGGTGGAGAATTCGCCCGCACCGGGTGTGCGGATGGGAGAATGACACCATGTCTGACGATGTATTGAAGGTTGGAACCTATACGTTCAAGTCGCGGCTGATCGTCGGCTCGGGCAAGTACAAGGACTTCCCGACGACGAAGGCGGCGACCGAGGCGGCCGAGGCGGAGATGATCACGGTGGCCGTGCGCCGCGTGAACATCACCGATCCGGGCAAGGAGAACCTGCTCGATTACATCGATCCGAAGCGCTATACCATCCTGCCGAACACCGCCGGCTGCTACACGGCCGAGGATGCCGTGCGTACCTTGCGCCTGGCCCGCGAGGCCGGCGGCTGGGATCTGGTCAAGCTCGAGGTGCTGGGCGATCAGCAGACGCTGTACCCGAACGTGGTGGAAACGATCAAGGCGGCCGAGATCCTGGTGGCCGAGGGCTTCCAGGTCATGGTGTACACCAGCGACGATCCGATCGTGGCCAAACGCCTGGAGGAGGTCGGCTGTGCGGCGGTGATGCCGCTGGGCAACCCCATCGGCTCCGGCCGCGGTCTGGCCAATCCGTTCAATATCCGCGTCATCAAGGAGCGGGCCACCGTGCCCATCGTCGTCGATGCCGGCATCGGCACTGCCAGCGATGCAGCCAAGGCCATGGAGCTCGGGGCGGATGCGGCGCTGATCAACACCGCCATCGCCGAGGCGAAGGACGAATGCATGATGGCGCGCGCCATGCGCGATGCGGTGCGCGCCGGTCGCCAGGCCTATCTCGCCGGGCGCATGCCGAAAAGGGCCTTCGCCTCCGCCAGTTCCCCGACCGAAGGCTATTTCTGGGACTGACGGCAAACGGTCTTTTTCTCCGATGACGACGTTGCGGCCAGCGTTGCGGTGCTCATGTATGGACTTCATACACTCCGCTCCTCACACTTGCCGCGCCTTGTCCTCGAAGAAAAATCCTCGTTTGCAAGGAATCTGCACGACCGAGCATCTCTGCCGGGATGTCTCTGAAGGATGACGAGATGAGTGAGCTGAAAAACGACCTGTTTCTGCGCGCCTGCATGAAGGAGCCGGTGGAGCGCACGCCGGTGTGGATGATGCGCCAGGCCGGGCGCTACCTGCCGGAATACCGCGCCACGCGTTCGAAGGCCGGCGGCTTTCTCGACCTGTGCAAGAACCCGGAGCTGGCTTGCGAGGTGACGCTGCAGCCGATCGACATCCTGGGTGCGGATGCGGCCATCCTGTTCTCCGACATCCTCGTCGTGCCCGAGGCCATGGGCATGGAGCTGACCTTCGGCGTCGGCGAGGGGCCGCGCTTCCCGCAGCCGATCGAATCCCGCGCCGATGTCGAGGCGCTGCCCGTCCCCGATCCCGAGGATGCTCTGGGCTATGTGATGGCGGCGGTGCGTGCCATCCGCAAGGGCCTGGACGGGCGGGTGCCGTTGATCGGCTTCACCGGCAGCCCGTGGACGCTGGCCACCTATATGGTCGAGGGCGGCGGCTCGAAGAACTTCTCCAAGGTCAAGGCCATGGCCTTCAACGATCCCGCCACCATGCACCTGCTGCTGGGGAAACTGGCCGATGCCGTCGCCGCCTATCTGAACGCGCAGATCGCCAACGGCGCGCAGGCGGTACAGATCTTCGACACCTGGGGCGGCATCCTGACCACCCGCGACTACAAGGCGTTTTCGCTGGATTACATGCAGCGCATCGTCAGCCAGCTGACGCGTAGCCACGAAGGCCGCCGCGTACCGGTGATCCTGTACACCAAGGGCGGCATGGGCTGGCTGGAGGCGATCGCCGACACCGGCTGCGATGTCGTGGGCCTGGACTGGTCCATCGATATCGACGTGGCCAAGGCGCGCATCGGGGATAGGGTGGCGCTGCAGGGCAATATGGATCCGACGATGCTGTACGCCAATCCCGAGCGCATCCGGGCCGAGGTCAAGGATATCCTGGGCCGCTTCGGTCATGGCCCGGGCCATGTGTTCAATCTCGGCCACGGCATCACCCCCGACGTGCCGAAAGAGCACGCCATCGCCTTCTTCGAAGCCGTGCGCGAGGAATCCGTCCGCTACCACCGCTAGTTGCCGATTGCCCGGGCGGGCATGGGGGGACTAACGTTGTCCGCATGAACACGCATGTCGTCGGCCTCGCCTTTCTCGGCAGCCTCGCCGCCGGGGCGCTGACCGCCGTCGGCTCGCTGGCCGTGTTCTTCATCCGGAGGCTGTCCGATCGTCTGGAGGATGGCCTGCTGAGCTTCGCCGCCGGCATCATGCTCGCCGCCACCTTTTTCTCGTTGCTACTCCCGGCGATCCGGGATGGCGAGGCGCAATTCGGCAGCCGCATGCTGGCGGTGAGCGTGGCCATCGTCGGCCTGTTGGCGGGGGCGGCGGTCCTGTTCCTGCTGCACCGCTGCCTGCCGCACGAGCATTTCCACACCGGCCACGAGGGTCCGGATGCGCGCACGCTCAAGCGCATCTGGCTGTTCGTCATCGCCATCACGCTGCACAACTTCCCGGAGGGCATGGCGGTCGGTACGGGCTTCGCCGGCGGCGATATCGCCAACGGTACGACGCTGGCGACCGGTATCGGTATCCAGAACATCCCCGAGGGGCTGGCCGTCTCCGTGTCGCTGATCTCCGCCGGCTACGCGCGGCCCAAGGCCTTCGCCGTCGGCGCCCTGACCGGGCTGGTGGAGCCCGTCGGCGGTCTGCTCGGCGGCCTGGCCGTCTCGGCTTCCGGGCCATTCATGCCGCTCTCCCTGGCCTTCGCCGCCGGGGCCATGCTGTTCGTGATCAGCGACGAGATCATCCCCGAGACGCATCGCCGCGGTTACCAGAACCTCGCCACCCTCGGCCTGTTCGCCGGCTTCGCCGGCATGATGTTCCTGGATGCCGCTCTGGGCTGAGACTGGGCCCTGATCCTAAGCCGTCGTGCTGACGACGCTGCCGACGGCGGAGGCGCCCTGAAGATTGCCGGTCAGCGCCTGCAGAAAGGTGCCGAGCGCCGCCGGGCTGTTCGGTGCGCCGAGCGCCGTCAGCAGCGACTGGAAGCTGTGCTGCAGGGCAGGGTTGGCATGGGCCGTCGCCACGACCCGCTGCAACAGCCCCTGCATGTCGGCATGGCGGGTCGAGGCGACCTGGTGCAATGCCCCCAGCAGCGTGGGCATGAACGCGTGTATCGCCGCCTGCGCCAGATCCGGCGATGCCGTGACGGAGATGCCGGCCTGGGCCAGGGAGGCCTGCATGGCGTTCATCATACCGGAGCTGGAACCCGCCCCGGAGATGCGGGCGGTTTCGCTATCGTGGTGCGCCAGGCCGCGGACGGCGTTGAGGGCGGGCGCGGGCTGCAGGCCCGCCATGCTGCCGATGTTCGATGCGCTTTGGATCATATATCGCCTCCCATGCCTGATTCCACGAGCAGGAATGCTGCCAAACGCCATAGGTGCTGCCGCAGGCCCTTCCCGCTTCCGCCGTCTGGATTTTGACATGCAAGCGCCGGCGCCGGCGCTACAATGCCCCATTGCCGGCCCCTGCGGGCGACGCGGAGGATGAAGATGAAGCGCCATGTCGAACTGCTTTCCCCGGCGGGCACCCTGCGCAATATGCGCTATGCCTATGCCTATGGGGCGGATGCCGTCTATGCCGGCCAGCCGCGCTACTCGCTTCGCGTGCGCAACAACGATTTCCTGCTGGAGAACCTGCAGACCGGCATCGACGAGGCGCACGCCCAGGGCAAGAAGTTCTTCGTGGCCAGCAACCTGTTGCCGCACAATAACAAGGTCAAAACCTATATGCGCGACATGCAGGCCATCGTCGACATGCGCCCGGATGCCCTGATCATGGCCGATCCTGGCCTGATCATGCTGGTGCGCGAGGCCTGGCCGGAAATGCCGGTGCACCTGTCGGTGCAGGCCAACACCATGAACTGGGCGGCGGTGAAGTTCTGGCAGTCCGTCGGGGTGACCCGCATCATCCTGTCGCGCGAACTGTCCCTGAACGAGGTGGAGGAGATCCGCCAGCGCTGCCCGGACATGGAACTGGAGGTGTTCGTGCACGGGGCGTTGTGCATCGCCTATTCGGGAAGATGCCTGCTGTCCGGCTACTTCAGCCACCGCGATGCCAATCAGGGAACCTGTACCAACACCTGCCGCTGGAAATACGACATGGCCGAGGCGGGCGAGGATGCGTCCGGGGACATCATCCCGATCAATGATCTGAACGCCCTGGCGCCAGAGCCGTTCTCGGACTGCGGGGATCTTCCCCGCCATGCGCTGGCCGACAACGTCTACCTGCTCGAGGAGGAGACGCGACCGGGCGAGCAGATGCCGGTGTTCGAGGACGAGCACGGCACTTACATCATGAACTCCAAGGACCTGCGCGCGGTGCAGCATGTCGAGCGTCTGGTGAACATCGGCGTCGATTCGCTGAAGATCGAGGGGCGCACGAAATCGCATTACTACGCGGCGCGCACGGCGCAGGTGTACCGGCAGGCCATCGACGATGCCGTGGCCGGGCGGCCGTTCGACTGGTCGCTGATGGGTAGGCTCGACGCCCTGGCGAACCGGGGATATACCGACGGCTTCTACCAGCGGCTCCACACCGCCGAGCACCAGAACTATCTGGAGGGCAGTTCCCGCTTCGCAGGGCAACGCTTCGTCGGCGAGGTCGTCGGCTACGACGCCACGGCCGGTATGGCGGAGATCGAGGTGAAGAACAAGTTCGCTGTCGGCGACCAAGTGGAGCTGATCGCACCGGCCGGCAACCGCACGCTGGCGGTGGCGAAGATGTGGGATGCGCGCTCGGGGGCGGAGGTGGCCGAGGCGCCGGGCAGCGGCCACCGCGTGCGCATCGCCGTGCCCGTGGACCCGAGCGGCTACGGCCTGTTGGCGCGCAATCTGGACGGGCAGGGAAGCGCTGCCCCGATTTGAGTTGCCGGCCGAAACCGGTTATAAATGATGCATGGCTTTCTGGGACCGAATAGGCGCCGACGGGCGCCATAACGAGCGACGGTGAGCAGCGTCTCCGACGGCTACTATATCGCATTGATCAGCGTGCATGGCCTGATCCGCGGCCATGACTTCGAACTGGGCCGGGATGCCGACACGGGCGGGCAGACCAAGTACGTCGTCGAGTTGGCCCGCGCCCTGGGCGAGCGTCCGGAGGTGGCGCAGGTCGACCTCTTGACCCGCCAGGTCATCGATCCCCGCGTTAGCGACGATTACGCCGAGGCCATCGAGCTGCTTTCCGAGAATGTGCGCATCGTGCGCATCGCCTGCGGCGAGGAGCGCTATATCCCGAAGGAGGAGCTCTGGGACGACCTGGAGAGCTTCTCGGACAATGCCCTGAACTTCCTGCGCGAACAGTCCCGTCTGCCGCAGATCCTGCACAGCCATTATGCCGATGCCGGCTACGTCGGCACGCGCCTTTCCCACCAGCTCGGCATCCCGCTCGTACACACCGGCCACTCGCTGGGACGCAGCAAGCGCAAGCAGCTGCTGGCCAGCGGCGTCACGCGCGACGAGATCGAGCGCGTGTACAACATCTCCCGGCGCATCGAGGCCGAAGAGGCGACGCTGGCGGTGGCGGCGCGCGTGATCACCAGCACGCACCAGGAGATCGAGGAGCAGTACGGCCTGTACGACTGCTACCAGCCGGACAAGATGCGGGTGATCCCGCCCGGCACCGACCTGGACAAGTTCCATCCCCCCGATGGCAATGAGGCCGAAAGCGATATCGCCGGCGAGCTCAAGCGCTTCCTCAGAGAGCCGGACAAGCCGATGATTCTGGCCCTGTCCCGTCCGGACCCGCGCAAGAACATCATCGCCCTGATCGAGGCCTACCAGCAGTCCCCGCGCTTGCAGCAGATGGCGAACCTCGTCGTCGTCGCCGGCAACCGCGACGACATTCGTGACATGGACAGCGGGGCGCAGGAGGTGCTGAACACACTGCTGCTGACCATCGACCAGTACGACCTGTACGGGAAGGTCGCCTATCCCAAGCATCACCGGCCGGACGAGGTGACGCTGCTGTATCGGCTGGTGGCGCTGTCCGGCGGGGTGTTCATCAATCCGGCCCTGACCGAACCGTTCGGGCTGACGCTGATCGAGGCCGCTGCCTGCGGCCTGCCCCTGGTGGCCACCGAGGACGGGGGGCCGGTCGACATCATCAACAACTGTCACAACGGCGTCCTGATAGATCCGCTGGATCGGGAGGCCATGGCCGAGGCGCTGCTTCAGGTGCTGTCCGATCGTGATGCCTGGCGCAAGCTTGCCGACAACGGCGTGCACGGGGTGCGCCGGCACTACGCCTGGCAGGCGCATGCCGAGAAGTACCTCGACGTCATCCGGCCCATCATCGAGCAGACCGAGCCGCTGCAGCGCATGAGCCTGAAGCGCCGCTCCGGGCTGTATCGCAGCAAGGCGCTGTTCACCGATCTGGATCAGAACCTGCTCGGCGATCGGGAGGCGCTGGAGGCGCTGTTGCACCTGATGCGCGAACACCAGAAAGAGATCAGCTTCGGCCTGGCCACGGGCCGGCGCATCGATTCCGCCCTGTCGACGCTGCGCCAATACCGCATCCCGCAGCCGGACGTGCTGATCACCAGCCTGGGCACGGAGATCCATTACGCGCCGAACCTGACCAAGGACATGGCCTGGGCCCGGCATATCAACCACCTGTGGAACCCCGGGGCCGTGCGCGAACTGCTCGACGAGCTGCCGGGGCTGAAGCGCCAGGAGAAGGTGCATCAGGGGAGCTTCAAGCTCAGCTACTACATCGACCCGGCCATCGCCCCGGACATGCATGCGATCAAGCAGCACCTGCTGCAGCACGACCAGACCGTCAACGCCTTCTTCTCCTTCGGCCAATACCTCGACATCGTGCCGGTGCGGGCATCCAAGGGCCTGGCCCTGCGTTGGTGCGCCGAGCAGCTGGACATCCCGCTGGAGAACATCCTCGCCGCCGGCGGCTCCGGCGCCGACGAGGACATGATGTTCGGCAACACCATGGCTGTCGTCGTCGCCAACCGCCATCACGAGGAGCTGTCGATGGCCGATACCGAGAGCATCTATTTCGCCGAGAAGGGCCATGCCGCCGGCATCATCGAGGCCATCGAGCATTACCACTTCTTCGATACCGAGGCCTGAGGTGCAGCCCTTCCTGTTGTGCACCGATCTGGATCGCACGCTGATTCCCAACGGCACGGCGCCGGAATCCCCCGGTGCCCGGTCGCTGTTCGCCCGCCTAGCCGCGAGATCCGAGGCGACGATCGCCTATGTCACCGGCCGCCACCGCGAACTGATCGAGGCGGCCATCCGGGAATACCGGCTGCCGGTACCGGATTTCGCCATCGCCGATGTCGGCACCACGATCTACGAGGCCGGCGAGGATGGCTGGCATGCCTGGGAAGCGTGGAGCCGGGAGATCGACGCCGACTGGCGAGGTCTGGGCTGGCGGGAGCTGCATGCGATCTTGGCCGATGTTCCGGAACTGGCACTGCAGCCCGCCGAGAGGCAGGGCCGGCACAAGCTCAGCTACCATGTGCCGCTGCAGGCCGATCGGCAGGCGCGCATGGCGGCGGTGGCGGACAGGCTGGCGCAGGCCGGCATTCGCGCCAATCTGGTGTGGAGCGTCGACGAGGCGGCCGGAACGGGGCTGCTGGATGTGCTGCCAGCCGGGGCCAACAAGCGGCACGCCATCGCATTTTTGATGCAAAGCCGAGGCTTCGACCATGACCATGCGGTGTTCGCCGGCGACAGCGGCAACGACCTGGATGTGCTGCTGGGGCCGTTGCAGGCGGTGCTGGTCGCCAACGCCGATGCCGAGGTGCGTGCCGCCGTGGCCGGGGCCGACGTGTTCCTGGCCAAGGGCGGCTGGCTGGGCATGAACGGCAACTACAGCGCCGGCATCCTCGAGGGGCTTGCCCATTATCTGCCGGACGTCGGCGCCTGGCTGGAGGCGGAGGCATGAGGCCGGTGATCTTCGGAGAGGTGCTGTTCGACCGCTTCCCCGACGGCGTCAGCGTGCTCGGCGGCGCCCCGTTCAATGTGGCCTGGCACTTGCAGGCCTTCGGGCATGCGCCGCTGTTTATCTCGCGCGTCGGCGCCGATGCGCCGGGCGAACAGATCCTCGATGCCATGCGCGCCTGGGGCATGGATACGGGAGGCATGCAGCGCGATCCCGTGCATGCCACGGGCAGTGTTACCGTCAGCCTTGCGGGCGGCGAGCCGCATTACGACATCGTCGATGCCTGCGCCTACGATTTCATCGATGCCGGGGCGCTACCCGGGCTTTCCGGCGACCATTTCGTCTACCATGGCTCGCTGGCGCTGCGCCATGCGACCTCGGCACAGGCGTTGGCGCGTCTGAGTCCCCATGCGCCGCGCTTCGTCGATATCAACCTGCGCGATCCATGGTGGGATCGACAGGGGGTGCGCCGCATGCTCGCCGGCGCACGCTGGCTCAAGCTCAACGTGGACGAGTTGGCGCAGATCGAGCCGGAGGCGCTTGACGAGGCACAGCGCTTGCAGCGACTGTTGGGGGCGCAGACGGCGTTCGTCGCCCTGACCCGCGGGGCTGCCGGGGCGGACATCATCTGCGCCGAGGCCCGTTACAGGGCGCAACCGGAGCGGAGCCTGGCCGTTGTCGATGCCGTCGGCGCCGGCGATGCCTTCTGCAGCGTGCTGCTGACCGGCATCATCCGGGCCTGGCCCTTGCCGCTGACACTGAAACGCGCCCAGGATTTCGCCAGCGCCGTCGTCGGTATTCGCGGTGCCACCATCGCCGATGTGGGCTTCTATCGCCCTTTCCTCGAGACCTGGACCGACTAAGGAAGGTTGGATATGTACGAACAGGTATCCCATTCGCTGCTCAACGACATATTGATCGCCCTGAAGCCGGAGATCAAAAAACAGAAGCTGCAGCATTTCTACACGCGCCTGGGCGCCAATTTCTATGCCATTCATTCGCTGTTCTCGGCGCTGTACGGCGACCGCCCGGACTTCAAGGCGCAGATGCAGCGGCTGGTCGAAACGCTGGCGCGCCAGTTCATCAAGCGTCCCGCCTACCTGAAGAAGACGGACCTGGCGCGCGAGAAGGACCACAACTGGTTCCTAAGCCAGCAATGGGCGGGCATGGCGCTGTACAGCGATCATTTCGCCGGCGACCTGCAGGGCCTGGGTGCGAAGCTGCATTACCTGCAGGAGCTGGGTATCAATATGCTGCACGTGATGCCGGTGCTCGACTGTCCGCCGGATCGCAGCGACGGCGGCTATGCGGTGCGCGATTACCGCAAGGTCGATGAGCGCATCGGCACCATGGCGGATCTCGATGCGCTGGGCGCGGCGATGCGCAAACGCGATATGCTGCTGACGCTGGACGTGGTCGTGAACCATACCTCCGACGAGCACGCATGGGCGCAGATGGCGCGCCAGGGCGACAAGACCTACCAGGATTATTACTACGTGTTCGACGACCGGGAGATGCCGGACATGTTCGAAGAGAGCATGCCGGAGATCTTCCCGGAGACCTCGCCCGGCAACTTCACCTGGGACGAGCAGATGGGCAAATGGGTGATGACGGTGTTCAACTCCTTCCAGTGGGACCTGAACTACAAGAACCCGGCCGTGCTCATCGAGATGATCGACATCATCCTGTTCTGGGCCAACCACGGTGCGGATATCCTGCGCCTGGATGCGGTGGCCTTTTTGTGGAAGAAGATCGGCAGCACCTGCCAGAACGAGCGCGAGGCGCACCTGCTGCTACAACTGATGAAGGACTGCTGCCAGGTGACGGCGCCCGGGGTGCTGTTCATCGCCGAGGCCATCGTCGCCCCGGTGGAGATCGCCAAGTACTTCGGCGAGGACGCCATCAACGCCAAGGAATGCGAGATCGCCTACAACGCCACCTTCATGGCCCTGATGTGGGATGCCATCGCCACCAAGCAGGCGAATCTGCTGGATATCGGCGTGAAAAACCTGCCGGACAAGCTGGATCGGGCCACCTGGCTGAACTACATTCGCTGCCACGACGACATCGGTCTGGGCTTCAGCGACAGCGACATCGACCTGGCCGGCTACGAGCCGGGGGCGCATCGTCGCTTCCTCGTCGATTACTACACCGGCAACTTCGATACCTCCCCATCGCGCGGCAAGCCGTTCGGCCGCAACGAGAAGAACGGCGATGCCCGCATCTCAGGCACCCTGGCCTCGCTGGCCGGCCTGGAGGCCGCCCTGGAGAAGGGCGACCCGGATGCCGTCGATGCCGCCATCAACAGAATATTGCTGTTGCACAGCCTGATCCTGTCCTTCGGCGGCATTCCGCTGCTGTACTACGGCGACGAGATCGGCACGCTGAACAGCTACGCCTATCTCGAGGATGCGCGCCGGCGAGGCGACAGCCGCTGGATGCATCGTCCGGATATCGACTGGGACAAGGCGGCGCGGCGCAACCAGCCGGGCAGCGTCGAATATCGTATCTTCAGCGAGCTGAAGAAGATGATCGCCCTGCGCAAGGAGATTGTCGCCTTCGCCGATTTCAACAACCGCGAGCTGCTGACGCTCGATAACCCGCATCTGTTCGGATTCTGGCGCTTCCATCCGCAGAACACACAGGCGAGGGTGCTGGTGCTGGCCAATTTCGACGAGTCGCCACAGGCGGTGCCCCTTGATGCGCTGCGTCTATCGCATTACGACGGCATCAAGGATCTGCACACCGGCAAGCGCCCGGAGATGGACGAGGCGCAGCTAACGGTGCCGCCGCTGTCGTTCTGCTGGCTTGCGACCTAGATAGCAGGGGCTTGTTCGAGGCCTGGAACGGTTCCGGGTCAGGCGCTCCAGTGAATCTTCGGGTTACGCATCTCCGAATAGCGCAGGATGGCGTGCAGGATGCGCTCGAGCACGGTATCGAATTCCTGCTCCGAGCCGGTGATGGAGCCGCCGTCCGGCTGGCCATGGGGGGCGACGAGGGTTTTCCCCTCCTCGTTGAAGGGGATGCCGGCCAACAGATGCTGGGCCGTCATCTCGGGGCTGGTCAGGTAGACGGCGAGGAAGGCGCGTGCCTGCGAGTCCTCGCTGCCGGCGATCGTCTCCAGATGCACGGAAATGGCATGGCCCGCGTAGTTGAAACGCAGGAAGTCGGCGGTGGCATTGAGTAGCACGATCTTGCCGTAGCGCTTGTCCTCGATGCCCTTTTTGAAGTGATCGATAAACGCAGGGAAGAGCCTCAGCCCCTGGTAGTGCGCGTTTCCGGTATCGATGATGGCCTGTTTGTGTGACATGTCTCCGTTCCTCCATCCCCTAAATAGCAGAAGAATCCACAGTATACCTTTATACATCGGCGGGTGCGCGCCCGGCATTAGGGGGGATGCGTGCCAGAGCCTGCGCGGGGCCCCGAACTGTGCCGATCCGGCCCAGCGGCGTGGTCGAGCGTGGACACGACGAAGGCCATGGCGATGATGGTGGCGTGATGTACGCGGTCGTATGCAAGGCATGGCGCTGGCTAGGTTTCCTGGCCGGCCGTGGCATGCCCTTCTGCGTTCACTGAAGATCTGAAAGCAAGGCGGCTGCGGGGGAGACCGTGGCTGCCTGCACCCCTAGCATCCATGCTCCCCGCCCCGCCCGGGAGTGCGAATATGACGATATCCGAACCATCGCGTCGAGCCGGTCTGGCCCTGGTGATCATCGCCGCCGTGGCCTTCTCGGCCAAGGCGATTTTCGTGAAGCTGGCCTACCGGTACGGCATCGATGCCGTGACGCTGCTGACGCTACGCATGGGCTTCGCCATGCCCGTCTTTGCCTATATCGCCCTCATCGAGGAGCGTCGCTCCGCCGCGCGGCCCGCCATGTACCAGATCGTGGCCGTGGTGGCGTTGGGCCTGGTCGGCTATTACCTGGCTTCATTGCTCGATTTCATCGGCCTGATCTACATTTCGGCCGGCCTGGAGCGCATGATCCTGTTCGCTTATCCGACGCTGACAGTGCTGTTCGGCATGCTGCTGTTCCGCCAGAACCCGGGGCGGCGCATGCCGCTAGCGCTGCTGCTGAGCTATGCCGGCATCGCGTGCGCGGTGATGCACGAGGTACGCCTGTCCGAGGGGCATGTGGTGCTGGGCACGGCCCTGGTGTTCGGCAGTGCCATGGCCTATGCGCTGTACCTGGTCGGCAGCGGCCACATGATCGGGCGGCTCGGTACCATCCGCTTCACGGCGCTTGCGATGCTGGTGTCTTCCCTCGCCGTCATCACCCAGTTCCTGCTTACGCGGCCCATCATGCTGTTGGTGCAGCCGGTGCCGGTTTATCTGCTGGGCTTGGCGATGGCCCTGGTGTCGACGGTGCTGCCTGCCTTCCTGATGTCCGCCGGCATCCGGCGCATCGGCGCCGGACCGGCGGCGATGGCGGCCTCGGTTGGTCCGGTCTCGACCATTGTGCTGGCGGCGCTGGTGCTCGGTGAGCCGATCACGGCTATACAGCTGGCCGGCCTGGCCCTGGTGCTGGTCGGCGTCGGGCTGATCAGCGTGCGCCCCGTGCTAGAGCGGGGGGCGCCGAGGCGCTAGTCTGATCGGCCATGAGCGATTCCCACTCCATCGAGATCTCCGTGCGGCCCGAGTACATCGCAGCGCAGTCGCAGCCCGAGGCCCAGCGCTTCGTGTTCGCCTACCATGTGACGATTCGCAACCGCGGCCGGCATATCGCGCAGCTGCACAGCCGGCATTGGGTCATCACCGACGGTAACGGCAAAACGGAGGAGGTGGAGGGCCTTGGGGTGGTCGGCGAACAACCTGTGCTCGCCCCGGGGGGCGAGCATCGCTACGACAGCTTCTGTATCCTCGAAACCGCCGTTGGGGTCATGCACGGGCATTACCGCATGATCGGTGAGGGTGGGAAGCGCTTCGATGCCGAGATTCCGGCCTTTACGTTGGCCGTCCCCGGCAGCCTGAATTAGCTACGCCGTGCTTGTGAACGGGCCGAAATAAAAAGGGCGCGGACGAATCCGCGCCCTTTCCGGTATGGCGTCGCTCAGTAGTCGCCGCCCATACCGCCGCGCATGCCGTTGTGATGATGGCGCATGTGCTTACGGTCCTCGTGCGCCTGCTTCAGCTTCGTCTTCTGCGGATCGGTGAGGATGGCATAGAACTTGGCGTGCGATTGGGCCCGGGCGACGATCATCTTCTCGGTCAGGTCGCCCTGCTTCTCGGCCAGCGCCTTGACCTCGGAGGCGTAGTTCTTGTCGTCCGGGTTCAGGGCCCAGATCTTGTGCATGTTTTCGCGCTTTTGTTTCCACAGCGGACGCATGTCCTGACGCGTTTGCGCGTGCAGGGCATCGATCTGCTTCTGCTGGACATCGGTCAGCCCGAGCGTTTTGGCCATGCGGTCCGAACAGCCATGCATGCTGTGCATGCCGCCCATCGGCCCGCTCATCATGCGCGGGTCGGCCATCGCCGTCAGTGACGGCAGCGTCAGGGCCAGGGCGGCGGCCAGCCACAGCGTTTTCATTCCTTTGCTCATGAGAGCCTCCTTGGGGGGGTATCCCGACGGTCAGTGTAATACCGGCTCGCGTGATGCGCTGCATGCTTAGGGCAAAGTCTTGTATCGCCGGCGTAAAGATGTGTAAAGAACCGTTCCGTTGCGGTCCCGGCTTTGGCACAGTGAGTCCATGCACGAACCCATGCGCATCCTGCTGGCCGACGACGACCGCGAGCTCAATGCCCTCTTGGCCGAGTTTCTGACCATGGAGGGCTATGCGGTGACCAGTGTTTACGACGGCGATGCGGCCCTGGACGCGGCCATGCGCGGGGATAGCGACCTCGTGGTGCTGGATGTCATGATGCCCGGGCGCAGCGGTATGGAGGTGCTGCGTGAGCTGCGCCAGCACATGCCGTTGCCGGTGATCATGTTGACGGCGCGTGGTGACCCGGTGGATCGCATCATCGGTCTGGAGATCGGTGCCGACGATTATGTGCCCAAGCCGTGCAATCCGCGCGAGCTGTTGGCGCGCATCCGCGCCGTGCTGCGCCGGGGGCAGGCGGCACCAAGCGACGAGGCGCTGCGCATGGGGGACCTGGCGCTGTTCCCGGCGCAAAGGCGCTGCGAGTTGGGAGAGCAAGCCCTGGAGCTGACCGGCACCGAGTTCGACCTGCTGGAGCTCTTGATGCGCCATGCCGGCGAGGTCGTCGACAAGGACACGCTGTCCGTGCATGCATTGGGTCGCCGGCTCGGCGTATTCGACCGCGCCGTGGACATGCACGTCAGTCATCTGCGCCGCAAGATGGGCGCACGCTCCGACGGCGGTGAGCGTATCAAGACGGTGCGCGGTCGGGGCTACATCCTGGTGCGGGGCTAAGCGCTTGCGCGGGCTGTACTGGAAGCTGTTCGTCTGGTTCTGGATCATGATCATCCTGACCGGCTTGGCCGCCTTCGGCCTGGTGCGCTGGAGCTTCGAGCACCAGCGTACCGAGGAGATGGAGGCGCAGGCGGTGCGCCTGGCGCGCGCGGCCGACGATGTCTGGCAGAAGGGCGGCATGCCGGCGGTGCACCGGTGGCTGCACCAGATGAATGGCACCCGGCCGAACTGGATCCTGGTGGTGCCGGAAGACGGCAGCTGGCTGCCGCCCCGGCTCCGCCCGGCCCTGCGGGTGCACCTGCGCCAGGCGCAGGGGATATCGGGCGCCGTGGCCACGCATTTCGAGCGCGGGCGCCTGGTGTCGGCGCCGCTGGGTGGGGCCAGTGGTCTGCGCCTGGTGCTGTTCTCGCCGTCCCATCGCATGCGCCCCCGGCCGCTGCGGTGGATCTGGGTGTCGACAGCACTCGTGGTCTCCGCCCTGCTGTGCCTGGTTCTGGCCTGGTGGTTGACGCGGCCGATCCGGCAGCTGACGACGGTGGCCCGCCGCCTCGGGGATGGCGATCTTTCCGCCCGTTCCGGCATGGGGCGCCGTGGCGACGAGATCGGCCGGCTGGCACGTACCCTGGATGAGGCCGCCGAGCGCATCCAGCAGCTGCTGCAGGTGCACCGGCGACTGGTATCCGATGTGTCGCACGAGTTGCGCTCCCCGTTGGCGCGGCTGAAGGTGGCCGTCGAGCTGGCCCGCAGCCGCGGCCGCGACGGTACGGAGCTGGATCGCATCGAGACGGAGGCGGATCGGCTGGAAACGATGATTTCCGAGCTGTTGATGTTGTCCCGGCTGGAGGCCGGCGAGGTCTCCGAGCTGGCGCGCGGCTTCGATCTGGCGGCCATGGTGCGCGAGGTTATCCACGATGCCGAGTTCGAGTTCGCAGGCTCCCGCATCGACGCCGTGGTCCCTCATGCCTGCCCCATGCGCGGGCATGAGGCGCTGTTGCGCAGTGCCTTCGAGAATGTGCTGCGCAACGCCTTGCGCTACACCTCCGGGGCGGGTGTGCGGGTGACGCTGGCCTGCGGGGCGGATGCACTGCGCCTGAGCGTGCGCGATCACGGGCCGGGCGTGCCCGAGCCCGATCTGCCCCGCCTGTTCGATCCGTTCTACCGCGTTTCCGAGGCCAGGGACCGGGATTCCGGCGGCTTCGGCCTGGGGTTGGCCATCGCCGCGCGCGCCGTGGCCCTGCACCATGGCGAAATCCACGCCGAGAACGCCGAGGGTGGAGGGCTGAAGGTCGGCATCGACCTGCCTTCGACCCCATGAACACAAGGGGGGCGGAACAACCCCGCTCCGGATAGGATGTGCCGATGCAGACCTTCAGCCTTGCCTTTATCGCCTTCATCGTGCTGGCCACGGCCGTCGAGGCCTGGCTGGCCGCCCGTCAGGCCCGACATGTGTGCGACCATCGCGGCACCGTGCCGGCGCGCTTTGCCGCCTCCATATCGCTGGCGGCGCACCAGAAGGCGGCCGACTACACGCTGGCCAAGTTGCGCCTGGGGCGCTGGGCGGGGCTGTGGTCGGTGGCGGTGCTGCTCGCCTGGACGCTGGGCGGTGGCCTGGACGGTCTGGATGGTGCGGCGCGTGCGCTCGGCCTCGGCGGTCCCATGGGGGGCGTGGCCGTCATGCTCGCCTTCTTCGCCATCGGGCATGTGCTGGATGTCCCCTTCGATCTCTGGCGCACCTTCGGCATTGAGGCGCGCTTCGGCTTCAACAAGATGACGCCTGGCCTGTACCTTTCCGATCAGTTGAAACAGCTGGCGCTGCTGCTCGTTATCGGCGCGCCGCTGGCCTGGGTGATCCTGTGGCTGAAGGCCCGCATGGGATCCTGGTGGTGGCTGGATGCCTGGGGCGTGTGGACGGCATTCAGCCTGTTGATGATCTGGGCCTACCCGACGCTGATCGCGCCGTTGTTCAACCGCTTTACGCCGCTGGAAGACGGCGAGTTCAAACAGCGCATCGAGGCGCTATTGAGCCGCTGCGGCTTTGCCAGCAAGGGGCTGTTCGTCATGGACGGCTCGAAGCGTTCGGCGCACGGCAATGCCTATTTCACGGGGCTCGGCAACGCCAAGCGCATCGTGTTCTTCGATACCCTGATCCATGCGCTGAGTATCGACCAGGCGGAGGCGGTGCTGGCGCACGAGCTGGGGCATTTCCGCCACGGGCATGTGCGGAAGCGCCTCGTGGTGATGATACTGATGTCGCTGGCCGGCTTCGCGCTGCTCGGCTGGCTGGCCGGCCAGGGCTGGTTCTATGCCGGGCTCGGCGTATCCGTCCCCTCCGATCATGCGGCGCTGCTGCTGTTCATGCTGGCGATGCCGGTATTCCTGTTCTGGCTCGGGCCGATCTCGAACGGGTTCTCCCGCCGGCACGAGTTCGAGGCCGATGATTA
>CAVXSB010000015.1:0-28112 GCA_963764315.1 uncultured Zetaproteobacteria bacterium
CAGGTTTGCCAGAAGTAAGTGCCGAGAACAGAGCCAATAGCACCACCGATGAAGTAGCAGAACATGTATACCGCGTTGAGTCGGTTACGCAGGTGCGGGTGCAGGGAATAGATCCGCGTCTGGTTCGATATATGGCTGCCCTGGACGCCGGCATCCAGCAAAATTGTACCAATGGCAATGAGCACCAACGAGTTAGCGCCTACCCACAGGGTCGCAAATGCTGTGATGGTGAAAACCAGGGCTATACCATTGACTAATCTGACGCCGATTCGTTCCGTCAGGTGCCCGGAAATCGGTGCCACGAAAGCGCCGGTGACGCCCAACAACCCGAGAAGACCGACCGTATGCGCGCCGTACAATGGAGAAAGTTTGTGGAGATGGAAGATGAGTGGTGTCCAATAAATGCTGAACGCACCGAAACTGCAGGCTCCGACGAGCGAACGCCTGCGCAGGATTGGTTCGGTGCGAGCAAGATGACCGAGGGTAACGATCAATTCTCGGTAAGGAACTGGCGCGGGAGGAAACTGTTTGGGCAGCGCAAAATACACGATGAGCGCTAGGCCAAGCATCATGGCAGAGGCCAACACATAGATTCCGCGCCAATCCAGATAGCTGGCGGCATAGCCGCTAAGCGAGCGTGATAGAATGATGCCTATCAACAATCCACTCATGACCTGCCCCACCAGACGGCCGCGCTTTAGTGGGCCGACCAAACTGGCTGCGAAGGGCACCACGAGTTGGGGAACGATCGTGACCAAACCCAGAATGAAGCTGGCTCCCAGAAGCCATGCAAAACTGGGAGAGTAGGCAACTGCGAGAAGAGACAAGGCAACGAGCAAGGTCATGCGGATGATCAGCTTGCGCCGCTCGTGACTGTCTCCCAAAGGCACCAGCAGAACGAGGCCCACTGCATAGCCCAGCTGGGTCAGTGTCGGCACCCATCCCAGGGAGCTGGATTTCAAATCGAATGCCCTCGCCATGATGGCGAGCAGCGGTTGGCTGTAGTAGAGGTTGGCAACCGTAGTGCCTGCCGCGACCGCAAGAATCAGCACCAAAAATGTCGGCGCTACATCCTGTTGTACTTGCTCAACCTGATCCATGGTGTTTCTCCAGTCTTATATCGCCCGAGCGAATCTTGCCGATGCGTGCGAACAATTACCGCGTCCGTTATGGGCCGCCGAACCTTGCCGATTGCATCTTCAGCGACTGCGACCGTTTTCGGAACAGTCTAGGCCAGCCAGGACTCGATACGATGGCGGAGATCGGCGACATCGCCGCGGATGAACAGGCGCTTGTGGCGGGAGGTATGGCCGGAGGCGACCTCGACGGCGCTTTTGGGGAGATCGAGTGCCCCGGCGACGAAGGCCGCGATAGCCGCATTGGCCTTGCCGTCCTGCGCCGCCGCCTTCACCGCCACCTTGACGGCGTCGCCGTGCAGACCGCGCAGCGCTGCCTGTTTCGCGCCCGGCTGGGCATGGATTTGCAGATAGACGCCGTCCCGACCCTCGCTGAGGATGCCGTCGGGAATGGTCAGTGGAGCAGGCCGAAGGCCAGGCGCTGCAGGCTCGGCACCAGGAAATTGTCGAGGAAGACCAGCACCAGGATCACCAGCATCGGCGACAGGTCGACGCCGCCCATATGCGGCATGCGCCGGCGCACCGGATACAGCATCGGCTCGGAGAGCTGGTTGATGATGCGCACCACCGGATTGTAGGGGTCGGGCGAAACCCAGGACAGCACGGCCCGGGCGATGATGACGATCATCGCCAGCATCAGCAGCATATGCAGCAGGCCGGCGATCGCCTGCAGGAAATAACCGATCAGATACACTTCAGCTCAACTCCACGGATCGTTTCTGGGCCGCATTGATGGCCTTGCGCACGGTATCCGGCAGGCCATTGTCGTACATCACATCCAGCGCCGCCTGCGTCGTGCCCCCGGGGCTCGTCACCTGCTGGCGCAGCTGCTCCGGCGTGCGCCCGGTATCGGCCAGCATGCGTCCGGCACCGAAGGCGGTGCGCACCACCAGCTTCTCGGCCAGCGCCTCCGGCAGACCGAGGGATACGGCCGCCGCCTGCATCATCTCGGCCAGCAGGAAGAAATATGCCGGCCCGCTGCCGGAGATGGCCGTCACCGCATGCAGCATCCGCTCCTGGTCCACCCAGGCCGTCTCGCCGCAGGATGCAAGCAGGTACTCGGCGCGCCGACGGTGTTCGCCGTCGTTATCCTCGCAGAACAGCACCGACATGCCGGCGCCGACCAGGGCCGGGGTGTTCGGCATGACGCGCACGATCGTCAGACCATCGTACCCGAGATGCTGCTTCAGGCTTTCCACCGAGACGCCGGCGGCGATGCTGATGACGGTGGCATCACTGCGGATCGATGCCGAAAGTCCCGCCAGGGCGGCCTTCATCTGCTGCGGTTTGACCGCCAGCACCAGCACGTCAACCTCTGCCGCCATCTGCGCATTGTCCCCTGCCGCATGCACGCCGTATTCGCGGCTGCAGCAGGCCGGTACGCTCCTCGTTGATATCGGAGACCCAGATCGATTCCGGGCGATGACCGGCGCGCACGAGTGCGGCGATCAGCGCCTCGGCCATATTGCCGCCACCCATGAAACCAATCTTCATCGTCTGCATCGTTTCCGATCCTTTTCCCAAATCATTTCTCCGGGCCGAACAACACGGACCCCAGGCGGACCATCGTCGCGCCCTCTTCCACGGCGATGCGATAATCGCCGCTCATGCCCATGCACAGCTGGCGCAGGCTCGCATCGGCAAGCCCATCCCGCAAGCGGCGCAAGAGCGCAAAGGCGCTACGGGCATTGCCCTGGTGAGCGGCCATGCCCATCAGGCCGATGACCTCCAACTCAGGCATGCCCCGCACCTCGGCCAGCAGCGCCGGCAGTGCATCCGGCTCCACCCCATGCTTCTGGGGTTCATTCGAGACATTGACCTGAATCAGCACCGGCAGCCTTCTGCCCTCGACATGCCGGGCGACCTCCCGGGCCGTATCGGCATCCTCCAGGCTGTGCCACATAGCGGCCTGACGGCCGATATACTTGGCCTTGTTCCGCTGCAGCGGGCCGATCATATGCCAGCGCACGCCGGGAAAAAGCCGGGCGCGCCGGTGCAGCAGTTGCGGGCGCGACTCGCCGAAATCCATCTGCCCGGCTTCGACCAGGCAGGCCACTGCATCATCCGGCGCATACTTGGACACGGCAATCAGCCGCACGCCGTCATGCGCAAGCGCCGAGGCCAGCTGCCGCCAACGCGCCACGATGGCATCGCAAGCGCTCATCGGCGCCGGAGCATCAGCACGGTCAGCACCACATAGAAGATCACGGACTGCATCAGCAGCAGGCCCACCTCGAAGCGGCTGGCGTGGATCAGCGCCAGGGCCGACAGCCCCATGATCAGCGAAAAGGCGACGATCATCAGCACCGTATGCGGTTGGGAGATGCCCATGGACATCAGTCGGTGGTGCAGATGATCGCGGCCGGTGTATTCGATCCACTGGCGCAAATTCTTCACGTCGCCGCGGGCGATGCGCGCCACGGTGGTATAGATCATGTCGAAGATCATCACCGAAAAGATCAGCACCGGGCCCGAATAGGCCCGCCAGGGTCCCTCGGAGGACCAGTCGCCCATCACCGCCAGCGAGGCCATCATCCAGCCGAGGTAGACGCTGCCGCTATCCCCCATGAAGCTGCGCGCCGGCCGCACGTAGCGGGCATTGTCTCCCAGAAAGCCGAGCGCCCCTCCCATCACCGCCAGACAGATCATCAGCATGTATATCTGGTGATTGTACCAGGCGAGCAGGGAGAGCAAGGCGCAGATGGCGGCCGCCAGCGCCGCCGCCAGGCCATTGATGCCGTCGAGGAAATTGAAGGCGTTGGCGATGCCGATGACCCACAGCGCCGTGATCACGACCTCCAGCAGCGTGCCCCACCACAGATTGGGAGAAAGCTCGACATGCACGCCCGTGGCCATCAATACGCCCAGGGCCAGCAGCTGGCCCAGCAGCTTGGTGCCGGCGGACAGCTTGCGGATATCGTCCGTTAGGGACACCAGGGCCACGAGCAGCGCCGAAAGGCAGACCCCCTTCAGCTCCAGCGAGAAGTTGAAGTTCAGCAGCAGCGTCAGGTTCACGGACAGCAGGATCGCCAGGCCACCGAGGCGCGGGGTGGGCTCGGCATGCACGCGCCTCGCCCCCGGCTGGTCCAGGGCGCCGCTCATGCGGGCGATGCGGATGGCCATCGGCATCAGCCCGAAGGTCAACAGCCCCGAGGTCAGTACCAGCTTGAACCCCAGCATCATGGTGCCGTCGTGGGAGGCCCAGGGCATGGCCAGGGCCAGACCCAGGACCAGGGCACCCACCCTCAGCGCCGGATGATCAATTAGCAAACGCATCTTGCAGCCCGTCCCTCAGTTGTTTCGCCTCATGCTCCGCCATGTCCGCCAGCAGCGGCACGGACACGCAATCAGCCATGGCGCGTTCGGCGCCTGGGCAGGACTCCGTAGTCCACAGCCGTGGCACCGGCGGCATCGCTCCGACCCCATGCTCGCGCAGTGCCGCGATCGCCTGCTGCGCGCATCCTGCAGTGCGGACGATGTAGCGGTAATGGTTGCCATCGTGCCGTCCGGCCAGCGCTTCGACATGCAATCCCGCAAGCCACGCATCCAGGCGCTCGGCGAGCAGGCGCCGCTGCGCGCGCTCGTCATCGGCCCAGCCTAGGCGCACCCGGGCCATGGCCGCGTGCAGGTCGGATAGCTGGTGATGGCCGGCATAGCCGGGCCAGGCATCGGCGCGGTCCGGATCGCGCATGGTACACACCGCCTCCAGCATGGCCGCGTCGGATCCGGCAACGAAACCGCCATAGACCCCGCCCCAGGGCTTGGTGGCATGGAAGGAGCCGATGGCAAGCCGACCGAAGCCGCCGACCGGACGCCCGGCCAGTTCGGCCCCGACCGACTGCGCCACATCCTCGACGACGGGACAGGGCCAGGATGCTGCGGCCAGCGGCTCGACCATACCGAACGGATGCACCAGCACCACCGCATCCAGGCCCTCGGCCTGCGTGAGCGCCTGCGGGCACAGGCGCAGGTCCTCACCGCAATCCATGGCCACGGGCACAGCCCCCTGCGGCACGCACCGCATAGGACACGGAACTGCAGACATAGGCGGGAATACCGACGCGGCGGATCTCGCCCTGCATGCCCATGGCGCGCAGCGCCAGCATCAGGGCGCTGGTGCCGGAATCGGTGACCGCGGCACGGGCTTGGGACAGCCGCATCGCCACCTCCGATTCGAGGCTCGCGGCCTGCCCACCCATGACCACCTGGCCGGAACGCAGCACCTCGAGCAGGGCCGCCTCGAAGGCGGGCCCGAAGCGCGGACGCGAATGGGGGATCACGGGGCTATAGGCGCATGCGCACCGGCATGAATGCCTCGGCACAGCTCAGCTTGCCTTGCACGCCGCGGAAATGCGCCGTAGCCAGCGCGATGTCGACGATGCTCAGGCGCACATGGGTGCGATCGACCTGCGAGGCATGCGCCTCCAGGGCCTTCAACTTCAGGGCCAGGGTATCGTGGATATCCATGAACACCGTCGGCTCGAAGCCGGCGGACGAAGGGGTTTCGTAGGCCAGCACGTTCGGCACATAACGGGTCACCGAATTGGCCACCTCCCCCAGGGTGCGGTGATCCTGGTGCGTATCCTGGCAATGGTTGACCAGCACCAGATCCGGATCGACCTGATGCATGACGTCCTCCAGCTTGGCCCGCAGGGCATTGGCGTGGTCCGGCAGATGAGTGTCCGGGAAGCCTCCCCAGAATACCCGGCGGATGCCGAGCAGCTTGGCGGATGTCTCCTGCTCGCCCATGCGCCCCTCGGAGTGGCCGCCGACGTCGCCGGCGGTGGCCACGAACAGATAGGTCTCGGCGTCGCGCGCCGCATAGGCCGCCAGCGTGCCGGCACAGCCGATCTCCATATCGTCCGGATGCGCCGCCAGTGCCAAGATCCTCTTCATCTGACCATCCTCCCCATGCCGCGCACGAGCGCCGCAGCCTCCTCACCGACGTTAAACAGCATATCCAGCACCGACAAGTGCGAGACAAAGTCGCCGTGCAGCTGCGGATAGATGACAGCCTCCACCTCCTGGAACCACAAATCCAGCCCGGCAGCGGCAAATCGCCCCCCGTCCAGGTACTGCCTGCCCTCCCGACCGGACAGATAGGCATCCGCCCCGAGCTCCCGGCACAGCCCGATCAGGCGACCTGTCGGATCCTCGTCCCGCGTCTGCATGTCGCTGGCCAGGTATAACGGGGCAGTGCAACCGACCATGATCCCAAGCTCCCGGATCAGATCCACGTTCAGCGGCGACAGCATCGCATGGCCGCTGTCGAGAATGGCCGAGATCCGCGGCCAGAAGGCATCTAGATGCGGCGCCCGCGCATATGCCTGCTCGACCGTCGCCGTGAGCTTGCGCACCCAGGCATCGCCGGCAAGGCCGACCTCGCAGATGCGCTGCGGGAAACGGTAGCGCACCGGCACGGTCAGCCACTGCGCGCCCTGCGCCGTCTTGATGCGGTTGCGATTCTGCCATTCGTTCTTGTGGAACTGCACGGTGTCGAGAATGACGAAGGCGTCGGCTGCACGCCATTTGTGGAAGAAACCCGGCCAGGGCAGAAAGTTCGGCTGATGAATGGTGACGATCATCTGCCACCCACCCGCAGCAGGAAGGGATTCGAAAGCATGCGGATGGCTCCCTGCCAAAGCCGCAGGCGCACGGCATGCGGGCCCGGGCCCAGATGCAGCGGCCAGCGAAACGGTTGGCCGAGCGTCAGTGCCGGCGTCGCCACCACCCGTCCGTCGACGATGAGCTGTGCGGGCCAGGATATCGGCGATCCAGGTGCTGCAGCCGGACGCTCATCCAGCAGCCCCGTGACGGCGATGTCGCTGGCGACATCGGCCCGGTCACCCGGCAACAACCGGTGTCCATTGGCATCCGCGCAGGCCAGACGCGCAAAGCGCAGGTTCCGGTCCCGGGGAAGGCCCCAGGCCACCATATGGCCGAGATGCATGGCCGCGAGCACGCCGGCCGGCGTGGTATCCGCGGTCCACAGATCCATGGGGAAATTACCCAGGTATTCCCCGGCTTGGCCCTGGCCATGGAAATCCCCGGCGGACGTCACCCAGACCGGCTTTTTCGCCCGGCCATGCAAATAGGCGTCCAGGAAGGCATCCCATCGCCCGCCCGGCTCAGCGATATGGTCGGTGTCGCCATAGATGCCGGCAAAGCCATCGGCCAGCGGCCGACGAAACACCTCTTCCGGATGCGGCGGCGTATCCAGCCATACCCCCATCGGCCCCTGGCGCACCCCGGAACGCGTGCCCGGATGTGTCCACATTACGAACAGGCCCTGACCCTCTGCCGCCCGGACAAAGGCAGCATCGGCATCGGGCGTCTTTTGCATCCCCCACCACAGGGCAAATCCGCATGCCGCCAGCGACAGCAGCAGCGCGAAACCGCGCATCCGCCGGCGCAGCATCCAGGCGAACAGCCCTCCCGCCAGCACCACCCAGAAGATGATGCCGAGCGCTACGGAGCCCTGCGCATAGCGCAGGTCGTAGCTCGGCAGCGCCCGGACCTGAGCCGGTTTCTCCTCGCCCAGCGTGATCATGGCGCGCTCGGCATTGTGCAGCGTCAGGTGATAGAACGGGATGCCGCTCCAGGCATAGCCGGGGGCCGACTCCGTGCCCGCCAGCAGCGTCATCTGCGGGTATCGCTTCCGGGCCCGGGCCAGGTCGGCGAAGAACGACGTCAGCCCCGTCGTGTACAGGGAGCGCTTGTCGATGGTCCAGCCGAGCAGGCCCGGGAATGGCGCCAAGCCCAGGCGAATGCCCTTCCGGTCGTGGTCGGTGATGGCCAGGATGTCGATATCCCGCGCCTCGGACAACCGCACCAGCGCATCCACATCATGGGCTCCGTCCGAATGCGTGCTGCGCACGTCGAACAGCAGACGATGTACGGACGGCATGCCGTCGGCCCGGGCATGCCCGGCCAGGGTCAGCAGGGCGAGGGCGAACCACAGCATCCTTTTCCATGGCCTTCTCATGCGGTGAGATCCCGGTACAGGGTTTCCAGGCGCGTCACCATCACATCCTCCCCATATGCGTCCGCCCGCAGCCGGGCGCGTTCGCCAATGCCTTCGTCCCAATGCCGGAGCAGGGCCTCGGCCACCGCCGACACATCCCCGGCATCCACCACCGAGCCCACCGCATCGTCCACCAATTCGGCCAGGCCGCAGACATTGGACACCACGCAGGGCAGGCCCGCTGCCAGGGCTTCGACCACCGCCCGACCCATGCCCTCGTTGTACGATAGCAACGAAAAGCACTCGGCGGATGCCAGATAGGGCACGGGGTCCTGCCAGCCGGCCAGCACTACATGATCGCCAAGGCCGAGCTCACCGATCAAGGCCTCCAGCCGCGCGCGCTCCGGTCCGTCCCCGACGATCGCCAATCGCGCTTCGGGCTTCTTGGCCTTCACCCCGGCCCAGGCCCGGATCAGCCGGTCCATGCCCTTGATGGGCACCAGGCGGCCGACCGACACCGCCTGCCAGACCGGCGCCTCGCCGTTGGCCCGGCGCTGCCCTTGTACGGATTCGGCCAAGGCCTGCACGGGCACCCCGCTGGGGATCACATGCCATTGTGCCGGGATGCCGATGCCCAGCCTCAGGTGATCGTCGCGCTCGGCTGCCGTCAGCGCCACCAGGGCATGGCAGCGATGGGCAAGCCGGCGTTCCGCCCACACGAACAGCCGGGTCTTCGCCGACCCGAAATAGCCGTGGAAGATATGCCCGTGCGGCGTGTGCACCACCGCTCCGGTCCGCCCCCATGCAGCCAGCCGGCCCAGGGCCCCGGCCTTGGATGTATGCGTATGCACCACATCGGGCCGCACCCGGCCGATCAGCTCCCGCATCTGGCGCCAGGCCGACAGGTCGTGCACGCCCAATCGCCGCAGCAGGCGCGGCAACTCATGGACCGTACCGCCGGCATGCCGGAAGGCCTCGAGCCCCTGTCCGGTGGCCACCCGCTCGTCGGCGGACATATCCGATTCCATGCTCGGCCCCATACCCAGGTGCACCGCATGCCCGGCCCGCTGCTGCGCCAGCGCGCAGGTCAGAGTGTTGACGGCCGAGCCCCCGCGATCCATGCGCGTGATCAGGTGCAGGATGCGCATCAGCCGCCGATCCCCTGCAAGGCCTGCAAAAAGCCCGCATCGTGATGCGCCCAGTCGAAGCGCGAGGACGCCGCGCGCAGCTCCCCGCGCAGCACCCCGACATCGGCGCCGTCCAGCGCATGTAGTAGGCCCGCCGTCGCCTGCGCCAAGGCCCGAGGCGTGGCCTCATCCGACAACAGGCCATGCCCCAGTGCATGGATGACCTCGACATTGGCCCCGACGGGGGTGGCCACGACCGGCAGCCCGCAGGCACCGGCCTCGACAGTGACCAGCCCGAAGCCCTCGAGCGCACGCGTCGGCAGCATGAACAGATCCGCCGCCACCAATCGGCGCTTCACCTCGGCCTCCGCCAGGTAACCGGTGAATTCGATGCAATCGGCCACACCGAGCTCGGCAGCCAGATGCTGTAATGGCGCCAGCAGCGCCCCCGTGCCGATGATCACCCAGCGCAGCTGGGGATGGTCATGCCGGAGCATGGCCGCGGCCTGCACCAAAAGATCGATGCCGGTGCGGGGCACGAGGTTGCGCAGGCTCACCACCACCGGTCCCTGCCAGCCGAGCTCTGCGCGCAGCGAGCTGCGCGCTGCGAACAGGGCATCGTCGACTGCATCGCTGCCGCCGGCGGCCACGCTGACGCCGGCACGAACGCCGAAGGCCTCGGCCAGGCGCTGGCGCATATGCGCGCTGAGCACGAGCAGGCGCGTGGCTCCCCGGTAAAGGTGGGCCTCGATCCGGCGCATGCTGGCAGCCGCCGCGGCATGGCCCCAGCCCCAGTCCAGGCCATAGCGAGTCATGTATTCCTCGAAGGCAAAGGCATGGCAGACCTGCAGCCGGGGCAAACGACAACCGGCACGCTCCAGCGCCCACATGACGAAGGGCTGCTCGGCCACGACGAGATCGAAAGCATCATGATGCTGCCGCCACCAGCGCCGCGCCCCTGCCTTCAGCTGCAACAGCCCGCGCCATCCCCGGTCGCCGCCATAGGGAAGCCGATGCTCCTCGACGCCGTCCATGACCGTAACGCAGAGCGGCGCATCCGGCGTCGGCTGGCGGCTCAGCACAGTCACCGCCATCCCCGCCTCATGCAGGGCATGCATATGCCGGATCAGCATGCGCTCCGCCCCGCCGAGCAGGGCCTCGGCCGAGACATCGGCCACCAAGAGCACCCGCCTCATGCGAAGCTCCAGCCTCGCTGCCGCATCCAGCGATCCATCAACAGCAGCGCCCACAGCATGTCCGAGCGATCCTGCCCCGCCCGATGTCTTGCCCATTCGGCCTTCACGTAATCCGGCCGCACCAGGCCCACGAGGGGTCCGGCATCGATCATCGCCTCGACATCCCCGCATAGCTCCCCGCGCAACCAGTGCTTGAGCGGTGCCATGAAGCCCTGTTTCGGCCGATCGATGACGGCGCTCGGCAACCGCGTTCTCGCCACCCGCCGCAGCGCCTGTTTCAGATGCTCCTGCCAGGGCATCCCCGTCACCATATCCGCCTCGTCCATGGCCATGGCCATAGCCAGCAGCCGCGTGTCTAGGAACGGCGCCCGGAGCTCCAGCGCATGCGCCATGCTCATGCGATCACCCATCGCCAGCAGGTCGTCCGGCAGATAGGTCAGCACGTCATAGGCCATGGCGCCGCGCACCGGGCCGTAACGGCCGATCAGGCCCTCCAGCCCCCCCGCCGCCTCGGCCGCCGACGGCCAGCCGGCAGGCGCCGCACCGGACTTCGGCCGGCAGGCGGGAGATCTCGCTCCAGCATGCCTCCCCGGTGCGCGTCCAGCGCCGGTAGGCGTCGGCCGCAGGCATCTCCAGTCCCCCGATAAACCGGTGCAGGCGGCCGCGCCGGTTGCGGCTGCCCGCCCCCTCCCCGAGCCGGGAAAGCAGCCCCAGCATCAGATGCCGCCCCGGCATGCGGCCGAGGCGGTCATGCCAGCGCATGCCCAGATAACGGGGGTAGCCGCCGAACAGCTCGTCGCCGCCGACGCCGGACAGCGCCACCACGACATGTTGGCGTGCGGCGCGCGCGATCAGCCAGGTCGGCAGGGCGGCGGCGTTGGCCACGGGCTGATCGAAGGCGGCCGCCAGTTCGTCCAGGCAGGTGCGGGCATCGGCATCGACGTCGAGCACGGTATGCCGGCTGCCGATATGCCGGGCCACGGCATCGGCATGCGGCGTTTCGTCGTAATCCGCGGTGCCGCCCCCGAAACGCACCGAGAAGGTATGCAGCGGCTGCGGCAGCTGGCGGGCCAGGGACTCGGCCACCAGCGAGGAATCGACGCCGCCGGACAGGAACACCCCCATCGGGCGATCCGCCAGGGCGCGTAGCCGGAAGGCATCGTCGAGCAGCTCACCCAGGGCGGCATCGCGCTCCTCGGGCGCCCAGTCGCGCGGCTGGTCCGGCTCGGGCAGCTGGAAATACCGGCACGGTCGCAATGCCGTCTCCCCCTGGCGCAGCACGGCATAGCAGCCTGCCGGCAGCTGGCGCACCTCCCGGTACAGGGTGGCCGGCGCCTCCACGCGCATCGTCAGCAGGATATCGTGCACCGCGGCAATATTCGGGGTCAGCCGCCAGTCGCCGCGCTCGAAGGCACTCAGGGTGGAGGCCAGGCCCACGCGCCCCTGTTGCTCGCAGACGAACAGCGGCTTCTCGCCGAAGGGATCGCGGGCGACGACGAGCGTGCGATCTCTGGCATCCCAGAGCACGACGGCGAACATGCCGTTGAGCAGGCCGAACATACCCAGGCCGAAGCGTCGGTACAGATGCGGCAGCACCTCGGTGTCGGTATCGGAGGCGAACACCACGCCGTCCTTCTCGAGCTCGGCGCGCAGCATCGGATAATTGTAGATACAGCCGTTGAAGGCGATGGTGATGCCGTCGACGGTCATCGGCTGCCGGCCGCGCGCGTCCGGGCCGATGATGGCGAGCCGGTGATGGATGGCCGCGAAGCCATCAAGCGTCACTTGGCCCCGATCGTCCGGGCCGCGCACCGCCACGGCCTCGGCCATGCGCGCCAGCTCGTTATCCCCGGCCCTGCCGCGGATGGCCACGAAGCCGCACATCAGTGTCTGCCCACGATGGCCTCGAGATCGCGCAGGCGATCGCCCCAGGGCGCGTCATCGCTTGCGGGCGGGCGCACGCCGCCGCCCGGCAGGGCATGCCCGACCAGCGCCTCCGAGGCCTGCCGGGCCCGCTCGGAATCGAACCAGGTCAGCCGCGCCTGCGTCAGTGCCCGGCGCAAGCGGAAGCGCCCCGGAGGCGGGGCATCGCCTACGGTGTGCACCATCGGGCAGGGCATCGGCAGCAGGGGCAGGCGCGCATCGAGGCTGACGAAGAGATCGAAGCCCCGGGCGAGGCGTGGCCAGAGCAGCTCGCGGGCATGAGGAATATAAAAGGATGCGACGCGGCCCTCCAGCGATAGCGGCAAGGCATTCGCCTTGCGCAGCGCCACCGTCAGCCGCCAGTCTGCGCCCGCCTCGCGCAAGGCGGCCCCGAGCCCGCCGAGCAGCGCAGCCTGGCCGGCATCGATCCGGCACCCGTCGATCAGGATCGACGTCATGCTGCGGCCACGGGCATCAGTCGCCGCCCTCTTTTCTGCATAGCATGCCCAGATTGGTCGTGGTCAGGAATTTCCCGGGCATCCGGTCCAGAATCGGATCGAGCGCGATCAACAGGCCACACAGCCATCGTTGGCGATCGAAGAAGGGGCTGCCGAACAGCGTGGGCCCGCGCACCTTGTGCACCACCGGGATGCCCGCTTCCGTGAGCCAGCCGCGCCAGACGTGGTACGGATGCACCGACACATGCCCGAAGCCCACTGCAGCGGACAGCTTTGGCGCCGAAACCTGATCCTCTCCCTTCCAGTAGAAGCGCTTGAAGCGGCCGCCCGATATCCAGTCCAGGGCATAGCCGGCCAGCTCGGGCAGGTTCCGGGGGTTGGGGGTGGTGATCATGACGTAGCCGCCGGGCCTAAGCACGCGCGCCATCTCCCGCAGGGCCGGGCGCGGATCCGACAGGTGTTCGACGACCTCGGAGGAAACGATGATGTCGAGGCTGTTGTCGGCAAAGGGAAGCCTGAAGATATCCCCCGCCATGAAATGCACGGGGTGCATGCCGCGCGCGTCGGCACGGTAGCGGCTACGGCTGGCACCGGAGGCCGCCTCGCGCACGTTCAGGTCGAGGCCGAACCATTCGACCCCGGGGATGCCCCTGCAGGCATCCTGAATCTCGAACAGATTGGTGCCGGGGCCGCAACCCAGGTCGACGACACGCCGCCGATGCGTCGTTCCACTGGCGGCGAGCAAGCCCGAAACCGTGCGCGCGAGCATGATCTGCCGGAGTTTCCAGAAATAGAAACCATGGGTCCACGAGCGGGAGAAGAATTTTTCCGCGCTCGCCCAGCGCATCCTGTCCCCATCATCATGCGCCATTCAGAACCGACCCTTTATCCATTCTTTCCAATAACCTACGAGGAATCCCGCCCCGTAGCAAAGCTGGCAGGCAAGCCATACCCATCGTCCCGAGAAAAGGCTGGCCAGCATGCGCCACGGGAAGCGCAGCACCCGCCGCCATAGCGGCACCCGCTCGACGAAGGCGCCGTGGCCGGCCGGGGTCTCGATGACCCATTCGGGATGGTGAATGTTGGCATATGCCGCCTGGACGCCGTTACGGTAGAACTGCCTGGTCAGCTTCCCCCAGCTGTCCGGCGGCAGATGGTGGTAGATCACGCCCGGGATCAGCACCACGCGCGCCCCGGCATCGCGAAACTGCTTGCGCAGGTAGGGATCGAGACCCCGGGGAATGCATTCGTTCTCCCCGCCGACCTGCCGGAACAGGGCCGTGCGCATGATCAGGCACGGATGTTCGGCAAGATCCGAGTCGACGATCTCGGTCACCGGCGTCCAGCTGCGGCGCGGCACCTGACGCATCACCCGTTGCACGAAGGGTGTGGCCCATGCCGGCACCGTATTGCTGCCGCCGGCCATGCCGATGTCCGGATGCGCATCCATGGCAGCCACCAGCGTATGCAGCGTATCGGTATCGGGCAGCGAGGAATCGTCGTCCAGCGTCAATAGGTACTCGCCGTTCGCCAGCGCCGCCCCGGTATTGATCGCCCGCCCCTGGCGGGAATCGCCCCGGATGACAAATAGCTCGTAGTCCGTGAAATCCTGGGCCGCGAGCTGGGCCATCAGCTTGTCGAAATAACCGCCCCGATCCGCATCCGCGGTCGGGATCACGATGCTAAGCCGAGGGCTGCGCTGCGGATGCAGAACGCTTCTGATCTCGCCGGCAGGACCGTCATCGTTCAAAAAGCGTACAAAGGGCCGCGCCACCGCCGCGGACTTCCACTCGGCCGCCATATACTGCGCCACCAGATCACCCATGGCCTCGCTCCTGCACAAAGCGCCGCGCCTCGGTAGCGATGCGCTCGGCGGCATGGCCGTCCCCGAACGCATCGGACACCTTCATCATCTTCTGCCGCAGCTCCCGGTTTCCGATCATCTCGGCCACGGCATCGGCCACCGCCTCCGTGGTCAGGGGAACCGGGCGCACGTTCCCGGCGGCGGCGGCCTCCGGCCGTTCAGTTTCGCTTCTCAGCAGCAGTACAGGCCGCCCCAGTGCCGTGGCCTCCTCCTGCACGCCGCCGGAATCACTGACGATGACCCAGGCCTGCTGCATCTGGGCGACGAATTCGCGATAGCCCATGGGCGGGAGAAGCCGCACGTTGGCGACGGAGCCGAGAATTCGGTGCGCTGGCTCGTGTACCGCGGGATTGGGATGCACGGGATAGACGATCTCGATCTCGGGATGGGCGGTCGCCACCGCCCGGATGCCCATGAAGATCTGCCTCATGGGCTCGCCGAAATTCTCCCGGCGATGGGCCGTCATCAGCACCCGCGGGGTGGGCGCCTGGGCGGCCTCGCCCGCCATCCGCCGCACGGCGTCGATGACCGTATTGCCCGTGACCCGGATCGCGGCCTCATGCACGCCCTCGGCGAGCAGATTCTTTCTCGCCTGCTCGGTCGGTGCGAAGTGCAGCTCGGCCAGGACCGCGGTCAGGCGCCGGTTGATCTCTTCGGGGAAAGGGCGGCGTCGGTTGCCCGAGCGCAGGCCGGCCTCGACATGGCCGACGGGGATGCCGCCGTAGAAGGCGGTCAGCGCCGCCAGGGCGGCGCTCGTCGTATCCCCCTGCACCAGGATCAGATGCGGCCGCTCGGCCAGCAGCAGATCCGAGAACGCGGGGATCAGCCTCGCGCTCAGCTCGGCCAGGCTCTGGTCCTCGCGCATCAGATTGAGGTCCGAATCCGGCACGATGCCCAGCTCGGCCACCATCAGATCCAGCATGTCCCGATGCTGCGCCGTCAGGCAGACATGGGTACGGCAATCCGGGATGGCCTCGAGGGCCCGGATCACCGGCCACATCTTGATGGCTTCCGGCCGCGTACCGATCACCACCATGATCCGCATGCTGTCCGCCTCACTCATGTCCGTCCCTCCTTCTTCCCACCCTGCATGCCCTGCCCACGCTGGGCGAAGATCCGTACCAGCTCGGGCAGGAAGGCCTGCCAGGAGAGCGCCTGTGCCGCCTGCAGGCATCGCTTGCCGAGATCGCGATCCGCCAGCATCGCCTGCAGCCGCTCGACGGCATCGGGCCATGTCTCCGGGCGATCGGGATCCACGACCACCCCCAACGCCTGCCGCTGTACCAGCTCGGAATACTGCCCGACCTCCGGCCCGATGAGCACCGGCAATCCGCAGGCCAGGTATTCCGCAAACTTCAATGGGGATGCCACCCGGTTCACCACCGAGCGGTGGCGCAGCAGGCAGCCGACATCCGCGGCGGCCAGCAGGCCGGCCAGCTGATGATGGGGCCTGAACTCGACCCGCCATGCCTCGGCCGGCAGATGCGCCAACAGGGCCTCGAAGCGCGCCCGGTCGGGGCTAAAGACCCAGAACAGGGCATCCGGGGCGCGTTGCAACAGCTGCTCGAACAGGGCGACGGTTTCGGCCGCGCATTGCCAGGGTGCGGCCGTGCCCACGTAGGCCACGACCAGGCGATCCCCCAGGCCAAGTTCTGCGCGCAAGGCCTGACGCTCGGTGCCGGCGGGAAACCGCTCCAGATCGACGAGGCAGGGCAGCACGAGCTGTTGCCCGGCGGCCTCCCCGTACGCGCTGGCAATGAACCGGCCCATCGGTTCCGACACCACGATCCGGTTGTCGAACCGCCGGGCATGCCGTGCCTCGATGCGTTTGCGCACACGGTAGCGCAGGCCGCCCACGCCCTCCTCCTCGATCAGGCCGAGCTTCAGCCACCACGCATCGGCGGGCAAGCGGCGGCCGCTGAGGTAGAACGCCCCCAGGCAGCCGGAAGCGATCAGCGTATCGTCCGCCCCCACCCCCTGCATGCGCCGGCGGAAGAAGGCCAGCAGCCTCAGTCGCTCGTAGAGCCGGTAAAGAAAGCGTGGCAGCCGGGCGAACAGGGTGCCGCCAGGGGCCACGTATACGGCCTCATCGAAATCGGGAAGCCCCTGCTCGCCCGCGGGCATGTCGGCGCTGAGCCGGAACTGGAACAGATGCACCTGCAGCTCGCAGCCGGCCAGCCGCAGATGCCGGATCATCTCCCGCAGATAGCTCCGGGTGCCGGCGGATTCGATCACATCGCCGGCGACGAGCAGATGCACGCGCCTGGCCTCAGTCATGCCCGAACAATTCCATGGCCCGATGCATCACCGCTTCCTCCGAGATGGCATCCGGGGTATCCGCCGTCAGCACGGCGACGTCCTCCCGCCCGTAATTCAGGTACTCCGGCTCCGCATCCGGCCGGCCGCAGATGGCCACACAAGGCGTTCCCACCGCCACAGCGACATGGAACGGCCCGGAGTCGTGGCCGATGAAGCCGTCGGCCATCGAGATTAGCGCCGCCATCTCGCCCAGACTGGTACGTCCGATCAGGTTGACGCACTGCGGCATCCTTGCACATAGGCCATCAGCCATCTCCTGCTCGACTTCCACACCAATCAGAACAGGTAGGAAGCTGGCTGCCAGCAGTTTCTCAGCCAGCACGGCAAAATGCCCCAAGGGCCACATTCTGCCCTCGACCTTTAGCCGCCTCGCCCCTAGGTGCAGGCACACCAGCCGTGTCGCAGCCGGCTCTGCCTCCAGTAATAGAAGCTTCGCACGCGACTTTTCCTCATCTATTAATGGAAAGACCGTTGCCTCCCCGCAGGGAATGCCGGCCTTCTCCAGAAGCTTCCGGTACAGGCGTGTGTAATGGGTGTCATCGCGGTCGGCTGCATTCAACGACACATCGAATACGGATTCACCTTGCATGAATCGCGGATCAAAGCCCAAGGAAAGGCCTGGCGCAAGCCGGCGGACCAGCCACCACTCGACGGCCCACCAGTCCAGCAGGGCAGGCACATGCAGACAGACCAGCATGTCCGGCTTTTGCTCTGCCATGGCATCGCCAATCTCTCGCAACATTCGGCGCGTGCCGCTGTGCAGCAGGGTACGGCTGTCGAAATCGTACACGGAAAAGGGATACACCCCTTGCACCGATGGGAACCGTTTCAAGAATTCGGCAAACAGGGGATCGGAGCACCAGACATGAAGCGCCGCATGGGGAAAGGCTTTCTGTAGAGCCAGGATTGCCGGCGTCGTGAGCAACATGTCGCCCACACCGCCAAACTGCCACAAGGCGATACTGGTAATTTTTCCCTTATCAGCCGGAAGCCGCCCGGCACTGTTTTTTTCTGCCAACCTGCGCATCCAAGCCTTTAAGCAGAACAGTTTCAGGCGGACCAGCATATTATCCACGAGCCTTCTGGTAATAGCACATTATGCGTTGCGTTTGCGCGCCAGCACGTGGAGATGCTCTGCCTGGTCGGGAATCGCCCTCTGACGCAAGGACCTAACCCATTCGACCATTTTCTCAAACAATGGGAATCGGCGTGCTGCGTCATAGAAACGCTTGGCGCGTTCCGGGCTGCCGAAGATCTTGTTCATCCAGCCGGTGCCCGGCACGGGTTTGGATACCCCAAGAACGTCACATCCCAGCTCGTTCAGCAAACGCGACAAGGTTTCCTGGGAAAAATACAGTACGTGCTCCGGGATCTTGATATGCAGCCAACTGGCACCATCTCGTTTGGCTGAACCGGAACAGATATCGGGCGTTTCAAGATACAGGATACCGCCGGGCTTGAGCAGCTTGACGATTTGGCGCATCGTCGGCAACGGTTCGTACAAGTGCTCGATCACATGCTGCATGCTGATCACATCGAAGGTCTTGCCCAAAAAATCGACGTCCTCGATCAGGCCCGTATGCACATGATCCAAACCAAAACGCTCACGGGCAAAGCGAGGCGCAAACGGCGAGCTGTCGAGCCCCATACATTGCCAACCCCGATCCCTGGCCTGGGAGAGAAGAAATCCGGGGCCACAACCAATATCCAGCCAACTGCCGGGTTCCGGGATGTATTGCATCACCCGATCGACAACCGCCTGACAACTTTCAAGGCGAACCCTTATTTTTTCCGCCTCAAGTACATTTTCATTGTCTTCGCTGTCTTTTTTCGTACTGGAGCCGTCATAGTACGACTCATCATAAAACTGCTGATGCTCCACACGCGGCTGGGGATTCAAATACACCATCGAACAGGATGTACAGCGCACAAGCGGCGGCTCCATTTCGTACAACACCCCGCTATCACGACCGCCGCATAAAGGACACCTGTCTAATTTCACGTATTTGATCACATCCACCCCATTCGCGGATTCATCCATTTGGCATCCGCTTCTTATCAAGCTTCTCACCACGCTTGATCCGAAAATACATTTGCATCACCGCGTTATCCACCTTCTCGCCGGCTTTGGCAGGTTTCCCGATCAGGACATAGAAAAGAAATCGATATGCGAAACGTTGTACCGGCTTGGTTAGGATGGAGTGCAGGCATGCTTTCAGCGCATCGCCTGGGGCATTTTCTTCCGCATAGATACATGCCAGGTAATTGTACAGATTCGAGAGCCTGTTCCGGTAAGTTCCGCGAAGCTGCGGCAACGCCTCGATATCCGGACGATAGGTACGCAGAATACCGACCTCGGCCTCATAGCGTAGCGCAGGGTTCGGCGACAAATGGCTGTGGTGTAACCTTTGCACGCCTGAATACACGTCCGGACAGAACCCGACACACTTCCCCCTGGACATGCGAAGGAGAAAGTCATAATCCTCAGCCGCCCTGTATTCCGTGTTGAAACCACCCGAGGCCCTGACATCGGCCAGGCGGAACACCGGCGTCATGATGTGCATGCCGCCATACCCACGCAGTAAACTGGAAAACACATCACCCTGCATAATCCCATCCGGATGGGGGAAGAAATCCGGGGATGTCCCGACGATTTCGCCGCTACTGTTGGCAATCTTCCACAGGCTGTATACCCAATCCCATTCTGGGTGCTGTTCAAGATAAGCGCAGCGTGCGCGAAGGCTGTCGTCCAGCATCCAGTCATCGGCATCGAGAAATGCGATCAACTCGTAACGCGCATTTTCGATACCGAGATTACGCGCCCTTGAAACCCCCCCGTTGTCTTGCCTGAACACCCTGATCCTTCCCTCGTAAGCACGAAGCACATCCATGGTGTTATCCGTGGATGCATCGTCGACAACGATCACGTCGGTCTCGACACCCTTCTGACTCAACGCACTATCGATTGCTTTCGCGATAAACTTTCCATAGTTGTAGGTCGGGATAACAATGCTGACCTTCGTGTTCACGCTCTTCGTCCGGGAATGAAAAACACATTCAGAAGAGCCGAGGGCTTTTCGCCCTGCAACGGGCTCAAACCACCGGATTTTGTGACGATAAAGGGTTTAAAGCCGCGCTTCTCCATGAAGTCGTAAAAGTCTGCTGGCGTTGTCTGCACTTGTTTCAGAAGGCTTTCGACAATCTCTGCCATCACGACAAGGTTGGGGTTCCGCGCCATCACCCTCTCTGCACCTTTCAGCACCTCAAGGTCATAGCCTTCGGCATCGACCTTCAAGAAATCGACACGTTCAATGTCATTCATATCACAAAAATCGTCCAGCGATACCGCCTCGACTTCCACCTCCGTATTGGAAGAGGTTCCCTGAGCCGGAAGCAAAGAACCGATATCTTGGCAAGTCTCTTCACTGGGAGGATAGAACCGCATCGTCTTGCTTTCTGCAGCAACGGCCTTGGGAACCAAGCAAACATTCTCGGCATCGTTAAGTTCGACGTTCTCTTTCAAACGGAGGAATATGGAAGCGTTCGGATCAAAGGCATATACACGGCCCGTTTCCGTTACCAAGCGGGAGGCGAGAAGAGCGTACTGCCCGACATTGGCACCGATGTCGAAAACGACGTCTCCCGGTTTTATGAATTTACGGAATGCAGCCACATCGTCAGGGCCATAGTAATGAAAACAGAATATCCCTTTCTGCACACGCTCCGCGATATCGAGATGGAAGATGATGCCATCCTTGTTGGCAAAGTGGATATCACGTGGCGTATATCCGGTCACACCATCCAGTAGGATCTTCTTGAACAGGCCAAACGGAGAATAGCGAAGATAGAAAAGGCCCAGCGAATAGACCGGCCGCCACTTGCCAATTTTGAACTCCCAAAGACTCACCTTACCTCCTCCCTATGCTTCGGCGAGGAAACGACGTTGCAGCACCCACCTTCTCGCCTCACATCCAGCTTCTCAGAAGATACCAATAGGTCTTCCACTGTAGCGGATTTTTCCTGGCAGCCCTTATTAAATATTTCCTAGCCTGGTCACAGGCACCCTCCACGAGCAGATGTGCGGAACGTTCGAGCAACACCCGAGCCACCCGTTTACGCCATGCATGGCCAAGTCGCCGCACATCCTGCGGATATCTCACCTCCGCATCCTCCAGAAGCGTTAAAAGCGTACGGTAGTTATCCTTGCTGCTATGAGAGATTGAATGGGGATGCGTCACCACCACCACATTGCTCTCTTCAATAAATCCGACCCGAGCAATCGCCGCCAACCGTAGCCAGAGCTCGTAGTCCTGCAAAACCGGGAGGTCTACCCGGAAGCCGCCGATTTTCCTTATCAACTTGCATTTTGCCAAAACAGTGCTCGTCTGGATCAATTCGCCCAGCAACAAATAAGAAAGAATATTTCCCTGTCTGGCGTGGCGGTAGGCAAACCGAGAATAATCCCACGCAGCAGTATCATCGACTCCCTGCTCATTGAGATACACCTGTGGACCATAAACCCAGCCACATTCCGGATGTTGCCGTAGATAATTCAGGCGTGACAGCAAGGCATGCGGTTGCAGCTGGTCGTCGGCATCGAGAAACAGTAAGAATTCCCCCCGCGCCTGCTGCAGACCGAGATTCCGCGCGGCAGGAGCCCCCTGGTTCTCTTGCCTCAACGCATGGATACGCCCTTCATACGACCTCAGGATCTCCGGGGTATGGTCCGTGGAACCATCATCGACAACAATGATCTCGACATCGACACCCTGCTGCGAAAGCACGCTGTCGATGGCCGTCGACAGGTAACGACCATAATTGTAGGTCGGTATGACCACGCTTATCTCAACCATCCGCCCCCCATGCATCGTGCCTACCACGCTGCCGGCTTCCGTCGGCGATGACGAATGCTCAGCATATACGCGCCCAATTCACTCATGCCACCGACCGCAATCGTCAGCAACAGAACCATCGCACCACTCATGCCCGAGGCCTTAGCTAGCCAATAGGTGATCAACAAAGGCAGCGCGATCAGAGTACCAATAGCAATGCCGCTAAGGCCCCCCTTCGCCAATATCCAGGGAGAGATGGACAGCACGGACGCCGAGATCCGCAGCATTGGCAAAACCAAGGCCACCGAGGTCAAGGCATAGGAAATTGCGACGCCATCAATCCCCCACGGAATGCCGGCAAAAAAACTACACACGATGGCGGGTGTCGAAAGCGCACCCCAGCGGGCCATCTGGCCCGTTCTCCGACTGACGGTATAAGCCAGACCGGTTTGCGAGAGCGGAGCCTGCATCACGCCCAGCAAGGCTAATACCTGCAACGGAATGAGCGCGCCCCGCCAAGCCTTACCAAACACAACGTCGATGAGATCGGGTGCCGCCACGGCAATCCCCAGGCACAGTGGCGTCGTGAATGTCGCCACGTCCCGCATCACCTGGGCAAGCCCATGCCCAACCTGAGTCCAATCAGGAGCCAATTTGGATAGCCGTGGGTAGGCGATGCCGCCCACAACTCCGCCGATCTCCCGCAGCGGCATCATCAGGGCCTTGTAGGCGAGCAGATACAACCCCAAGGCTTGGCTGCCGAGGAAAAAGCCGACGATGACGTTATCGGCATAGCGATTGAGCACATTCAGGGCATCGAACCCGACCAGCCCCTTACCAAAATGGATCACATCACGGATATGCTGTCGGGAGGGCCGGCCAACCTCGGGACTCAGCCAGAGCCACATCAGCACCAGGCCGCTCAGGCTACCCATCACCTGGAAAAGCAGGATCGGCCAGAAATCGTGCCGCCAATGGCTTAAGAGCAGCGCAGTAGCGGATGCGATGATGGCGCAGAACAGGGGCACCCAACCCAACAGCCAGAAACGCTGCTGGCGCTGGATCAGGGAGGCCGGCACGGAGCTCAGGGCCGTCACCAGCAGGGACACGCTGACGATGACCCAGATCATCGTCAGTTTTTGCTCGCCATAGAATCTGACCACCAGCGGCGTGCAGGCAAGGCTCACGAGCATGGTCACGACCCCCATCGTACGGAGCACCAGGACCGCCGCCCCCGTTTTCGATGGCGTCAGATCCGGATCCGACACCAGCGAGGAGCCTGCGCCTGCAGTCTTGAACACGTTGAAAGCGACCATCAGTCCCGTCGCCATGGCGACCAGTCCGAAGGGGCTCGGCCCCAGGATGCGCATCAGATAGGCCGTTGTCGCGAACTCGATGATGATCGTCAGCGCGCGGCCGCTTCCAAGGGCGACGCTTGCTGGCAGGTGGATCAGGCGCGATTGCATGCCGCCAGGAATCGTATCGGAGCAAACACCTCGGGCATTAAGGCCTGCGAGCCAGAACGGCCCAGTTTTTGGCTAGTCTTGGCATCGTCCGCAGGACCGGAAGATCGGCATAATGCCGGATCGCGCCGCACAGGACGGGGTATCGAGAAACCCAACTGCCGGACCGGTTATTCAGGGCGAACACGGGCTCGCGGTCGACGAACTGCAGGCCCAGTGCGGTCATGATTTGCCTCCACTGGTTGAAGGATCGGAAACGGGTATGCGATACGGGCCGCCCATCCTCGCGCAGAGCATCGGTCAACAGCAGATAGCCGCCGGGCGGCAGCAAGGCCACGAGCGGCTTAAGCGTCAGCAGCACCCTTTCGTCATCCAAAATATGGTACAGCACATCAATGGCGGTGATGATGTCCGGCTTCATGGCCGACAGATCGGGCGCATCGTTGACGAGATCGGCGCAGACATAGCGGCGATCCGGATGCTCGTGCACAAGCCTGTCGATCACCTCGGGAACGATGTCGATGCCGTAGGTCTGGCCGCTGCCCAGACGCTCCCAGAGCCCCTCAAAATACCCGGTGCCGCAGCCGAAATCGAGAATACGCTTCCCGGCGATGGAAACCTTGTTTCGGGTCAACAGGCGTTGATAGGCGCGTTCCTTTCCACGGTATAACCATGCCTGCCAGGCCGGCGACAGGCTGCTGGCGCTCGTGCCCTGAAGCGTCGGGCACCGCCCGATACGCTCCCGCCGGTATGCGATATCGTCGAACGCATCGCGCCTCGCCGTGCCGCCATCCTTGCTGCACACCGCGAACAGATCGTGCGCCTGCTCCAAACCGTTGATATCGAAGTAGAAGTTCTCCGGAAGATCGCCATCTTCCTGGCCGGCCAGGCCCTGGATCATCTCAAGGCCTGGGTTCAGGGGGCTTTCTCTCATCCCGCTGATCCTTCTCCCCAGCCATCGCAGGGGCGCCGCCCAGGGGCCGCCCAAATAATGCGGCCATGGGTCTCGCCAGACCCGGCGCCGTTCGATGCGGTCGGCATCCGGCTTGGCGAACAGCCCGTAACACGTGACGGGCTTGAATACTGTCCCCAGCGCATGCCGCCATGCATCCTCGTCGTATTCCCGAAGATGCTCTTCATTCCATGGCATCTGATCCGTGCTTTTTTTTTTTTTTTTTTTTTTTTTTTTTTTTTTTTTTTTTTTTTTTTTTTGAAGAGCATCTTCGGGAAATACGACGAGGATGCATGGCGGCATGACGCTGGGGACGGTATTCAAGCCCGTCACGTGTTACGGGCTGTTCGCCGAGCCGGATGCCGACCGCATTGAACGGCGCCGGGTCTGGCGAGACCATCGCCCAGTATTTGGGCGGCCCCTGGGCGGCGCCTCGGATGGCTGGGGAGAAGGATCAGCGGGATGAGAGAAAGCCCCCTGACCCAGGCCTTGGGGTGTATTCAGGGCCTGGCCGGCCAGGAAGATGGCGATCTTCCGGAGAACTTCTACTTCGATATCAACGGTTTGGAGCAGGCGCACGATCTGTTCGCGGTGTGCAGCAAGGATGGCGGCACGGCGAGGCGCGATGCGTTCGACGATATCGCATACCGGCGGGAGCGTATCGGGCGGTGCCCGACGCTTCAGGGCACGAGCGCCAGCAGCCTGTCGCCGGCCTGGCAGGCATGGTTATACCGTGGAAAGGAACGCGCCTATCAACGCCTGTTGACCCGAAACAAGGTTTCCATCGCCGGGAAGCGTATTCTCGATTTCGGCTGCGGCACCGGTATTTTGAGGGGCTCTGGGAGCGTCTGGGCAGCGGCCAGACCTACGGCATCGACATCGTTCCCGAGGTGATCGACAGGCTTGTGCACGAGCATCCGGATCGCCGCTATGTCTGCGCCGATCTCGTCAACGATGCGCCCGATCTGTCGGCCATGAAGCCGGACATCATCACCGCCATTGATGTGCTGTACCATATTTTGGATGACGAAAGGGTGCTGCTGACGCTTAAGCCGCTCGTGGCCTTGCTGCCGCCCGGCGGCTATCTGCTGTTGACCGATGCTCTGCGCGAGGATGGGCGGCCCGTATCGCATACCCGTTTCCGATCCTTCAACCAGTGGAGGCAAATCATGACCGCACTGGGCCTGCAGTTCGTCGACCGCGAGCCCGTGTTCGCCCTGAATAACCGGTCCGGCAGTTGGGTTTCTCGATACCCCGTCCTGTGCGGCGCGATCCGGCATTATGCCGATCTTCCGGTCCTGCGGACGATGCCAAGACTGGCCAAAAACTGGGCCGTTCTGGCTCGCAGGCCTTAATGCCCGAGGTGTTTGCTCCGATACGATTCCTGGCGGCATGCAAATCGCGCCTGATCCACCTGCCAGCAAGCGTCGCCCTTGGAAGCGGCCGCGCGCTGACGATCATCATCGAGTTCGCGACAACGGCCTATCTGATGCGCATCCTGGGGCCGAGCCCCTTCGGACTGGTCGCCATGGCGACGGGACTGATGGTCGCTTTCAACGTGTTCAAGACTGCAGGTGCAGGCTCCTCGCTGGTGTCGGATCCGGATTTGACGCCATCGAAGACGGGGGCGGCGGTCCTGGTCTCCGGTACGATGGGGGTCGTGACCATGCTCGTGAGCCTGGCCTGCACGCCGCTGGTGGTCAGATTCTACGGCGAGCAGAAACTGACGATGATCTGGGTCATCGTCAGCGTGTCCCTGCTGGTGACGGCCCTAAGCTCCGTGCCGGCCTCCCTGATCCAGCGCCAGCAGCGTTTCTGGCTGTTGGGTTGGGTGCCCCTGTTCTGTGCCATCATCGCATCCGCTACTGCGCTGCTCTTAAGCCATTGGCGGCACGATTTCTGGCCGATCCTGCTTTTCCAGGTGATGGGTAGCCTGAGCGGCCTGGTGCTGATGTGGCTCTGGCTGAGTCCCGAGGTTGGCCGGCCCTCCCGACAGCATATCCGTGACGTGATCCATTTTGGTAAGGGGCTGGTCGGGTTCGATGCCCTGAATGTGCTCAATCGCTATGCCGATAACGTCATCGTCGGCTTTTTCCTCGGCAGCCAAGCCTTGGGGTTGTATCTGCTCGCCTACAAGGCCCTGATGATGCCGCTGCGGGAGATCGGCGGAGTTGTGGGCGGCATCGCCTACCCACGGCTATCCAAATTGGCTCCTGATTGGACTCAGGTTGGGCATGGGCTTGCCCAGGTGATGCGGGACGTGGCGACATTCACGACGCCACTGTGCCTGGGGATTGCCGTGGCGGCACCCGATCTCATCGACGTTGTGTTTGGTAAGGCTTGGCGGGGCGCGCTCATTCCGTTGCAGGTATTAGCCTTGCTGGGCGTGATGCAGGCTCCGCTCTCGCAAACCGGTCTGGCTTATACCGTCAGTCGGAGAACGGGCCAGATGGCCCGCTGGGGTGCGCTTTCGACACCCGCCATCGTGTGTAGTTTTTTTGCCGGCATTCCGTGGGGGATTGATGGCGTCGCAATTTCCTATGCCTTGACCTCGGTGGCCTTGGTTTTGCCAATGCTGCGGATCTCGGCGTCCGTGCTGTCCATCTCTCCCTGGATATTGGCGAAGGGGGGCCTTAGCGGCATTGCTATTGGTACTCTGATCGCGCTGCCTTTGTTGATCACCTATTGGCTAGCTAAGGCCTCGGGCATGAGTGGTGCCGATGGTTCTGTTGCTGACGATTGCGGTCGGTGGCATGAGTGATTGGGCGCGCTATGCTGAGGATTCGTCATCGCCGACGGAAGCCGGCAGCGTGGTAGGCACGATGCATGGGGGGCGGATGGTTGAGATAAGCGTCGTCATACCGACCTACAATTATGGTCGTACCGTCGACGGCCATCGACAGCGTGCTTTCGCAGCAGGGTGTCGATGCCGAGATCATTGTTATCGATGATCGTTCCACGGACCATACCCCGGAGATCCTGAGGTCATATAAAGGGGGTATCCATGCGTTGAGGCAAGAGAACCCGGGGGCTGCTGCCGCGCGGAATCTCGGTGTGCAGCAGGCGCGGGGGGAGTGCTTACTGTTTCTCGATGCCGACGACCAGCTGCAACCGCATGCCTTGCTGTCACGCCTGAATTATCTACGGCAACATCCGGAAGTGGCTGGATGGTCCGCAGGTAGTATCTCAATGAGCAGGGAGCGATGATATGCTGCGTGGGATTATTCTCGGTTTTCCTACCGCCACGCCAGACGGGAAATATTCTTTCTTATTTGTTGCTGGGCGAATTGATCCAGACGAGCACTGTTTTGGCAAAGAAGTTGATAAGGAAAATCGGCGGTTTCCGGGATAGACCTCCCGCTTTTGCAGGACTACGAGCTCTGGCTCCGGTTGGCGGCGATTGCTCGGGTCGTATATTGAAGAGAGCAATGTGGTGGTGGTGACGCATCCCCATTCATGTCTCATAGCAGCAAGGATAACTACCGTACGCTTTTAACGCTTCTGAAGGATGCGGAGGTGAGATATCCGCAGGATGTGCGGCGACTTGGCCATGCATGACGTAAACGGGTGGCTCGGGTGTTGCTCGAAGGGCCGCACATGTGCTCGTGGAGGGTGCCTGTGACCAGGCTAGGAAATATTTAATAAGGGCTGCCAGGAAAAATCCGCTACAGTGGAAGACCTATTGGTATCTCTGAGAAGCTGGATGTCAGGAGAGAAGGTGGGTGCTGCAACGTCGTTTCCTCGCCGAAGCATAGGAGGAGGTAAGGTGAGTCTTTGGGAGTTCAAAATTGGCAAGTGGCGGCCGGTCTAAACGCTGGGCCTTTTGTATCTTCGCTATTGTACGTTTGACCTGTTCAGAAGATCTGCTGACCAATGGT
>CAVXSB010000016.1:0-20286 GCA_963764315.1 uncultured Zetaproteobacteria bacterium
CCGCCTGCATCGCCACCGCCCCGTACGCCGACATCCATGCCCGCCTGGGCGCACAGGGATGGCAGGACATCGTCCCCTTCTACGATATCGCCGAGGCCTACCGCGATCGTCACCCCCTCGGCAACGGCTGGTTTGCGGGGCCTCTGGACGGGCAGGACCTGTCGGCCACCAGGGATGCGCTGGATCGCTGGGACGACGACATCTCCCGCGCCCATCATCTGCAGTTCATCGCCTGGCATGCCCTGCGCGAGGAATGGCGCTTCGACGATGCCCCCGTCACCGCCGACGATCGCTACTTCATCCCCCAGGTGCGCCGCGTGCTGCACGGGCAGGAGGTGTTCGTCGATGCCGGTGCCCACCGGGGGGAGGTGGCGCTCCGCTTCGCCGAGCTCGTCGACCAGCGCTATCGGGGGATACACCTGATCGAGGCGGATGACGAAAACATGGCGCACTGCAGGGCGGCGGTGCAGCACCTGCCCGCAACCCGGCTTCTACCCTGCGCGGTAGGGGCCAGGCCCGGCCGCCAGGGTTTCCATCCGGGCCTCGGATACGCCTCCCAGCTATCCGGGAATGCCCCGATGATGGTCGAGGTCAGCCCCATGGACCGGCTCGGCCTGGACGGCGCCAGCTTCCTCAAGCTGCACCTGGAGGGCGGCGAGCTCGCGGCACTCAAAGGCGCCATCGAGACCATCCGGGCACACCGGCCGATCATCGCCGCCACCGCATACCACAACCGCCTCGGCCTCTGGGAACTGCCGCTCTGGTTCGCCGAGCAACTGCCGGCATACACCCTGCTGTTCCGGGCGCATGCCTGGTGCGGAACCGGGGCGGTAATCTACGCCATACCGACGGAACGGCACTGAGGAAAATGGAATGAAAGCGAAGATCGAATCCAAGCTGAACCTGCAGGACCGGGCCGAACTCCAGGAGGTGATCCCGCTGGAAACCCCGTTCCTGCTCTATGTCGATCCGTCCAGCGCCTGCAATTTCCATTGCCAGTTCTGTCCGACCGGGCACAAGGACCTGATCAACGGCGCCGGATACCGCCGCGGGGTGATGGACATGGACCTCTTCCGCAAGCTCATCGACGACCTCGGCGCCTTCAAACAACCCTTGAAGGTACTGCGGATGAACAAGATCGGCGAACCGCTGCTCAACCGCAACATCGCGGAGATGGTCGCGCTGGCCAAGAACAGCGGGCGGGTCCGCTATGTCGACCTGGCCACCAACGCCTCGCTGTTCACCCGGCCGCTGCTGTCCGCCCTGGTCGAGGCCGGGCTGGACCGGCTGAACATCTCGCTGGAAGGCATGAATGCCGAGCAATACCGGAAAACGGCCCTCGTCGATTTCGATTTCGAGAAACTGGTCGAGCATGTCCGCTGGCTGTATCCCAACCGCGGCAACTGTGAGATCACGATCAAGGTTCCGAGCGATTGCATCGAGGCGCATCAGCACAAGCAGTTCTTCGACACCTTCGGCGATTACTGCGACCGCATCTTCATCGAGGACATCTCGCCGATCTGGCCAAACTTCGATCTCGAGCAGCACGCCGGCATGGAGGTCAAGGCCCATGCCGGACAGTACAGCCAGGCGCTGAAGGCCAAGGACGTGTGCACCTACATCTTCTATTCGGCCGTGATCAATTCCGACGGCAGCGTCAGCGCCTGCTGCCCCGACTGGAGCCAGAGCCTGGTGATCGGCGATCTCAAGCGGCAATCCCTGAAGGAGATCTGGCACTCGGAGGCGCTGCACGCACTGAGAAAACAGCATCTGCAGGGCCGGCGCTGTGACAACGCCACCTGCCAGAACTGCGGCCATATCGCCTACGCCCAGGTCGACGACATCGACCCCTATGCCGAGACGCTGCTTACGCGTCTCGAGAACGCCAGGGAGCCAGCGACGTCATGAATCCGGCAAGCCCCTGCCCCGCATGCCACGCTGAGTCCGCGCACCTGCTCCGCTGGCCGTACAGCGGCCTGAACGACTCCGTGTTCAACTACGACGCCGAGATCCGCCACTGCCCCCGCTGCGGACTCGTATACACGGACAATATCTCCGACGCGCAACTCGCTCGGTTCTACGGGGAGGAATGCCTCTACAGCGAGAGCGGGCACTTCGACATCCATGATCCCAGCAACGTCGAGAAGTACCGACATTACCGTGATGTGCTCGTGCATGCCGGCCTGTCGGATGCGCCACTGGCCGATGTCGGCTGCGGCCGGGGCGGCTTTCTGATCTGGATGCACGCGAACGGTTGGAAAGGGGAATGCTGCGGCGTCGATGTCGATGCCATCAGCATGCCGCTCCCGGACGCGCAGCAGGCCGGCATCTCGTTCGCCGGGGGCAGCGCCGTCGCCCTGCCCTTCGCCGACGGCTCCCAGCAGGTGCTGTCCTATTTTCACGTACTGGAACACATCCGGGACCTGGACCGGGTGCTGGACGAGGCGTCCCGGGTCCTGGCCGACGACGGGACCCTGCTCATCGAGGTGCCGGATGCCGAACGCTACGGCGATTACCCGACGGGGACCGCCTTCTGGATGGCCATCCGGGAACATGTCTACCACTTCTCCCCCGAGGCGCTGCGCCATGCACTGCAGCGGCACGGCTTCGGCGTGGTCGACATCGTCCGGGAGGAACTGCCCACCCCGGAATTCTCCTATCCGTCGCTGGTCGTCGTGGCCCGGAAGAACGCCCGACCGGAGCCGGCGGCGAGGCAACCCGCGACCACGGGGATCGCCGATTACGCCCTGCGCGCCCGGACGGAATTGGCGACGCTCGCGGACGAGATAGGGGACATGGCTGGCGATGACGGCGCCCTGACGTTCTGGGGATGCTCCTCGGTCGTGTACAGCCTGCTGCCGTCGATGGATCGCCGGTCAATCCGGCTCTGCGACGCCAGCCCGACGAAGCAACGGAGCACATGGAACGGCGTGACAGTCTCCGATCCGGCGACCCTGCCGGCGGAAGGCATGCTGATCATCGCCTCCTACCTGCATCGCGACGCCATCCGGACTTCGGCCCTGCAGTTGGGCTGGGACGAGCGATCGATCTTCATCTTGAAATGAAACAGGGGATACGTGCGATGCGACAGGAAGATTTGAGCGGATTGAAATACGGCGACCGGGACGTCGAGACGATGGTGGCAGACATGCAGGACACCGCCGAGCGGATGCAGGCCGGCTTCTCCCGGGGTGTGGCCATCTACGGCGCCGGTTTCCTCGGCACCTGGGCCGCCCGCTACCTCACCTCGATCGGCGCCAGGGTCGACTGCTTCATCGACCGGGATCCCGGTAAGCAAGGGAAGCGCATCCACGGCATCCCGGTCCGCACGATCGACGACAGTGCCCTGGAGGAGCAATCGGCGATCTTCATCGCCTCCCGGCACGCGGTGCAGCCGGCATCCCAGCTGATCGCAAGCCGGAACGCCCATGCCGCCGCCATGTCCTTCGACGGCTATTTCGTCGTGCGCAACCATGCCCGCCTGCAACAGGTCCGCTCGCGCTTCCTGCACGACGCCCGCTCCATTGAGACCTTCAACGCCATCCTGGTCGCCATGCTGACGGGCTCCGTGGAGAGCTGCCGCGCGGTGATGGAGAAGGACATGTACTTCTCGTTGCCGGAGTTCAGCGGCACCTTCGACGACACCTTCGTCGATGCCGGCGCCTTCGTCGGCGACACCGTCGAGCGATTCATCTGGGAGAATCTCGGCACATTCGGGCATATCCACGCCTTCGAGCCCGGCAAGCGGCAGTTCCATGCCCTCGAAAAACGGCTGGAGCGACTGGCAGGGGAATGGGCCTTCGATCCGGCCTCGGTCTCCGCGGTCCATGCCGGGCTGTCCTCCGCCGCGGGCAGGATGGCGTGCACCTTCACGTCGGATGCGCCGCTGCGCCACGGCCTGGCCGATGATCCGGGCGAGGCGGACGGGGAAAGCGTCGAGGTCTACACGCTGGACACCTACCTGGGCGGCAGGCCCGTCAGCTTCATCAAGGCCGACGTGGAGGGCATGGAGATGGACCTGCTCAGGGGAGCGGCGGAAACGATCCGCCGCTGCCGCCCCAAGATGGCCCTATGCGCCTACCACTATCCCAGCGATCTGTACGAGATCGTGGAATTCGTGCATGAACTGGTGCCCGAATACCGCTTCGCGCTGAGACAGCACGCCCCGCTGTTCGGCGATTTCGTGCTGTATTGCTACCTCTGAAGACCGGCTGCCATGGAGTGCATATGAAGACGACCCCTCTCGAACAGTACAAGCTGGACATGCAGCAACGCGTGGAAGCCTATCCGCGCCGCGAAGATCTGCAACGCGCGGGCAAGGGCTTTTTCGACGAAATCGGCATCGGCAAGGCCGATTACGTCTACAACTTCTTCTGGCTCGGGGTCCCGATCATCCAGATTCCGCAGGACCTTCAGGCCCTGCAGGAGGCGATCTGGGAGGCGAAGCCGGACCTGATCATCGAAACGGGCATCGCCTGGGGCGGGTCGTTGCTGTTCTCCGCCTCGATGCTAGCCGTCCTCGAATCGTGCGAACTGGCCAGCAGGCCGCAGGTGCTGGGTATCGACATCGATATCCGCGACCACAACAGGAAGGCGTTGCAGGAGCATCCGCTCAGCAAGAAGATCACCCTGTTCGAAGGCTCCAGCATCGACCTGGACATGATCCGGCGGGTCCACGACTTTGCCTCGGACTACAAGCGCATCATGGTCTGCCTGGACAGCAACCATACCCACGACCACGTGCTGGCCGAACTGGAGGCCTACGCCCCTCTGGTCAGCGAGGGTAGCTATTGCATGGTCGGCGACACCGTCATCGAGGACGCCCCCGAAGGCATGACCTCCCACCGGCCATGGGGCAAGGGAAACAGCCCCAAGACGGCGGTATGGGCATATCTGGAGCGACTGGCCAAGGAGCCGAGACAGGGCGTGGAAGGCAGGCCCTTACGGCTCGAGATCGACCAAATGCTGGAGCAGAAGATCGTGCTCACCGGCTCTCCAGATGGATATCTGAGGCGGCTGCCCGGGACGTCCTGACGGGACTTCCTACTGCGGCGGATTCGACGGAGGCTGCGTGATATCCGCCGGAGGCTGCACGATATTCGCCGTGGGCTGCTCGATGGCGCCATGCTCGTTCACCAGCACGCCGCCGGTCATCTTCTCGATCTTATGCTCGGCCTCGGCATTGAAAACGACGATGCTGATGCGCCGGTTCATCGGGTCGGTCGGGTCTTTGGCATCCAGCGGCACCGCCGAACCCAGGCCCACCACGCGCAGGATATGATCCGGACTCAGCCCCCCCTCAACCAGGGCACGGCGGCAGGCATTGGCCCTGTCCGCCGACAACTCCCAGTTGGTATAACCGGCAGAGTTGCCGGGATACGGGGTGGCATCGGTATGCCCGGTGATGCTGATCTTGTTCGGCACCAGATCCAGCACATTGCCGATCCGGTGCAGCAGTTCCTTGGCATAGGGCTCCAGCTCGGAACTGCCGCCGGCGTACATCGGGCGGCTCTTCTTGTCCACGATCTGCAGGCGCAGGCCCTGATCGGTGACATCGATCAGCAACTGATCCTTGAACTGGCTGAGGAAATTGTTCTTGGCGATCGATTTCTCGAGATTACCCTTGAGACCGGCCAGGCGCGCGAGCTCCTGCTGCTGCGCATCCCGGTTGGCAATAACGGTGTGGGAATGTGTCTGGGCATGGCTGACCTGCCCCTCGGTGTGGGTGATATCCGTCCCCCCTCCCTTGATGACGCTGGTGCGATCGCCACTGCTCGACCCACCCGCCATAGCCACCGACAGGGGCGTATTGAAATAGTCGGCCACGCCCACCAACTTGCTCTTGCCGACCGAGCCGATTAGCCACATCAGCAGAAAGAACGCCATCATGGCCGTGACGAAGTCGGCATAGGCGATCTTCCAGGCGCCGCCATGATGGCCGCCGCCACCGCCATTCTTGACCCGCTTGACGATGATCGTGGATTCGGTTTCCGGGGTACTCATCTCTGGTGCAATCCGCTCACTTGGCCTTCAACTGCTTCACGCTCGTTTCAAGCTCCATGAACGTGGGTCGCTCGCCGGAGAACAACACCTTGCGTCCGAACTCGACCGCCACCGGCGGCGCGTAGCCGTTCAGGCTGGCCAGCAGCGTGGCCTTGATGCAATCGTAGACCTTGCTCGATTCATGCACCTTCTGCTCCAGGGCCGTCCCCAGCGGGCCGACGACACCATAGGCCAGCAGGATGCCGAGGAAGGTGCCGACCAGGGCCTTGGCGATCAGGGCGCCGAGGATGGCCGGCGGCTTGTCGATCGACTCCATGGTATGGGCCACGCCCATGACGGCGGCGACGATACCGAAGGCAGGCAAGCCGTCGCCGACCTTCGTGACCACATGCGAGGGGATCTCGGCCTCCTTGTGATGCGTCTCGATCTCCTTGTCCATCAGGCTCTCGATCTCGAAGGCGTTCATATTGCCGCCGACCATCAGGCGCAGGTAATCGGTGATGAAATCGATGACATGATGATCGGAGATGGCGCTGGCGTACTTCGAGAAGATCGGGCTCTTGGCCGGATCGTCGATATCCCTTTCCAGGGCCACGAAGCCGTCCTTCCTCGCCTTGAGCAGGATCTCGTAGAGCAGGGAGAGCACCTGCAGATACTTGGCCTTATTGTACTTGGCCCCGCCGAACACCGTGGGCAGCGCCTTGAGGGTGGCCTTCACAGCCTTGCCGCTGTTGCCGACGAAGAAGGCCCCGAAGGCCGCACCGCCGATCATCAGTAGCTCGACGGGCTGGAACATGGCGGCCAGATGCCCTCCCTCAATGGCATAGCCACCGAACACGGCAGCAAACACGATGACCCAACCGATGATTACCAGCATCTGCTTCCCCCAAGTTCATGTTTCCCGCGCGCAACCTCGTTGCCCGACCGGAACGGGTCAAGCGTCAATTTTCCCTTACATGCGGCCTCGTCAACGCCCGCGATATCCGTCCGCCCCATGCAGGCACGCGAAGCCGCGGCCGGACTCACTCGGGACTCACCCAGGCATCGGCATAGCCCCTGCCGATAATCCTCTGGCGCACCCTTTCCGCCTCGGCACGATTGGCATAGCCCGTGATGCGCAGGCGGTACCAGAGCTTTCCGGCGACCTTGACCTTCATCATCTTCGCGTGGATTCCCTGTTTGTGCAGCTGCGCAAGCGCCTTCCGGGCATCGGCACGCACGTCCAGCGAGACGATATTAACCGCCCAGGGCTGCGTGACCGGCGACTGCACCGCCGTCTGGGGTTTCGGCTCGGGAGCTGGCGGCAGAGGCGCGGAAACGCCGAGCTGTTTCAACTGCCTGGCCGCATTGTTCGCCTCGATGGTGCCCGGGTAGTCGCGGCGCAGGATACCGAATGCCCGCGCGGCATCGGCCTTGGAACCCAGACGCTCATAGCCCGCCCCCAGCCTGAACAGGGCCGGCGCCCGCTTGGGCGTGGTCACGGGCATGGATTCGAAATCCTTCAAGGCATCGACCGCCGGGGCCACCTTCATCTGCGCGAACAGGGACTCACCCAGCCAGTATCGGGCCTCGGGCGTGCGTTCCGCATCCGGGTACTGACGCACGAAGGTCTTCAGCGCCGATGTGGCCTTCTCATAATCACCGGACTTCAACAACAGCATGGTGTCATCGAAGGCCTTCTGCATCTTTGCCTGCTCTTCCTTGGACATGGCGGGCGCCGCCTGCGAAACAGGTGTCGGCGCAGCAGCCTTCTCCGGCATCTTTTCCGGCACGGGGGTGGGCTTCGTTGACGCGGCGGTCTTCGCGGCCACCTTCTTCGGCATGGGGGCGGGAGCGGGTTTCGGTGCCGGATGCGGTGCCGGCGCCGGAAGGGGCGAAACCGCCGGCTTCGGCTTGGCGGCCGTGGGCCGCTGCAAGGCATGCGGCGAGCCCTTCCCGATACCGAGGCTGTACTCGATCATGTCGAGTCGGGAATCGAGCAGCGCGATGCGCTCCTGCATGGCAAGCATGGCGCTTTCTTGGGCATCCTGCCTGGATTTTGCGGCGGCCTGCGCCGCCTCGAGGGCATCGAGCCTGGCCGAAGGCGCCGGCTTATCGGCTGCGGTGGAAAGCGGCGGGGCCTTCGGTGCGCAGCCGGTGATCGCCAGCGCCGCAACCATGGCGCAAATCGCCGATGCCTGCCGCCTCACCGCACGGTCCGCATCGCCGGACCCGTGCGCCGGCCCGTGCCGTCTGTTGGATAGAAACCTATGCATGCCCGGATTCGAGCAAGAGCCATGCCAGACCTTGCCATCCCTGCGCCCGGACACGCCCGCCATGGCATGACTATTGCTGCCGCATCTCACCATAATGGAGATGAGGATGAAGGGTGCAGGGAGGAAGGCCTAGGGATGTCAGCCCGATTTGCGCGCAATATATTCATCGTTATCGGCTCGATCATCGCCGTCATGGTCTGGCCGGCCGATGCCGTCCTTCAGGTCTATCGCCACCATGCGAGCGATTTCTCGACCGCCATGTTCCACCCCTCCGTCAACGATGCCCTGTCCAGGGCACTGCTGTCGCTGATCGCCCTCGCCTTGAGCGTCTATACCCAATGGACCGTACGCCGGCAGCAGCACGACCAGGAACGATTCGACCTGATCATGCGGGGCATGAACGGTGGATTGTGGGACTGGAATCCGAAAACAGATGCATTCCAATTCCCCCCACAGCTACTCCACGGCATGCTCGGCTACGCCGGAGCCGACCTCGGAAGCATGCGCATCGACGACTGGTCCGGCCTGATCCATGCGGATGAAAGGGAAGGTGTACTGCATGCCCTGCGCGAGATGGTCGACGGCCACCTTCATCGATACGAAAAAGAAGTGCGCCTACGCCACCAGGATGGCCACTGGAAATATTGCAGGCTTCGCGCCTTCCCTGCGCGACGAAACGGCAATGACCGTCCCAGCCTCATCGTCGGCACCTGTGTCGACATCACGGAACGCAAGCAGATCGAGGAACAATATCTGCAGAAGGCCGAGGAACGTACGGTCATGCTGGCGACGACGACGGATGGCTATTGGCTGGTCGGCGAAAAAGGTCTCATCATCGAGGCCAACACTGCCTATTGCGGCATGACCGGCTTTACCCTCGACGAGGTCGTCAACCATACCGTCTCCGACTTCGAGGTTATCGAAACCCCTGAAGAAACAGCCGCGCACATCCAGAAGGTCATCTCCAGTGGCTTCGATCGCTTCGAATCCAGGCACCGATGCAAGGATGGGCGCATTCTCGACGTCGAGGTCAGTGCCTCCTATCTGGTCAAAAAAGGCCAGCTCAGTTGTTTCTTCCGCGATATCACCGAGCGCAAGCGATCCAAGGATGAGCTGCTTAGGCTGTCGCGCGTCGTTGAGCAGACCAGCGAGGGCGTGCTAATCGTCAACCGCTCCGGCATCATCGAATACGTCAATCCGGCGTTTTGCAGAAACACCGGTTACTCGGAAGAAGAGGCCGTCGGGCACAGGCCGTCGATCCTGAAAAGCGGCGCCCAGGACGACGCGTTCTACAGCCATATGTGGGATGCCATCTCGCAAGGAAAATCGTGGAGCGGTTCGGTCGTGGACCGGCGCAAGGACGGCAGCTTCTTCCCGTCGCTGCTTTCGATCTTTCCCGTGCACGACGAGGCTGGTGAGAACCTATACTTCGTCGGCATCCAGCGGGATATCAGCGATCTCAAAAGGATGGAAGACCAGTTCCTGCAGGCCCAGAAGATGGAGGCGATCGGTACCCTGGTCGGTGGTATCGCCCACGATTTCAACAATATGCTGGCCGCGATCCAGGCCAGCACCTATCTCGCCAAACTCAAGATCAGCAGCGCCCCGGAAGAGGCGACCAGCAGGATGGCTGATATCGAGAGCCTCACCAAACGCGCCGCCGAGATGATCAAGCATATGCTGGCCTTTGCGCGTAAGGATACGACGGTACGCGCCCCCCTGACCCTGAACCCGTTTTTACAGGAAGGACTGAAACTGGCCAGGACCGCCATCCCGGAAAACATCGAGTTCACCTGCGAAATCGACGAGGAGGAACTGATTATCAACGCCGACGGCACTCAGCTTCAACAGGTGCTCATGAACCTGCTGAACAACGCCCGCGATGCAGTTGCCGAAGTAAACAACCCCCATATCACCTGCTCCCTGGGGCCTTTCACCGCCACGGACGCCTTTCTGAAAAGCCACCCGGACTGCTGCAAGAACAGCCGTTTTGCACACCTGGCCGTCCGCGACAACGGCATAGGAATCCCGCAGGACCATCTGAAAAAAATCTTCGAGCCCTTCTTCAGCACCAAGGGAGTCGGCAAGGGGACGGGGCTTGGCCTGGCCATGGTGTACGGCGTCATCGAGGCGCATGGTGGTCTCATCGAGGTCGAAAGCCTGCCCGGCGAAGGCACCGTGTTTCATCTCTTCCTGCCGTTACAACTGTCGCCGGCAACGTCATTCACGGTGCCGTCGGACGCCTCCGGTCCCATCCATGGGCGGGGAGAAACCATCCTGCTGGTGGACGATGAGGCTAGTCTCCGCAACGCGACGAGCGCCGTGCTGAATAGCCTAGGCTACGTGGTACTGACCGCCACAGATGGGCAGGACGCCATCGAACTGTTGAAAGTCGCGCATGATCCCACCCTGATCATCACCGATGTGGTCATGCCGCGCATGGGTGGCATGGACCTGGCCAAGGCACTGCGGCAATCAAGTAATCAGACCCCCATCATCTTCGCGACCGGCTATGACAGGGAGCAGACAACCGCTGCGGATCGACACATCAAACATAGCGCCGTCATCCGGAAGCCCTTCTCGCCGGAGGATATATCCCAGCTGATACGACGGCTTATCGATGCCGGGCCGACGGCGGAGAAATAGCGGCGATCCGGGTCCTTGCCACGGCGGCGAAAGGCTGGACAATCGTCGCCGTGAGCGCAGCAATCCACACCCATCCATCGGAGGCCCCATGAGCTTGTCCGTCAAGCAACGCCAGGCATTGAAGGCCGCGGCCCATCACCTGCGCCCCGTCATCATCATCGGCCAGAAGGGCATCACCGAATCGCTGACCCGGGAAACGGATGCGGCACTGACGACACATGAACTGATCAAGGTGCAGGTCCAGCAAGGGGAGAAGGCTGAGCGGCAGCAATATGCCGACACCCTGGCCACGGCCACGAAGGCGACCCTCGTGCAGCAGATCGGCAAGACCTTCGTGCTCTATCGCCAGAAACCGGGGGCCTGATCGTGGGCACACGCGTCGAACGCATCCGGGAGATCCTGACGCACGAACTGCAGCCTATCGAGCTGAACATCGAGGATGAATCGTGGAAACATGCCGGCCATGCAGGTGCCCGGGAAAGCGGCGGCGGCCATTTCCAGGTACGCATCGTGGCCGATCGTTTCCGCGGTCAATCGCGCATCGATCGGCAGCGCATGGTCATGCAGGCCCTGGCCGCCGAGTTCGGCCCGACGATCCATGCCCTGAGCATCCGCGCCCTGACGCCGGAGGAACGCTAGCCCGCTTGTCCCGGCAACGGCAATGGGCAGGCGTCAGGCCTGGGTATACGGCTCCAGCGTCCGCAGCAACTGCTGGTACTTGCGCGCGTTATCCAGGCGCACGAGGATCTCCGGAAGCTGGAAGGGCTTGCTGACGAAGTCGTAGGCGCCCTTCTCGACGGCATGCAGGGCATCCTCGACACCCGAATAGCCCGTCATCAGGATCACCAGCGTTCGCACCGGTTCCGCGCCGGCCTGCTGCAGAATCGTCAATCCGTCGGCACCGGGCAGCACGATATCCGTCAACACCAGGTCGAACCGGGCCTTTTTGAGCGTCTCCAGCGCCGTATCCCCCCGCCGGCATACGGTCACCGCATAGCCTGCCTCGCCGAGGTACTCCTCCAGCAGCGCGGCCAGGGCCTCGTCATCCTCGACAAGCAGCAGCCGCGTAAGATCGGCCGTCATCGCCGCTCTCCGGAACATCGCCGCATTCCAGCGTATCTGATTCCACCCAAAGGCACTCGCATCCGCGCCTCCCTCTCATTCGGGCTCAAGGCTTCCACCTGTAGCCTAGCATGCGTCCCACCGCACAGCCTCAGCATGCCATAGGCAATGGGGCTTGACGAATCGCGTGTGCAGGCATGATCCATCCGCATAATATTGACGAATAGCCCGACAGGCCGTGGCGCCGTTCAAGGCCGGTGCCATCGCCAAGGATTTATGCTATCACTCGCTGAGCATGCGGCGATGCCGGACAGGAGCTTTGATGATCAGGCCGAAACACCTCCTCCAGAAGATCCTGGATATGGACATCAGCGAGATCGGGGATCTGCCCTCCATGCGGCGGTATGCCACGCATGGACTGCGCTTCTGGTACCGCGTCACCACCCGCTTTGTCGAAGACAAGTGCATCCAGCGGGCCTCGGCCCTGGCCTATGCGTCGCTGCTGGCCATCGTGCCGCTGGTCGCCCTCGGTTTCTCCGTGTTCACCAGCTTCCAGGCCTTCAACGAGGTCGCCTCGCATGTGCGCGACATGCTGCTGCAATACCTGCTGCCGACCAGCCAGGAGGAGGTGCAGGTCTACCTTGAGCAGATCGCCAGCAAGGCGGGTGCGTTGTCCATCTTCGGCATCATCGGCCTGCTGTTCACGGCCACCGCCCTGCTGAACACCACCGAGGAGGCCTTCAACCATATCTGGCGCATCTCCCGCACCCGCCCCTGGCTGTCCAAGTTCATGACCTTCTGGGCCACCCTGACGCTGGCCCCGGTGCTGCTCGGCGCCTCGATCACCATCACCTCCTACTTCACCGCCCTGCCGATCATCCGCGACGTGGCGCAGGGAGGGGCGAGCGTACTCGGCGAGATCCCGTTCCTGGTTCCCTGGCTGATGTCCTCGCTGGCCCTGGCCTTCCTTTACATGCTGCTGCCGAACACCACCGTGCCGTTCCGCTATGCCATCATCGGCGGCCTGATCGCCGGCTGCCTGTTCGAACTGACCAAGATCGCTTTCGCCTTCTATGTCACGAAGCTTGCGAACTACGAGCTGCTGTACGGCGCCCTCGGCTCCCTGCCGATCTTCCTGCTCTGGCTCTATCTGGTCTGGGTCGTCGTCCTGTTCGGTGCGGAAACGGCCTTCGGCCTGCAGCACCCCGAGCAATCGAAGAAGGAGAACGTGGCCTTCCTGCAACCCGGCGTGCAGCAGTTCTTTTCGCACCTGATCCTGTTGCGCGCCGCCGAGGCCCTGGCCGAAGGGCGCAGCCTCGGTACCGACGAGTTGCTTCGGGAAACAGAGGTGCCGGACAACATCCTGCAGGAGTGGCTCGATCACCTGAGCGCCCGGGGCCTGATGCGCCGCACGGCGGATGATGAAGAAGATACCTGGGTGCTTGGCCAGGATGCCGATCGCCTGACGCTGTTCAGCGTCTACCATGCCCTGAACGCGATCCCCATGCACATTCCCGCAGACTGGCAAGACAGCGTCATTGGCCGTACGCTGTCGGGCCTGTATTTCCGGATGGATCGCGAACAACAGGAATGGCTCGGCGCCATCAGCATTCGCGAACTGATGGAAAAGGATATCGCCCAGGAGCCCGAAGTAGCCACCCATGACTGAACACGCATACCTGATGATCGCCGCCTCCGAGCATGATGCCGACATGCTGTACGCCTCCGGCATGTTCGTGCCCGACCCCTTCGTCGCCATCGGCATCGGGGGATCATGGCATGGCCTGCTCTCGCCATTGGAAGTGGACCGCGCCAGGCACCAGTCGAAGCTGGCCGAGGTACACCTGGACACGCCCTGGCGCGAGAAAGCAGGCGAGCGGGGCTGGGAGCCGACGCTGGCGGGAGCCGCGGCGGCGTTCCTGCATGATCGCGGCATCCGCAGCCTGCAGGTACCGGGCAGCTTTCCGCTGCAGTATGCCGATCGACTCCGCGCCTGGGGTTTCGAGGTCCGGCCGTCCGCGGGCACGCTTTTCCCCGAAAGGGCCGTAAAGACCGAGGACGAGATCCGGCACCTGGCCCGGGCCGAGCGCCTGACCAGACAGGCCATGCAACAAGCCGAATGCTTCCTCGCCGCATGCACCGTCGATGCCAAGGGCTTCCTCAGGCATGCGGATCATGCCGCCCGCATCAAATCGGCGCATGTGCGCCAGGCTATCGAAACCTGGCTCGTCGCCCACGGCGCCATGCCGGCGCATACCATCGTCGCCTGCGGCCGGGAGGGGGCCGATCCCCACAATGTCGGCCATGGCCATATCCGCGCCCACCAGCCGGTCATCATCGATATCTTCCCGCGCGTCATGGCCACCGGTTACTGGGGCGACATGACCCGCACCTACGTCAAGGGCAAGGCCAGCCCCGAGCTGCGCCGACTGTATGAAACCGTGCGGCAGGGGCAGCGCATCGGCCTGGAGCGGGTCATGGCCGGGGCCGATGGTGCGGATATCCACCGGCGCATCAGCGATTTCTTTGCGGCCCAGGGCAATGCCACCGGCCTGCGACGCGGGCGCCAGGTCGGCTTTTTCCATGGCACCGGCCACGGCGTCGGCCTGGAGATCCATGAGTCTCCACGCCTCTCCTCGCGTGGCGACGTCCTGGCCGCAGGCCAGGTGGTCACCGTCGAGCCGGGGCTGTATTACCCGCAGCTGGGCGGGGTGCGGCTCGAAGACATGGTGGTGGTACGCGAGGGGGGCTGCCAGAACCTTACACGCCACCCCTGCCGGCTGGAGATCGATTAGGCGCAATAAACTCACCATTTGCATGAGTACGCGCATATAAATTCTCGGAATACCTGCTAGAATCTTCACGGTTGAAAAAGGAGAATACGTGAACGCCGATTCCGATTTTCTCGACCTTTCCGGGGTACAGCCGCCGAAGGATCAGGCGACGCTGCTCAATGCCGGGCGTTTCCCGCTGCTGGAGGGACTGTCCGCGGTGAGCATGCGCACGCTGCAGCAATCGGCCCGCATCATGCACGTTTCCAAAGGCGTGGAGCTGCTGCACGAGGGCGATACTCCGCACGACCTGTATTTCATCGAAACCGGCCGGCTGGCCATCGGCAAGCAGGTCGGCACCCAGCTCAGGGTCATCGCCAAGCTCGGTCCCGGGGATATCTACGGCGAATTCGGGGTCTTGCGCCGCAAATCCCGCTACGCCTCGGTCTATACCATCGAACCCAGCCGCATCATCCGCGTCGACATCCCGGCCATCCAGCAGGTGCTCGAATCCGACCGCACCTTCCGGGAGTCCCTGACGCGGATGCTGACCAAGCGCATGCTCGACAGCTTCTTCTTCAGCCATCCGGTGTTCGCCACCATGCCCGCCGAGGCGCGCGCGATGCTGTCCCGCCAGCTGCCGATCCGCTTCTTCGAGGGCGGCACGCGCCTGTTCTCCCAGGGGGATGCGCCGGCCTCGGTATTGCTGATCCTGTCCGGCGAGGTCGAGGTGCGTTACCTGAACAAGAGCGGTGCCGAGATTCTGCTCGAGATTCGGCGGGACAACGATCTGTTGGGCGAGGTCGCGACCAAGAACGGCACCCAGCTCGCCTATTCCGCCATCGCCGCCAGCGGCACGGACGTGCTGGAGTTGAACGCGGAGACGCTGCGCACCCTGCGCGACGCCTATCCGGCCATCGCCAACGCCTTGGATACCTATATCGACAAGCGCACGGCACAGACGGTCAAACGGCTGAAAGAGAATCTCGTCTAGGCCCGAGTTCGATGGGGCCGATACGGGGCCAGTGGCCCTGCAAGGCATGGCGAGCGTCGTGTGCTTGAGCAATAACGCAGCAGGACGGAAACAGGGCCTAACGGCGGAAGCTGCGGAGCCCACCCAGGCGCCACAGCACCACGGCCCCGGGCAGCGAGGCCAGACTCAGCACGACCAGCCAGAGCACCGACATCGCCGCCGCCGCCGAGGCATCGGCGCCGAAATAGACGGCAAAGCCGACATAACCCGCCTCCCGCACCCCCAGGCCGTTCAGCGAGATCGGCAAAAAGGCCATCAGGCCGACAAGTCCGACCATAACCGCAAACGCCGCCCAGCTCATATGCAGGCCGACGGCCATGCCGAGAAACACGTGCGCCTGCACGATCAGCACCTGGAAGACGAACGAGACGGGCAGGCTCTGCCACCAGCGCAAGCGCAGCAACCGCTCCCCGATGGGCAGGCTGCGTATGGCCGAAAAACGGGGCGGAATGTAGTCGTGCAGCCGTGGGTAGAGCAGCAGCCCGATCCACATGGCCGCCATCCCGATGCCCCAACCGAGCCACCAGACCATTGGCCAGTGGAAGGAAAACATGGCCAGGCTGACCAGCAGCGACAAGGCATACAGGCCGTTGATGCGGTCGAGCAGCACACTGGCCGTCGCCTGCCACCCGACCCCCTTACGCCCCTCGCCCCTGGCCAGCAGGATGCCGCGGAGCACATCGCCGCCGATCGTGGACGGCAGGAAGAGGCTGGCGAACATGCCGAGGAAATACAGATAGATTTTGCGCGACATCGACACCGACAGGCCCAGGCCCTCAGCCATCCAGGCCCAGCGCACGCCGCACAGCACATAGCCGACGACAAGGCATCCCCAGGACAGCACCAGCCAGCGCGGATCCACGGCGCGCACCTTCTGCCACAGCGCATGCAGGTCGACATAGGACAGCACCGCCGCCAGCAGCAGCGCCGTGATGCCCAGCTTGATCGCCACCATCATCGCCTTGCGGTTCAAAATCGCCGTTTCCCCTCGCCTGCCTGTTGCTCGCGGATGCATCCGCGGCCTGAAAGGTTTAGATTATCCGCGAGCGTATGCTTGAATATTCTCACCGCACAAGGCGATCGATGACACTCTCCCCGGATCTGCGCAACCCAATCTATCCACTTCTTTTGCTGCTGTCTTGGGCGGTGCTGACGCTGCCCGGGCTGGGACTGGCGCCGCTGTTCGACTACGACGAGACCGTCTACGCCCAGACGGCCCTGGACATGATGCACCATGGCCAGTGGATCGTGCCCACCGCCAACGGCATGCAATTCTTCGAAAAGCCCCCGTTCACCTATTACCTGATGGACATCTCGTTCAAGCTCTTCGGGGAGAACGCCTTCGCCGCCCGCCTGCCCTCCGCCGTCTTCACGCTGCTGACCGCCTGGGTGCTGTTCGCCGGCGCCTCGCGCCTGAAGGATCGCCGCTTCGGCCTGATGGCCGCAGGCATCTTCCTGAGCATGCTGGAGGTGGGGCTCCTGGCCCATGCCGCCATCCTCGACGCGGTGCTGAATTTCTTCATCGCCGCCGCCCTCGTCAGTTGCCGTTGTGGATCCGCGGCGGTTCCTCACGACTGGCCTGGGCCATGGCCGCCGCCATGGGGGCGGCGGTCAGCGTCAAGGGACCGGTCGGGGTGGTGGTGCCGCTGATGGTCATGGGGCTGGACCGGCTGTGGGCCGGCGATATGCGCGGCTGCGTGGCGCGCTTCCCGTGGTGGCCCTGCCTCGGACTGTTCCTGCTGACCGCCACGCCCTGGTATCTGTTGATCCTGATCAAGAACGGCCCGCACTTCCTGTACGAATTTCTCTGGGTGCAGAACATCGGCCGCGCCCTGCATCCCATGCAGGGGCACGGCGGCAACTGGGGCTACTACATCGTCGTCTTCCTGATCTCGTCCTTGCCCTGGATCGGCTGGCTGCCGGCCTACTTCCGCCGCGCCTTCGCTCGCGGCGAAACGTCGGACCCCGAGGCGCGCTCCCTGCTCCGCTTCAGCGTCGTCTGGGTGCTTTCGGTGATCGTGCTGTTCAGCTTCGCCCAGACGAAGCTCCCGCACTACATCTCCTGCATCTATCCGGCCCTGGCCCTGGGCCTGGCGACGCTGCTGCACGGCGAATACGAACCCTCCCGGCGCTGGATCCGCGGGCTCACCCTCGCCGTGATCCTGCCCGTGGGATTGATTGTCACCGCCCTGCCCTGGCTCTACCCGATGCTGACGCATCTCGTGCACAACCCCAGGGCCATGGCCATCGTGGCCCTGCCGATCGCCCCCTCGACCGGCCTCGCCGTCGCCGGCCTGGTCGTGCTGCTGGCCCTGGTCGCCGTGCTCACCGGCGGCAAACGCCTGGCCTTGAGCTCGCTGGCCATCCGCTTCGTCGTGCTCGGCCTCGTGCTGCAGACGGCGCTGCTGGTCGGCGTCGGCGGCTTCGCCGGGCGTCTGCTGCAGGCCCCGACCATGGCCATCGCCGAGCGCATCCGCCAGCTGCCGGCGCCCGCCCCCGTCTACAGCCTGGCGCTCAACGCCCCGTCGATCTCCTTCTATGCCGGCCGCAACTACCGCATCGAGGAGAAAACCAGCCGCCCTGACCAGGCTTTCACCGCCCTACGCCCTGGTGCTGCGCTCTGACAACGCTTCCCGGCTCGCCAAGCTGCACCTGCCGGCCCCGACCTATGACAGCGGCGGCTATATGCTTTACCTCGTGCCCGCCCGGCCCAAAACGCCATGAGGCTGTCGGTCATCGTTCCCGCCTTTAACGAGGCGGACCGCCTGCCGGCCACTCTGGAGGCCGCCTGCGCCTGGCTGGATACGCATCATGCCGGCGACTACGAGCTCATCGTCGTCGACGACGGCAGCACGGATGCCACCGCGGATACGGTGCGCGCATGGACGGAGAAGAATCCACACACCCGTCTGCTGCTTCAGCCCGAAAACAGGGGCAAGGGGGCGGCGGTCCGGCGCGGCATGCTGGAGGCCGCAGGCGATATCCGCCTGTTCATGGATGCCGACCATTCCACCCATGTGAGCGAGGTGGAGCGGGTATTTGCCGCCGTGGACGTCGGCGCCGACGTCGTCATCGCCTCGCGCCAGCATCCGGAATCGGATATCGAGGTGCACCAGTCCTGGCTGCGCGAGCATATGGGTCAAGGGCTTCAATCTGATCATGCGCAGCATCGTCGGGCTACCCATGAAGGACACGCAGTGCGGCTTCAAGGCCTTCACCGCCGAGGCCGCCGCCCGCATCTTCGCCGAGGCCCGCCTCGACGGCTTCAGCTTCGACGTGGAGATCATTTATCTCGCCCATCACCTGGGCTACGCCATCGCCGAGATCCCGGTGCGCTGGGTCAACGAGCCGAACTCGAAGGTGCGCATGCTAGCCGACCCCGCGCGCATGTTCGCCGACGTCATGCGCATCCGCGCCATGCACCGCCACGTCCGAAAAGCCAAACCCTGACGCGAATACGACCGGCAGCGATTCCGCGACCGGTAAACTCCAGCTAGAAGCGGACCCTCGTCTTCCGTCGTCTATTCCATTTGCTTGCACGAGAACAGCTTGCCATTGCCAGAACCGTACGTTTTACATGCATATTCGTGATCGGCTTCAATATATCGGAATTCCCGATCACCGATCGCTTTCAGGCATTCGTGGCCAGCATAGTGCCGATATTCCTCAGCCGGAATCATCAGCACATCCTTGTGCTTGCCATCCCGTGTCAGATATCGGCCATATCTCGGGTAATAGACCTTCCGCTTGAAGGTAACCTTGTAGTTCGGTTGCAGCCCGATCTCCGGGAAAATGCTGGCAACACAACCTTCCCGATAGCGCGCATCGACCATTCTGGCCATCATCAATTTTCCATCCGGAAAGTGCATGTCCGGCTCGTAGCAATTCACCGGATATCCGGGGCGTACAACCTTGTTCATCCAGCGTCGAACAACGCGGCCTGCCCGGCGTGTTCGAGACCGCTCACGCCGACACCCAGCAGGCGGATCCCCTCGTGGGGATGATCGCGCCGCCACGTTGCCAGCAGCGATGCGGCGCAACGATGGATCTCGCGGGTGGAGGCGGTCGCCTGTGCCAGTGTCCGGCTGCGGGTGTAAATTCTCCAGGCTCCCGTTCGTATCTTCACCATGATGGTCGTTTCGCACAGACGCTTCCGGCGGAGGCGCTCCCGACCCCCTCGGCCAGGGCCAGCAGCTTTCGCTCCATTTCCCGCAGCGCGTGAATATCCTGCTCGAACGTCTGCTCGCGGCTGATGGATTTTTCCGGACGGCCGGGGACGACCTCACGATCGTCCAGCCCCCGGGCCAGAGCCTGGAAGCGCCCCGCGGACCTGCCTAGCAGGCGCGCCAGGACCGCGTCCGCGGCCGCCGCCAGATCTCCAATCGTCGCAAGGCCCGCTGCCTGCAATCGCGCGGCCGCCCGTGGACCGATTCCCCATAACCGGCCGACGGGCAAGGGCAACAGGAACTCCCCGGGCCGCCGCCGCGGTGATGTGGCAAAAGCCATCGGGCTTGCC
>CAVXSB010000017.1:0-35275 GCA_963764315.1 uncultured Zetaproteobacteria bacterium
TCTACCGATTCCTGATGTCCCCGCTACGCGATCATGTCATTCACGAACAGCGAAAATTCTACGAGATGCAGGATGAACTGACGGGGCTGCCCAGCCGCAAGCTGTTCATGGAGCTGGTGGAACAGGAGATGAAGCTGGCTACGCGCAACAGCTGGATCATGGCCCTGTTTGTCATCGACCCGCACGGCCTGTCCGAAATCAACCAGATTTTCGGCTACGCATTCGGCGACAAGGTCCTCATCGAAATGGCATCCCGCCTGAAATCGCTGTTGCGCAAATCGGACATCATCTCCCGCATCAGCGGCGACGAATTCGGCATGCTGATGCAACAGGTGGACGAGGGATCCGTCAGTCCGGCCAGGTCCAGTGGCGACGAATTCGGGATATTGTTGCAGCATCTGGATGCCAAGGCGATCAAGCCGGTCATCCAGAGGATCAGTGAGACGCTGGAAACACCGTTCCACATCGATGGCATCTCGGTAGATATCGGGGTCACCATCGGGGTTTCCATCCATCCCTACCATGGCGATAACACATCCTTGCTGCTGCAGCGGGCCCGAATGGCCCTGAGTACCGCGAGAAAAAATCTGATGCCCTATTCCGTGTTCGAACAGGAATACGAATCGCAGGCCGAGGACCGGATTCGGCTGTTCGGCGAGATCCGCCGCGCCATCGTTCAGAACGAATTCGAACTGTATTACCAGCCGAAGGTGCATATACCCACATCCCGGGTGATCGGTGCCGAGGCTCTGATCCGCCTGAACAACGGCTCGACAAACGATGTGTCGAGATTGATCTCGTTCGCCGAGCAGGTCGGCATCATTACCGACATCACCCATTGGGTGTTAAGAAAGGCGGTACAACAGCTATCCCTGTGGCAGGATCAAGGGCTGTCGGTCAACATCTCGATCAACGTTTCCGTGCACGACGTCCTCAATGAAAAGCTGGCGGAAGACCTGCTGGGCCTATGCCGGGAATACAGCGTCGAACCATCGCGCATCACCATCGAAATCACCGAGAGCGCCATCATGCGCCAGGCCAGGAAGGCCATCGCGATTCTCGCTCACATGCGAAAAACGGGCCTGCGTATCTCGATCGACGACTTCGGAACGGGCTACTCCTCCCTCAGCTACCTCAGGATGCTTCCCGCCGACGAATTGAAAATCGACCAATCCTTCATCCGCGTCGAGGAGGGAAACAGGAAGGACGATGTTCTCGTGGCACTGATCATCGACATCGGCAACAAGATGGGACTCAATGTCATCGCCGAAGGCATCGAGACCCAGGCGCAACTGGACCGAATCCAGCGCCTCGGATGCGACACCGTCCAGGGCTATCTGATCTCCCACCCCCTGCCTCCGGACGAACTGGTGCGCTGGCACCGGCATTGGACCGAAACACACGGATGAATGAGCTTGAACAAGGATAGGCTTGAGGCGTTAAGCGACGGGGCACTCGCCATCATCATCACCATCATGGTGCTGGAGATGAAGATACCCAACGGTGCCGATCTCTCGGCGTTGCGCCTGTTGATCCCGGTCTTCCTCAGCTATGTGTTGAGCTTCGTCTATATCGGCATCTACTGGAACAAGTCGAAAATCAGAGACGTGAGCCCCTGCTGGCCTTCGCCATCGGCAAGGATCTGAAGGGAAAGCTATCGCCCGTACTGTATCTGGTCGCCATACAGATGGCCTTCTGGCGCCCATGGATCGCCGGCGTCATCTATGTCTTCGTGCCTGATGTGGCGGGTCCCCGACCGTCGCATCGAGCGGGCATGGTGCGAAAAAGACGGGGCTTAGAGGCGGGAACCCTGCCGATGCTAACCCCGGCGCATCAGGCGCAGATGCCGGCGCACATACCAGACGATGCCGGCGACCAGGATGGCGCCGATCAGTGCATCGAAGCGATGAAAATAGACCCCGAGGGTATCCCAGTTCTCGCCGAGCTTCTTGCCGATCCAGGCCAGGGCCCAGCACCAGATCAGGGAGCCGGCGAAGGTATAGACACTGAAGCGCCATAGCGGCATGCGCGCCACGCCGGCGGGAAAGGCGATGAAGGTGCGCACCACCGGCAGCAGGCGACCAACGAAGATCGTGATATCCCCGTGCCGGGCGAACCAGCGGTCGGCCAGATCCAGGTCGTGATGCGAGATCAGCACGTATCTGCCGTAGGCCTCGATCAGCGGCCTCCCGCCCCAGGCGCCAAGGGCATAGGCCACCCATGAACCGAGCAGGCAGCCGGCCGCACCCGCCAGGGCGACGACGGACAGCTGCATCTCGCCCTTGAACACCAGGAAGCCGGAAAAGGGCATGATGATCTCGGACGGCAGCGGGATACAGGCGCTCTCGATGGCCATCAGCAGCACGATGCCGCCGTAGCCGAGCCTGGAGATCACGGCGATGATGGCCGCGGCCAGCGCAGCAATGAGCTTGGCGATCATTATTCCATACCCCTTAGAAGCTGGAGTCCGGCTCGCGCAGGAAGGCTGTCTCCGCCTCCGTCGAGGCGCGGCCGAGCACGGCGTTGCGGTGCGGATAGCGGCCGAAGCGATCGATGATGCGCTTGTGTTTGTATTCGAATTCGAGGTTGCCGGCGATGCCGTTGGCCTCGAACAGACCCACGGCGATTTCGTGGATCTTAGCCGATTCGCTGTGCATGAACGGCATGTATATGAAGCTGCGTTCCACCGGCTGCAATTCCCCGTCCATGCCCCGGTCGATGGCCTCCTGCGCCAGGGCCAGGGCCAGCGCATCGTTGGCGAAGGCCAGCGGTGAATCCCGGTACAGGTTGCGCGAGAACTGGTCGAGCACGATGATCTCGGCCAGCCTGCCGCGGGCGTCTGCCCGCCAGTCCGCGAGCTCGCAGCGGCAGGCCATACGGTGGATCTCCGAAAACCGTTCGCCGATCGCCTGATCCAGCGCTGCATCCTTCGCCCACCACTGCCTGGGTTCCAGCTCCTCGAACCAGAAGTGCAACACCTCTTCGACCATGCTCAGGCCTCCGGCGGCGGGAACTCGGCATAGGCCGGCACGTCCGCGCCGAGATGCATCCAGGGCTCATCGTGCGACACCCAGATATGGGCATAGGCCGTCGGATGTGGATTCTCGTCGAGCGTGGCCACGCGCAGGATCACCTGCGGCTGGTCCAGCCATTCAGCCAGCAGATGCGAGCCGCAAACGGAACAGAAGCGGCGCAGCTTGCCAGGTGTGGACGCGAAGGCGGACAGCCTGTCTTCCCCCTTAAGCCAGCGGAAATGCTCGCGTTGGACGCGAGCGGTCGGCGCGAAGGCTGCACCCTGCGCCTTCTGGCAGGTACGGCAATGGCAGTAGCGCACCGGCCCGACCAGCCGATCGACCTCATAGGCCACCGCCCCGCACAAACAGCTTCCCTTCATGATGATCCCCCTTGCCCCGACAACATGATGCGCCAGTTCTCCGGAAGCGGCGCCCGTATCTCCATGGCCTTGCCCGTCACCGGATGCGCAAAACGCAGGCGCCAGGCGTGCAGCATCAGGCCCCTGCCACCCGCGGCCCGGAACGCCGCCAGTGCATCGCGCCCAGCATACTTGGTATCGCCGAGGATCGCGTGCCCCTCGCCCTGCAACTGCACCCTGAGCTGGTGCGTACGTCCGCTGTGCGGGTTCAGCGCCACCATGGCCCAGTCGAAATCATGGCTCCGCCCTTCGAGCATGACCTGGAAATCGGTGACGGCCTCCTTGCCGACCTCGGCATCCACGACCATGCGCTCGCCGCCGCGCACCATCCCCTTCGCCAGCTGCGCGCGCATACGCCCGGCATGCACATAGGGATGGCCGGCCACCAGCGCGAAATAGGTCTTCTGCATGTCGCGCTCACGGAAGGATGCGGTGAGCCGACGCAGCGCCACAAGGCTCTTGGCCAGCAGCAGCACCCCAGAGGTGTCGCGATCCAGCCGATGCGCCAGCCTGAGATCCGGTAGCCCGCGCAACCGCTTCCACACTTCGATGAGCCCTGCCTCATGGCCGGACCCGCCGTGCACAACCAGTCCCGGCGGCTTGTCCACCGCAAGCAGCCAGTCGTCCTCATACAGGGTAGGCGCATCTGCCGCGCGCTTCAGCAGTGCCGGCGCCATGCCGGCCTGCGACGGCTCCGTCTGGGAAGCCGCCCCCGGACGCAGACTGGCCGGCAGGAAAATACGGTCGCCGACGGCCAGTCGCTGCTCTGGCCTCGCCCTGCAGCCATTGACGCGCACGTTCCCCTTGCGGATCAGGCGCATGATCAGTGGCCGCTGGCCGTCGCCGAGCAAACGCTGCAGCGCCCGGTCCAGGCGGCTGCCGGACTCCCCGGCATCGATATCCAGATAGGCCTCAGCAGAGGGCGTGCTTGCCAAAAAAGCCTCCGATCTTTAGCTTTGGGCGGATGTAGTGATGCTCCGCGGGCGTTATGCTGCGATGGTGCAAGCATGAACGACCAACCCGGGTACGATAACCTCTCCGCCGAGGCGGATAAAGAGGATGCGGGTTGTCGATGGCTGTGACGGATCCTGGCCTTCGCTGACCGGATTCCCGCCGTGCGCTTCCGTCCCATGACGCCGTGTTGAGCCTGCATACATAAAAAGGTCTTGTCTGAAGATTTGTGCCGCAGGGCGGAAAGCGTTCCGCACCGCGGCCGACAACTGAATCAGCGTGCCTCCCGGACCGATATGGTTCCGGGGGCGGGCGTGTGCATCAGCCAATCCTCAGACGGCCACAGGAAGTGGTGAAATGAGCAAGCGCATGCTGATCAATGCCTCCCATGAGGAGGAAAGCCGGGTCGCCATCGTCGTCGACGATTATCTTCAGGAACTCGACATCGAGTCGGCCCAGAAGGTCCAGACCAAGAGCAATATCTACAAGGGTACGATCACCAAGATCGAGCCGAGCCTGCAGGCGGCCTTCGTCGAATACGGCTCGGCACGGCAGGGATTTCTGCCGCTGAACGAGATCCATCCGGAGTACTGGAAGGACGGGGTCGACAAGACGCTCGATCACCGCAACGTCAGCATCCAGGACGTGCTGGAGCACAAGCAGCCGATCCTGATACAGGTCGTCAAGGAAGAGCGCGGCACCAAGGGCGCGGCGCTGACCACCTACATCTCGCTGGCCGGCCGTTATCTGGTGCTCAGCCCGAACACCGAACGTGGCGGCATCTCCCGCAAGCTCGACGAGGAAGATCGCCTGGCCATGAAGCAGATTCTGGCCCAGCTGAACGTGCCGGAGAACATGGGTCTGATCCTGCGCACCGCCGGCAAGGACCAGACGCTGGAAGCGTTGCAGCGCGACTACGCCTACCTGTCCCGGCTTTGGGACGAAATCCGCATCAAGAGCCAGAACGCGCCGCTGCCCTCCTTGATCTACCTCGAGGGCGATCTGGCCACGCGCGCCATCCGCGACCACTTCACCGACGACATCGCCGAGATCTGGGTCGACAACTACGATATCTACGAGCGCACCAAGCAGTTCGTGCATGCCGTGCTTCCCGGTAAGGAGAAGCTCGTCAAGCTGTACCGCGGCAAGAAACCGCTGTTCCGCCACTACAAGGTCGAAGATCAATGCGAGGAGATCCACGAGCGTGAGATCCGCCTTCCTTCCGGCGGTTCCATCGTCTTCGATCCCACCGAGGCGCTGACCTCCATCGACGTCAACTCCTCGCGTTCGACGGGCAGCAAGCATATCGACGACACCGCGGTCGCCACCAACCTCGAGGCGGCGCGCGAGGTCGCCCGCCAGCTCAGGATTCGCGACATCGGCGGTCTGGTCGTCATCGACTTCATCGACATGGCCTCGCGCAAGCACGCACAGCAGGTCGAGGAAACGCTGCGCGATGCCTGCAAGGGCGACAAGGCGCGCATCCAGATGGCCCGCATCTCCCGCTTCGGCCTGCTGGAGATGTCCCGCCAGCGCCTGCACCCCTCGGTGCGCGAATCGACGACCGAGATGTGCCCGCGCTGCCACGGCCGCGGCTCCGTGCTGACCACCGAGTCGATGGCGCTGCACATGCTGACACGCATCGAGAACATGGCGGAGGCCGGAAAGAAGCCGACGCTGGTGGTACAGGTGCCCTCGGATACCGGCGAGTATCTGATGAACAACAAGCGCGACGACGTGGCGCGCATCGAGGCGCTGTACGAGATCCAGGTGACGCTGCAGATCCGCCAGGAACTGGAGATTCCGCACTACCGCATCGAACGCCACTGGAGCGACAACAACCAGCAGAAGATCGAGGTGCTCGAGGACACCACCAAGGGCAAGAAGCCGCCGCGTCCCGGGCGCAAGCTCAAGCCGCTGGAGCCGATTGTCGGCGTGCCGAGGGCCCCGGAGGAAGAGCCCGAAGCCAAGCCCAAGAAGCCCTCACTGCTGGCCTCCCTGTTCGGCAAACTGCTGGGCAGCAAGCCGGAAGCCCCGGAGCCGGAGGTTGTGAAAAAGGCCGAGCCCGCGGCGCCCAGCCAGGGTGCGCGCCGAGGCCGCCGTGGCGGCCGCAACCGTCGCGGCGGGCGCAAGCCGCAGCAGGCGGGCGACAACGCCCAGGACGGGCAGGAGCAGACAGAGCGCCAGAGGCCCAGGCGCGAACGACCGGAAAGGCCCGACGCTGCCAAGGCGAATGCAGAGAATAGCGAGAACGGCGGCGACGAGGATGCACAGAAGCGCCGTCGTCCCCGCCGCCGCCGCCGCCGTCCAAGCAACCGCACCGGTGAGCAAGGCGCCGCTCCCGAGGCGACGGGCGGCGAGACGCGCGCTCCGGACAGTCAGCCGGCGGTTCCGGCCGGGGAATGAATGCGGGCATCGGGATGACCGACGTCGTCATCCCGGACAGCCTGCACGGCCGGCGCCTGGACCAGGCCCTGGCCGACCTGACCGGACTGTCGCGCAGCCGCATCCGCGCCCTGCTCGACGGGGCGCATATCCTGAAAGACGGGCGATCCTGCAAGGCTGCCGATCGCGCCAGTGCCGGCGAGGCCTATAGCATCGACCTGCCGCCGGTCGCACCGATGTCGCTCACGCCCGAGGCCATCGCCCTGGATATCCTCTTTGAAGACGAACACCTGATCGTCGTCAACAAGCCCGCCGGCATCGTCGTGCATCCGAGCCATGGCCATGCCGAGGGCACCCTGGTGCACGCCCTGCTCCACCATTGCGACAGCCTGCCGGGCATCAACGGTGTCGAGCGCCCGGGCATCGTGCACCGGCTGGACAAGGACACGTCGGGCAGCCTTGTCATCGCCAAGACGGAGGCGGCCCATCGGCGACTGACCGACATGTTCGCGGCGCATGCGCTGGACCGGCAGTACCTGGCCTGGTGCCGGGGCGTGCCGCGTTGGCGGCGCAAGCGCATCGACTCGCCGCTGGGCAGGCATCCCCAACATAGACAGAAGATGTCCGTGCGTACGGACGGCAAGGCGGCGGTCACGGATGCGGCGCTGGAGCGGGCATATGCCGACGACTTCTGCCGCATGCGCCTGACCCTGCATACCGGCCGCACGCACCAGATCCGCGTGCACCTGGCGCATGAGGGCATCCCGGTACTGAAGGATCCCACCTACGGACGCAGTTTCCATGCCGGAAAGGGCGTCCCCGAGCCGGCGCGCAGCACCATCACGGCCCTGGGCCGCCAGGCCCTGCACGCCGAAATCCTCGCCTTCCAGCACCCGATCAGCGATGCGCCGCTACGCATCGAAGCCCCCCTACCGGCCGACCTACAACAACTCTCGGACGCCCTGGATGCAGCCTATGCCTGAATCCGCGATGAGCGTCACCTCGGCACTGTTCGCACGCCACGGGGCACTGGGCGTCTTCTCCCTGCGTGGTGGCGGTGTCAGCGAACCGCCGTTCGATACGCTGAACCTCGGCCATGGCCTGGGCGACGACGAGGCCCATGTCGAAACCAATCTACAGCGCTTCCTCGCGGCTGCCGGGCTGCCGATGCCGCACACCGCCCGCCAATGCCATGGCGATGCGATCCTGCGTTGCCATGGCCCGGGAACGGCCCACGACGTGGCGGCCGATATCCTGCTCACCGGTGCGTCGGATGCGGCCGTCGGTGTACGCACCGCCGACTGCGTACCCATCCTGCTCGCCGATCCCCGCCGCCGCCGACTGGCGGCCGTACATGCCGGCTGGCGCGGCACTGCCCTGCAGGCGGTCACCCGCGCCGTGGAAGCCATGCGAGCAGCCGGCTCGCAGCCAGACGAACTGCTGGCGGCCATCGGTCCCTGTATCGGCCCCTGCTGCTATGCCATCGGCACCGACACGGCCGGCAAACTTGGCTACCCCGAACCCGCCGATGCCTTCCGGCGCATCGATGACGTCATCCATGCCGACCTGGCCCTGCTCAACGCCCGGCAGCTGATCGCCTGCGGCATTCCCCAGGTCTCGATCGAGCACCACGCCATCTGCACCGCCTGCCACCCGGCACAGCTGTTCTCGCATCGACGGGACGAGGGGCGCACCGGCCGCCACCTCGCCGTTGCCGCCTGGGCGCCCTCCCCCTAGACTGCCGACCCATGCAGATTACCCGTTCCCCGCTCTGGCTCGCGATGGCCATCACCCTCCTTGCCCTTGGCGCATGCGCCAAGAAAGAGATCAAGATGACGACGCCGAAGGCCGACTACATGAAGGCCAAGAGCATGGTCCATGATGGCTACTACAGCCGGGCGACGATGTTCCTCGAGAAATACGCCTCGAACCACCCGTACAGCCACTACACCGCCGAGGCGGAGCTGCTGCGCGCCTATGCCGCCTTCAAGGACGATGAGCTGCCGCTGGCCGAAACCATCTGCGAGGAGTTCATCCGGCGGCATCCGCGACATCCGGACGTCGTGTATGCGGAATACCTGCTGGCCATGACGCATTACCACGAGATCTCGCCGCCCGAGCGCGACCAGTCGGAGACCCACAAGGCCATCAAGGGCTTCCAGCGCGTCATCGACGAGCATCCGGGCACCACCTATGCCAAGGATGCCGCCAGCCATTTGCAGCATCTGTACAATAACCTGGCCAAACACGAGGTGACGGTCGGGGAGTTCTACTACAAGCACAAACAATACGTGGCCGCCGTCAACCGCTTCCAGGTGGTCATCCGTTCCTACCAGACCACGCCGTCCATCGAACCGGCTCTGTACTACCTCGCCGCCTCGTATGCGGCGCTCGGCCTGAAGGCAGACGCACGGCAAACGGCCATGCTGCTGCGCGCCAACTACCCCCGAGGCAAGTGGAGTGAAAAGGCCAAGGCCCTTCTTTAAGCCCCGCATCGTCGCCGCCTGCCTGTTACTCGCCGCAGCCGCTCCGCTCTCGGGCTGCTCCGAGGTACAGAAGGTCGAGATCAGCTCGGTTATGGATGCCCGTGATCGAGCCATCAGCCACAAGGACATCCGTACCTACAGCAAGCTGCTGCTCGCCGAGTACCGCGATCATGGCCAGAGCAAGGCCGATATCGTGGCCCAAATGACCGACATGTTCGGCCGCTTCGACCAGCTGCAAATGCATTCCTTCGACCGTACCATCCGTGTGCTCGATCCCACGCATGCCCAGTGCGCACAGAGCTATCGCCTGCGCGTGAGCCGGGATCACACCTGGCGTGCCATCGTCGAGCGCGAGCAGGTGGATCTACAGAAAACCGCGGACGGCTGGAAGATCAGCGCCGGGTTGTAGTCGCCCGCCTGGGTTTCGGCTCTGCCTTCGCAGTCCCTTTCGGCGTGACCTTCGCTGCCTTTTTCGCGGGCCGCTTTCCGGGTGCGAAATCATCAACCTGGATCACCAGCAATGCCACCTCCCGGAAATCATTCAGCAGCCCCTGCTCCTCGGCCGTGATATGCCCCTGCTCCATCATTGCCTGCAGCCAGGCCGCGGATGGCATCTGGGTATCGGCACGCAGACCCTTCTTCTTGAGCCGTGCCTCCACGGCCTCGGCACGGATCGCCAGCTGTAGCGCATGCTCCAGGCGACCGATCGGATCGGCCGCATCGTCCGGTGCATAGATGCCGTCGGTCAGGCGTTCTCGGGTGTCGGAGGGGGACAGCAGCAGTGCCGCCACCTGATGACCGAGCCGGTCGGAGGGCACATGCCAGCGCCGTCCGAGGGGGAAGATAAGTGGGCGCAACCCCGCCGCCGCCAGGCGTAGCGGGAAATTACGCAGAATGCCGTCCAGGGCCTCCTCGATATGGTGCAGGCAGTAGCGGCAACCCCAATGTACCAGCGGCAGGTCCGCTGCCGGCCGGCCGTCGTCGGCGTAGCGCTTGAGTACGGCCGAGCACATATACATATGACCCAGCGCATCGGCGAAACGCCCGGACAGTTTCTCCTTGCGCTTGAGCTCCCCGCCCAGCAGCAGGAAGGCGGCGTCGGCCAAGAGGGCGAAGGCGGCGGAGAAGCGCGACAGTGCCCGGTAATAAATACCCTCGGGCCCATGCGTCGGGGATGGTGCAAGCCAGCGTCCCGCCAGACCATAGACGAGGGCCCGCGCCCCGTTGCGCACGGCATGCCCCGCATGATCGAGCAGCAGGGCATCGAAGCGCGGCAGATCCTCGGCGCGCGCCGCCGTCATCTCGTCGAGCAGGTAGGGATGACAGCGTATCGCCCCCTGCCCGAAGATCATCAGGCTGCGGGTCAGGATATTGGCTCCCTCCACGGTGATCGCCACCGGCACCGTTTGGTAGGTGCGCCCGAGATAGTTGGACGGGCCCAGGCAGATGCCGCGCCCGCCATGCACATCCATGGCATCGTTGATGACCTGGCGCATCGATTCGGTCAGGTAATACTTGACCATGGCCGTAATCACCGAGGGTCGTTCCCCGGCATCCAGGGCACTCACCGTCAGACGGCGGGCCGAGTCCATGACATAGCTCAGGCCACCGATGCGCGCCAGGGCCTCCTCCACCCCCTCGAAACGACCGACAGGCAGGTGAAACTGGCGGCGCACCCGCGCATAGGCACCGGTGGCGAAGCTGGCCAGCTTACCGCCGCCGGTGGAAAGCGCCGGCAACGACACGCCGCGGCCGACCGACAGGCGCTCGACCAGCATGCGCCAGCCCTTGCCGATCTGGGCCTGGCCGCCGATCAGCCAATCCATGGGGATAAACACGTCGCGGCCGTGGTTGGGGCCGTTCTGGAAGGCGGCATCCAGCGGATAATGCCGGCGTCCGATATCGATGCCGGGGGTGTCGGTGGGGATCAGGGCGCAGGTGATGCCGAGATCCTCGTCCTCGCCGAGCAGGTGCTCGGGATCATAGGCGTGGAAGGCCAGGCCCAGCAGCGTGGCTACCGGCCCCAGCGTGATGTAGCGCTTGTCCCAGTTGAGCCGGAAGCCCAGCACCTCACGGCCTTCGAATGCCGCCTTGCAGACGATGCCGGTATCCGGAAGAGCGCTGGCATCCGATCCGGCCAAGGGGCCGGTCAGGGCAAAGCACGGCACCTCCTCGCCCCTGGCCAGCCGCGGCAGGTAGTGGTCCTTCTGCGCCTCGGTGCCGTAGGCCAGCAGCAGCTCCGCCGGCCCCAGCGAGTTGGGCACCATGACCGTCACGGCGGCGGTGACGCTGCGGCTGGCCACCTTCATCACCACCTGCGAATGGGCATAGGCCGAGAAGCCCAGGCCGCCATAGGTCTTGGGGATGATCATGCCGAAGAAGCCGTGGCCCTTGATATAGGCCCAGACCTCGGGCGGCAGGTCGTTGCGTTCGTGCGTGATATCCCAGTCATCGAGCATGCCGCACAGCGTGGTCACGGGCCCGTCGAGGAAGGCACGCTCCTCATCGTTCAGCATGGGCGCCGACATCGCGGACAGCCGACTCCATCGGGGCTGGCCTCGGAACAGCTCCGCCTCCCAGCCGACGGTGCCCGCCTCGATGGCGGCCTTCTCGGTATCGGACATCGGCGGCAGTGCCTTGGCGATGGCCCGCATCACCGGCCGGCTGATGCGCTGGCGCCGGAACGGTGTCCACAGCAGCACCACCGCCACCAGCAGGTACAGCAGCCACACCAGGCCCGCGCCGATGCCGTGCAGCAATCCGGCCAGCATCGCCGCCACCAGCACGATGGCCGCTCCGGCCAGCCACGGGCGAATGCCCCAGCGGGATTTCGCCAGCAGCACCAGGGCGCTGGCGACGACGCCGATCCAGATCAGCCCATGCATATTGCCTCCCAATTCCGTCCCCAGCGGGTCGCCCTACGGCCGGAGCCGATGATACGGAAGTCTAGCCCATCGCCGCAGCCCTGGTGAACGGACGAAAAAGGGCGGCCATTGGCCGCCCTTGATCTGCCCGCAGGCAATCAGAAATGATAGGTCAGGGATGCGCCTGCCAGCTGCAGCGTTGCCTTGTAGATGCCGTTGCGCGTCGCATTGGTGCCGGTCGACTCGGTCTGGTGCCGATCCTTCAGCCACATATACATATAGGCCAGGTCGAGCGTGGCATGGCTGGTCAGGTCGACACCGTAGCCGATATGCAGGCCCTGGCGATCCGCACCCGGCAGCAGCGGCGTGAAATCCGGATTGTAGATCGGGGTCGGGTCGTAGGTGTAGCCGAAGCGCACGCGCATGCTCGGGGAGTAGCGCCACTCCGCCCCCAGGCGGTAGGCCCAGGTCGCCTTCCAGTTCTCAGGCACCGTAATGTTCGTTCCGTATACCGGTAGCGGCGGCGAATAGGTGAAGGCCAGCTTGTCGAAGCGCTTCCAGTTCACCCAGTCGGCCTCGGCGCTCACCGTCCAGTCCGCATCCGGATGCATGGCCACGCCGATATTCAGCATATCGGGTTCGGTGACGTTGATGGCATTGGCCGATGTGGCCGCGGCGGCGACCAGGGTCGACGAACCCTTCGCATTGATCTTGACGCTGGTGCGATAGCTGATGCCGACGTTGAAGCGATCGCTGTGGTACATCGCCGCGACGTTCGCTCCCCAGCCATCGCCGTGGAAGTTCTGCGGCAGCGCGGTGCCGTTGAAATCCACTCGGTACATGTCGACGTAGTCCACGCCCACGGCCAAGGCCAGGTGATCCGTGAAACGGTAGGAGATGTTGGGGTTAACGGTTACCGCCTTCAGCTGCCCGTACTGGGCGGAGCTGGCGAACGGCGCCGAGGTCGGCCACTTGACGTTCAGGCCGAACGGCGAGTTGATGCCGATGCCGTACGAAAGCCCGGTGCCTTCTCCGCTATGCACGAGATAGGCGTGCGGAATCGCCACCGCATCCCGGCTCATGGCGTACGGGGTACCGGCCGTCGTCGTATAATCGATCTTCGGAAACACCACGGTGCTGCCGATAGTCACGGCCGTGCCGTGCTGGAAGGAAATGCCGGCCGGATTGAACCACAGTGCCGAGGGATCGTCGGCCACGGCGGTGAAGGCGTTGCCCATGCCCATCGCCTTGATGCCCATTTCCGGAACCTCGAATCCGCCGGCATAGGCAGATGCACCGCCCAGGCCGAGCGCCAATATGGATGCAACAATGATACGTTTCATGCTCCCCTGCCTCCTCACCATCTTCCATTTAATTTAATGCCAAATGCATGCTGGACGCAAGATGGCTGCGCCGAAGAAGATCGGCAGGCGCACACCGTCACGCCTATTTACAACTCACGTTCGGTCTCTGGCATCGCCGCGCCAACGCCGGTAGGCGATGGGAAGCAGAGCCAACACGGCCAGCCCGCACAGGCCGGCGATCAGCTGTGGCGTCAATACAGCGGCGGGGCTGAGATCGCCACCGCGTGCGAAGAGCGTCCCGATACCCGAACCGACCAGCGCATAGATGAAGGCAGCCGGCATGATGCCGATGAAGGTGGCCGCCATATAGGTTGTCCAGCGCACGCCCAGGAAGGCAGGAGCGAGGTTGACCAGGAAGAAGGGGAACAGCGGCATCAGCCGCAGTGCCAGCAGGTAATGGAAGGCGTTGTCGGCAAAGCCATCACGCATGCGCCGGATTCCCGGCCCGGCCCTCGCCAACAGAAAATCCCCGAGGCTGCCCTTGGCGATCAGGAATAGGATAGTTGCCCCGAGGGTGGCGGAGATCACCGCATAGGCCGCACCGGCCCAGGCCCCGAACAGAAAGCCGCCGGAAATCGTCATCACCGTCGCCCCCGGTACCGAGAGCATGACGACGAGGGCATAGATCGACATATAGATCAGCGGTGCGATCCACGCATGCAGGCCCACCCAGGCGGCCAGGGCCTGGCGGTGTGCGCGCAGGGCATCGAAACCCAGCGCATGCTCCAGGCTGAGGGCGAAAAACAACGTCAGCCCGGCAAGCAGCACCAGCAGGGGCAGCATGCGACGCAGCATGAGCTCAGAGATCGAGCAGCACGCCCCCTGGATACTCGAGGAAATCCTTCACCGCCACCAGGAACTGTACGGCGTCTTTGCCGTCGATCAGGCGATGATCGTAGGTCAGCGCCAGATACATCATCGGTCGGATGACGATGGCGTCGTTCTCGACCACCGGCCGCTTCTTGATCGCATGCATGCCGAGGATGGCGCTCTGCGGCGGATTGAGGATGGGCGTGGACAACAGCGATCCGAACACGCCGCCGTTGGTGATCGAAAAGGTTCCGCCCTTCAAATCGTCCGGCGACAGACCGCCGGTACGGGAACGCTGCGCGAAGTCGGAGACGCGTCCCTCGATCTCCGCCATGCCGAGGGCATCGGCATCGCGCAGCACCGGCACCACCAGCCCCTTGTCGGTGGAAACGGCGATACCGACATCCATGTAATCGTGGTAGACGACCTCGTCGCCATCGATATAGGCATTGACGGCCGGAAAGCGGCGTGCCGCCTCCACCACGGCGCGCACGAAGAAGGACATGAAACCCAGGTCCACCCCGTGCTTGGCCTTGAAGGCCTCGCGGTAGCGGCTACGCAGCTCCATCACCGGCTGCATGTTCACCTCGTTGAAGGTCGTCAGCATGGCCGCGGTGTTCTGTGCCTGTTTCAGCCGTTCGGCGATACGCCGCCTCAGCCCGCTGAGCGGCAGGCGCTCCACGTGCCGCCCCTCGGCGGCGGACTCGGTGGGTACAGCCATGCGTGTCACCGATGCGGGCTTCGCCGCCGGCTTGGATTCGACCGCAGGTCTCTGCGGCTCGGGGACCGACTTCTGTTTGGTCTCGGGCTTTGCCTCTGCAGGCGCCGGCGCCTTCTTCGCAGGCCTCGCAGCCTTCGCCTTCGGCCTGGCTGCGGCGGTGTCGATCAGGCCGATGACCTCACCCGGCGTCACCGTCTCCCCGGCCTGGCGCCGCACCTGCTTCAGCACGCCGGCATCGAAGGCGGTGATTTCCATGGTGATCTTGTCGCTCTCGACCTCGGCGATGACATCGTCCACGTCGACGGCATCGCCCTCCTGCTTCAGCCAGGACACCAGCGTCGCCTCGGTTTCGGATTCCCCCAGGCTCGGAACCTTGATCTCCACATCCGCCATATCCCCTCCCGTCTATGCCTGCAAGGCCGTCGTTACCAGCCTGTGCTGTTCGTCCTCATGGCGCTGGTGCGAGCCCACCGCCGGCGCCGCCGAGGCAGGCCGCGTCACAGGCGTCAGATGCTGGCCATGGTGCAGGCAGCGCTCGATCTCGTGCCTGATCTGGAACCAGGCGCCCTGGTTCTCCGGTTCTTCCTGCACCCAGACGATGTCCGTGGTGGCAGCGAAGCGCGCCAGCACCGCCTTCAGCGCATCATTGGGGAACGGGTACAGGCATTCCAGGCGCGCCATGGCCACATCCGTCTGGCCGGCCTCTTGGCGGGCGGCCAGCAGGTCGTAATACACCTTGCCCGAGCACAGCAGCAGGCGCCTGACCCGCGACGGATCGATACCCGCATCCGCCTCGTCCAGCACCGGCTGGAATTCCCCCTCGGCCAAGGCCTCGACCGGGGAGAAGGACAGTTTCTGGCGCAGCATGCTCTTCGGCCCCATGATGACCAACGGCCGGCGCGTGCGGATCAGAAGCTGGCGGCGCAGCAGGTGGAACAGCTGGGCGGGCGTGGTCGGATAGGTGACCATCATGTTTTTCTCGGCGCACAGCTGCAGGTAGCGCTCCAGACGCGCCGAGGAATGCTCGGCCCCCTGCCCCTCGTAGCCGTGCGGCAGCCACAGCACCAGCCCGCTCATACGATTCCACTTGGAGCTTCCCGAGGAGATGAACTGGTCGATGACCACCTGCGCATTGTTGGCGAAATCGCCGTACTGCGCCTCCCAGATCACCAGCGCCCGCGGCTCGGCGATGGTGTAGCCGTATTCGAAGGCCATGACGGCGAGCTCCGAGAGCATCGAATCGACGACGATGAAGTGCGACAGGTCGCCATTCTTCAGCTGCATCAAGGGGATATACTTCTTGCCGCTGGCTTGGTCGTAGACGGCGGCATGGCGATGGAAGAAGGTGCCGCGGCCACTGTCCTGGCCACTCAGGCGCACCCAATGCCCCTGATGCACCAGCGAGGCGTAGGCCATGATCTCCGCGCAACCCCAGTCCACGCCCTGCCCGCCGTCGATCATGTCGATGCGGGCATCATAGATTTTCTGCACCCGGCGGTGGAGCGAAAAGCCCTCGGGCACCCGATGTGCCCGACGCACCAGATCGCGCAACTCATCCATGGCCACGGCGGTGTCCGGTTCCGGCGCCTCCGGGGCAAAGTCCTCCCAGCGGCCCTGCAGGCTGTTCGGGGGGGTGGGCGGATGATGGTGATGGCGACGAACCTCATCCAGGCGCTCGCGGTACTCGCCGACCATGTCGTCGACCGCCTCGTCTGTGAGCACGCCCTCTGCCACCAGCCGCTGCCGGTACAGCTGCTGCACCGTGGGATGCTCGTTGATGCGCCGGTACATCACCGGTTGCGTCACCTCCGGCGAATCGGCCTCGTTGTGGCCGTGGCGGCGGTAGCAGACCAGGTCGATGACGATGTCCGAGCGGAAGCGGTGCCTGAACTCCATGGCCAGTTCGATGGCGAGGCAACAGGCCTCCGGATCATCGCCGTTCACGTGCAGGATCGGCGCCTGCACCATCTTGGCAATATCGGTACAATACAGCGTCGAGCGCGCATCGAAGGGGTTGACGGTGAAGCCGATCTGGTTGTTGACGACGATGTGGATGGTGCCGCCGGTGCGGAAGCCGGCCAGCTTGGACAGATTCAGCGATTCGGCGACCACGCCCTGGCCAGCGAAGGCCGCGTCGCCGTGGATCAGCACGCTCATGACCTCGCGCCGGTCGGCATCCTTGCGTCGGCACTGGCGGGCGCGTACGGAGCCCAACACCACCGGCGTGATGATCTCCAGGTGCGAGGGATTGAAGCCGAGCGACAGATGCACGATACCGCCGGGGGTACGGATATCCGAGGAGAAGCCCATATGGTATTTGACGTCGCCGGAGCCGTTGGCGTCCTCGATGCGGTCGCCCTCGAAATCGGAGAAGATGTCCGACAGCGACTTGCCCATGACATTGGCCAGCACGTTCAGCCGGCCACGATGGGCCATACCGAGAATGATCTCCTTGACCCCATGGCTGCCGGCATTCTGGATCAGCGCCCCCATCATCGGCACCAGGCTCTCCGCCCCCTCCAGCGAAAAGCGCTTCTGGCCGACATAACGCGTGTGCAGGAAACGCTCGAACTCCTCGGCACGCATGATGCGGCTGAACACATGCCGGCGGGTGTCCGCGTCCATGCTGGGCTTTGAGTGCACGCGCTCCAGTCGCTCCTGCAGCCAGTGTTTCTGCGCCGAGTCGGTGATATGCATGAATTCCGGCCCGATATGGCCGCAATACGTCTGCTCCAGCGCCGTAAGGATATCGCGTAGCGGCATGCGCGGAGGGCCGATCAGATCGCCGGTCGGGAACTCGTGGTCCATATGCGCCGCGTTCAATCCGTAGTAACTGAGGTCCAGTTCCGGGCTGAAATGGCGTGGATTGAGCTTCAGCGGATCGACGTCGGCATGCAGATGCCCGTGCACCCGGTAGGCGTGAATCAGGTAGATCGCCCGGGATGGGAACTCGATCTGGCCCGGCACCGCCGCCGCCTCGTGCACCGGTTCGCCCACACCGACCGCACGCTGGGACATGCGCATGCGACGCAGCATCGTCGCATGCGAGGCAGCCGTGCGCTCCGGCACCGCTTCCACGGATGCGAAGTAACGGGCCCAGGCCTCGGGCACCGACGACGGATTGCGCAGAAACGCGTCATAGAGCTGATTGATATAATCGCTGTTCAGCGTGTGCATGTCCGGCGCTTCCATGGCCGTCATATCCGGAACTCCCTCTATCACGCCAACCTCGCGGAAAGATGCTTTGCGCACCCTCGCTTTATAGCCCAATTCGCATGCGAAGGCACGCGGCAGTGCCTCACCGGGCCAGCCACCCGTAGCGAATCCGGTACCACAACAGACCCAGATATTCGTGCAGCGCCTCGCCCGAGGTCGCGAGCACCTGCCACTGCGGCACATAATCCAGCACGTCGTAGGACAGGCGGCTTTCCGCGTAATCGCAGGGGGCGGGGATGACGGTGATACCCTGCGCCCGCAGGCTCCATACGGCGCGCGGCATATGCCAGGCGCTGGTGACGAGCACGGCCCGCTTGATACCGTGCGCCTCCAGCAGGGTCTTCAGATACACGGCGTTCTGCCAGGTCGTGCGGGCCTGATTCTCCACCACCACATGCTCGGCCGGCACCCCCAGGCGCAGCAGCCAGCGGCGCATGACGCTACCCTCCGGCTCCGCCTTGCCCTTCAGTGACTCGCCACCGCTGGGATAGACGGACAGCCCCGTACGCAGGGACAGGTCGGCGGCGTAGACGGTGCGGGACAACGCGCTCCCGTGCAGGGCATCGGCGCCACCGTATTCGGGTGCCCTGGCGTAGATGCCGCCGCCGAACAGCACGATGGCGGTATCCTTGGGCGATCCGAGCCCGGCATCCGCCGCCAACGGCAGATAATCATGTTCCAAAGGGGCCAGCAGCGCACCGCGCACCGGCGCCGTCCCCAGCAGCCAGAACAGGACGAGGCTGAAAAGCACAAGTGCCCTTCCCCAGCGACGGCGCCAGGCCAACGCCCCGACCAGGCCCATCAGAATCAGGCCTGCCGGCGGCAGCAGCAGCCGGCCGACGAGCTTGCTCAGGATCAGGCCGAACATCAGGCGGCCTCGCCTCTCCGTTCGCGGCGGAAGCGCCAGGCGACCAGCACGCCCTCCGCGACCACCCAGGCAGCCAGCACGAAGATCAGGGTGCCGACGGAGGCCACCATCCACTGCCCGCGCGCCACCGCGTGCCAGATGCCGATCAGCATGCCGGACACCGTCGCCGTCAGCACCAGGATCATCGGCAGCAGCGTATACAGGATGGGTTTGCGTTTGCGGTACAGGTAAATCGTCACCGTCAGCAGCGTCAGTGCCGCCAGAATCTGGTTCGTGGTACCGAACAGTGTCCACAACATCAGACCGGCCGGTTTACCGTCCACCTTGAAGAAGGCGAAGAAGCCGATGGCCACCACGGCGATGGCCGTCGACAGGTAGCGGTTGGCCAGCTGCGGGATGCCCAGCGTGTGGCTGATTTCCTCGACGTTAAAGCGCAGCAGGCGCGCCCCGGTGTCCACCGATGTCATGGCGAAGGCGACGACGACAACGCTGATGAAGGCCATGGCGAAGTCCAGCGGCACCCCGAGCTGGTGGATGAAGTTGCCCGTGCCCTGGATGAACACGCCGAGCTTCTGGGGCAGTCCCGCCGCCTGCTGCCAGGAGCCGTAGAAATCCGCCCACTGCTTATGGCTGGTGAAGGCGCCGGCCGTCGTGGCCATCACTGCCAGAAAGGCCAGCAGCGATTCGCCGATCATGCCGCCATAGCCGATCATCGGCGCATCGGTCTCGCGGTCGAGCTGCTTGGCGGTGGTGCCGCTGGCGACAATGCCATGGAAGCCGGAGACGGCACCGCAGGCGATGACGATGAACAGGAAGGGCAGTATCGGCGGCGCCCCGACCGGATGCAGGTTGATGGCGGGGGCAGCCCAATGCGGCGCCATCAGGAAGAAGCCGGCCAGCATCGACAAGAGCGCCAGATACAGCAGCAGCGAGTTCAGGAAATCGCGCGGCTGCAGCAACAGCCATACCGGCAACACGCTCGCCGCATAGGCATAGACGAGAAGGGTCCAGGTCCAGGTCTGTGCCGTCACGCCGGTGACCGGCATGGACAGGCCCATCCAGGTGGTCAGCAGCATCAGCACGAAGCCGGTGCCGATCACCGGCAGCATCGGCCAACGCTTTTTGTACAGCAGATAACCCATGACCATGGCCACGAGGATCAGGGCATAGGTCGGGAACACGGCCTCCGGGTGTGCCGTCGGCGGCCGGTGCGTCGGATCGGGAACGGCGAACAGCCCGGCGATGACGAGCACGAACACGCCCATGGCCAGCGCCACCAGGAAGAAGATCACGAGCAGGAACAACAGGCGCGTACGGGGGCTGATGACGTCGCGCGCGATGCTGCCGATGCTCTGGCCACCGTGGCGCGACGAAATCACCAGCGCCGAGAAGTCGTGCACGGCACCGACCAGCAGCGTGCCGAGCACCACCCACAGCAGGGCCGGTACCCAGCCCCAGATGACGGCGATGGCCGGGCCCAGCATCGGCGCCAGGCCGGCGATCGAGGCGTAATGATGCCCGAACAGGATGTATTTATTGGTCGGCAGGTAGTCGACGTCGTCGCGGAAGGCATGGGCCGGGGTTTCGGCGCCATGGACCAGGGCGAAGACGCGGCGACTAAGCACGCCCTTGGCATAGAAGCGGTAGAACACCACGTAGAGGCTTAAAACCAGAATCGCCATGACGACAGGTGACATACTGTTCCCCTTCGCGGTATGCCAAGGCGCACCCCATGGATGCAATCGTGCCCGGCTGCCGTTACTCTAGGAGGCCCATGAAGTTTGGCAAACCCATATACCTGCTGCTGCTTCCCCTGCTTCTGGTCGCATGCAATCAGCAACAGAAGGCCACGTCGAACGCCAAGGCTCCGGACAGCCCTATCGTTGCCAAGCTCGACGGCCAGAACCTGCGAGAATCCGACATCGATGCGGAGATCAGCGCCCTGCCGGCATCCATGCGCGAGCTCGGCACCGATCCGCAAGCCCGGACGGCCATCCTGCATGCCCTGATCCGCCGCAAGATTCTGAGCAAGCGAGCCATCGCCATGGGCCTGGACAAGGATCCGGTGGTACGCCGGCGCATCGAGCGCGCGCGCGAGAACATCCTGGTGCAGACGCTGAAGGAGCAGGAGCTGAAATCGCTGAAGGCACCGAGCGACAAGGCCATCGAAGCCTATTACCAGAGCCATCAGGCGGATTTCACGATCCCGGAACAAATTCATGCCCGGCACATCCTCGTTGGCAGCAAGGATGTTGCCGACAAGGTCTATCGACTTTTGAAGCGAGGCAAGGATTTTGCCACGCTGGCCGCCCAGTATTCGATCGACGATGGCACGAAGGCCCGCGGCGGCGACCTGAACTGGTTCTCGCACGGCACCATGGTGGCCCCCTTCGAGGAGGCGGCCTTCGCCCTGAAAAATCCGGGGGACATCAGCCAGCCGGTGCATACGCAGTTCGGCTGGCATATCATCCAGTTGCTCGGGAGGCGCCCGGCGACACTGAAGAGCCTCGACGAGGCGCATGACGAGATCATCGGCATCCTGAGCCAGCAGGCGATGGACCAATGGCTCAACGACGTCACCCGCCACGCCCATGTGCAAATCATCCGCCAGGATTACAGCCAGGCCAGGCCTTCGACCCAAGCCCCGGCGGCAGGCACGCCCAGCCCCTGAGCGGCTGGCATCGGCCCACCGCCCGTGAAAAACCATACCCTGCGCGGCCTACAGGCTTTAGTCGGGGCGCGAGTTGCCGATATTCTAATAATGTGGAATGTGGGTAGGATAGGGATATAGGCATGCATAAACCGGACAGCGACCGAACACTGCGCAGTGTTCTGATCCGGGCCATCCTCACATGGTCCGGGGCGTTGTTCGTGGTCCTAGCCTTCGCCTTCACGCTCAGCGACGAGCGTCTGGCCAACGATCTGCTTGCCCACAATGCCCAAGCCTGGCTGGGCAACCAGATAGGCATCATCGGCAAGCTTCTCGCCACCGGGGATATCGCCGATCTGGACACGGATATGCCGACGCTGATCTCCGGCAAGGACATCGCCGGCGTAGCGGTGCTCGACGCCAAGGGCAAGGTGCTGTATTCGGCGTTCAAGCCGCGCTGGTCGCCCGATGCCGACATGGCTATGCCGATGCAGCCCAGTCCGCACCTGATCATATTCAAACACGATATACCGGGAACCCATGACCGGCTGTGGCTCATCATGGACCGCCAATCGGCCATGGCCACAATCCAGGCCGCTGCTGCCAGCGCGGCCGGCCTGATGCTTTTGCTGCTCGGCCTTATCGTACTCAGCGTGCATCTGGCACTGCGCCGCCGCAGCGCCGTGCCCCAACCGGAAGTGAGGCCGCAGGACATTTGCCCCGCCGCCACCACGGCCCAGGCCGATATGCAGGGCCGGAAGCATGAGCCCAGCGGCAAGGATACGGCCATACAGCCCGTGGAAGACCATGTCCCATTGGTAGAACGCTTCCAGGATATCCTGGATCGCATGCCCTCCTGCCTGTGGTGGGCCGACGGTACGCTGCGCTACCGGCAGGTATCCGAACACGCCTCCGACCTGTTCGGCATGGAACCGCGTGAGCTGGCAAACAGGCCGCTGTGGAACTGGCTGACCGATCAGGACCAGTCTCTGGCCAACCGGGAGAAGCTCGACCAGGCGGTGAAGAGCCGCGACAACACGTTACACCTGGCTTATCTGGCCATGCTGCCGGACCGCGCGCAGCCGCGCTGGCTTGGCGAGCATATCAATATCCAGTACGACAGCGACGGCGACGTGCTCGGCCTGTACGGCATCAGCAGCGACATCACCAAGCGGCGCCAACAGGAACAGACCGTGCAGACCCACATCGAACGGGCCCGGCGCATGGAGACCGTGGGCACGCTGGTCGGCGGCATCGCCCACGAGTTCAACAACATCCTGGCCGGCATCGTCGGCAACATTTTCCTGTTGCGCCAGAGCCAGGGCGATAACCCCAAGGCCCAGGAGCGGCTGGATCGCGTCGATATGTTGATTCGCAAGGCCTCGAGCATGATCGAACAGCTGCTCGCCTTTGCGCGCAAGAGCCAGGCCCAGCCCGGAAAATTCGCGCTGAAGGCGCATCTGGAAGAGATCCTGCGCATCCTGGAGCCACAGCTGAAGAGCCAGGCCCGCATCGTCACGGATCTGCACTCCGATGCCGGCGTACTGGCCAACCGCACGCAAATCCAGCAGGCGCTCACCCATATGGTGGACAATGCCGACCGAGCGCTGCTCGGCACCCCGGATCCGACGATCAGCGTCAGCCTGAGCGAGTTCGAGGCCAACGGCTCCTTCCTGGACCAGCATCCGGACGTTGCCTCGCCGCACCTGCTGCACCTGACGCTGGCCGACAACGGCGAGGGTATCGACCCATCCATCATCGACCATATCTTCGAGCCCTTCTTCACCAGCCGCGAGGTCGGCGAGGGCACAGGCCTGGGGCTGTCGATGGTCTATGGCATGGTCCGCCACCTCGGCGGTGCCATCATGGTCGAGAGCACGCCAGGCGACGGCGCGACCTTCCATCTGTATTTCCCGCGCGCCGAGGCGATCTCCATCGAGGAGGATGCCTCCGGCCATGTGCATTACGGCAAGGGCGAGACCATCCTGCTCGTCGAGGACGAGCCGATCATGCGCAAGGTGGCGGTGGAGGTGCTCCAGAAGCTCGGCTACCGCGTCATCGAGGCCGTCGACGGTCCGGCAGCGCTGCGCGAGTTCGAGGCCAACCGCCATGAGATCCGCCTGGTCATGGCCGACCTGATCATGCCGATCATGGGCGGGGTCAAGGTCGCCTCGACGATCCGCAACACGGCCCCCGACATGCCGGTGTTGTTCATCACCGCCCACGACCTCACCGATTCGGTGGGGCCGGAGTTGTCCTTCCCGAACTCCGACCTTATCTCCAAGCCCTTCCCCATCGCCTCGCTCAGCTCCAGCCTGCGTCGCCTGATCGACGGGAAGACAGTGCCTTCACCCCAGGACTGATCCCGGGCCCTCCGCCCTGTCTCCTGCCCTGAATTTGCGCTGCCGCCGACTTCGTACCATGCTTGGCCGGGCTTGAGCGAGGAGGCAACCATGACGCGATCCATCACGCCGTTCCTGATGTTTACGGGCAAATGCGAGGAGGCGATGAACCTGTACGTGTCGTTGTTCGGCGACTCGAAGATCACCACCATCGAGCACTACACCAGCGATGGCCCCGGCGCGGAAGGTACCGTCAAGGAGGCCACCTTCGAGCTGTGCGGCCGCGGCTTCGCCTGCGCCGACAGCCCTTCGGACCACGCCAATTTCGCCTTCTCCCCCGCCATGTCGCTGTTCGTGGATGTGGCGGACGAGGCCGAGATCGACCGCGCCTTCGCCGGGCTTTCCGAGGGCGGCAAGGTGATCATGCCGCTGAAGGAATATCCCTTCGCCAAGCGCTTCGCCTGGCTTTCCGACCGCTTCGGCATGACCTGGCAGCTCATGCTTCACGCCTAGCGCATATCGCAGACGGTCTGCCATGGCATACGAGGTCACCATCAGGGATAACATCCTGTTCATCACATACACGGGCACCCTCGACGCCCCGGATTTACACCGGCTCGCCGACGAACTCGCAAGCCTGGAACATGGGCTTTCCATATCGCCCCACAGGTTTATCGACCTGTCGCGCTGCGAACGCATCGAGCTGGATTTTGCCGAGATGGCGAGCTTCACATCCAATAGGAGAAAGTCGCCGCTGAAGAACCCGTTCAAGTCCGCCCTTGTCGCACCCAAGCCCATCCATTACGGCTTCGCGCGCATGTTCAGTATGCTCAACGACCATCCGGACATCGACATGCAGATCTTCCCTAATGTGGAAGCCGCCTGGGCCTGGCTCACGGCGGCATAGGAGTCCCATGGCCATAAAGATCCACCGCGCAGGCTCCCGTCTTCCCTGAGGACTGTGCAGGAGTGATGCTCGATATCAAACCCTAGATGAGCGACAGCGGTGCCTTTCCCGATGCCCGTTGCGGCTGGGTGGAGGAGACCGGTATCGCCGACATGAAACAGCCAATCAATACGGGAAGTTAAACCTTCAATCTGGCCTTGGCGATCCGGCGCAGGGTCGGAACATCAAGTCCCGCCTCGTCGGCAATGGAAAGCGCCCGCTCAAGACGCGCGGGGGCCGAGCGCCCCATGCAACCGTGTTCGGGGTCGCCGTCGAAGGCTGCCAGCATACCTTCGACCAGTGTCGGGCGATCGAACTCCTGCCCGGTCAGGTGTTCCTGGATATCGAGCACGTCGCCTGCGACGGCGGTCGCAAGATCATGATGCTCCAGCCACAGTTGGCGCACATTGCCGCCTGATTCGAGACCGGCGATGTTGGTGGTCAGGATGTAAAGGTTCTTCAGCACCAGTTCATGGAGCAGTGCCTGTTCGTCTTCAACGATGCGAACAGGGATGTCGAGTGAACCCAGTGCCTCCTTCAGCCGTGGCGCGAGTTCGCCAAAGGCCGGCGAGGCAATCAACACCTTCGCATCCATGCCCTTCTTCTTCTCGAACCAGACGGAGATCACCGTCGGCCCCTCTGATTCGATCCCAAGGCCGTGCTGCTGCCAGTCGCGCGGCAGAAGTTCGTTCTGCAACAGGACCAACCGACCCCGCCAGGCATCCGGAAGGTCGGCCAGTGTGGCATGCAAATCCTTCTCGCCCACGGCCACGATCACCGCCTCCGGCTCCTTCATCTCGTCAGCCACCACGGCCATCTCCATATCGCGCGTCACCGGCACGATCGGATAGCCCAGGCGCATGTATCCACGCGCGAAAACCGATCCGATCTCTCCAATTCCAATCACGACCACGGGTTTATGCATGCATTCCTCCTTGAACCGCGCAAACGTAACAAAAGGGGCAGCCAATGGCCGCCCCTTTTGTTACGTTGGATAGCTTCAGGCCAGACGCTTGTATTTCATGCGGTGCGGTTGCACGGCGTCCTCGCCTAGGCGCTTCTTCTTGTCCACCTCGTAGTCGGCGAAGTTGCCCTCGAACCACTCGGCATGCCCCTCGCCCTCGTAGGCGAGGATATGGGTGGCAATCCGGTCCAGGAACCAGCGATCATGGCTGATAACCACGGTGCAGCCGGCGAAATCGAGCAGCGCCTCCTCCAGCGCCCGCAGGGTATCGACGTCGAGATCGTTGGTCGGCTCGTCCAAGAGCAGCACATTGCCGCCGCTCATCAGCATCTTGGCCAGATGCACGCGGTTGCGCTCGCCGCCCGACAGCGCCTTGATCTTTTTCTGCTGGTCGCCTCCCTTGAAGTTGAAGCGGCCGCAGTAGGCGCGTGACGGCACCTCGGTCTTGCCGAGATAGATGGAATCGGCCCCGCCGGAGATCTCCTCCCAGACGGTCTTGTCGCCGTCCAGCGCGTCGCGGCTCTGGTCGACATAGGAGAACTGCACCGTGTCGCCGATGGTCAGGGTACCGGAGTCGGGCTGCTCCTGGCCGGTCAGCATGCGGAACAGCGTCGTCTTGCCCGCACCGTTGGCGCCGATGATACCGACGATGCCACCCCGGGGCAGGTTGAAGTTGAGGTCGTCGATCAAGAGGCGATCGCCATAGCCCTTGGACACATGCTCGGCCCTGACGACGATATCGCCGAGGCGCTCGCCTGCCGGGATGAAGATCTGCTTGGTGGCGTTCTGCTGCTGCACCTCGCGGCTGGCCAGGTCGTCGAAGGCCTTGAGCCTCGCCTTCGACTTGGCATGGCGCCCCTTCGCACCGGCACGCACCCACTCCAGCTCGTCCCTGATCGCCTTTTGACGGGCGCCCTCCTGCTTCTCCTCGACGGCAAGGCGCTTCTCCTTCTGCTCCAGCCAGGCCGAGTAATTGCCCTCGAAGGGGATGCCATGCCCGCGGTCCAATTCCAGGATCCAGCCGGCGACATTGTCCAGGAAGTAGCGGTCGTGCGTCACCGCCACCACGGTGCCCGGATAGTCGTGAAGGAAGCGCTCCAGCCAGGCCACCGATTCCGCATCCAGGTGGTTGGTCGGCTCGTCCAGCAGCAGCATGTCAGGGTTGGACAGCAGCAGGCGACACAGGGCCACACGCCGGCGTTCGCCGCCGGAAAGCTTCGTCACATCGGCGTCCCAGTCCGGCAGGCGAAGCGCGTCGGCCGCCACCTCCAGTTTGCGATCCAGATCCCAGGCATCGGCGGCATCGATCTTGTCCTGCAGCTCCGCCTGCTCGGCCAACAGCGCGTCGAAATCGGCATCAGGCTCCGCGAAGGCCTCGCTGACGGCGTTGAAGCGATCGAGCAGCGCCTTGGTATCAGCCACCCCCTCCTCGACGTTACCGCGCACATCCTTGGCCGGGTCGAGCTCGGGCTCCTGCTGCAGGTAGCCGATGCGGATGCCGGGAGCCGGACGCGCCTCGCCGCGGATGTCCTGGTCGATGCCGGCCATGATCCGGAGCAGCGTGGACTTGCCGGCGCCGTTCAGGCCGAGTACGCCGATCTTGGCGCCGGGGAAGAACGACAGCCAGATATCCTTCAATATCTCCTTCTGCCCGGCGATCTTGCCTACGCCCTGCATCGAATAGATATATTGATAATCGGCCATCAGATACCCCCGGCTTTCAATGGGGCGCAGCATACTGGCCCCCGGGACAAAACACTATGCCACAGCTAGGCTGCGGCCTCATTCAGGGGGAAAACCGATGCCCGATCCATCCGAAACCTGCATCTACCTCGTCACCGGCGCCTCGTCCGGTCTCGGCCGCGAGGTGGCCGTGCGCCTTGGTGCCGGCGGCGCCAACATCGTGGCCGTGGGCCGCAACGAGGATCGCCTGGCCGAAACGCGGGATCGCGTGGAGGCGGCAGGCGGTCGTTGCCTGTGCGTGCCGCTCGATCTGACGGACTTCGGCAGCTACGCCAAGCTGTTCGAGGCGCTGAAGGCACAGATCCCGCATCTTGACGGCATTGCCCATATCGCCGGCAGCCTGCGTTTCTGTTCCCCCATGCAATACGTGAAGGCGGATGATTTCCGGCAGATGCTGGATATCCACCTGACCGCCCCGAACCTGCTGACCCAGGCCATGTTGCCGCTGCTCACGCGCGCCGATCGAGCCACCATCATCTTCACCACTTGCGACATGATCGACCGGGACATCCCGAACTGGCATGGCTACGGCATGGCCAAGCGGGCGCTGGGCGCCGCCGCGGCCATGTGGCAGGCCGAACATCCGGACACGGGACTGCGCTTTTACGCCGTCAATCCCGGGAACATGCGTACCGCCCTGTTCCAGCGCGCCTACCCCGGCATGGCGCCCGACGAGGTGCCACCCCCTTCCGTCGCCGCCGAGGCCTTCGCCCGGCTCCTGGCCGGAGAAGGCGATGAAGCGGGTGGGAGCTGCCTGGGTGCCGAGGCCTGGTTGGCCGCACATCGGAGAACGTAGGGTATCCTTCCCATGAGCCGGAGCATGGCGCAATGCCCTGGCGTTTGGTCTATTCTCAGCATGGAGGGAGGCCCATCATGCTCGCAATCCAACGCATCGTGGCGCCCACCGATTTCTCCCGGCACAGCGAGCTGTCCCTGGAAGCGGCGGTGGAGCTGGCGGAAAAGTTCGGTGCCGAATTGCACGTGCTGCACATCGTCGTGCCGCAGATTTACCAGAGCGAGATGCCCGAGATGATGTTGCCGCCGATGGAGGATCTGACGAAAGAGATGCTGGCCGCCGCCCGCCGGCGCATGGACAAATGGCGGAAGGGCGCACCGAAGGGCCTGAACCTTGAGACGCATGTCATCGAGAGCACGCGCAAGGAGGACATCGCCATCTGCGAATTCGCCGAACAGAATGCTGCGGATCTGATCGTCATCGGCAGCCACGGCCACACCGGACTGGCGCACCTGCTGCTCGGCTCCACCGCCGAGCATGTCGTGCGCCACGCCCACTGCCCGGTGCTTGTGGTCAAGCCGCGCGTGCCCATCACCTAGCCGGTCCACGCTCATTTCGGCCCTCATTCCCCCCTGTCGCGTCCCGGGGCCGGACGCTATGCTTCGCCCCATGCCCAACGCTTCCCCCGATCTCTCCGTTTCCTTCGCAGGACTTTCGCTGCAGAGCCCGCTGGTGCTGCTGTCCGGCTGCGTCGGCTTCGGCGAGGAATACACACGCGTCGACGGGTTCTCGAACCGCGATGTCGGCGCTGTCATCCTCAAGGGCACGACGCTGGAACCACGCCTGGGCAATGCCCCGCACCGTCTCTACGAGACCCCTGCCGGCATGCTCAATGCCATCGGCCTGCAGAATCCCGGCTCGCGCTATGTGGTGGAGCAGGTCCTGCCGAAGCTGCCGCACCACGAGACCCAGTTCTGGGCCAACGTCAACGGCGCCTCCGTCGAGGAATACGCGGAGGTGGCGCGCATCTTCGACGACTCGCCGGTCACCGCCATGGAGATCAATATCTCCTGCCCGAACGTCAAGGCCGGCGGCGTGCATTTCGGCAACGATGCGGCCATGAGCGCCAGGGTCGTCGCCGCCATGCGGGCAGTGACGAACAAGCCCCTGATCACCAAGCTTTCCCCGAACAATGCCGACATCCAGGGCATCGCCAAGGCCTGCATCGAGGCCGGCAGCGATGGCTTCTCGGTGATCAATACCCTGGTCGGCATGGCCGTGGATACCGAGGCGCGCCGCCCCATCCTGGGCAATGTCTCCGGCGGACTTTCCGGGCCGGCCATCAAGCCGGTGGCCCTGTGGAAGATCCATCAGGTGCGCCAGGTTTGTGCTCAGCATGCCATCCCCATCCTCGGCCAGGGCGGCATCACCACGGCCGAGGACGCGCTGGAATTCGCCATCGTTGGCTCCGACACCCTCGGCCTCGGCACCGGCCTGTTCTACGATCCGCTGCTGTGTGGCAAGGTCCTGGACGGCCTCAGGGCATACCTGGCCCGGCACGGCCTTTCCAAATACCAGGATCTCGTCGGCAGCCTCGCCACGGATTGAGCCGCTTCCGCCTGCTCATCGTTGGGCTGCTGCTGACAGCAGCCCCCCTGCATACGGTTTTCGCCGGCACCCTGTCCGTGGTCGGACCGGACCGCTGGGCGCACGTGGCCTATGTCTACGGGGTCGACGATGGCACGCGCGTGCGCCTGCTCGGCACCAATGCCCCGGACGTGGCCCACCACGATGCGCCCGGCCAGCCGCTGGGAGAGAAGGCTGGCCGTCGCATGAGGGACCTGATTCTGGGCCGGGAGGCGCGGCTGCAGACCGACGAGGTGCACCACGACGCCTACGGCCGCCTGCTCGCCCACATCTACCGGCGCGACGGCACCTGGATCGACGGCGTACTTGTCAGCGAATGGCTCGCCCATGTCTACATCTTCCCGCCGAACTTCAGGCATGCGGCCGCACTGCTGAAGGACGAAGATAAGGCGCGGGCGCAGAAGCTCGGCATCTGGGCTGTTCCGCGTTTTCAAGTACTCACCGCCGCCGAGGTGACCCGCAGCCTTGTCGGCCAGTTCCGCGTCATCGAGGGCCGCGTAGATCATGTGGCGAAAAACGGGCTCGCATTCCGCATGGGCCGGCTTCACGTCAGCATCCCGCGTGCCTACCGCCGCTATTTTCCGCGGCGGCTGAACCTGGCGACGGGAAGCCATGTGCGCGTGCGCGGGGTGCTGCGCCTGTCGGATCGCGGGCGGCTTTACCTGGCATTGCATTCGCCGTTCGAACTCACCAAAATCATTTCGCCATGAAGCGCATTACCCTCGCCCTGGTCGCCTTCGCCCTGGTTTCAGCGGCCGATTGCATTCGCCGTTCGAACTCTCCAAAATCATTTCGCCATGAAGCGCATTACCCTCGCCCTGGTCGCCTTCGCCCTGGTTTCAGCGGCTTCCATCCTCGGCGGCTGCGCCACCAACCCGGTCAGCAAACAGAACCAGTTCGTGCTGATGAGCGAGCAACAGGAGCTGGCGCTCGGTGCCGCCGCTGCGGCGCAGGTGGCCAAGGACATGCCGCTGCTGCCGAAAACCGACCCGCTCGTGGTCTATGTGAACCAGGTCGGCCAGCGGGTGGCCCAGGTGTCGGACCGGCCCGACCTGTTCTACCGCTTCCACGTCATCGACGATCCCACCGTCAACGCCTTCGCCCTGCCCGGCGGCTACATCTACATCTACCGCGGCATGCTGACGCACCTGAACAGCGAGGCGGAGCTGGCCGCCGTACTCGGCCACGAGATCGGGCATGTGGCGGCGCGCCATGCCGTACAGCAGTACACGAAGGCGCAGGCCTACAACATCGGCATGTCCGTGGCCTCGATCTTCGTGCCCGTCCCCTACAGCGCCGGCCAGCTCAGCGATATGCTGGCGACCGCCATCATCACCGGCTACGGGCGCCAGGACGAGCTGCAGGCCGACCAGCTGTCGATCAAGTACATCACGGCCGCCGGCTACGACCCGAACGCCACCGTCGGCATCCTACGAACCTTGAAACGGCTGGATGACCTGCGCGCCAAGGAACAGAAGGACACCACCGGCAAGGCGCCCGAGACCTACCACGGTGCCTTCTCCACGCATCCGGCGACCGAGAAGCGCATCCTCGATGCCGTGGCCATCGCCAGGAAGGACGCGCACGACAAGGGTGAGATCAACCGCATGGCCATGCTCAAGGCTATCGACGGCTATCCCTACGGGGACAGCCCCGACGAGGGCGCCGTTATCGGCCAGCGCTTCATTCATCCGAAGCTCGGCTTCCAGCTGCACTTCTCCGATCCCTGGGTGATCAAGAACGCAGCACAGGCACTGACGGCGCAGAAACGGCAGCAGAAGGTGTATTTCCAGCTGACCAGCAAGGAACTGCAGAAGCGGCAATCGGCCACCGAAATCCTGCGTGGCATCTTTCCCGCACGCGATATGGGTCAGATCGATACCGGCAGCCAGGACCGCTTCCGCTACGCCCACACCTTCGTCACCACCTCGGCACCGCATGTGTCCAACGCCATGGTCGACGCCAATGTGTTCCTGGACGGCTCGCGCGCCTATCTGATGCTGATGTGGTGCAATGCCAAGGATTTCGCCGCCAACCAGAAGGATTTCTCCGACATCGCTTACAGCTTCCGCGCCTACAGTGCCAAGCAGGGTGGCGGCGTGCCGCGCATCCACCTGGTTACCTGGGCCGCCGGTGATAGCTGGCAGAAACTGGCCGAACACACCCACGACATCCTCGGCCGCTTCACCGCCGCCAAGCTGGCCGCCCTGAACGGCATGGGCCCGAACGAATCCCCGCCGGTCGGCGAGGTCGTCAAGACCGTACGCTAGGGCCTTTAGCTGTTGCCGCTGCTGCCCCAAATGAGACCAATCAAGGCGGGAGGGATGATGTTTGGCCCCTCCAAATGAATCCCAAACAACGCAGAGTGGGCTTATTTGGGGCGCAGCCCGCTGACCAGGCTATGGGTCATGACATCCATATGTTCCGGGAAGAAGTGGCCGGCGCCGGCGATGGCATGGAAATCGGCCTGGGGCTGGGTGTCGACCCAATCCTGCACCTCGGAGAAGGGCACGATCTCGTCGGCCCGCCCCTGCACCACCGTCAGCGGCCGGGCATCCCCTTGCATGAAATCGAAAGACCAGTGGTTGACGGCGGGAGCCACGGCGAACATGCGTTCCACCCGCCCGTCTCGTCTTGCCGCCTGCAGGCCGGCATAGCAACCGAAGGAGAAGCCGGCCAGCCATAGCGGCGTCTCGGCATGGCGCGTACTGAGCCAGTCCAGCGCCGCCCGCGCATCATCGGCCTCGCCCCTGCCCTCGTCGTATTCCCCCTCGCTACGCTCCACGCCGCGGAAATTGAAGCGCACGACGGCGCAACCGATGTCCTCGAAGGCACGCGCCATCCAGTACACGACCTTGTTACGCATGGTGCCGCCGAACAGGGGGTGGGGATGGCAGACGACGACGGCCGCGCGGGTACCGGATTGGTACAGCCCCTCGAGCCGGCCGGCAGGCCCCGCGATCTCCACCCGTTCGTGCTGGTGCACGCTCATACGCAAAGCTCGCGGTAACGCGCCTCGGAGAAGCCGACCTCGATGGCATCATCGATCACCAGCACCGGGCGCTTGATCAGCGACGGATTCGCCACCATCAGGTCCAGCGCCCGTTCCCGATCCACGCCGTCCCGGTCGGCCTCATCCAGGCGCCGCCAGGTCGTACCGCGCCGGTTCAGCAGCGTCTCCCAGCCGGCCGCATCGCACCAGGCCTCCAGCAGCCGCCGGTCCACGCCCTCCTTCTTGTAGTCGTGGAAGGTGTGCACGATGCCATGCGCCGTCAGCCAGGCGCGCGCCTTCTTCATGGTATCGCAGTTACTGATGCCGTAGATATCGATGGCCATCGACATCTACTCGACGATTTTGGCGCTTTCGATGACCACGGGCTTGAGCGGCACATCGGCCATGCCGTCCATGCGTCCGGTATCCACATGCTCGATGCGATGTACCACGTCCATGCCCTTGCTGACATGCCCGAATACGGCGTAGCCCCAGCCCCGCGATGTCTTGGATCGGAAGTTCAGGAAGTCGTTGTCCACGGTATCGATGAAGAATTGCGCCGTCGCGGAATTGGGATCGGAGGTGCGTGCCATGGCCACCGCACCTTCAACATTGGGCAGGCCGTTGTCCGCCTCGTTGGCGATCGGCGCGTGCGTCGACTTTTGCTGCATATCGGCCGTAAAGCCGCCCCCCTGGATCATGAAGCCCGGAATCACGCGATGGAAGATCGTGCCCTTATAGAAGCCCTCCTTCACGTAGCGCAGGAAATTGGCCACCGTGGCCGGGGCCTGCTGGCCATCCAGGGTGATCTCGATCTTCCCAAGGCTGGTGTCCAGGCGCACCACCGTGGCCTTGGCCGCCAGCGCAGGCGTGGAAAGCATCATGCAGGCCAGCAACGCGGCCCAAAAACGGTATCCCATTATTCTTCTCCTTGTTTGGTCCCCGCCTGGCCCGGCCGGGTCAGGCGCCGGATCAGGGGCGCATGCTGCGCATGGGCGACGACGAGTTCAATGCCGTCGGCCAGCTCGAAATCGCTGAAGTCGAAACCGGGAGCCACGGTGCAGCCGAGCAGTGCGAAGGTGCCGCCCCGGGCCACCTCGGAGGCGAACCAGGAGCCGGCCGGCACCACCGCCTGCGGCTGGCGTCCAGCCCCGAGCCCGAGCGCGAGCCGGCGGTAGTCGCCGCCGGGCTCGATGATGTGCACATCGGCGCCATCACCGTCGTAGTGGTGCCAAAGCTCGTCGCTGCGGATACGGTGGAAGGCCGAGAAATTGGCCTGCTCGAGCAGGAAATAGATGGCCGTGCTGTGGTTCCGGCCGGCTGGGAAGCCCGTATGCGTGGGGCCGGGAAACGTATCCCCGGCGCGGTAGCTCTCGCGATACCAGCCCCCCTCCGGATGCGGTTCCAGATCCAGATCGCGGATCCAGCGCGCTGCAGGGGAATCAGGCATGCGGGGCCTCGATGCGGTAGTCGGCGAAATGCTGCTCGCCCTCGGCGTCCAGGTATAGGGCGTTCAGGGCCAGCGACACCGGGGCCGGCAGGTCCTGCTCGAGGATGGTATGGAAATCCTTACCGCCCAGCAGGCGGTGGCGGGTGGTCAGGAATAATCGGTCGATGGCGTCATCGGCCAGCAGCGTGCGGAAAACGCCGGGGCCGGCGATCATGTAGGCGCTGCGATAACCGAGCCCGATCAGCGCCCGGCGCAGCGCCGCCCCCTCCACGCGCCCGTCACCCACGATGACGACCTCGATGCCGCGTTCCCTGAGCACAGCGATCGCGGAGGCATCGGCATCTGCAGTGGTGGCAACGATGACGCGCCGGTCCGAAAGCCGGTCCAGAGCTGCCTCGGGGATGTCGAGGCTGGCCGTCACCACCACCACGTCCGGCTGCGGCGCCAGCCCCCGCTCTCGCCGCCATGCCTTGAGATCTGCATAGGCCGGCCCATGCCCCACCGGCAACAGATCCTGCGCCGTGCCCTTCGCCAGTTGGCGCATATAACGGGCGGAGACGATCATGACGTCGGCCTGCGCCGCCAGTTCCTGGTACAGCCGCCAGTCGCGCGCATTGGCGATGGCCGCCGGCACCGAGTACTCGCCGGTGACGGCATGGCGCAGGGCGATGCGCCCGTCGACGCTGGCGATGTAGTTGGCATAGATC
>CAVXSB010000018.1:0-92500 GCA_963764315.1 uncultured Zetaproteobacteria bacterium
TATGCTTTGACGGTGTGCCGAATCAGCGTTGGCGCTATATGCTGCATGAATCCATTGTTTACGAACTCGGGTGCGACTGTCTCAGCCCTTCGGTTGTCGATGGTACGCCATGAACCAGCCAACGAATTTCTCCACGCCATCCTTCAGGGGTGTATATGGCCTGAACCCTATGGCTTCGGCTAAATCGTCGATATCGGCATAGGTTGCTTCAACATCACCTGCCTGCATCGGCAATAGCTTCTTTGTCGCTTTCTTGCCCATGGCCAATTCGATTTCTTCGATGAATTTCATGAGATCCACGGGCTCATTGTTTCCAATGTTGTAGATGCGATATGGGGCATCGCTCGTGGCTGGGTCCGGATTCGCACGATCAAAGTCAGGGCTGGGATCGGCGGTCTTGCCGAGGATTTCCACGACGCCTTCGACGACATCGTCGATATAGGTGAAATCGCGCCGCATCCTGCCATGGTTGAAGACATTGATCGGCTGCTCGTTCTGTATTGCTTTGGCGAAAATATACGGAGACATGTCCGGCCTTCCCCATGGCCCATAGACGGTGAAGAAGCGAAGCCCGGTGGTCGGAAGCCGGTACAGGTGGCTGTAGGCATGTGCCATCAACTCATTCGATTTCTTGGTTGCGGCGTAAAGGCTGACGGGATGGTCGACATGATGGTGCTCGCTGAACGGCATGCTGGTGTTGGAGCCGTATACGCTCGAACTGCTGGCATAGACGAGGTGTTGCACATCGTTATGGCGACAGCCTTCGAGCACATTCATGAATCCCACGACATTGCTATTGATGTAGGCATGCGGATGCTCCAGCGAATAGCGGACACCGGGTTGGGCGGCCAGATGCACGACGCGCTCGAATCCTTCCCCGGCAAAAAGACGCCGGGTCGAATCCTGATCCGAAAGATCCATCTGCATGAAGCTGAAGCGGGCATGAGGCTCGATTTGTCGCAGTCGATCCCGTTTCAGGTTCACATCGTAATAATCGTTGAGATTGTCGACACCAACCACATCATGCCCATCTCCGAGCAATTTTCCGGCTACGTGCATGCCGATGAATCCGGCTGCGCCGGTAACCAGGATTTTCATGGAGCGGCTTTCCGGTGGCGAATATCGATCATGGCATTCACTTTAATGAACCGGCAATGATTTCACCATACGGCAGTGTGATAATGACGTGCGAATAAACGCGACATCTCCATGGGCTGCGTTTTTTTGCCGGCACGCTACCATCGGCGGTCGCCCGCGTTTCGGGGCAAGGAGCAAGGATGCAGGACAGGATGATCCGCGTGCGCGGCGCGCGGGTGCACAATCTGAAGAACGTCTCGCTGGATATCCCGCGCGACCAGCTGGTGGTCATCACCGGCGTGTCGGGCTCCGGCAAGTCCTCGCTCGCCTTCGACACGCTGTATGCCGAGGGTCAGCGCCGCTATGTGGAATCGCTGTCGGCCTATGCCCGCCAGTTCCTGGGCATGATGGATCGGCCGGATGTCGACGCCATCGAGGGGCTGTCGCCGGCGATCTCCATCGAGCAGAAGACGACCAGCCGCAACCCGCGCTCCACCGTCGGCACCATCACCGAGGTCTACGACTACCTGCGCCTCATGTATGCCCGTATCGGCGAGCCGCACTGCTACGGCTGCGGCAAGCCCATCGCCTCGCAGTCGGCCTCGCAGATCATCGACGAGCTGGCCGGGCTCCCCGACGACACGCGCGTGCAGATCCTGGCCCCGATCGCGCGCGGCCGGAAGGGCGAGTTCCGGCGCGAACTCGAGAAGGCCGGGCAGAACGGTTTCGTGCGCGTGCGCGTCGATGGCGAGGTGTATGCGATCGAGGATGTGCCGGCGCTGGACCGCAAGCGCAAGCATGACATCGAGCTGGTCGTCGACCGCCTGGTGCTGCGCGAAGGGGTGCGCACGCGGCTCGCCGACTCGGTGGAGACGGCGCTGCGCTATGGCGAGGGCATGATGCTGGCGCTGGTCGGCGAGCAGATGCATACCTACTCGGAGCGCTTCGCCTGCCCGGACTGCGGCATTTCTTATCCCGAGATCGAACCCAGGCTGTTCTCGTTCAATTCGCCGGTCGGCGCCTGCCCGAAGTGCGACGGCCTGGGCACGCAGACGGTCTTCGATCCGGAGCTCGTCGTCCCCGATGCCTCGCTGTCGCTGAAGGACGGGGCGGTGGCCCCCTGGTCGGGGCGGGAGACCCCGTTCTTCGACCAGACCATGCAGGCCGTGTGCGAGCATCTTCAGGTGGATCAGCGTACGCCGTTCGCCGAGCTTCCCGAGCAGGCGCGCCATGTCATCCTCTTTGGGTCGGGGGACGAGAAGGTCGCCTTCCACTTCGCTGAGGGGCCGCGCATGCGCCTGATCGAACGTCCGTTCGAGGGCGTGATCCCGAGCCTGGAACGGCGCTACCGCGAGAGCAGCTCGGACGAGGTGCGCGAGGAGCTTTCCCGCTATATCAATGCCATACCCTGTCCGGACTGCGGCGGCTCGCGCCTGACGCGCGCCGCCCGGCACGTGCTGGTCGGCGGCCTGGCGCTGCCTGCCTTCGTGGCCATGCCGCTGCACCAGGCCAAGGCCTGGATCGATGCCCTGGCCCTGCCCGCCCAGAAGCAGGCCATCGCCGAGAAGGTGCTGGAGGAGATCCGCGCCCGCATCGGCTTCATGATCGAGGTCGGGCTCGATTACCTGTCGCTGGATCGCACCGCCGGCACGCTGTCGGGCGGGGAGGCCCAGCGCATCCGCCTGGCCACCCAGATCGGCTCGGCCCTGGTCGGCGTGCTCTACATCCTCGACGAGCCGTCGATCGGCCTGCACCAGCGCGACAACGACCGGCTTCTGGCGACGCTTAGGCGGCTGCGCGATCTCGGCAACTCGGTGCTGGTCGTCGAGCACGACGAGGATGCCATCCGCTGTGCCGACTGGGTCATCGACATGGGACCGCGCGCCGGTGAGCACGGCGGCGAGGTGGTGGCGGCGGGCTCCCTGGAGCAGGTGCTGGCCTGCGCCGGGTCGCTGACTGCCGATTATCTCTCCGGGCGCAAGGCCATTGCCGTGCCGGGGCGCCGGCCGCTCGAGCAGGATCATCCGGTGATCGGCGTCAAAGGGGCAAGCGAGCACAACCTGAAGGGGGTGACGGCGCTGTTCCCGGTCGGCCGCTTCTCCTGTGTCACCGGCGTCTCCGGATCCGGCAAGTCGACGCTGACCATCGACACGCTGTACCGGGCCTTCGCCCGCAGCAAGCGGCTGCAGACCGAGCGCATCGGCCGGCACGATCAGCTGGTCGGGGCGGAGCGGATCGACAAGGTCATCGACATCGACCAGAGCCCGATCGGCCGCACCCCGCGCTCGAATCCCGCCACCTACACCGGCCTGTTCACGCCGATCCGCGACCTGTTCGCCGCCGTGCCGGAGGCGCGCGCCCGCGGCTACAAGCCCGGCCGTTTCTCGTTCAACGTCAAGGGCGGGCGCTGCGAGACCTGCGAGGGCGACGGCATGATCAAGGTGGAGATGCACTTCCTGCCGGATGTCTACGTGCACTGCGAATCCTGCGGCGGCGCCCGCTACAACCGCGAGACCCTGGATGTTCGCTACAAGGGCAAGAACATCGCCGAGGTGCTGGACCTGACGGTGGAGGAGGCGGCCGAATTCTTCGCCGCCGTACCGTCGCTGAAGAACAAGCTGGAAACCCTGACGCAGGTCGGCCTGGGCTATATCCATCTCGGCCAGTCGGCCACCACGCTGTCGGGCGGCGAGGCCCAGCGCGTGAAGCTGGCGAAGGAGCTGGCACGGCGGGCCACCGGCGATACGCTGTACATCCTGGACGAGCCGACCACCGGCCTGCATTTCGACGACGTGGCCAAGCTCTTGGAGGTGCTGCACCGGCTGGTGGAGCGCGGCAACACCGTCGTCGTCATCGAGCACAACCTCGACGTCATCAAGACGGCCGACTGGGTGGTCGACATGGGGCCGGAGGGCGGCGACCGCGGCGGCGAGGTCGTGGTGGCCGGCACCCCGGAGCAGGTGGCGGCCTGCGATGCCTCGTGGACGGGGCGCTATCTGAAGGCGCACTTGTAAAAGAGCCGAGCTTGTCCGAAGACCGCCCTGGCTCTAGCGTGGAGCGGCCGAGAGATTGTGGAGGATGCGATGCTGAACAAGGTGATGTTGATCGGAAACCTGGGCCAGGACCCGGAAACGCGGTTTACCCAGGACGGCACCTGTGTGTGTAATATCCGCCTGGCGACCACCGAGCGGTTCAAGGACAGAAACGGCCAGCAGCAGGAGCGTACCGAATGGCACCGCGTGGTGCTGTGGGGCAAGCTCGGCGAGATCGCCAACCAGTATCTGAAGAAGGGTTCGCGCGTGTTCATCGAGGGCCGCATCGAGACCCGCAAGTGGCAGGACAAGGAAGGCCAGGACCGCTACACGACGGAGATCCGCGCCAGCGAGATGAAGATGCTCGGCGGCGGTAGCCGCGGCGACGATTCCGGCGGTGCCGAGTCCTCCTCCCCGAGCCGTGCACCCTCGCGACCCAGCAACGATCCCTTCGCCGATTCGCCGGGTTTCGGCGACGTGCCGGTCGACGACGACATCCCGTTTTAACTTTCACCTAAGAATAGATCGTTAAATTATTTTGATAAAGGCCCGTTTTTACGGGCCTTTATCTTTGTGGGTGCTGTAAAAAAACATTCCGGCGGAGAAGACCGGTGCCGGCCTGCCGGGAGGAGAACCCGCGTTTTTGGCACTCATCGGTACCAGAGGATGAGGCCGGCATCGAGCGGCACGCTGGCGCCAGCGTGGGCGGCGATGATGCGTGGCGTATAATCGGAGGCGGGGCGGTCGGCGGCCACGCTGCCCTCGAAGACATAGGCATTGGCTGTGCCGGCCAGCGGGGCACCGCGCTCCAGCTGCTGGCGCCAAGGTTCACCATCGTCGACGGCGTCGGCGTACAGCTCCACGCTGACGGCATCGGCTTCAATCTCGTCGAGGTAGACCTGCACCTCAAAGTGGTGGAGCTCGTCCTCATCCTTCCAGGAGACATTGCCGAAACGGATCATGGACCAGTGCTGCGCCAGCTGCCGGTTCCAGTCCTCCAGGGCCGAGGCCAGGCCCTCGACACGGTCCTGATAGGCGGTGGCCATGGGAAGGTAATAGGTGTCGACGTATTCGCGCAGCATGCGGTTGCTGGAGAACTGGGTGGTCAGCCTCGACATGCTCTCGCGCATGCGGTCGATCCATTCCCGCGGCAGGCCTAGCTCGTCGCGGCGGTAGAACGCCGGGATGATCTCGGATTCCAGCAGTTGGTAGAGCTGCTGTGCCTCGACGGCATCCCAGGCTGCGGTATCGGTATGCACGCCGTCGTCGCCGAGTGCCCAGCCGACGCCCGGCGTGAAGGCCTCGGCCCACCAGCCGTCCAGTTCGGACAGGTTCAGGCCGCCGTTGACCAGCACCTTCATGCCGCTGGTGCCGCTGGCCTCCCAGGAGCGGCGCGGTGTGTTGAGCCAGACATCCACGCCCTGCACCAGTTGCTGGGCCACGATCAGGTCGTAGTCCTCGACGAACACGACGCGCCCGTTGACCTCGGGGCGGGAGATGAATTCCTGCCACTGGTGCAGCATGCGCCTGCCCTCTTCATCCTTCGGATGGGCCTTGCCGGACATCACCAGTTGCACGGGGCGATCGTGGCAGCAAAGCAGGGAGAGCAGCCTTTCGGGCTCGTGCAGCAGCAGGTTGCTGCGCTTGTACTCGGCGAAGCGCCGGGCAAAGCCCAAGGTCAGCGCATCCGGGTCCAGTTGCTCTGCGTATTCGCGGGCCCGTTCCTGGCCGGTGCCGTGGCCGCGGTGCTGGCGCACCAGCCGCTCCTTGAGGAAGGACACCAGGTGCCGGCGGCTTTCGTTGCGCAGCCGCCACAGGTCCGCATCCTCCAGCTGTTGCAGGTCGGCCTCCAGGGATTCCAGCGAGCCGCGCCACCGCGATTTGCCGCAGGCCTGGGTCCATAGCGCGTCGGAGGCGGCGGAGTCCCAGCTCGGCACGTGCACGCCGTTGGTGACGTGCCCGACCGGCACCTCGTGTTCCGGCCAGCTTGGAAACAGCGGCTGGAAGATGCGCCGGCTGATTTCGCCGTGCAGATGGCTGACGCCGTTGACCGCGCCGGAGCCGCGTACGGCCAGGTAGGCCATATTGAATGGCTCGTTGGCGTCGTTGGCGTCCCTGCGCCCGAGGGCGAGAAGCGCCCCGATATCGATGCCCAGCTGCCCGGCGTATTCGCGGAAATAAAGCGAAAACAACTCCGGCGCGAAGCGGTCGAACCCGGCCGCCACCGGCGTATGCGTCGTGAACAGGTTGCCGGCGCGGGTGGCGCGCAGGCTGGTCCGGAAATCCTGCCCTGTGCGCTGCATGAAGTGGCGGATGCGTTCCAGGATGGCGAAGGCGGCGTGCCCCTCGTTCAGATGGCAAATCGGGCAATCCATGCCCAGGCGCTCCAGCAGTCGCCAGCCGCCGATGCCCAGCACCATCTCCTGCTGCAGCCGCATCTCCGGTCCGCCGCCGTACAGCTCGCTGGTGATACTGCGGTCGCCGGGGTAGTTGATCGGATCGTTGCTGTCCAGCAGGAGCAGCGAACGGCGTCCCACCTGGGCCAGCCAGGTGCGGAGCCGCAGCTGGCGTCCGGGCAACTCGATGCTGATATGCACCCATTCGCCCTTCTGGTCCCGTAGCGGCACCACCGGCAGCATGCTCGGGTCGTTGAACGGATAGAACTCCAGCTGTTCGCCGTCGGCGTTCAGGGCCTGACGGAAATAGCCCTGCTGGTACAGCAGTCCGATGCCGACGACCGGCACATCCAGGTCGCAGGCCGTCTTCATGTAATCGCCGGCCAACACCCCCAGACCGCCCGAATAGATCGGCAGCGATTCGCTGAGCCCGAATTCCATGCAGAAATAGGCGATGGTGCCGGTGATCCCGTCCGCATGCCTGGGCGGGAACCAGGTCTCGGCACGCTCATACTCGTCGCGCGCCCGCATCTGCTGCTGCAGCAGGTCCAGGAAATGGACATCGCTGGCCAACTCGCCCAGCCGCTGGTCGGAGACGGATTCGAGGATCTGCCAGGGGTTGCCGGTGACCTGCCACTGCTCGGCATCGACTGCTCGCCACAGCTCGTCGGTGCCGTGGTGCCAGGTCCAGCGCAGGTCCAGGGCCAGTGTGGCCAGTCCTTCCAGGGCCTGGGGAAGGGGGCGGGGGAGGTAGTGGGCGATCTGCATGGCTGAAGACTCCGGTCTATGTGGCGGATGCCCGGATCATCGTGAGGCACCGTGACGGCCGTGCCGATGATGGACGGGTTTGTGGGTCGTGGCTGCATGGGAGGTCATCGGCTGCTGCACGTGCGCCAGGAAGGTCTGGTGGCGCGCATTGGCGTGATCGAGGTGGCGGTAGACCATCAGCTTGGCCCAGTCGGTGACCAGCGCCCAGGTGAAGGAATAGGCCCAGATCAGGCCGATGGAGCGCCAGCCGATGGGGGTGACCAGGCCGAAGAAGCCGTAGGCCACGAGGATGGTGGCGGCCACCTTGGTACCCACCGCCGACCAGATCATGATGGGCGCGGGATAGGGCTTCTTCAGAAAGAAGCCCTTGCTGCGGGAGATGAACAGCGTCAGGTGACCGGCGACAGCCATTTTCAGGAAGATGAAGCTCTGGACCTGGGCGGTGTCCAGATGCAGCACGTCCACGGCCACGAACAGCATCAGGAAGCTGCCGGCGACCCCGGTCAGGCCCATGACCGTGGAGACCAGGATTACCCGGTGCATCTCCCAGCGTACCGGCTTGGGGTCCAGCGCCGTATGGTCGTAGGCGATGGTCATGATCGGCACGTCGTTGAAGAAGGCCAGCAGGATGATCATGATCGCCGTGATCGGATAGAAATTGAACACCAGCATGGCGAGCACGACGAAGACCATGATGCGGATGGTCTCGGTGATGCGGTAGATGGCATAGGAGTTCATGCGCTCGAAGATGCGCCGGGCCTCCTCGATGGCGCGCACGATGACCGACAGGCCGGGGGCGGTGAGCACCAGGTCGGCGGCGGCGCGGGCGGCGTCGGTGGCACCCGAGACGGCGATGCCCACCTCGGCCTGCTTCAGGGCCGGCGAGTCGTTGACGCCGTCGCCGGTCATGCCGACGATATGTCCCCGCGCCTGTAGGGCCTTGACGATATTGAACTTGTGTTCCGGGAATACCTGGGCGAAGCCGTCGCTCTGCTCCACCTGCTCGGCGGTGGCCTCATCGATGGCCGCGCCTTCGGCATCGAACAGGTTGCCGGCCAGGCGAATGTTGGGCCCCAGTGTCAGCGTGCTGGCCATCTCGCGGGCGATGGCCATGTTGTCGCCGGTGACCATCTTCACCTGCACCCCGTGCTTCTCGGCATCCTGGATGGTGCTGGCGGAATCCTCCCGCGGCGGATCGAACAGCGGCAGGATGCCCAGGAACGTCCAGTCCCCATCACCCTCGGTCCGCGCCACGCCGAGCGTGCGGTAGCCCTTGGCGGCGAACGCATTGACCGCCTGCTCCGCCTTGGCGCGCGTGTCCGCATCGACCTTCGACATGTCCAGGATTACCTGCGGCGCTCCCTTGGTCACGCCGAAGGTGTTGCCGCTGTCGTCCTTGATCGTGGCCTCGGTGCGCTTGCCGACCGGATCGAAGGGTACGAATTTCAGCTGCTGGTATGGTGTGAGGGCGTCAGGATTCTTGAGCCCGGCGAGGACGGCAAGATCGATGGCATCCTGGTCCTCTGCCTTCGAGGCCAGGGAGGCGGCGAGCAACAGCTCGTCGCGGTCCTTTGCGCCCAACAGCAGCGGGTCGCCGAGCGTCAGCTTGTTCTGGGTCAGGGTACCGGTTTTGTCCGAGCACAGGATATCCATGCCGGCCATTTCCTCGATGGCCTCCAGGCGCGACAGGATGGCCTTCATCCTTGATAAGGCCACCGCCCCCACCGCCATGGTCACCGACAGCACCGCCGGCATGGCCACGGGAATGGAGGCCACGACCAGGATCAGCGCGAACTGGATCAGTTCCAACAGTGGCGTGTGGCGGAAGAGCTGGACGATGATCAGCAGCGCCGCCAGCCCCAGGCTCAGGTAGATCAGGTAATCGCCGATGCGCAGCACAGCCTTCTGGAAATGCGATACCGTGCTGGCGGATTCCACCAGCATTGCCGTCTGTCCGAAATAGGTGTTGGAGCCGGTGCCGGTAACGAGGGCGAGCATCTCCCCCTGCTTGGCCACCGATCCCGAATAGGCGACATCGCCGACCGCCTTGTTCACCGGCAGGGATTCCCCGGTCAGGGCGGACTGGTCGATGCTCAGATAATCGCCGTCGACGAGCTTGGCATCGGCCGGGATGATGTCGCCGAGGCGCAGGCGTATCACATCCCCGGGTACCAGCTGCTTGGCATCGATCTCCTGCCACTTTTTATCGCGCAGCACCCGGCTTTTGAGGGCCAGGCTCTGTTTCAGGGCCTCCACGGCGTTGCCGGCCTTGTATTCCTGCCAGAAACCGACCGCGGCATTGAAAATCAACAGGGCCAGGATAATCGCGAAGTCGGCCCAATGACGGACGATAAGGGAAAGAATGGCGGCGATTTCGATCATCCACGGGATGGGTCCCCAGAAATAGCCGAGGAATTTGAGCAGGGGATTGGTCTTCTTTTCCTCCAGCGCATTGGGCCCGTAATGCGCCAGCCGCTGTGCCGCCTCTCCGGCGGAAAGCCCGGCCGTCATGCTGCTGCCCAATGCCTCGAACAGAGCATCCGCGCTCATGTGCTCGGCATCCTCTTTCTTCAGCAGCGTCGGTATGGGGTTCGGCATGACAAAGCTTCCTTTCCCGGTGGTCGGCGGCAGCCGCAAGGCTTCGGGTGCATATCGGAAAGATCATAGCCCCCTTACCCATACGCCGGGAGGGGAATCCCCTCGCCTTGACAGGGGATGGTGGCCATGCACCTTGGCCGTGTGTGGGTATAGGCGTTCCGGCGGCATGGCAAATCGCCCATGGGGATGTCCAGCCTCACGCCCGGCCCACGGCTTCCAGGGCCTGATCGTGGCCCCAATAAAGTGCTGCCGTCAAGCCGGCGCAGGGTGCGCACGAAGGTTGGCTGGCAGGCTGCAGGCGTTGCCACTATCATCATCCATCGCCCTGTGGCCAAATACATTCAGGGGTTTGCGCGGCGTAGCCGCCGTTTGCCATCGACAGACCCTTGAAAGAGGAGCGGTACGGATGCCTGCCTCCCGGAGGAGATCCCCTTCACTGCGGCTGATGCTGATCCTGCTGGCCTATGGCGGGATCCAGTTCTACGTCGCCGACAAGGCCATGCCCGTGCTCGGGGCCGGTGCCTGGGATGGGCTGCCGGCCATCTGGGCGGCGGCCATGCTGTTTGCCCCCTTCCTGCTCTGGCGGCTGGAGAGCCATACCGCCTACCATATCCCCGCCGTGATCGGGGCCTGGCTCATCTATGGCTGGATGGGCTTCTCTTTCGTGTTCTTCTGGATCGGCCTGGCGCTCACCCTGCTGGATACGGCCATGCGCCTGTCGGGCCTGGCCCTGCCTTTCTCCCCGTCCGGCTTCCCTGTCCTGGCGGGCTTGAGCCTGGCGGTATGGACCTATGGCTTCGTCGCCGCCCGGCGCGTCCGCATCGAGCGGGTATCCCTGGTTTCCGACAGGCTGCCGCCGGGTTTTCCGGGCCTGCGCCTGGTGCAGATCTCCGACCTGCATCTGGGCGTGCTGATCGGCAGGCAGCGCCTGGACCGGGTGTTGAGCGGGATCCGGAGCCTGGCGCCGGACATCGTGATCTCCACCGGCGATCTGGTCGATGCCCAGGCGCATTTCCTGGATGGACTGTCGTCGGGCTTCGCCGAGCTGCAGCCACCGCTCGGCAAGTTTGCGGTCACCGGCAACCATGAACGCTATGCGGGCCTTGCCCATGCCCTGGACTTCCATGCCCGTTCCGGCTTCAGGCTGCTCCGGGGTGAGGCGGTGGAGGTGGCGGGCATCGTGCTGGCCGGCGTCGACGATCCGGCCGTGACGGGTGAGAGCGAGGATGATGCCGGCGTGCTGGCCGGGATTCCGGGCGACCGCTTTGTCGTGTTCCTGAAACATCAGCCGATCGTCGATACCAGGGCGCGTTTCGATCTGCAGCTGTCCGGGCATACGCACAAGGGGCAGATCTTCCCGTTCGGCCTGCTGGTGCGGCTGGCCTATCCCGTGGTGGCGGGGCTGCATGCCTTGCCGAATGGTGCCCATATCTATGTCAGCCGCGGCACGGGGACCTGGGGGCCGCCGATCCGCCTGTTTTCCCCACCGGAGATCACGCTGATCGAGTTGAAGCGGCCATCGTGACCTGATGATGGCAGGTATCCCGGACACAGGGGTGGCATCGGCATGCCGATGATGCGCGCGCTTTCCCATCGCAATTACCGTCTGTTCTTTTCCGGGCAGAGCATTTCGCTGATCGGCACCTGGATGACCCGCCTGACCGTCAGCTGGCTGGTCTGGCGCCTGTCGCATTCGGTGGTCATGCTCGGCCTGGTCGGCTTCGCCGGCCAGTTCCCGACCTTTCTGTTCGCCGCCTTCGCCGGCGTCTGGGTCGATATCGCCGATCGCTATCGTGTGCTCGTCGCCACGCAGCTGTTCGCCATGATCCAGTCCTTCGCCCTGGCGGCTCTCGCCCTGAGCGGCGTCATCCAGGTCTGGCATATCCTGGTACTGCAGTTCATCCAGGGCACCATCAACGCCTTCGATATCCCGGCGCGCCAGTCCTTCATGGTCGATATCGTCGATGATCGCAAGGATCTGCCGAATGCCATCGCCCTGAACGCATCGATGGTCAACGGTGCGCGCCTGATCGGGCCGTCGATTGCCGGCCTGTTGATCGCATGGGTGGGCGAGGGATGGTGTTTCCTTGTCGATGGCGCCAGCTATCTTGCCGTCATCGCCTCGCTGCTGGCCATGCGTCTAACCCGCCGGCCGCGCCCGGCCGAGCGCAAAGGGGTATGGCGCGAGCTTGCGGACGGTTTCCATTATGCCTCGGGCTTCGCGCCGATCCGGTCGATCCTGTTGCTCCTGGCCCTGTTGAGCCTGGCCGGCATGCCGTACACGGTGCTGTTGCCGGATATCGTCACCCATACCCTGCATGGCGGGCCGCATACGCTGGGCTTCATGATGGGTGCCGTCGGTTGCGGGGCGCTCGTGGGGGCGATGTATCTGGTATCGCGCACGAGCGTACTGGGCCTGGGGCGCCTGATCCCGGCTGCGGCCGCCCTGTTCGGTGCCAGCCTGATGGGCTTCGCGTTGTCCCAGCGGGTGTGGCTGTCGCTGGGCCTGATGTTCATGGCCGGCATCGGTTTCATGATGCATATGGCCGCCAGCAACACGATCATCCAGACCATCGTGCGCGAGGAGATGCGCGGCCGCGTTATGGCTTTTTATGCCATGGCCTTCATGGGCATGGCGCCGTTCGGCAGCCTGCTGGCCGGGGCGGTGGCGGCGCGCATCGGTTCCGCCGACACCATCATGGTCGGTGGTGTCATCTGCCTGTTGGGAGCGGCGGTCTTCCGATACCGCTTGCCGGCATTGCGCGAGCATATTCGGCCGATCTATGTCGAGCGCGGCATTCTGCCTGCCTTGGCTGCCGGCGTGGGTAGCGCCTCGGCGCTGGAGGAGGAGGCCGAGCATTAGCACTGTCGTGGAGAACCCCATTCCAGCTGGGCTTGTCTTTTCGCCCCGCCGGGAAATGATGAATGGTTCCGAGGGATCGCGCGTGGATGGGGGGAGGTGCCGTGCCGGAAGAGGTGATTGGCGATTTGTTGCGGTCGGCCATCGAGTGTGGCCCATCCATCGTCATGATCACCGACGGCAATGGGCGCATCATCTACGTCAACCAGCGCTTCACGGAGGTGACCGGTTACGCCTCCGAGGAGGTGCTCGGCAAGACGCCGCGTGTGCTGCAGTCCGGCAAGACCGAGGCCCAAGTCTATGCCTCGCTGTGGGAGAGCATCAAGGCGGGGCGTGCCTGGAACGGGGAGATCCTGAACCGGCGCAAGGATGGCAGCCTGTTCTGGGAGGACGAGCATATCGCCCCCATCCGCGATGCCGGGGGAGAGATTCGGTACTTCATCCTGTTCGGGAATGATGCCAGTGCCCGCAAGCATATCGAGGAGGAGGCCGGCCGCCTGCTGTCGGAGAATCAGCGCCTGGTGCGCAAGATGATGCTGGTGGAGCAGGCCGAGCGCGATCACATGGCCAGGGAGCTGCACGACAATCTGGGCCAGTATCTGGCGGCGATCAAAACCGAGGCGGTGCGCATGCTGACGCGCATGGACGGCGAGCACGCGGAGCTTGCGGCCTGTGCCGGCAACATCATTGCCGATACCGAGGCGTTGTTCGATCTGGTACACAGGCTGACGCTGCGCCTGCAGCCGGACATGATCGCCCAGGTGGGCCTGGAGGCGGCACTGCAGCAACTGGTCGGGCGCTGGCAGATGCGCGCCGGCGTGCATTGCGACCTGAGCCTGGCGCGCGATCTCGATGGCCTGCCGAATCCGGTCGCCACCGTCGCCTACAGCATCGTGCGCGAAAGCCTGACCAATGTGCTCAGGCATGCCGATGCCCGACATGTGGATGTCGGCATCCAGTATATGCACCAGCATGGAGGTTCCAGCCTGCGCATCTCGGTCTGCGACGACGGCATCGGTCTGTCCCCGGATATGCCGGAGCACCTGGGCCTGGGGATCGTCGGTATGCGCGAGCGCGCCACCAGCCTCGGTGGTCGGCTGTGGATCGAGGGCGATGACAAGCGATTCTGCGTATTGGCGGAATTGCCAATCCATGCTACAAACGGAGCAGCATGAAACAGTGCATTGAAGTCCAATTGGTGGATGACCACGAGGTGGTGCGGGCGGGGTTCCGCCGCCTGCTCGAGGATATGGCCGACATCGCCGTCGTGGCTGAATCCGGTTCGGCCGAGGATTGCCTGCTGGATTACCGCCGTATGCATCCGCAGGTGGTGGTGCTGGACATCTTCATGCCCGGAATGGGCGGGATGGAGGCGATCCGTCGCCTGCTTGCCATCAATGCCAGGGCCAAGATTCTCGTGCTGAGCTTCTACGAATCCTGGGTCATCCCCATCCGGGCCCTGAAGTCCGGCGCCAAGGGCTATCTGAGCAAGCGCAGTGCGCCCGAGCAATTGATCGATGCCGTGCGTCGGGTGGCTGCCGGCCAAAGTTATATCGAACCGCGCATTGCCCAGAGCATGGCCGAGCAGTCGATTTTCGGCGACAAGGAGCCGATCGAACGTCTGACCCCGCGCGAGTTCGAGGTCTTCCAACTGCTCGCCAACGGCAGGCGAGCCTCCGATATCGCGGATAAGCTGCACCTGAGCCTGAAAACCGTCGGCACCCATCGCACCCGCATCATGAAGAAGCTGCAGGCATCGACGCTGGCCGACCTGGCGCGGCTCGCCAATCAGTACAGCCTGCTTTCCCAGCAATAGGTCCTCCGCATCCGGGTATGCGGGTATTTCCTGGCGGAACATCGGCTTTCCGGCGCCTGATTTTGACTTGCTCCCACCCCCTGGATAGGGTAACCACATACGACCATGATGGTCTTTGGCGCCAATGGAGAGCAGTGATGCGTTTGAACGAACCGGTGACACAGCAAGAGAACGACAGCATGGGCGACGAGGAGTTCATCTGTTCGAAGACGGATACCAGCGGCGTCATCACCTATGTCAACGATGTGTTCTGTCGGGTGGCGGGTTTCACGGAGGGTGAGCTCATGGGCCAGTCGCACAATATCGTGCGCCATCCGGACATGCCCTGCGTGGCCTATGCCTGGCTATGGGACAGGCTCGGTGCCGGCCGCGACTGGAATGGCATGGTCAAGAACCGCTGCAAGAACGGCGATCATTACTGGGTCGACGTGACGATCTCGCCACAGGTCGATGGCGAGGGGAAGGTGGTCGGCTATTTCGCGGTGCGGCGCAAGCCCTCGCGGGCGCAGATCGCGGCGGCGGAGCCCCTGTACTCCCGGTTAAGTCAGGCCGAGGGGAGCCTCGACGAGCGCGGACGGTTGTCGCGCCAGTCCATTCAGTCCCTGTACAAGGACAGCCCGCTGCATCAGGGGGCCTGACCGGCCGGCCCGTTACGCCGGCATCAGTGCTCGCGCGTTTTCAGGAAGCGGATGTCCGGCCACTGCTCCTCGGTATATTTGAGCTTCCAGGCATTCGGAGCCAGATAGGTGAGGTGCTCCTCGGCATCCAGCGCCATATTGGCCGGGAAGGCCTTCTCGAACTCGGCCAGACGCTTCTTGTCCTCGCAGGCAATCCAGCGGGCGGTGGAGAAGTCGATCGGCTCGTAGCTGGCATCGACCCGGTATTCGTTGCGTAGCCGCTCGATGGTCACATCGAACTGCAGGGCGCCGACGGCGCCGAGAATGTAGTCGCCGCCCAGCTGCGTGCGGAACACCTGCACCGCGCCCTCTTCGGACAACTGTACCAGCCCCTTGTGCAGCTGCTTGCGCTTCATCGGATCCTTCAGGCGCACGCGGCGGAACAGCTCCGGGGCGAAGTTCGGGATACCGGTGAAGCTCAGGGCCTCCTTCTCGGTGAAGGTGTCGCCGATCTTGATGGTGCCGTGGTTGTGGATGCCGATGATGTCGCCGGCATAGGCCTCGTCGATGTGCGCCCGGTCCTGGGCCATGAAGATGATGGCGTTGGCGAACTTCACGTCCTTGCCGAGGCGGTGATGGCGCACCGTCATGCCGCTGGAGAACCTGCCGGAGCAGATGCGCAGGAAGGCGACGCGGTCGCGATGCGCCGGGTCCATGTTCGCCTGGATCTTGAAGGCGAAGGCGGTGAAGGCCGGTTCAAACGGCGAGACCTCGCGCTCGACAGCCTGGCGCGGCAGGGGTGCGGGCGCCATCTCCACGAAGGCGTCTAGGAGCTCCTGCACGCCGAAATTGTTGATGGCGCTGCCGAAGAACACCGGCGACTGGTTACCCTTCAGGTACTCGGAGAGATCGAAGGGGTTGGCCGCGCCCTCCAGGAGCTCGATGTCGGTGCGCAGGTCGTCGGCCTGCATGCCGAGCAGCTCGTCCAGGCGCGGGTCGGCCAGGTCGGTGATGGTGACGATGTCCGCATCCGCCGTCTGGCTGCCGGCCCGGAACAGGTTCAGCCGCTTGCGGTGCAGGTCGTAGACCCCTTTGAAGGCCTTGCCCATGCCGATCGGCCAGGTCATCGGCGTGCACTCGATCTGCAGTTTGTCCTCGATCTCGGCCAGGATGTCCAGCGGCGGCAGGCCGTCGCGATCCAGCTTGTTGATGAAGGTCATGATCGGGGTGTTGCGCATGCGACACACCTCCATGAGCTTCTCGGTCTGCGGCTCCACGCCGTTACCGGAGTCGATGACCATCAGCGCCGAATCGACGGCGGTCAGCACGCGGTAGGTGTCCTCCGAGAAGTCCTGGTGGCCTGGGGTGTCCAGCAGGTTGACCTCGTAATCGCGGCCAGCAAGCGAGTAATTGAACTTCATCACCGAGGAGGCGACGGAGATGCCGCGCTCCTGCTCGATCTTCATCCAGTCGCTGGTGGCGTGCCTGCTTGCCTTGCGCGCCTTGACGGCGCCGGCCATCTGGATGGCGCCGCCGAACAGCAGCAGCTTCTCCGTCAGCGTGGTCTTGCCGGCGTCCGGGTGGCTGATGATGCCGAAGGTCCGGCGCCGCTTGATTTCCTGTTCCAGTGTGCTCGACACGTTTCACCTCTCGAGGGCGGCGCATTGTAGCGTTTCCAGTCGCCATCGACGAGGCTAGCATCGAAGCCATGAACGATATCCGCGACTCACTTGTGCAGTACTATCGCTGGCTGCGCCTTTACGGCTATAACGATTCCCATTCCGGCAACATCTCCGCCCGCGACGGACAAACCGTATGGGTGACGCCAACCGGGGCCTGCGCCGATACCATACAAGCGGCGGATTTTATCGCCTGCAGCATGGATGGCACGATCGGCGAGGGCGCCTCCGGTGACGCCAATCTGCACCTGGCCATTTATGGCGCTAATGCGAAGGCGGGGGCGATCCTCCACAGCCATTGCCCGCATGCGGTAGCACTGACGCTGAACGGCGAGGATTTCGTGCCGCCGGATTTCGAGGGCCAGCTGTATTTTCCGAGGGTACCGGTGATCACCGTGCCGTATGCGACCTATTTTTCCGAGGCGGCGCCGCGCGTGGCTGAGGCGCTGGCTGAACACCCCGTGGCCATCGTGCGCGGGCACGGTGTCTATGCCTGGGGCGAGGATCTGAACCAGGCCTATAAATGGACATGCTCGTTGGAGCTGTCGGCGAAGACGGCCTTCATCGGCCGTCTGGCGGGCACGTGTTGATGCGTATCCTGGCCTTTGCCCTGGCCTTGCTGGCCTGGCCGCTGCTGGGGACGGCGGCGGAGGCCATCGTCTCACAGGACGGCCATGCTGCCCTGCAGCCGGTGATCACGGGCCTGAAATCGCCGCTCTACGTCACGGGATCCGGCGACGGCAGTGGGCGGCTGTTCGTCGTCGAACAGGGCGGCCGCATTCTGTCGTGGAAGCATGGCCGGCTACAGATGTTCCTGAATATGCGGGACCTGATCGATTCCGGCGGCGAGAAGGGCCTGCTTGGCCTGGCCTTCGACCCGCATTTCAAGGATAACGGCCGCTTCTATGTCAATTACACCTCAGGTGGCATGTTCATGGGCCTCGAGACGGTGATCGCCAAGTTCCGTGCCGTCGGCAAGAGCCTGATGGTCGTCGATGAAAACAGCGAGAAGCTGATCATGCGCATCCCGCAGCCGTTCACCAATCACAACGGCGGCCAGCTCGCCTTCGGCCCGGACGGCATGCTGTACATCGGTCTCGGCGACGGGGGGCTGGCCTACGATCCGCTGGGCAGCGGTCAGGACCTGTCCTCCCTGCTCGGCAAGATCCTGCGCATCGACGTCCATCCTGCCCAATACGGGCCGGCGTACGTCGTTCCGCCCGACAATCCCTTCGTGGGCAAGGAAGGTGCACGCGGCGAGATCTGGGCTTACGGTTTCCGCAATCCCTGGCGCTTCTCTTTCGATGCGGCAAGCGGGCGGCTGTATGCCGGCGATGTCGGCGAGCGCACCCGGGAGGAGATCGACCTCGTCAAACGCGGCGGCAATTACGGCTGGAGCGTGATGGAGGGCGACATCTGCACCCCCGGCATCAAGCATTGCGATCCCAAGGCCTATGTGCTGCCGATCCTGGCCTACGGGCGCAACGAGGGGCAGTCGGTGATCGGGGGCTATGTCTATCGGGGCAAGGCCGTGCCGGAGCTCGCCGGCCGCTACATCTTCGGCGACTACGGCAGCGGCCGCATCTGGGCGGTGCGGCTTGCCCCCGACGGCAGTGCCGTGGACCGCAAGCTGCTGTTCGATACGCACCGACATATCAGTTCCTTCGGTGTCGATGACGACCAGGAGCTTTATGTCGTCGACCGCGCCGGCACCGTCTACCGCCTGACGGGGCGATAGCCCCGGTTCGCACCGGGGTGAAAACCGGTTCCCCATGCGCTAACCTTGTTTCATCACTTTTCAGGAGTTGTGTCATGGCATTGGTCGCATCCATTCATGTCGATCTCGGCTGGCAGCTGCCGGATCTTGAGCTGAAGGATACCGAGGGCAGGCCGGTGCGCCTGGCCGGGCAGATGGGCGAGACAGGTCTGCTGGTCGCCTTCACCTGCAACCATTGCCCGTATGCGCTGGCGGTGTGGCCGCGGCTGATCCGTCAGGCCCAGGCCTTCCGGGACATGGGCGTGAACACGGTGGCGGTGAATCCGAATATCCATCCGGACTTTCCTGAGGATGCGGTGCCGGCCATGAAGCAGAAGATCGCCGAATGGGGCATCGACTTCCCTTATCTCGCCGACGAGAGCCAGGATGCGGCACGTGTGTTCGACGCCCAGTGCACGCCCGACCTGTATCTGTTTTCCGCCGATGGCAGGCTTTACTACCACGGGCGTATCGACGATTACTGGAAGGACGAGGCCAAGGTCACCCGCCAGGAGCTGGTGCCGGCGGTCGAGGCCATGGTGGCGGGCAAGCCGACGCCGCAGCCGCAGCACCCGACCATTGGTTGCTCGATCAAGTGGCATAAGGCCTGAGCCGGGCCTGATGCCGGGGCGATGCCCCGGTATAGAACGACAACTGGGATGGCTGGGCAACGACAATTAACTTGGCCGGTAGTTCAGGCCAATTAAACGGCAGATCCCGGCCACTTTCATTCTTCGTTATTCGCCATATATTGCGAGCAATAAACAATAGATGTAATATATCGCCATAAGAGGCGAGTAATGCAGATAACAGACAGTCTTTCAGATCAGAGCATCTTGCAGGAGATCGGGGCCAGGATAGTGAGCCAGCGCCTTAACCTGCAACAGACACAGGAAGCCCTTGCCAAGCAAGCGGGCGTGGGCAAGCGCACACTGGAGCGCATCGAGTCTGGCGATTCGACGCAAACAGTCAGTGTCATTCGGGTCCTGCGTGTACTCGGGCTCCTTTCATCTCTGGATGCGGCCTTGCCCGCTGTGCGACCAAGCCCGATGGCATTGTTGGAAGCACAAGGGAAACAGCGCAAGCGGGCGTCAGGCAAAAAGCGGAAGGTCGAGCCTGAACAGGAATGGACATGGGGTGATGACCGATGAGCGCGCTTGCCGAAGTGCGGCTTTGGGGGCGCATCATCGGCGCCGTCACCTTGGATGATGGTGCCCGGACCACCCGGTTCGAGTATGCGCCTGAGTTTGTTGGCAGCCGCATTGAGGTATCGCCTATCGTGATGCCTTTGTCAGAGCGGATCTACAGTTTCCCGGCTTTGCAGCCCGAAACCTTCCACGGTCTTCCTGGTCTCCTGGCCGACTCGTTGCCGGACAGGTTCGGCAATGCACTGATTGATGCCTGGCTGGCAACACAAGGGCGTCCGCCTGGATCAATGAACGCGGTGGAGAAGCTTTGCTATGTCGGTTCCCGTGGAATGGGGGCGCTTGAGTTCACACCGGCAACCGGGCCACAGCCATCTCGAGCACATCGCATTCAGGTCGGCCAGCTAGTTGACCTGGCTTCCACGATTCTGACTCATAGGAACAGCCTACAGACCGTTTTCAAACCTGGATCGGAGACAGAGGCCATGTCCGACATCCTGCGTGTCGGCACGTCTGCCGGCGGCGCCCGGGCCAAGGCAGTGATTGCGTGGAATCCGAAAACGAACGAGATCTGCTCTGGTCAGATGGAGGCTGGATCAGGATTCGAGCATTGGCTGCTGAAATTCGATGGCGTCAGTGGGAACAAGGACAAGGAGTTGGAAGACCCGAAGGGCTATGGCGTGATCGAATACGCCTATTACCTGATGGCGAAGGACTGCGGGATCGATATCAGTGATTGTCGCTTGTTCGAGGAAGGCGGTCGTCGCCATTTTATGACTCGGAGGTTCGACAGGTTGGATGGCGGCGAGAAACTGCACATGCAGTCGTTGTGCGCCCTGGCCCATTATGATTTCAACATGCCCGGTGCATACAGCTACGAGCAAGCGCTGCAGACGATCAGACAACTAGACCTACCCATGGAATCGATCGAGGAAATGTTCCGCCGGATGGCGTTCAACATCGTTGTCCGGAACCAGGACGATCATGTGAAGAACATCGCCTTCCTGATGGACAAGAAAGGAGTGTGGAGGCTGGCCCCTGCTTTCGACATGACCTACAGCTTCAACCCTTCCGGGGCATGGACCGCTACTCACCAGATGACGATGAACGGCAAGCGTGATGGCTTTACGATGGATGACTTCAAGGCCTGTGGAAAAACGGTGTCGATGAAGCGTGGCCGCGCAGAAGTTATCGTCAATGAGATTCAAGATGTGGTTTCACGCTGGGATGAATACGCCAACCAAGCTGGTTTGGCCGAGGCCTTTTCAAAGCCCATTGGGAAAGCTTTTCTGCATTTGGTCTGAACGGTCGCGATTTACGAAACCGGCCAACCTAATTGTCGCCATGCGGCCAAGGTAATTGACGTTCTATACCCCGGCTTATTTCTTCGTCAGATTCATGGCCGGCAGCTGATAGTTGGCGTGGCAGCTGATGCAGCGGTTCATGGTATCGGCGAGCTTCAGCTGGATGGTCTTGGTGCTCTTTCCCTGATGGGCCATGACGGCGATGGTGTCGAAATCCTGATGCAGACCGTAATCCATCTGCTTGTACTCATACGGAAGTTTGACCAGCGTCTGCACGCCGACGCGGTCCATGGCCTTGGAGCCGACCGGCAGGGCGCCTGCCTCGATCTGGCGCATATCGCCGTTGGCCAGCCCCTGCACGATCTGTTGCACGGCCAGCACATCGTCCCGCATCATGGCCAGGGCCTGTGCCCGTTCGGTCGGCGACAGCTCGATGGCACTGCGGCCGTCCGGCGCCGGATGTGTGTCGCCGGCGAAGATGAACTTGTAGAGCAGGCCCGCGATGACGGCGAGCAGGATCAGGATGATCAGGGTTGGCTTTCGCGATTTCACGGTTTTTCTCCTAGCGTGTAAACAGTTCGATGGACTTGCATTCCGGGTAGCGGCTGCAGACCCAGAACAGCATGCCCTGGTACTTGCCGGACTTGGCGCGCTTCAGGGCCATGCGACTCTTGCACTGCTTGCAGGCGCGGTAGGCTTCCATCGACATCGTCGCCACCATCTCGTCCGGGGTCGGCGGCTTCTCCTTCAGGAAGGGCTCGAGCATGCCGCGAATCTCCGGCACCGAGTAGCTGGTCTTGACCGGCAGGCGGAAGTAGGGGATGCCGAGCTCGTGCAGGAAGTCGCCGAGCGTCAGGTCGCCGTGGCGACTGGATTCCCCGAGTTCGATGGCGCAGGCCACGGCCAGGCTGTCCTTGCTGCACAGGATGAAGTCGACATCGCGCAGCCCCTTCTTGGCCACGCGCTCGAGCATGGATTTGTCCACGCCCTGCTTGACGACGGCGATGTCGGTCAGCGACACCTTGGCCATGACGTGGTATTCCTTGCCGGCCACCGCATGCAGGGTGTTGAAGCAGGCCAGCTCCGGCGGGGTCAGCAGGGATGGAATCTGGGCGCCGGCGATCTCTCCGGACACCGGCGGCATCGATGCCTTGCCGGCTGCCTTGCCGCGTGCGGCCTGGCGCCGCTCGCGCGTGGCCATCCAGACGATGGCGCCCAATGCGGCGAGCGTCAGGGCGATGGCGATGCCTTCCACGAGGATCATGATGATGGTCGGGTTCATGCCGGTTCAAGCATGCTATGGCCAAGCGTCGGGTTCAAGGCGCGATCTCTTCTCCCTGATGGCGTAATGGTTAAAGCTGGTGCGCTTCGAACCAGTTCGCCCCGGTGCCGATGTCCACGGTCAGCGTTACATGCAGGCTTACGGCCTGCTCCATCTCCTGGCGCATGATGTCGATGGCCCGCTCGGCCGCATCGGCCGGCGCCTCCACCACCAGCTCGTCGTGCACCTGCAGGATCATCCTGGCCTCGGGCAGCTCCGTTTCCAGGCGCCGGTGCAGGCGGATCATCGCCACCTTGATGATGTCGGCGGCAGAACCCTGCAGCGGCGCGTTGATGGCGGTGCGCTCGGCGTATTGCCGGTTGGCACCGTTCCTGGCCATGATATCCGGCACATAGACGCGGTGGCCGAGCAGGGTTTCGACGTAGCCCTGGGCGCGCGCCGCTTCCAGCGTCGCGTCCATGAAGCCCCGTACCTTGGGGTATTGCTGGAAATAGGCATCGATGAAGATCTGGGCCTCGCTGCGCCCGATCCCCAGCTGTCTGGCCAGGCCGAAAGCGCTCATGCCGTACAGGATGCCGAAGTTCACGGCCTTGGCGCGCCGGCGCATCTCGCCCGTGACCGCCTCCAGCGGCACCTGATTGACGGCGGCGGCGGTGGCGGCATGGATGTCCTCGCCGCGCGCGAAGGCCTGGCTGAGCTGCGCGTCGCCGGAGAAGTGGGCCATTAATCTCAGCTCGATCTGCGAATAGTCCGCAGAGATCAGCACATGCCCGTCCTCGGCCACGAAGGCCTTGCGGATCTCGCGCCCCTCGTCGCTGCGGATGGGGATGTTCTGCAGGTTGGGGTCCGACGAGGACAGCCGGCCGGTGCTGGTGATGGCCTGGTTGTAGGAGGTGTGCACCCGTCCCGTTTCCGCATGGATCAGCAGCTGCAGGGCATCGGTGTAGGTGGATTTGAGCTTGGCCAGCTGGCGCACCGCCAGGATCAGGCGTGGCACCTCGTGCTCCTCGGCCAGCTTTTCCAGCACCGACTGATCGGTGGCCCATTGCCCGCTCTTGGTCTTCTTGCCGCCCGGGATACCGAGGGTCTCGAACAGCAGCTCGCCCAGCTGTTTCGGCGACTGGATGTTGAAGGCCTGGCCCGCCGCCGCGTGGATGTTTTCCTCCAGGGCACGGATGCGTGCGCCGAAGTCCTTCGACAACCGGTTCAGGATGGTGCGGTCGAGCCTGGCGCCGGCCCATTCCATGTCCGCGAGCACAATCGATAGCGGCAACTCGATGTCGTCGTGCCGGGCCAGGCGCCCCTCGCCGGCGAGCCTGTCGCGCAGCAGTCCCGTCAGGCGGAAGGCCACCTCGGCATCCTCGCAGGCATAAGGTACGGCCGTCTCCAGCGGGACTTCTGCAAAACTTATCTGTTTCGCCCCCTTGCCGGCCACCTGCTCGTAGGAGATGCAGTGGTGCCCGAGGTAATCCTCGGCGACGCTGTCGAGCTTGGGCGGATAGCGGCCCGGATACAGGCAGTAGGCGAGCAGCATGGAGTCGGCCTGCACGCCGGCCAGGGCGATGCCGGCGCGGCGCAGCACCTGCATGTCGTATTTGAGGTTGTGGCCGCACTTGGGTCGGGACGCATCCTCGAGCAGCGGTTTCAGGGCCTGCATGACCTCTGCCCGCGGCAGTTGTTTGGGCTGGGGTGTCAGCATGTCCGCCGCCCGATGCCCGACCGGCACATACCAGGCCTCGCCCGGCGACACGGCGAAGGAAAGGCCGACGATCTCGGCATCATGGGTTTGCAGCGACGTGGTCTCGGTGTCGACGGCGATCAGCTCGGCCTCTTTCAGCCGAGCCACCAGTTCGGCAAGCTTGTCCGTATCGTCGACCACATGGTCGATCCGCGGATCCGCGGATGCGGGGGGTGGTGTTGGGGTGGCCGTCGGCGCTGCTGCAGGCCTCGCCGGCGGCAGGGCATCGCCACTGAACTCATCCAGCAAGCGGCGGAACTCCAGCTCGGCGAACAGGGTGGCCAGCTTCTCCCGGTCGGGCGGCTGTACGGCGAGATCGTCGAGGCTTTCGGCCACGGGGGCGGTGTCGCACAGCGCCACCAGTTCGTAGGCAAGCCGGGCGGCATCGGCATGATCGATCAGCGATTGCCGGCGCTTGGGCTGCTTGACCTCTTCGGCGTGTTGGAGCACGGATTCCAGCGAGCCGTAGGTCGCGAGCAGTCCGGCGGCGGTCTTGGGGCCGATGCCCGGTATGCCGGGGATATTGTCGGAGGTGTCGCCGGTCAACGACAGCAGGTCGTGCACCTGGCTGGGCGGCACGCCCCATTTCTCCGCCACGCCCGCCGGGTCGTAGGTGGTGCCCTTCATGGTGTCGAGCATGTGGACCTGCCCGCCGACCAGCTGCATCAGGTCCTTGTCCGAGGAGACGATGGTCACCTCCCAGCCTGCCTTCTCGGCACGCCTGGCCAGGGTGGTGATGACGTCGTCGGCTTCAAAGTTGTCGATGCAGATCAGCGGGAGCCTGAAGGCGCGCGTGACCTCCCAAACCTTTGGCCATTGCATGGCCAGTTCCTCCGGCATCGGCGGCCGGTGTGCCTTGTAGTCGGGATAGATTTCGTTGCGGAAATTGCCACCCTTCGGATCGAAGGCCACGGCGACATGCGTCGGCTGCAGCTTGTCGAGCACGCTGCGCAGCATCTGCACATAGCCGAATACGGCATTGGTCGGCTCACCCTTGGCGTTGGACAGATGGCGCACCGCATGGAAGGCGCGAAACACATAGTTGGGACCGTCGATCAGGGCCAGGTGCGGCATGGCTCAGCGACCGCTGCGGGCGAACACCCAGGTGTCGGCGGCAGACAGCGAAGGCTCGAAGGCATAGCCCTCGGCATCGAAGCCCTTGAGCGCCTCGATGTCATCCAGGCGTTCGTCGATGATGTAGCGGCTCATGAGGCCGCGGGCGCGCTTGGCGAACAGGCCGACGATCTTGTAGGTATTCCCCTTGCGCTCCTTGAACACCGGCGTGACGACGCGCCCGGCGAGCTTCTCCGGGCGCACGGCCGAGAAGTATTCCTTGGAGGCGAGATTGACCAGCACGTCGTCGCCCTGAGCCGCCAGCGCCCGGTTCAGCGTCTCGGTGATGGCATCCCCCCAGAACGTATACAGGTTCTCCCCGCGCGCCGTGGCCAGTTTCGTGCCCATCTCCAGCCGGTAGGGCTGAATCAGGTCCTGGGGCCGCAATACGCCGTAAAGCCCGGAAAGGATGCGCAGATGATCCTGGGCGAAGGCCAGGGCGTCGGCATCGAGCGAGTCGGCATCCAGCCCCTTGTAGACATCGCCGCGGAAGGCGAGCAGGGCGGCGCGGGCATTGTCCGGGGTGAACGGAGTGGAGAAGGCGCGCCAGCGTCCGGCATTCAGGTCGGCCAGCTTCATGCTGATGCCCATCAGTTCGGCGAGCTCAAAGCTGTCCTTGCCACAGCATGATGCCGGCCAGGATCTCCGCCTCGCCAAGAAGCTCCGGCTGGGCCGAGCCAACGTTGGTGCTGCCTGCCTGCATGTCCATGTTCTTGGCCGGTGAAATGACGATCAGCATGGAGCCTCCATGCGTCGAAGCTAATCGCTGCCGATACGAGCGGCCAGTATCGGATCAGTCCTCGCGGCGGAACGGGGTAAGGCGCGCGGCCTCGTGCATATAATGGTCGATGCCCGCATGCTCGCGCGCGAGGAAATCGGCGATGGCGTGGCGGAAGCCCGGGTGGGCAATCCAGTGCGCGCTGTGCGTGGTGACCGGCGAAAGCCCGCGCCCGAGCTTGTGTTCTCCCTGGGCTCCGGCCTCGAATCGGGCGAGGCCCGTCTCGATGCAGTAGGCAATGGGCGCGTAGTAGCACAGCTCGAAATGCAGGCAGGGCAGTTGTTCGAAGCTTCCCCAGTAGCGTCCGTACAGGGTGTCGGGGCCCTGTACGAGCAGGGCGCCGGCGACGATGCGCCCGTCCCGTTCGGCCAGGCACAGGCGGAAGGCCTCGGGCATCGTTTCCGCCCACATCGTAAAACACGCACGGTTCAGGTAGGTCGGGCTACCCTTCTGGTGCATATGTCTCTGGTACAGCGCATACATGGCATCCCAGTGTTTGGGGCCGGCCTCGGATCCGGCCAGCATGCGGATATTCACCTGTTCGCGGGCGATGCGCCGTTCGCGCCGCGCCTCCTTGCGCCGCTTGGCGGAGAAGGTGGCCAGGTATTCATCGAAATCGTGGTAATCGGCATTGTGCCAGTGGAACTGGCAGTCCCGGCGTTCCAGCAATCCGGCCTGTTGCCATGCCGTCAGCTCGGTCTCGGCAGGAAACAGCACATGCAGCGAGGAGACGCCCAGGCGTTCGGCCAGAGCGATGGCCGCCGTGCGCAGAGCCTCACCCACGGCGACCGTATCTGCATCGGCACGGATCAGCAGGCGTGGGCCGGTGGCCGGGGTATAGGGCACGGCGGACACCAGTTTCGGATAGTAATCGATGTCGGTGCGGGCATAGGCCTCGGCCCAGGCCCAGTCGAATACGAACTCCCCGAAGCTGTGATCCTTCAGATACAGCGGCAGGGCACCGACGATGGCATCGCCCCGCCGGCACACGAGGTGCATCGGTGTCCAGCCGGTGGCGGGGGCCACACAGCCGCTGGCTTCCATGGCAAGCAGGAAGGCGTGGCGCAGGAAGGGCTGGCCTTGGCTGAGCGCATCCCAAACCCCTGCATCCACATTGTCGATGTCGCCGATGATCTCGCAGCGCAGTCCGCCGTCGTCCATGGCCGGATGATTGGCCCCATAAGGCGCCGGTGCAAGACTTTGCCTTTTGTCCGGGCTGTGCCATCTTCAGGGCATGGCGGATCAAGGAAAAACGCAGGGGGATGAGGATGTGCGCTGGATGCGCCGGGCGCTGGCGCTGGCGCGTCGCGGCATCGGTTGTACGCATCCCAATCCGCGAGTCGGTGCCGTCGTCGTCAAGGACGGCATCAAGCTCGGGGAGGGCTGGCATGCCCGCCCCGGCGGACCCCATGCCGAGGTGGAGGCACTGCGCGCCGCCGGGCCTTCGGCCAGGGGTGCCACGATCTATGTGACGTTGGAGCCCTGTGCGGCTCACGGACGCACGCCACCCTGCACCGAGGCGATCGCCGAGGCGGGTATCCGCCGCGTCGTCTATGCCTCGGCCGATCCGAACCCGCAGATGGCCGGCGGCGGCCAACGGTTGAGTCACCGCGGTATCGAGGTGCGCGCCGGGGTGCTGCATGCCCAGGCGGATGCGCTGAACCGTCCATTCTTCCATTTCATGCGCCACGGTCGCCCCTTCGTCCTGGCCAAGGCCGCCGTGTCGCTCGATGGCAAGCTGGCCACGCGCACGTATCATTCGCAGTGGATCAGCGGCCCCGAATCGCGCCGCCATGCACACCGCCTGCGCGCCGAGTCCGATGCCATCCTCGTCGGTGCCGGCACACTGGAGCGCGACAATCCGTCGCTGACGGTGCGCGATGCCCATGTGCTGGGTCGTCCGCCGCTGCGCGTGGTCATCGCCGGGCGCATGCCGGCATTCCGGGAGGATTGCCGCCTGCTGGGGGGCGATGCCCCGACGCGATTGTATGTGCGCGAGAAGAGCCTGGAGGCGGCCAGCTGGGAGTCGGCAGGGGTCGAGGTCGTACAGGCGGGGACCCTGCATCAGATCCTGACCCACCTCGGCCGCGACGGGCGATCTGGCGCTGCTGCTGGAGGGAGGAGGGCGGCTGCACGCCTCCTTCCTCGAGATGCGGCTGACCGATGAACTCGTGCTGTATCAGGCGCCATTGCTGATCGGCGGCCATGATGCCGTGAATTTCTGGAGCGGCATCGGCTGTTCCCGGTTGTCGCAGGCTCCGCGCCTCGAAGACGTGGAACGGCGCATGCTCGGTGTCGATCAGATGATCCGGGGACGCGTCGCCTATCCCGGCTGAGCCGTGGACCGGCCTGCCGTTCCCGTTCTCGTACGCCTGCCCCTGCTGCTGCCGAGCGTCGGCTGGCTGGCCGGCCTGCTACTCACCCGTGCCGACGGGGTGGCGCTTCCCCTAGCCGCGATGCTGGCGGTGGCGGGCTTGCTGCTGGGCCTTCGCCGATCCCTGCGCCCGTTCGCCTTGGCCATTGCCCAGGCTGGGGTGCATAACCGCTTCGGTTTTCCCAGGTCGGCGGTGCTGCGCCGCTACCTCGCCATCGGTGCTCACGTATGGAATACGGCCAAGGGTGCCGTCATCGTGCGTTGGGCCGGCGATGGGGAGAGCAGGGTGCAGCAGCTCCATTGTCCGCCGCCGGGGCGCAGAGACCGCGCATTGCAGTGGTGGCAGGGGACTCTATAATCGCCGGCTCAAAGCCGGCCCCGATTCTTGCTGGGGCCATGGAGGCGTCATTGATAGCGTTTTTCCAAGCAGGCGGCACGGTGATGTATTTTCTGCTCGCCGCCTCGATCATCGCCCTTACCCTGATCTTCGAGCGGGCCTGGAGCCTGCGCCGCTCCGCCGTCGTGCCGATGAAGCAGGTGCAGGATGTGGAGCGGGCCGTCAAGTCCGGCAATGTGGACGAGGCGATGCGCGTATGCCGCGAATCCAATACCACCATGGGGCGCATCCTATGGGTGGCGTTGAAGAACCGCGGTGTCGGCCGTGGCGTGCTCAAGGAGATTCTCGAGGAGATCGGCAGGCAGGAAGTGGCCTATCTGGATCGCTACATCAACCTGCTCGGCGTCATCGCTTCCGTGGCGCCGCTGCTTGGCCTGTTGGGCACGGTCATCGGCATGATCGAGGTGTTCGATCAGATCTCCCTGGTGGGCGTGGGCAAGGCCGACGTGCTGGCCGGTGGCATCGCCAAGGCCCTGGACACCACCGTCGCCGGCCTGTGTGTGGCCATCCCGGCGCTGGTGGCCTACCGGATATTCGAATCGCGGGTCAATAACTTCGTGGTCGAGATCGAGCATCATGCCCTGCGCTTCGTGGAGATGCTCAAGGGCGAACGCTGATGCAACTGCGCAACCGACGCAGCTCCGATGTCGGCGTGGACCTGACGCCGCTGGTCGACGTCGTGTTCATGCTGCTGCTGTTCTTCATGGTGACGACGAGCTTCAATGTGTCGACCAGTCTGAAGCTGAACCTGCCGACCAGCCATTCCAAGTACAAGGCACAGCATGCGAAGGAGGTCAGGGTCCAGATCGATGCCACCGATCAGCTCTACGTGCAGGACGAGAAGGTCAGCGATGACGATCTGCGCCGGCGCATCCTGAATATCAGCAAGGGAGATCCGAACATGACGGTCATCATCCAGGCCGATGCCAATGCTCACCAGAAACGCCTGGTGCTGGTGCTCGATACGCTGCGCCAGCTGGGCATGGGCAAGGTCGGTATCGCCACGCTTCCGCCTGGGACCGGGGGGGCGCAGTAATGCGTGTGGTGCAGAAATTCGGCGGCACCTCCGTCGGCAGCCTGGAGCGCATCCGCAAGACCGCCGAGATCGTCGAGCGGGAATGGGCACAGGGGCATGAGGTGGCTCTGGTCGTTTCGGCCATGAGCGGGGAGACGAACCGCCTGCTGCAGATGGCCCGCGATCTCGATGAGAGCGCCTCGGCGCGCGAGTTGGATGCGCTCGTCGCTACCGGTGAGGAGGTCAGCGCCGCGTTGCTGGCCATCGAGCTGTGCCGGCGAGGGCTGAAGGCCTTTTCCTACAACGGCATGCAGGTGGGCTTCCGTACCAGCAACCAGTTCACGCGCGCCCGTATCCGCGGCATGGATGCGGATCGCTTCCTCACGCACATGTCCCGGCGCGAGATACCGGTGTTCACCGGCTTCCAGGGCATCGACGAGGCGGGCAATATCACCACCCTCGGCCGTGGCGGCTCCGACACCTCGGCCGTGGCCGTCGCCATCGCCCTGAAGGCCGATGTCTGCGACATCTACACCGATGTCGACGGCATCTATTCCACCGACCCGCGCATCGTGGCGAATGCGCGCAAGATCGACCGCATCAGCTTCGAGGAGATGCTGGAATTCGCCTCCCTGGGGGCGAAGGTGCTGCAAACGCGCAGCGTGGAACTGGCGATGCGCTACAACATGCCGATTCACCTCAGATCGAGCTTCAAGGACGTGCCGGGAACGCTGGTCACGCAGGAGGATGAGAACATGGAACGAGCAAGCGTCACGGGCGTGGCCTTCAACCGCGATGAGGCGAAGGTCACCGTGCAGGGCATCCCCGATCGTCCCGGCATCGCCGCCAGCCTGTTCGGACCGGTGGCCGAGGCCGGTATCAATGTCGACGTCATCGTACAGAACGTCAGCGAGCAGGGCTTCACCGACCTGACCTTCACCGTGCCCTCGGCCGATCTCGATACGGCCATGGATCTGGTACGCAAGCAGGCGACGGCCATGGATGCGCGCAATGTCATCGGCGGCGGCGGCCTGGCCAAGGTGTCGATCATCGGTGTCGGCATGCGCTCCCATGCCGGCGTGGCACAAAAGATGTTTGAAACGCTGTCCAAACACGACATCAATATCCACATGATCTCGACCAGTGAGATCAAGGTGACGGTGGTGATCGGCGCCAAGGATGTCGATGCCGCCGTGCGTGCCCTGCACACGGCTTTCGATCTGGATGCGGCTGAAAACACCGCGGTCGGCTGAAAGGCTGGCTTGCAAATCCCCTGAGATCAGTCTATGAGCCTTAGAGGGAGGGCACATGCTTGTACTGACACGCAAGGCCGGTGAGGTCATCACCATCGGCGACAACATCCAGGTACGGGTGCTGGCGATCAAGGGGGGGCAGGTGCGTATCGGTGTCGATGCGCCGCGACAGGTTTCGGTCAACCGTGAGGAGGTGCTTCGGCCCCGGGCCGGTGCCGTCGGAATGCAGGTGAGCGCCGTTATCGACGAGCAGGGCTGAACTCACCCGCCAATTCGGGCTTGCCACGATAACGATAATGGTTATCATTATAATATGTCTCGATTGACCGCCCAGCGCCAGGCCATCCTTGATGTCATCCAGAACTCGAATGTTCACTGGGAAGCGGACTCGCTGGCCCGTGAACTGGTCGACCGTGGTCAATCCATCGGCATTGCCACGGTGTACCGCGGCCTGGCTGCCCTGGAGGAATCGGGGTTTATCGAAAGTATCCAGATCGATGGCAAGAAGCGTTACGAGCGCACCGACAAGGGACACCACGATCATCTGATCTGCACGCGCTGCGGCGCCATCGCGGAATTCATCCATCCCCAGATCGAACGCCTGCAGCAGGCGGCGGCCGAACAGAAGGGCTTCGTCATGACCGGGCACCAATTGGTGATCTTCGGCCTATGCCCTGCCTGCGTCGGGCACAATCCAACGGAGGGCTAAATGTTATCAGCGTTTGTCATCATGTTTCGCGAGATGCTTGAGATGTCGATGGTGCTGGGCGTGCTGTTCGTCGTCACCCGTCCGATACCGTCCGCCCGGCGCTGGATCTATATCGGTTCCGCCATCGGCCTGGCGGGGGCCTCTTTCGTTGCTGCCTTCATGCACGAAATGGAGAACAGCCTGCAGGGTACCGGCGAGATGTGGTTCAATGCCATCGTCTTGGCGCTGGCCTCGGTGATGATCGGCTGGACCGTGGTATGGATGAGCCGCCACGGCCGGGAGCTGAGCATGCGCATGCAGTCGGTGGGCCAGGCCGTTTCCGTCGGCGAGCTGCCGCAGACGGCGCTGATGATGGTGGCCCTGGCGGCGGTGCTGCGCGAGGGCTCGGAGGCAGTGTTCTTCATGTGGGGTGCGGCCATGGCGGTGCCGCATGACGGCCTAGCCATGACCGCGGGCGGCGCCCTGGGCGCCATCGCCGCCGTGGCGCTGGGCTATGGCATGTACAAGGGGCTGTTGCGCGTGCCGGTGAACCATATCCTGCGTGCCGCCGGCTGGCTGTTGATCCTGCTGGCGGCCGGCATGGCCGGAAAATCGGCGGATCTTCTGGTCGACATCGGCGTGCTTCCCTCCCTGGTCGATACCTTGTGGAACACCTCCCATATCCTGCCGGCCGACGGTAACATCGGTCAGTTCCTCAGTGTCATGATCGGCTATAACGACGTGCCCAGCGGCATGCAGGTCGCCGTGTTCGCCTCCAGCCTGCTGACCATGGCCGGCTTGTATCGCCATTACGCCAAGCCGGCAAAGCCTCTAGATCGTCAGAATGAACGCCGCGCTCAGCAGACCCATGGGCAGGAGGCCGGCAAGCAGCCACAGTCGAGCTGATGCCGGGGCCAGCACCAGGGCGATACCGAGCTTGAAGAAGGTGTTGACGGCGCAGGCGATGAGGATGGCTTGCGCGGCGATGCCGGCGGACAGCCCGGCGTCGTGGGTGACCGTCAGCGTGATCGGATCGACGTCGCTGATGCCAGAGGCGGCGGCCACGAGCAGGATGCCGTTATTGCCCATGTAGTGCTGGGCCACGCGCGCCATCAGCAGTACCAGTGCATAGATCAGGGTGAAGCCGAGGGCCGCGCGTATCGACAGCGGGTTCATCGGCGTGTGTCCATGCTGGCCGGCCTCGGCCTCCTTGCCGCCGCGCATCCAGACGATGCCGCCGCTGATCAGTCCGATCACCATGATAACGCCGACCGGGAGCAGCAGTTTGGCGCTGATGGCCGGATTGAACAGCAGCGTCAACCCCATCACGCGCGGGAACATGGTGCCGCAGGCCAGCAGAATGGCGAGCACGCATCCCGACTGGAGTTCGGGTTGCACGCGACTCAGGCGGGACATCGCCAGCGTTACTGCCGTGCTCGAGACCAGACCGCCGAGGATGCCGGTGAGCCCCAGGCCCCGGTTCCGCCCCCAGATCTTCATGGCCACGTACGAGCTGAAGCCGATACCGGAGATCAACACCGCCATCAGCCAGATGCGCCGCGGGTTGAACGCCGCATACGGCCCGTAGGCTGCATCCGGCAGCAGCGGCAGGATGATCACGGTGATGATCAAAAACTGCACCGCCTGTTCGATGTCCGAGGCCGACAGCGCGTAGGAGAAGCGGTGCAGGATGCGTTTGAACTGCAGCAGGGCCAGGATGACGATGGCCACGATGGTGGCCGGCTGGGCATAGCCGAGCCCGGTCAGCACACCGAGGATGTAGGTGGCGACCAGCGCCACCTCCGTTGTGGACCCCTTGTCGGTCTCCGAACGCCCACTGGTGGCGCGGTAGGCAGCGAGGGCGAGGGCGGCGACAAAGGCCAGGCCGATGCTGACGGCCCAGGGCATGAGGCCCTCGGGTAGCCAGGTCACCAGATTGCCGCACAGGGCGACGATGGTGAAGGTGCGCACGCCGGCACTGATCGCCGCCATGCGCCCCTTCTTCGATGCGGGCCGGCGGCTGCGGTCGTATTCGCGCTGGATGCCGAGCACCAAGCCGATGCCCAGCGCCGCCATGGTATGCATCAGCAGGGGAAGGTATGCGTTCATGGCGGCAGTCTAGCAATATGCCTCATGGCTGCGTGAATCAAAAAGCGAACGCGTGGGCTTCTTCTCGGATGGTTGAGGCGCTGGCTATCTTATTCACAAATGGCCGCCATCGGCTCTTGTTGGCTGCTATTGAGCTAGGCCTTCTTAACCAAACCAATGATCAATAACAAAATAATAGCGCCAACAGTGGCTGTGACGATTGCGCCTATGAATCCGCCCGCTGTTAAGCCCAGCAAGCCGAATACAAAACCACCCAACACAGCACCAACAACGCCTACGATCATATTACCGATGACGCCAAATCCTCTTCCTTTCATGATGTTGCCAGCAAGCCATCCGGCTAGCGCGCCAATTGCCAAAAATATGATCAGGCTGGTTATATCCATGATGCATCCTGTTTACTTTTTAATAAGAAGGTATATGCCGACAACAAAGCTGACCGCGCCAGAAATATAGAAAGTCATGACCTTGTCTGTGTCTGAGCCTGTAACGGCCTGTGATATCTGTGATCCGACAGAACCAGATAATTGATAGCCCCATATTGCAAGGCCAATTCCTAGCGCTACCAGGGCAATACCAATGATTTTCATTGTGGTTCCTGAGCCCATTGCCATGTCGAACTCCTGTAGTTGAAAGAGATAAACCAACGCCTAGCGAAAGGACGCAAATAGAGCGTAGCGGATTCGCGCCCGTGTTGAACGCCGTGTTGGGGTTTATTTGCTGCCAATTACAGCCATTCATTCAGTGGCACAAGAACCACCGGCTGATTTTCTGACTGGCATGTGGTTGGCATTGTTGGGGGTGGCAGGAGTAGCCGGTGTGGCGTCGGGTGAGTGCCTTTTGAAATTTTACCGCTAACGGAAATTCGTTTCTAACAGGGCATGAGAAGCCAACTCGCTGACTGGCCATCGAAGCTCAGGTCGATTCCGCTTTCTCAGCCTTTTCGGCCTCCGCCTTTTCTGCTTCCTCGACTTCCTTGTCCTGGTATTCCTCTTTCAGCCGGTCGATCAGGCCGTAGATCACCAGTTGATCGCCTGCCTTGAGCGTGCCTTTCATTTTGCGGGCAGCCAGCCAGGTGCGGCCGCGTTCGACGCCGATGATCAACGTATCCCTTCTCGACTTGCCGATCTGTCCGAGCAGCCTGCCGAGGAAAGGGGAGTCGGCGCCGACCTCTAGCCGCACCAGACCATAGCCCTCGGACAGGTGCAACAGCTCTTCGACCGACGCGTATTCGAATTCGAAGCGGTGGCGCAGGAATTGTTCGACGAAATCCTCCCAACGCCCCATCAGGCCGGTGTAGCGGCCGACGAGATAGATGGCGACGAGGCCTACGGCGAGCAGCAGCACGGTTCGCGGCAGATCCTGGGCGGAGCTGGCGGCGACGGTGCTGGTGCCGCTGACGAGCACGGCAGCGACGCCGGCATAGCCGCCGATCATCAGCCCGCTGATGATCTTGCGCCTTGTGGGGTGGTTCACCACCTTCTCGGCTTCCTTGGTGGTGAAGCCGGTGGAGGTGAAGGCGGAAAGGGCTTGGAACTTGGCCTGCTCGTAGTGCATGCCGGTCATCATCAGGGCGATGGCGCCGGCGCGCACGAACAGCATGGAGATCAGGATGGCCAGCAGCGTGGGGGCGAGGAAATAGAGCCCTTCCATGTCAGTTCAAAGGCTCTCTGTCCGCATGCCACGTGTTCAAGCGCAACCTCCCGCATCGGTATGGGATCATTATAGCCGGGGGGCTTGGAGGAAACAAAAAAGGGAAGGCCGAAGCCTTCCCTTTGAAGTGTCGATGTTCTCTCGGCTTAACGCTTGGAGAACTGCGGCGCGCGGCGTGCCTTCTTCAGGCCGTACTTCTTGCGCTCCACCTTGCGGGCGTCGCGGGTCAGGTAGCCGGCCAGCTTCAGTTCGGGGCGCAGGCCTGCATCGTAGGAGATCAGGGCACGGGCGAGGCCATGGCGCACGGCGCCGGCCTGACCGGAGAAGCCGCCACCGAACACGTTGACGGTGATATCCAGGCGGCCGCCCATCTGGGTCTTGGACAGTGGGGCCAAAGCCTCCTGGCGGACGATCTCGACGGGGAAGTACTCCTCGACGTTACGACCGTTGACCTTCACCAGGCCATTGCCCGGCTTGATGATCACGCGGGCCACGCTGCGCTTGCGACGGCCGGTACCACGGTATTGCGTTTGTGCCTCTGCCATGTTGGGTCCTCTTCCTTAGTCCAGGTTCAGTGTCTTGGGCTGCTGGGCGGCATGCGGATGCTCGCTGCCGGCATAGACCTTCAGCTTGCGCAGCATGGAGCGGCCCAGCGGATTCTTCGGCATCATGCCCTTGACGGCCATTTCGATGATGCGCTCCGGATGGGTGGCGCGCATCTCGCCGAGCTTGGTGGTCTTCAGACCGCCGACATAGCCGGTATGGCGATGATAGAGCTTCTTGTCGTCCTTGCCGCCGGTGACGCGCACCTTCTCGGCATTGATGACGATGATATGGTCACCGCAGTCGGCGTGCGGGGTATATTGCGGGCGGTGCTTGCCGCGCAGCATGGTGGCGATCTTGGTGGCCAGACGGCCGAGCACTAAATCATTGGCGTCAACGACGTACCAGTCGGGCTCGATGTCGCCGGGGCGGACGGTCCAGGTGCGCATGCGTTTTATCTCCATTCCGGGCTATTGCGTAAGGCGGCGCAGTATAAGCCGGCAGGGATTGATGTCAAACGCTCAGGGAGCCTGTGCAGGGCTTGTACCAGGTTGTCGACATAGCACTCGTAATGGTAGAGTGCCAGCTCCGGTCACCGGCATGGAGGCCGGCCATGCGAATCGTGGATTGCAGGAGCGTATGCCGCCGTGAAGCAGCGTCACGAATACATCCTCGGCGAGGTCGTCAAGGCCTATCTCGACTCCGGCCAGCCGGTGGGCTCGCGCACGATCTCCGAACAAGCGGAGGTCGATCTGAGCCCGGCGACGATCCGCAATGTCATGAACGATCTGGAACGGGACGGTCTGCTGTATTCACCGCATACCTCCGCCGGTCGTGTGCCCACCGATCCCGGCCTGCGCTATTTCGTCGACAGTCTGATGGTGGTCGACAGCGATATCAGTACGCGGCTGGACGCGGAGATGGCGTTGAGCCTGGCCGGGGTGGCCGGCACCAAGGGCGTGCTCAAGCGTGCCAGCGACGAACTGGCGAGCCTGACCCATTTCGCCGGCCTGGTGACGGTGCACGAGAAGCGTGTCCAGCGTATCCGCAGCATCAGCCTGATTCCGGTTGCCTCCGAGCGTATTCTTGCGGTCATCGTTTCCGATGCCGGCGAGGTGCAGAACCGGTTGTTGGCTCGCCCATCGCAGATGGACGATGCCGCCCTGGCCCAGGCCACCGAGCGTTTGAACGATCTGCTCCGCGATTGCAGCCTGGTCGAGATGCGCCGGCGCCTGGTGCGAGAAATGAAGTCCGATCGCCTGCGGGTGCGCGAGCTGATCGAGAGCCTGAAGGAATGGGCGGAGCGTCCTGAGGTCGAGGAGCCCGAGATTCTCGTGCGCGGGCAGCCCCAGCTTCTCGAGTTCCCGGAACTGGGCATGCTGGATACGGTGCGATCCTTGATGAAGGCCTTCGAGGAGAAGGAGAGGCTGCTGGAACTGGTCAACGAGGTCGAACGGGCCGAAACCGGCGTGAAGATATTCATCGGGCGCGAGCACGCGTTGGTGAATATGGAACAGGTATCGATGGTGCTGGCCCGCTATCACAGCGCCGAGAATGTGGTGGGCACGCTCGGGGTCATCGGCCCCCGGCGCATGCACTATGATCGCGTATTGCCCATCGTCGATTGCACGGCCCGCTGGGTCAGCCGAATGTTAGGAGGAAGTCAGTGACGGAAAAGCAGAAACAACAGATTCAGCCCGAGGCCCCGGAGGCCCCCGAGGAGGACCTGCAGGCCAGGCTCGCTGAGCTGGAAGGCGAGCTGGGGCAGGCCCGTGAGGATGTGTTGCGAACCCATGCCGAGATGGAGAACCTGCGCAAGCGGGTCAGCCGCGAGGTCGAGGATGCCCGCCGCTTCGCCATCGAGAAATTCGCCGTGGCCCTGCTCGACGTGGTGGACAACCTGGAGCGGGCCCTGGCCGTGCCCGAGGGCAACGAGAAGGCCCTGCGCGACGGCGTGAAGCTGACCCTGGATAGCTGGATGTCCGCGATCGGCCGCTTCGGCATGGAGCGCGTGGAGGCCGAGGGCAATGCCTTCGACCCGCATCAGCACGAGGCACTGGCGCATGTGCCGCACGAGGCGGATGAGGGGACGGTCGTGGCCCAGCATGTGGCCGGCTACCTGCTGAACGGCCGCCTGATCCGTCCGGCGAAGGTGCTGGTGTCGCGCGGCAAGGACGAGGGTGAGTCGGGGGCTTGAAACCCCGGGCATGCGTCCCCATACAGTCAGTGAAGCGCAGTTTTACGGCTTATTTACATTAAGTGGAATGGAGATAGAGAAATGGCAAAGGTAATCGGTATTGATCTGGGAACGACGAATTCCTGTGTCGCCTATATGGAAGGCAGCACGCCGAAGGTGATCCCGAACAGCGAGGGCGAGAACACGACGCCATCGGTCGTGGCGTTCGCCAAGAACGACGAGCGTCTGGTCGGTAGCCCGGCCAAGCGCCAGATGGTGACGAATCCGGAGCGCACCTTCTACGCCGTCAAGCGCCTGATCGGCCGCAAATTCGACGCCAAGGAGACGCAGCACCACAAGGAGCTCGTGCCCTACCCGGTGATCAAGGCCGACAACGGCGATGCCTGGGTGGAGTTGGACGGCAAGAAGATGAGCCCGCAGGAGATCAGCGCCATCGTGCTGCAGAAGATGAAGAAGACGGCCGAGGATTTCCTCGGTGAGACGGTCAATGACGCGGTGATCACCGTGCCGGCCTATTTCAACGACTCGCAGCGTCAGGCCACCAAGGACGCCGGCGCCATCGCCGGCCTGAATGTGCTGCGCATCATCAACGAGCCGACCTCCTCGGCCCTGGCCTACGGCCTGGACAAGACTGCCGAGAATCACCTGATCGCTGTCTACGACCTGGGCGGCGGCACCTTCGACATCTCGATCCTGGAGATCGGTGACGGCGTGTTCGAGGTCAAGTCGACCAACGGCGATACCTTCCTGGGCGGCGAGGACTTCGATCGCGTGCTGATCCAGCACCTGGCCGACGAGTTCAAGAAGGAGAGCGGTATCGATCTGACCAAGGACAAGCTGGCCCTTCAGCGTCTGAAGGAAGCGGCGGAGAAGGCCAAGATCGAGCTTTCCTCCGGTCAGCAGACCGAGGTCAACCTGCCGTTCATCACCGCCGATGCCGAGGGCCCGAAGCATCTGCAGGTGACGGTATCGCGTGCCAAGTTCGAGAGCCTGGTGTCCGAGCTCGTCGAGCGCACCATCGCTCCGTGTAAGCAGGCGCTGAAGGATGCCGGCGTAAAAGCCTCCGACATCCACGAGGTGGTGCTGGTCGGTGGTATGAGCCGCATGCCGCTGGTACAGAAGCGCGTGCAGGAGTTCTTCGGTCGCGAGCCGCACAGGGGCGTGAATCCGGATGAGGTCGTGGCCATCGGCGCCGCCATCCAGGGCGCGGTGCTGACCGGCGAGGTCAAGGACGTGCTGCTCCTGGACGTGACGCCGCTGTCGCTCGGCATCGAGGTCGAGGGTGGCCTGTTCAACAAGATTATCGAGAAGAACACCACGATCCCGACCAAGAAGAGCCAGACCTACACCACGGCAGCCGACAACCAGACGGCGGTGACCATCAAGGTGGCACAGGGCGAGCGCGAGATCTTCTCGGCCAACAAGCAGCTCGGTCTGTTCAACCTCGAGGGCATCGCTCCGGCGCCGCGCGGCATGCCGCAGGTCGAGGTGACCTTCGACATCGATGCCAATGGCATCATGCACGTATCCGCCAAGGACAAGGGCACGGGCAAGGAGACCTCGATCCGCATCGAGTCCGGATCCGGCCTGTCGAAGGACGAGATCGAGCGCATGCAGCAGGATGCGGAGTCGCATGCCGAAGAGGACCGCGTGCACAAGGAGAAGATCGAGGTCAAAAACCGTGCCGATGCACTGGTCTACTCCACCGAGAAGGCGCTGAAGGATCATGGCGGCGAGGTCGACGAGGCGACGCGCAAGGCCATCGAGGAGTCTCTCGAGGCACTGAAGAAGGCCATCGCCGACGGCGATACCGAGGCCATGAAGAGAGGCGAGGAGGATCTGGCTACGAAGTCGCAGAAACTGGGCGAGGCGATCTACAAGAAGACGCAGCAGGAAGGGCAGACCGAGGGCGGCGAACAGCCCCAGGCCTCTTCCGGCGGTGCGCCCGACGACGTGGTCGATGCCGAGGTCGTGGACGACGAGCACAAGAAGTAAGCCCCGATGCGGGCGGGCGCGGGAGCAGGGTGGTATCGCTCTGCTCCCGTTGCTTTGTGAAGGAATGAAGGGATAACGGGGACAGCAATGGCATCGAAGAGCGACTATTACGAAGTTCTGGGCGTGGCCCGCGATGCGGACCTGAACGCGATCAAGCGCTCGTACCGCAAGCTGGCCATGCAGTATCACCCGGATCGCAATCCGGACGATGAGGCGGCGGCGGCACGCTTCCGTGAGGTCACCGAGGCCTACGAGGTGCTGTCCGACAAGGATAAACGCGCCCGCTACGACCAGTACGGCCATGCCGGCGTCGATGCCCAGATGCAGGATTTCTGGGGCCATGGTGGCTTCCAGGATTCGCACGCCTTCCGCGATTTCGGCGATATGTTCGGCGATGTGTTCGGCGACCTGTTCGGTTTCGGCGGGGGCGGTGGGCGCACGAGTAACCGCGGTGCCGATCTGCGCTACGATCTGAGCCTGAGCCTCGAAGAGGCGGCCAATGGCCGGGAGGTGGAGCTCGAGATACCGAAACAGGCCGAATGCGAGACCTGTAAGGGCTCCGGCGCGCGCCCTGGCACGCATCCGGTGCCTTGCTCCACCTGTGGCGGCCATGGCCAGGTACAGATGACCCAGGGCTTCTTCGCCGTGCGCCGCACCTGCCCGGCCTGTCACGGGCGGGGTATCCGCATCGAGTCGCCCTGTGTGGATTGCGGCGGTGCCGGACGGGTGCGCAAGAGCAGCACACTGAAGGTCCGAATCCCGGCCGGGGTCTACGACGGGGCGCAAGTGCGGGTCGGCGGCCAGGGCGAGGCCGGCATGCAGGGTGGACCGGCGGGCGACCTGTACATCGTGGTGTCGCTGAAGAAGCACCCGATTTTCGAGCGCGAGGGTCCGGACCTGCACTGCGCCATGCCGATCACCTTCCCGCAGGCGGCACTGGGTGCCGATGTGGAGGCGCCGACACTGACCGGGCGCGTCAAGATCCGCATCCCGGCCGGTTCCGACGATTCCAGGGTGTTCCGCCTGAAGGGGCATGGGGTGCTGGACCTGCGCACCGGCCAGAAGGGCGATCTCTATGTGAAGACCCGCATCGCCGTGCCGCGCAAACTGACATCGAAGCAGGAGGAACTGCTGCGTCAGTTCGCCCAGGCCACCGGCGACGAGGTCTATCCGGAGCGCTCGTCCTTCCTCGACAAAGCCAAGCGCTTCTGGGACGAGCTGGCCGGAGAGGTCAAATGATGCGCATCATCGTCGCCGGCGCATCCGGCCGCATGGGGCGCATGCTGATCCGGGCCGTCTGCGAGGCCGAGGGCGTGGAGCTGGCCGGCGCCACCGAGAGACCGGGATCGGGCTGGATCGGTCAGGATGCGGGAACACTGGCCGGGCTTTCCGAGCTCGGGGTGACGGTTTCCGACGATCTCGGCGCCTGTCCCGAGGCCGATGCGATCATCGACTTCACGGCGCCGCAGGCCACCCTGTCCCATGCCGCCATCGCTGCCCGGCGCGGCATGCGCATGGTCATCGGTACCACCGGCTTCGAGCCGGGGATGCTGGACGAACTCAAGAAGGCCCTGGCCGGCGCGCCGGTGGTGATGGCGGCCAACTATTCGGTGGGCGTCAATTTGTCGCTGGAGCTGATCCGCAGGGCGGCTTCGGTACTGGGCCCCGATTACGATGCCGAGATCTTCGAGGCGCACCACAAGCATAAGGTCGATGCACCGAGCGGTACGGCGCTGGCCATGGGGCGGGCGCTGGCCGAGGGGCGCGGCGCCGATCTCGCCGACAAGGCCGTCTATGCCCGCGAGGGCATTACCGGGGCGCGTGAACCGGGCTCGATCGGGTTTTCGGTGGTGCGTGGTGGAAACATCGTCGGCGAGCACAAGGCGATGTTCATTGCCGACGAGGAGCGAGTGGAGATCAATCATATCGCCTCCGACCGCATGGTGTTCGCGCGCGGTGCCGTGCGCGCCGCCGCCTGGCTGACGGACCAGGGCCCCGGCTGGTACGACATGCGCGACGTGCTGGGGCTTAGCGAGTAGCTTCTATTTTGAGGCTACTTTTTTTTGTTCGCGAAGGAGGCTGTTCTCCTTTAGGCATTCGAATTTCTCTTTCTCATATGCGATGCTGGTAATAATGGATCGCAAAAGTATCTTCGTATGGGATTCAAGAAGGCTGTCTTCCGAATAATCTGCGGGAGCGATAAAGTTAACGCGTTTAATATCGAGCAGTTCCCTACAAACCTCTAAAGACGCGTTCTTGACCTCCTCTCCAGGCTGTTGCTTATAAACAGCAATTGAGTTCCCGCCATTGGCCTGAACAACTGTCATGCTCGGCACATCGGTTAAGCCATCTCCAATGTAAATCATGTTTTGGAAGGGCACTGGCCGCATATACCATTCCATATGCTGATTGATGGATTCGGTCAGGTCGTGTTTACCCTTGTTGATTCGGAAAAGAAACTGGGTTTTGGTCGTATCCGTGATCAATAGTTTGGGGAATTTAGGGACGGCATGCTGATCATAGTAATACTCAGACGCATATACGTTGGCGAATCGATTGTATATTGAAACTCCCTCGAGAATTTCCCTGAGTCCTGCCGAGATGATGTAATGCTCGATCTTTACCTGACCATTTCCCTCCTCGGCCACGAATGCATTGATGCGATCGAACCAGTCCTCTACTCCGGGAAAATACTTGACGTCCTTCCCCATGGCTGCGAAATCTCCCCGACCAACCGGGACATCTTTTTCTTTTGCCTTTTCCAGGAGAAGACGCATATAGGTCAGCATCATCTCGCCCTGTTCCTCTTTGAAATTGGTATCGACCTCGTCCCAAAACACGCTTGGATCAATGCCAATCTTTGGAAGCACGGTATATTCCTGCATGGGTTTGGGTGACAAGGTGCCATCGAAGTCATACACGATGGCGATGGTATTCTGGAGAAAGTCAGGCATAAGGATTTCCGTGGTTAAGAGGTTGCGCCGAAGTATAGGTGGAAAGGCGGCATCGTGCTGGTTGCAGTCCCGGACCGTGATGGCTTAGATATCAAGTGTGAGTGAGTCTCTCTTTCGCGATATCACCGTCATCGGGGCGGGTCCCGTCGGTATGTACGGCGTGTTCTGCGCCGCCATGCACGATCTTGGCTGTCATCTCGTCGACGCCCTGCCCGAGCTCGGCGGCCAGCTCGCGGCCCTGTATCCGGATAAGCCGATCTACGACCTGCCGGGCTTTCCCGACATCCTGGCCGGCCAGTTTTGCGAACACCTGAAGCAGCAGATGCAGCCGGCACGGCCCAATCTCGTGCTGGGCGACCGTGTCGTGCGCGTCGAGGGCGAGCCAGGCGCCATGCGCTGCCATACCGAATCCGGAAGGGTGCTGGAATCCGCCGCCGTGCTGCTGGCCGGCGGCAAGGGGGCGTTCAAGCCGCGCCGTCCCGGCATCGACGGCATCGCGCCCTATGAGGGCAAGAGCCTGTTCCTGAACGTGCCCAAGGGTGTCGATTGGACGGGCAAACGCATTGCCGTGCAGGGCGGCGGCGATTCGGCGCTGGACTGGGCGGTACGCCTGGTCGAGCTCGGGGCGCGAGGTGACGCTGGTGCATCGACGGGCATCGTTCCGTGCGCATGCGCGCACCGTGGCCCAGTTCCGGGCCCTGTCCGAAGCCGGGCGCGCGCGCATGCTGGTGCCGGCAACGGTGCGCGCGGTTTCCGGCGATGAGGGGAAAGGCCGGCTGAGCGTCGCTGCACCTGCGCACCCCGGATGGGGAGTTGGACCTGCCCATCGACATCTGGCTTCCCCTGCTCGGCGTGCTCAGTGACGCGGGGCCGATGGCCGACTGGGGACTGGACATGCGTGAGGGGCGCATCCCGGTCGATGCCTCGACATTGGCGAGCGCGCGTCCCGGCATCCATGCCGTCGGCGATCTCGTCACCTACCCCGGCAAGTACGATCTGCTCGTCACCGGTTTTGCCGAGGCGGCGGTGGCGGTGCGCTATCCTGTTTTCCATCTGCCGGCCGGATGAACGCCTGTCGCACGAGTACTCAACGCACAAGGGTATCCCGGATCTTCCTGTCCTGATCCGGTGGCGTTAGCGGGCCTATCGCGAATGCGCTTGCATGGCTCTATCGAAAGGGCTTGCAGGGCCAGGGGTGTTGCACTACTTACCTAAGGCTGAGGTGATGCATGGCAGTCAAACGCGGTTCGGTTTCCCGGCAAGGTACGGCTACCCGTGAGATCGTCGTCGTCGGCGGCGTGCGCACGCCGATGGGTAAATTCGGCGGAGTTTTCGCACAGCAGACTGCCGTCGATCTGGCGGTGATGGCCATCCGCGAGCTGATGGCACGCACGCCGGTCAGCACCGATGTCCTGGACGCGGTCATCATCGGCAATGTCATCCAGCCGGCCGAGGCGGCCAATATCGCGCGCGTCATCGCCCTGACCGCCGGTGTGCCGCGCCGCGTGCCGGCGCATACCGTGCACCGCAATTGCGCCTCGGGCATGCAGGCAGTCACCGATGCAGCGGAGAAGATTCTGGCCGGTCGGGCCGAGGTGGTGCTGGCCGGCGGCGTGGAGTCGATGACGCATGCTCCCTTGCTGTTCCACGACGATTTCCGCGTGGCCCTGGGGGCGCTGCAACGCGCCAAGGGGATTGGGTGCCAGGGCCGGGGCGCTGATGGGCCTGGCACGGGCGCACTGGAAGCCGCGCGTGGCCCTGCTCGAGGGTCTGACCGATCCGACCGTGAATCTGGGCATGGGGCAGACGGCCGAGGTGCTGGCGCGCGAGTTCGCCATCACCCGGCACGAGCAGGATGCATTTGCGCTGGCCAGCCACCAGCGCGCCGATACGGCCTGGAACGCGGGCTGGTTCGACGAGGAGGTGATCCATGCCTTTCCCGAGCCCAGCTATGTACCGGTGCATCGCGACGAGGGTATCCGTGCGGAGCAGACCATGGAGGCGCTGGCCAGGCTGAAGCCGGCCTTCGAGAAACCACTCGGTACGGTGACGGCCGGCAACAGCTCGCAGATCACCGACGGGGCGGCGATGCTGCTGTTGACGCATCGGCAGAAGGCGGAGGCCGAGGGTTGGCCGATCCTCGGTTACCTGTACGACTGGGAGTATGTCGGCTGCGATCCGGCGCGCATGGGCCTGGGCCCGGTGCATGCCAGCCACCGCCTGTTGTCCCGCTCTGGTATGGCCATGGAGAAGATAGATCGGGTGGAGATCAACGAGGCCTTCGCGGCGCAGGTGCTGGCCTGCCTGAAGGCCATGGAATCCAAGTCTTTCGCGGAACGCTGTCTTGGTGTCTCTGCGCCGATGGGCGCTCCGGATCCCGGGCGCCTGAACGTGCATGGTGGGGCCGTGGCCATGGGGCATCCGGTCGGTATGACCGGTGCCCGCCTGGTGCTGACGCTGCTGCGCCAGCTGAAGCGCGATACGGGCGGCGGACTCGGACTGGCCACGCTGTGTATCGGTGGCGGCCAGGGCGGGGCGGTGCTGTTGGGGAGCGAGCCATGGAAGTGATGCGCCTGCAACGTGAAGGCGATACCGCGCGCCTGGTGCTGGCCCGCGATGACCGGCCGGTCAATGTGCTCGATGCCGCCTGCATGGAACAACTTCGAGGCACAGCTCGCCGAGCTCGAGCGCCAGCCGCCGCGGCTGCTGATCATCGAAAGTGCCATGCCGGGCTGCTTCATCGCCGGCGCGGATTTGGACGTCATCGCCGCCGTTCGTGACGCCGGCGAGGGCCAGCGCCTGGCCGAACGCGGGCAGGCGCTTTGCCGGCGCATCGAGGATCTGGCGTCGATCTCGGTGGCGGTGGTGGGTGGTGCCTGCATGGGCGGCGGGCTGGAGCTGGCGCTGGCCTGCGACCATATCATCGCCGTGCGCAATGATAAGACGCAGCTGGCGCTGCCCGAGATCCGGATCGGAATCCATCCCGGCTTCGGCGGTTGCGTACGTCTGCCCAGGCGCGTGGGCTGGATCAAGGCCGTGGAGATGATCTTGAGCGGGCGCGCCGTCGATGCGGAGCGGGCGCAGCGCATGAAGTTGGCCACCCTCGCCTGCCATGCGGAAGAGACCGAGGCGGCGGTGCAGCATGCGGCAGGGCTCGGTAAGGCCGGGCGCCGCGGCGTGCAGCCTGCCTGGATGCGGCTGTGGCCCGCCAGGCGTCTGTTCTTCGCGCAGGTGAGGCGCAAGGCCTATGCGCGCTTCAGGCACCTGGAGGTTGCCGACTGCTATCCGGCGGTGCCGGCCGTGCTGGCGCTGCTGGAGGAGATCGTGAACCTCGCCGACGGCCAGGCCTATGCGCGCGAGGCCGCCTCGCTGGGGCGGCTGGCGGTGACGCCGACGTGCAAGAACCTGATCCGGGTATTCCATCTGGGCCAGGCGCTGACCAAGCAGGAGGCGGTCAAGCGCGGACGGCAGGCGGCCGCCATGATCACCCATACCGCGGTTTACGGGGCCGGCATCATGGGCAGCGGCATCGCCTGGGTGGCGACGAAGACGGGAGCGGTCGACCTGCATGATGTGTCGGAGGCGGCGATCGGGCGGGGGCTGAAGGCGATCCGCGGTTTCGCCCGGCGCGATACCGGTCGCATGCGCCGCATCCGCCCGGTGCTCGACGGCACCGGGCTCGCCCATAGCGAGGCGGTGATCGAGGCCGTGATCGAGGATATCGAGGTCAAGCGTAAGCTTTGGACGGAGGTGGAGAAAGCGGTGCGCCCAGAGGCCTTGCTGCTGACCAACACCTCCTCGCTATCGGTCAGCCGTATGCAGCAGCACGCGAAGCATCCGGAGCGCATGGCCGGCCTGCATTTCTTCAACCCGGCACCGAAGATGCCGCTGGTCGAGGTCGTGGCCGGCGACAAGACGAGTGCGGCCACCCTCGATACGGTGGCCGCACTTGCCGCAAGCTGGGGGAAGCATCCCGTCATCGTCAGCGACCGGCCGGGCTTCCTGGTCAACCGCTGCCTGATGCCGTACATGGTGGCGGCGCTCTGTCTGGTCGAGGAGGGACAGAATCCGGTACATGTCGATGGAGCACTGAAGTCCTTCGGCATGCCGATGGGGGCCCTGGAACTGGCCGACCGCGTTGGCCTGGATATTTGCCTGCATGTGGGCAAACACCTGTCCGAGGCCTTTGGCGACCGCTACGCCATGCCGGCCTGGTTCGCGCACATGGTCGAAGACGGCTGGCTGGGTGAAAAGTCCGGGCGCGGTTTCTTCACCTATGTCAAAGGGGAGGCGATGGGCCTGAACCCGGATCTGGCGCGTCATCTTCCCGGGCTCAGGACGGCCGAACGCGGGTCCAAGGCCAATATCGATGTCGAGTCCGGGCAGCCGACGGCCGACGCCGCCATCGTGACTGCCTGCCTGTTGCCGATGCTCATCGAGGCCCTGGCCTGCCTGCATGAGGGGGTGGTGGCGGCCGCCGATCAACTGGATGCGGCGCTGGTCTTCGGTATCGGGTTTCCACCATTCCGTGGCGGGCTGCTGCATCATTATGCAAATCTCCCCAGAGAGGATCTGGCCGGCATGATCCGCAGCCAGGGCGCGGAGCTGCCACCGAACCTCGATATCCTGTATGGCTGAGCGCCCGGCCTGTCCGGGACTGGGGCGGGCGCGCCAGGCCCGGAATCTGGCCGAGCTGCTGCTGGATGCACCGCCGGCATGGCGCGATCGCCCGATGCTGCGCCGCCGCTTGCCGGACGGTAGCTGGGCGTGTTCGACCCGCGGCCAGGTGCAACAAGCGGTGCTGCGGGTGTCTGCCTGGCTGCAGGCGCAAGCCATCAAACCCGGCGATCGGGTCGGCATTCTGTCGCACAACAAGCCGGAGTGGCTGATCGCCGATTTCGCTATCCTGGGCATCGGTGCGGTGACGGTGCCGGCCTATTTCACCGATCCCGAGGAGGCCGTGGCGCACGTGTTCCGCGACGCCGGGGTGTCGCTAATCCTCGTCGAGCCCGGCGAGCAGCGGCAGAAGCTGGCAGGGCTGGATGGTGTTCCCGTCCAGCCGTTGACCGGGGAGGGGGAGACGCTGTCCGCTGTCGCCGCCGATGCGGCCTGGGATGGACGACTGGCCTCCGCGAGGCCGGCACGCGATGACCTGGCCACCCTGATCTACACCTCCGGCACGACGGGGCTGCCGAAGGGGGCGATGCTGACGCACGGCAACCTGCTGAGCGATGTAGAGGCGGGCATCGCCGCCGTGCCGGTCTGGCCCGACGATGTGCTGTTGTCCTTTCTGCCGGTATCCCATGCCTTCGAGCGTACCGTCGGTCATTTCCTGCCGGTGGCGGCGGGAAGCGAGATCGCCTATGCCGAGAACGTGTCCACGCTGATGCGCGATATCCCCGAGGTGCGGCCGACGGTGATGATCTCGGTGCCGCGGTTGTACGAGAAGATCTATGCCGGCGTCATCGCGCATCTGCACCAAGAGCCGGCCTACAAGCGCCGCCTGTTCGCCGCCGCACAAAGGCTGGGAGAGGAACGCCGGACCCTGCGCCTGGACGGCGGTGATTTGGTCGGTTTCAGGGCGCTGGCCTGGCGGCTGCTCGACCATCTGGTCAATGCCAAACTGCGCCGGCAGCTGGGCGGGCACCTGCGCCTATTCGTGTCCGGTGGGGCGGCCCTGCACCCGAACATCACCCGCTTCCTGCTGGCGGCGGGCATCACGGTGCTTCCCGGCTATGGCCTGACCGAGGCCTCGCCGGTGCTCTCCGTCAATGTCGAGCGCCGCATCAAGCCGGAAACGGTGGGGCCGGCACTGCCGGGGGTGGAACTCAGGCTGACGGAGGACGGCGAGCTCTTGGCCAGAGGCCCGATGGTCATGCGGGGCTACTGGGGGAAGCCCGAGGAGACGGCGGCGATGATCGATGCCGAGGGTTGGCTGCATACCGGCGATAAGGCCGATATCGATGCCGAGGGCTATGTACGCATCGTCGACCGCGCCAAGGAGATCATGGTGCTGTCCAATGGCGAGAACGTGCCGCCAGCCGTGGTCGAACAGCATCTGGTGCAGGATCCCTGCGTGCTGCAGGCGATGATCGTGGCCGAGGGAAGGGATGATGTCGCCGCCCTGCTCGTGCCGGATGTGCGCATGCTGCGCCAGTCCTGGGAGCACGAGCACAAGGGGCCGCTGCCCGATGCCTGGCGTGTCGATGCCGGCGTGCACGACTGGATGCTGGCGCGCATGGCGAGAGTCACCCACGATCTGGCCAGCTACATGCGGGTCAGGCACTTCCTGTTCGTGGATGAGGAATGGACGCAGGAGAGTGGGCTGTTAACGCCGACGCTGAAGCTCAAGCGGCGCCTGATCGTCGATTTGCATGCCGACGACATCGCGCGCCTGTACGGGGATTAATGCCGCATCGGCATATCGACGGGTAGGCGATGGTTCCCGAAGGCACCGGCGAAGGCCGAAAATCGTCCCGGGATGGCGGTGCCGCAGTGCGGGCAGTGCCCGTCGGCATCAAGCCGGTAGACGGGAATCTCGTACCAGTCGCGCACGATCACCGCGGACTTGCACCCGGGGCAGTAGGTGGTGCCACCGTCCGGATCGTGCACATTGCCGGTGTAGACGTAGTGCAGGCCGGCGTCCATGGCGATGGCGCGGGCCCGGCGCAGGGTGGACGTCGGCGTGGGCGGCACATCGCGCATTTTCCAGTCCGGATGGAAGGCGGAGAAATGCAGCGGCACGTCGGGGCCCAGGTGCTCGGTGAGCCAGTCCGACAGGGCGCGGATCTCCCCGTCGCTGTCGTTTTGGCCGGGGATCAGCAGGGTGGTGATCTCGAACCAGACCTCGGTCTCGTGTTTAAGGTAGATCAGCGTATCCAGCACCGGCTGCAGATGCCCGGAGCACAGATCGTGGTAGAAGCCCTCGCTGAAGCCCTTCAGGTCGATATTGGCGGCATCCATATGCGCGAAGAACTCGCGCCTCGCCTCCGGGTGGATATAGCCGGCGGAGACGGCGATGCTGTCGATACCCTGACGGCGGCAGGCCTCGGCGGTATCCACCGCATATTCGAGGAAGATCACCGGGTCGTTGTAGGTATAGGCGATGGCTCGGCTCGCGGTGGCGATGGCGGCGCGGGCGATGTCCGCGGGGCTAGCCTCGGCGCTCAGGCGGTCGAATTCACGGGACTTGCTGATGTCCCAGTTCTGGCAGAACTTGCAGGTGAGGTTGCAGCCGGCGGTACCGAAGGACAGCACCCGGCTGCCCGGATAGAAGTGGTTCAGCGGTTTCTTTTCCACGGGGTCGACGCAGAAGCCGGAGGAGCGGCCATAGGTGGTCAGCACCAGCTGTTCGCCCTCGCGCTTTCGCACGAAGCACAGGCCCCGCTGGCCGTCGCGCAGCTTGCAGTCGCGCGGGCAGACATCGCACTGGATGCGGCCATCGTCCAGGGCGTGCCAGTAGCGGGCAGGGTGATGCGGATCAGCCATGGTCGTGCTTACTCTCTTCGTACTCCTCTACGCGGTAGCGGGAAAGGCGGATGTCCGCATGCCAGAAGTCCGGCGGCAGCCCCGCCTTGCATTTGAGATGGGTCAGGAATTCGCCGGCATCGGGCAATTGCTGCCAGACCTGCGGCAGGAAGGTGCCGCGATGGCCCCGGTAATCGAGGATCAGCCCGTCCGCGCCCGGTACCAGCTGGTCGATGGCATCGGCCTCGCTGTGCACCGGCATCCATTCTGCGGCACCGAGCACGGATACGGAGATGTCGATATCCCCGAACTCTTCCATGGCCAGCGGCGGGAAGCGGAAATCCCGGAAGGCGGCGGCCACGGCATTGGCCTGCACATCCTCGGCCAGTGGGCGCACCGGCATCAGGCTGCCGATGCAGCCGCGCAGGCGCCCACCCAGATGCAGGGTGACGAAGCTGGCGCCGTTCTCTGTCAGCGCATCCGGTAGCGATCCCTTGTCGGCAGGCAGCCCGAGGGTGCGGGCGATGGCGGCGCGGGCGATGGCCGGCAGCAGCATGGCGTCGTGCCGCTCAGGCATCGGCTGGCTCCTGAAAGGCGATGGCGGCATAGCCGACGACGCGCTGCCTGTCCCCGGCCGTGTCGCCGGAGTTGCACAGTTGCAGCAACTTCGGCTCCAGTGGCGAGGCCCGGAGCGAGCGAAGCAGGCCGTTGATCGGTGCGGCACCGCATGCCTGGCGATAATCGGCCAGCGTCCGGCCGGCCAGGATATCGTCCACCGTGCGTGCATCCAGGCGACGGGCGGTGTCGTAATCGTGGTAATGCGACAGATCCGAGCTGATGACGATGGCCAGATCCGGCTCGCGGCGCAGCCGGTCGATGATGACGCCGACCATGGCGGCCATGGCATCGCCGACGGCCAGCGGCACCAGGCTGAATGCCCCCAGCCGCCGTTGCAGAAAGGGCAGGTGCACCTCCAGCGCATGCTCTTGCCGGTGTGCTGCATCGTTGATGCTGACCCCCGGCAGGCGGGCCAGCTCGTCGCAAAGCGGCCGGTCCAGCGGCACCTCGCCAATGGGTGTGGCGAAGGCGTCGCAATCTGGGAGCGCCAGCCCACGCACCGGATGCCGGTGCACGGGGCCGAGCACGGCCACCTTGCGTATACCCTGCGGCAGGGTCATATAGGCATGGGCGGCGGTTGGGCCGGAATAGATGTAGCCGGCATGGGGGGCGATGACGATGCGGCAGGGGCGCAGGTCGGCGGGCAGCCTGGCTGCGGCCAGCATGGCATCCACCGTCCGGGTCAGGGCGGTGGCATCGGCCGGGTAGAAGCTACCGGCAACGGCGGCAGGTCGGATATGCATAGACCTTATCATTATAAGGTTAAATGCCGGGCCGGGCCAGCCCCCCCTATGGCGATTCATCATCGGCGCTCGCCGTCTACACTCAAAAAGCACCGGATGCCGGTAGGATCGGCGATGGAGGAAGGATGCCCGTACATCATCTCCTAACGCACGCGATGGCTTTCCCCCATCTGCCGGTGGTACATCGGTCATGCTGATCGTCCTGTCTCTTGTCACCCTGTTGCTGATGCTGAGCGTGGCCGCCGTCACCTTCGGTGGGACCGGAAATGCCGCCGCCACTGCGCAATATCGAGGCCGTGCGGCGCCCCTGTACCGTCATCGCCGGCCTTGATGATGATCTGTTCTACACGGATAGCCTGGAGCCGATCTTCCGCAGCCTCGGTCAATCGTAGCCGGTGACGCTGCTTCCCGGCATCAGCCACGCAGACCTGGTTCTGAACGCGAAGGGGATATCCGCTCTCTGTTGCCGCGCTGCATATGCCGGCTATGCGCAAACAGGTAGCTGCCTTGCCCCGAACTGTGATCGATAGGTAAGCGGCCGTACGAGTTAATACGTATTCAAATTACGTATATATCCTGCGTAAATCCCCTTACTTCGGATGCAAAGGAGATGTGGCATGAGCAGTGCGCCAAGACAACCTCGGGTAACGACGAAACGATCGAACGGCAATGCCGGTGGTGGCGGCGAAGATCGCGCCCACAGGATCGCCGAGGCCGCCTATTTTCTGGCACGACAGCGGGGATTCTCCGGCGGGGATCCGGTGCAGGATTGGCTGGAGGCGGAACAGATGATCGATTCGCTGTCGGCGGGCGCCAGAGCGCGGAAGAAAACGCCTAAACCGGCACTGTAGTAAAGCAGGGTGGGAGCAAGCAATGGGGTTGAAAGAAATTCAACGACTGGCACAGGCCTTGGGCATTAGGGATGTCCAGGCCATGAACATCAGCGCCCTGATCCATTCCATCCAGTACGAGGAGGGGCATCTGCCATGCTTTTCCGAGGCCTGGAGCGCTCCATGCGGGATGGATGTATGCCCGTTCTCGCTTGCGTGCAGCAGCAATCGCCGGGTCAGAGCGGCACCCCGGCAATAACGAACCAATCGGCCTTGAGAGGGGATGAATGCATGGCTATGGACGAGGTATACCGCCGCGCCAAGGCACTTGGCATCGCGCACGCCGAGCACATGAAAAGGGCGGAACTGGTGCGTCGAATCCAGATCAGGGAGGGGCTTTATCCATGCTTTGACCAGCAGTGGTGCAGGCCAAGTCAGCATCATCGGTGCAGCTGGAATGCCGACTGCCAGGCGCATCTGGATCCGGTACAGGGGCTGATCCTGTCGGACAACGTCATCGTCGGTCATCAGGTGGCCTCGTTGCTGCGCGCCACCTACGGCTGGCAGATGCAGGTGACGCACAGGGACAAGCAGGCCTATGGTCTGATCCTGCAGGGCAATATGGACGTGGTCATCGCCGACATCGATGCCGCGGACCTCGGCGGGCTGGCCGTGCTGGCCTATGCCAGGCATCACTGGGGCTCCATCATGACCTATGGCATCACCGAGAGTCGGGATGCCTATCTGAAGCGGCTCGCCCGGGACATGGGCGGATGTCAGGGCTTCTTTCATGTCGTCGAGGGCCGGCTGGAGATCGATACCCGTGCCGGCATGGCAGAGCAAATCTTGCGGCGCAGCGCTTCCTCAATGGCGGCCGATATATCCACCACCACCGAGTAACTGGGATTAGGCTTCCGGCTTGCCGTCGCCGCCGCGATGGAGCTTGCGCACATGCGCATGCCCGTAGCGGATATAGGCCCAGATCGCGATCAGCGCGATGATGGTGACGACGATGGCCAGCCCTTCGATGCCGAAGCGGTCGATGATGGCGATGGCGGCGACGCCGAGCAGGTGCCCGCCGGCATAGATGATCAAGGCCCAGCTCAGGCAGTTGACGATCTGCAACAGGATGAAACGCCGCAGACCGATCGACGAGCACCCGAACAGGATGGCGGAGATCAGGCGGGTGCCATACAGGTATTGGAGGATGAAGATCGACCAGTGCGCGTAGTGGTCGAGAATCTTGTTGGCCTTATCGTAATGCCGGTTCAGAAAGGGCACGGCGCGGATGATCTGCATGCCGCGCCAGCGGCCGATGGCGAAGTATATGAGATGGCCGGCGAAGGCGCCGCCGGCGCCGGCGGCAATGACCTTCCACGGCTCCATCAGGCCGGCGGCGGCCAGGGCGGCGGCAGCGATGAGTGCCGATTCGCCCTCGATGAAGGTCCAGATGAACACGGCCCAGTAGCCGTAGAGATGAATCAGGTGCTGCGCCATCTCCATGGCCTAGCCCCGTCCGTAGGGCAGAGGCCCCGCGTTCACAGGCGCACCGGGATGCCACGGCTGGCCAGGTACTGCTTGGCCTCGCCGACGGTATGTTCGCCGAAATGGAAGATACTGGCGGCCAGTACGGCATCGGCCTTGCCCTGGCTCAGGCCCTCGGCCAGATGCTCCAGGCTACCGACGCCGCCGGAAGCGATCACCGGTGCCGTCACCGCCTCTGCCACCGCACGCGTCAGCGGGATGTCGTAGCCCTGCTTGGTGCCGTCGGCATCCATGCTGGTGAGCAGGATCTCGCCGGCCCCGTAGTCGCACATGCGCGTAGCCCATTGCACGGCATCGATGCCGGTCGGCTTGCGTCCGCCGTGCGTGAAGCACTGCCAATGATCACCGACGCGCTTGGCATCGACGGCGACGACGATAGTGGACGAGCCGAAGCGCTCGGCCGCCTCGCGCACGAACTCGGGACGTGACAGCGCGGCGGTGTTGATCGATACCTTGTCGGCACCGGCATGCAGCAGGGCCTCGATGTCGGCGAGCTCCTTGACCCCGCCGCCGACGGTCAGCGGCATGAACACATGCTCGGCCACGGCGGTCACCATGTCGTACAGGGTGTCGCGGTTCTCGTGGCTCGCACGGATGTCCAGGAAGGTCAGCTCGTCCGCCCCCTGCTCGTCGTAGCGCATGGCCGCCTCGACCGGGTCGCCGGCATCGACGATGTCGACGAACTGCACGCCCTTGACGACGCGGCCGCCGGCCACATCCAGGCAGGGGATGATCCTTTTACTTAGCATGTCACTCGACTCGCCTTCGGGCTTTCCTGACCGCAGGCTTTCGGCGCTGCGCAGGCGCGCGGTCCTGCTACGCTCACGGGCTCGATATGCTCGCCCGTCCCGCGTCCTGCGGGGAGATATGGCGGACCCATTCATGCTGCGAGCTCCCGCATGGCGGCGGTGAAATCCAGCGCGCCCTCGTAGATGGCCCTTCCTGTGATGGCGCCGCAAATGCCTTCGCCGCTGTGTGCGGCCAGCTCGAGTACGTCGTCGAGCCTGGAGACGCCGCCGGAGGCGATGACCGGGATCGACACGGAGCGGGCCAGCCTGAGCGTCTCCTCGATATTGGGGCCGCTGAGCATGCCGTCGCGGGCGATGTCGGTGTAGATGATGGCGGACACGCCCGCGTCCTCGAAGCGTCGGGCCAGGTCGACGGCGGAAACATCGGTGACATCGTCCCAGCCATGCACGGCCACCATGCCGCCCTTGGCGTCGATGCCCACACAGATGCGTCCCGGAAAGCGCTGACAGGCTTCGGTGACGAGCTCCGGGTTCGATACCGCCACCGAGCCGAGGATGACGCGATCCACGCCGAGCCCCAGCATGCCCTCGATCATGCCCAAATCGCGCAGGCCGCCGCCCAGTTGCACCGGGATGTCGAGTGCGGCACAGATGCCTTCCACGGCGGCACGATTCTCCGGATGGCCGGCGAAGGCGCCGTCCAGGTCGACCACGTGCAGGCGCCTGGCTCCCTGGGCCTGCCAGCGGCGTGCCATGGCCACCGGGTCGTCGCCGTAATCGGTGGCATCGTCCATGCGGCCCTGCTTCAGGCGCACACAGTGACCGCCCTTCAGGTCGATGGCTGGGATCAGTTCAAAATTCATGGTTGCCAACGGATGAATGCCTCCAGCATGGCCAGCCCTGCGCGCTGGGATTTTTCGGGGTGGAACTGCACGGCCACGATGTTGTCGCGGCCGATGGCGGCGGTGAACGGGTAGGCGCCGTAGCTGCATGCGGCGAGGATATGCCGTTGATCATGCGGCACGCAGACATAGGAATGCACGTAATACGCCTGCTGGCCCGCCAGCGGCGCCAGCACCGGGTGTGGCTCGATTTCGGAGGACAGCACGACGTCGTTCCAGCCCATATGCGGGATCTTGAATCCCTGCCCGGGATGCGATGCAGGGAAGGGTTTGACGGTGCCGGGGATCAGCCCAAGTCCCTGATAGCGGCCGAACTCGAACGAGGTGTCCATCAGCACCTGCATGCCCAGGCAGATGCCGAGAAACGGCGTGCCGTCATCGATGCGCTCGACGATCGCCTCGCCCAGGCCGGTGCGCGTGAGGGCGGCGGCGCAATCGCGGAAGGCCCCGACGCCGGGCAACACGATGCGCGCAGTACCAGCCAGCCCCTCCGGGCTGTCCACCAGGCGCACGCGGCCGCCCGAGCGCTCCAGGGCCTTGCCCACGGAGTGCAGGTTGCCCATGCCGTAGTTGATCAGTGCGATGTCCGCCATACGTTTATCGATTCCCGTCTTTCACCTTTTTATCTTGTTGCGAGCGCGCGATTTTGCGTGGTTTCTGCATGCATGTCATGTCTCCACGCCCGGTGCCGGGGACAATAGCTCGCGCCTTACAGAGCACCCTTGGTCGAAGGGATGCCCGGCTGGCGGGGGTCCATGGTCACGGCCATGCGCAGTGCCCGGCCGAAGGCCTTGAACGCGGTTTCGATGATGTGGTGGTTGTTGGCGCCACGGATCGTGTCCAGGTGCAGGGTGATGCGGCCATGGTTGACCACCGCCTGGAAGAACTCCCGGAACAGGTCGACGTCGAAATCCCCGACGCGCTCCTTGGGGAAATTCAGGTGGTATTCCAGTCCCGGTCGGCCGGACAGGTCCAGGACCACGCGCGCCAGCGCCTCGTCCAGCGGCACATAGGCGTGTCCGTAGCGGGTGACGCCCTGCTTGTCGCCCAAGGCATCGTGCAGCGCCTCGCCGAGGCAGATGCCGATATCCTCGACGGTGTGGTGGTCGTCGATCTCGCGATCGCCCTTGGCCTCGATGGTCAGGTCGATCAGTCCGTGCCGGGAGATTTGTTCCAGCATATGGTCAAGGAAGGGGATGGTCGTGCGGATGTCCGAGCGTCCACTGCCATCCAGGTTCAGGTCGAGCCGGATGGCGGTTTCCTTCGTCTTTCGTTCGATACTGGCGGTGCGGCTCATACGAGGACCTCCTTCAGGGCGTCCAGGAAACGGTTATTCTCTTCCGAGCTGCCGATGGTGACGCGCAGGCATTGGGCGAGCAAGCCGTTCTGGCCGTGCATGTTCTTGATCAGGACGCCGTGCTGCCTGAGCGCCTCGAATACCGGTGCCGCCTCATGGCCCTTGCCGAGGCGGAACAGCAGGAAGTTGGCCTGCGACGGGAACACCGTCAGCCCGTCCATGGTGGACATGGCCTTGAACAGGCGCTCGCGTTCCTTCTTGATCTGCGACGCCTGCTCGTCGAACAGCTCCATGTGCTCAAGCAGGAAGTGGGCGGAATGCTGGGTCAGGCTGTTGATATTGTAAGGCAGGCGGACCTTGTTCAGTTGCGCGATCAGCTCCGGGTCGCCGAGGGCATAGCCCAGACGCAGACCGGCCCAACCGAGTTTGGAGAAGGTGCGCAGGACGAGCACGTTCTCCTTGATCTGGTCCGTGTGCGTGCGCTCGGCGAACGGCCGGTAGGCCTCGTCGATGACCACCAGGTCGCGCATGTTCTGGGCCACCATATGCACGGACTCCTGCGGCCACAGGTTTCCGGTCGGGTTATTCGGGCAGGCCAGGAAGGCGATGGCGGCTTTCTCGCGGGCGCATACGTCGAGGAAGGCCTTGCCGTTCAGGCCGAAATTCTTGTCCAGCGGTACCGACGCCACCGGACGCTTCAGCCAGCGGGAGATCAGGCCGTACATGACGAAGGTCGGTTCCGGCACCACGCAGGGGCCGGGCTCCGCCGCCATCAGCAGCATCTGGATAATGTCGTCCGAGCCGTTGCCGAGCAGTACATGCTCGGCCGAAAGCCCGTCCAGTGCCCCGATCTTGGTGCGCAGCTCAAGCATATCGGCATCCGGATAGCGGTTGATGTCCGCACCGGCCATGGCCTTGGCCCATTCGGCGCGCAGCGCTGCCGGCAGTCCGTATGGATTCTCCATGGCATCAAGCTTAACCATGCCGGCACTGTCCGGCACATGGTAGGCGGCGAGCGAGCGGATATCGCTACGGATCATGTTTCATCCTCCGGCGCCAGACTGCGGCCCAGGCGAAGTTCGACCGACAAAGCATGCGCCTGCAGACCCTCGCGGTGGGCCAGGTGGGCGGCGGCCGGGCCGATGATCTCGACCGCGCGCTTGTTGGCGCGAATGATACTGCTTCGCTTAGTGAAGTCGTAGACGCCAAGCGGGCTGGAGAAGCGGGCCGTACGGTTCGTCGGCAGCACGTGGTTCGGGCCGGCGATGTAGTCGCCGAGCGCCTCCGGCACATAGTGGCCGAGGAAGATGGCGCCGGCATGCTTGATGTAGGGCAGCAGCACATCCGGGTCGTCCATGGCCAGCTCCAGGTGTTCGGGGGCGATGCGATTGACTGCCTCCGCGGCGGCGGCCAGATCGGTGGCAAGGATCAGGGCACCGTGGGTCTCGGCTGCGGCGCGGGCAATGGCGGCACGCGGCAGCGTCTCCAGGTGCTTGGCGATGGCCGCATCCACCTCGTCCAGCAATGCGGCATCAGTGGTGATGAAGAAGCTCTGGGCGGCCTCGTCGTGCTCCGCCTGCGACAGGAAGTCCGCGGCCAGCCACGTTGGGTGCCCGGAGTCGGCGACGACGACGATTTCGGAGGGTCCGGCGATCATGTCGATGCCGCAGGTGCCGAACACCTGCTTTTTGGCGGCTGCTACATACTTGTTGCCCGGGCCGACGATCTTGTCCACGGCAGGGATGCTCTCGGTACCATGCGCCAAGGCCGCCACCGCCTGGGCCCCGCCGATAGCGAAGCAGCGGCGCACGCCGCTGATGTGGGCGGCGGCCAGTACCAGCTCGTTGACCTCACCGCCGGGCGTGGGTACGACCATGACGATCTCTTCCACACCCGCGACGCGCGCCGGCACCGCGTTCATCAGCACCGAGGACGGGTAGGCGGCCTTGCCGCCCGGCACGTACAGGCCCACGCGGTCGAGCGGCGTGATGCGCATGCCCAGCGTCAGCCCGGCCTCGTCGGTGTATTGCCAGTTTTCCTGCTTCTGCCGCTCGTGGTAGGCGCGGATGCGCGCCACGGCCAGCTCCAGGGCCTGCCTGTCCTTGTCGCTGATATTGCGCCAGGCCTCCTCGAGCCGCTCCCGGGGGATCTCGATGGTTTCGGGCGTGGCGGCCCAGCCGTCGAAGCGGCGGGTGTAATCGCAGACGGCGGCATCGCCGCCGGTGCGCACGCTCTCGATGATGTCGGCGACGGTTTGCTGCACATCGGCGCCGGTATCGGTTTCACGCGACAGCAGGGCGTCGAGCTGTTCGGTAAAGTCGATGTCGGCGGTATTCAGGCGGCGGATGCTGGCCATGCGGATGCTCCTGTTAGCGGTTCACCGCCCGGCGCAGGCGGTCGATGATGGGTTGGATCTGATCTCCCTTTGTGGCGTGGCTGGCCGGATTGACGACCAGGCGACTGGAGATGTCGTACAGGGTGTCCTCCTCGACCAGGCCGTTGGCCTTGAGGGTGCCGCCGGTGGATACGAGGTCGACGATGCGCTCGGCCATGCCGACCAGCGGCGCGAGCTCCATGGAGCCGTACAGGTGGATAATCTCGGCCTGCACGCCCTGACTCAGGTAATACTGCTCGGCCAGACGATCGTACTTGGTGGCGATACGGATATGACTGCCGCGCTTGGGCTTGCCCGCATCGACCAGGGCCTTGGGTCCGGCGATGCACAGCCGGCAGCGGCCGATACCGAGATCCAGCGGTTCGTAGACATGAGGTTGCGCCTCCAGCAGAAGGTCGCGCCCGACGATGCCGAGATCGGCTGCTCCCCGCTCGACGTAGGTGGCCACATCGGCGGCGCGGATGATCAGGAAGCGCACGCCGTCCGGGCCGTCCACCATCAGCTTGCGTGTGGTGTTGACGTCCTCGACCGGGTTCAGGCCGGCCGCTTCGAGCAGTGGCAGGGTCTCTTCGAGGATGCGTCCCTTGGACAGGGCGATGGTCAGCGCGCTCATGCCGCGGCCTCCTGCAGCAGTTGGGTGTTGGCGGTCTGGCGCTCGATGATGGCGCCCAGGCGGCGCAGCTTTTCCTCGATGCGTTCGTAGCCACGGTCGATGTGATAGACGCGCGAGATCACGGTCTCTCCCTTGGCTGCCAGGCCGGCCAGGGCGAGGCTGGCCGAGGCGCGCAGGTCGGTGGCCATGACCTGGGCGCCCGACAGGCCGTCCACGCCACGGATGGTGGCCGAGTGTCCGTTCAGCTGGATATCCGCCCCCATGCGCACGAGCTCCTGTGCGTGCATGAAGCGGTTCTCGAAGATGGTCTCGGTGATGGTGCTCGCACCCTCGGCCGTGCACATCAGTGCCATATACTGCGCCTGCAGGTCGGTGGGGAAACCGGGATGCGGCGAGGTCTGCAGATCTACGGCGCGCAGCCGGCCATGGCTTCTACAACGGATCCAGTCCGGACCGGTGTCGACGATGGCTCCGGCCTCCTCGACGCGGGCCAGGAAGGCCTCCAGCGCATCGGGGCAGGTCTGTGTGACCGTGACGTCGCCGCCGGTGACCAGGCCAGCGGCCAGGTAGGTGCCGGTCTCGATGCGGTCGGCGATGACGCTGACCTCGCCGCCACGGATGGATGTCACGCCCTGGATGCGCAGATGGTCGCTGCCGGCACCTTGGATATCGGCCCCGAGGGCGTTCAGCGATTCGGCGAGGTTGACCACTTCCGGTTCGCGCGCGGCGTTCTCGATTACCGTCTCCCCCTTGGCCAACACGGCGGCCATCATCAGGTTTTCGGTGCCGGTGACGGTGACCTTGTCCAGGGCGATGCGGGCGCCATGCAGGCCATGCGGGGCCTCGGCCAGCACATAGCCGTGCTCGACGGATACCACGGCTCCCATGGCCTCCAGACCCTTCAGGTGGATGTCGATCGGGCGGGCGCCGATGGCGCAGCCGCCGGGCAGGGACACTCGGGCGCGGCCGAAGCGGGCCAGCAGCGGGCCCAGTACCAGAGAGGATGCGCGCATGGTCTTGACCAGGTCGTACGGTGCCTCGGACTTGGTGGCCGGGCGCGCATCGACGGTCAGTCGGCACTGGTCGTCATAGGTGACCTCTGCGCCCTGGTGCACCAGCAGTGTCATCATCGTCGTGATGTCCTTCAGATGCGGGATGCGGTGATAGACGACCGGCCCGTCGGCCAGGATGGCCGCCGCCAGCAGGGGCAGGGCGGCATTCTTGGCACCGCTGGCTTCAACGGAGCCGGAGAGCGGCACGCCGCCCTGGATGAAAATCTTATCCATGGGAAACTCGTATCATAGGAATGCCGAAACATAGCCGTTGCGCGCCCGGCGAACAATGAATGCGTGGCATTTTTTTCGCCAAGCCAGCATGCTTTGGCCCCATGTCCGTGTATACAGATCTTTCCCGTCCCGACATCACCGCGATTCTAGCCGATTACGATCTGGGGGCCTATCGCCGCCACGAGGGAATCGCTGCCGGCATCGAGAACAGCAACTTCTTCGTCGACACCGAGGCCGGCCGTTATGTGTTGACCGTGTTCGAACGCATGCAGCCCGAGGAATTGCCGTATTTCATGCGTCTGATGCGCCATCTGGCCTCCCGCGGGCTTGCCTGCCCGGATGTCATGCTGCGCCGGGATGGTTCACTGCTGTTCGAGATTCACGGCGGGACGGATCGCAAGTGGGGCTGCATCATCTCGCGCCTGGCCGGCCGTACCCTGGCATGGTTGAACGAGGTCCAGCTGTATGCCGCCGGGCGCGCCTTGGCCTCACTCCACCTGGCGGGTGCGGATTTTGCCGAGCGTCGCCCGAACCCGACCGGGCTGCCATGGCTGAAATCCCGTATCGAGGCGATGGGAGGCGACGCCGTGGCCCGCTTTGGCAAGGATACGGCGGCATTGCTTGCCGACGAACTGGCCTGGCAATGGGAGCGCCGCGAGCGGGACCTGCCGGGTGGGGTCGTGCATGCCGATTACTTCTGCGACAACATCCTGTTCGACGGCGATGCGGTGGCCGGGATCATCGATTTTTACTATGCCTGCGACGATGCCTATGCCATGGATATCGCCATCTCCCTGAACGCCCTGGCCGTTTCGATATCTCCGGACGGGCAGGATAAGCAGCGCATGGCCATGTTCATGCAGGGCTATGAATCGGTGCGGGCGCTGAATGCGGCCGAGCACGATGCCATGCCTGTACTGCTTCGGCTGGCGGCGCTGCGCTTCTGGGTTTCACGCCTTTATGATGCGCTCTACCCGCGCGAGGGGGCCATGACGCAGGTCAAGGATCCGGAGGAGTATCGGGCCAAGCTGCAATTTCATCGCGGCTAGGTCCCGGAGCTAGGCGTTATCGCCGTCCGCGGGTGCCTCGGGATATTGGGCGTCCAGGTAGGCTTTCAGCACCAGGGCGTGGTTGTGCAGCGTGTCCCGGGCGGCATAGAGCAGGGTGACGGTGCAGTGGGATACGGCATCCGTGAGCGAGGTCAGGTCCTGGGGGCGGGACGCGAGCTCGGCGAGGTAGCGGTGCCTGAACGCATCCCACTTCGCCGGGTCGTGGCCGAACCACCGGCGCAGCTCGCTTGAGGGCGCGGCCTCCCTGGCCCACAGGTCGATGCGGGCCTCGATCTTCGACAGCCCGCGCGGCCACAACCGGTCGACCAGCACGCGCAGTCCGTCGGCGCATTCGGCCTCGGCATACACACGCTTGATCCGTACCGTCATGTCCCGTTATTGACCGATTTCTTCGAGCAGGCTGACCAGATCGTCGGCATGCTCCTCCTCCATGGCGAGGATGGTCTCGAGCATGCGCCGGGTGGTGGGATCGTCATTGCCCAGATAGGCGACCATCTCGCGGTAGCTGTCGATGGCGATGCGCTCGGCCACCAGATCCTCGCGGATCATCTCCAGCAGCGAGTCTCCCTCGACATATTCGGCATGACTGCGCGTCAACAGCCCTTCAGGCGAGAAGTTCGGTTCGCCGCCGAGCTGCACGATGCGCTGGGCGATCTGGTCGGCATGCACCTGCTCCTCGTTCGCATGCTGCAGGAACTCCTGAGCCGCGCCCTGGGCATTGATGCCGCTGGCCATGAAGTAGTGGCGCTTGTAGCGCAGCACGCAGACGACCTCGGTGGCCAGTGCCTCGTTGAGCAGTCGTACGACGGTGGTGCGATCGGCCTTGTAGCCCTCGGTGACGGCGCCGTTCTCGATGTGCTTGCGGGCACGCTTGCGCAGGGTGCGGATGTCGGTCAAAAACGGTGTGTCGCCGGATTTTCTTGCCATAGACTCTCCTTGGGGAAGTCTATGGATTGAAGGCCATGGCCCTTATCCGGTCAAGGGCCATCCGGTCAATGAGAACAGGATTTGCAGGTATGGAAGGCCGGCCGAGGGAAGTCCCCCGGCCGGCACAGGCATCAGTCAGCCAGTAGGGCGTTGATGCGGCGTACGAAGCCGGCCGGGTCCTCGGGCAGTGCCCCTTCGGCCAGCAGGGCCTGGTCGAACAGAATCTGCGCCCAGTCGCCGATCTTCTCCTTGGAACGCATCTTGGCCAGGCGCTGGATCAGGGCGTGATCGGGGTTGATCTCGAGGATCGGTTTCATCTCCGGCACGTTCTGCCCCGCCTCCTTCAGGATACGCTCGAGGTTGGTGCTGATGTCGAAGGTATCGGAGATCAGGCAGGCTGGTGATTCGGTCAGGCGATTGGTGATGCGCACGTCCTTGATGCGGTCACCCAGGGCCTCTTTGAGCTTCTCGGCCGCAGGGCCGGCAGCCTTCGCCTTTTCCTCCTGTTCCTGCTTCTCCTCCTCGCTTTCCTCGCCGATGTCGGACAGGTCGAGCTCGCCCTTGGCGATCGATTTCAGCGCCTTGCCGTCGAATTCGGTCAGGTGCGCGGTCAGCCATTCGTCGATGCGGTCGGAGAGCAGCAGCACCTCGATGCCCTTCTTTCGGAAGATCTCCAGGTGCGGGCTGTGCTGGGCTGCGGCCAGGGATTCGGCGGTGATGTAGTAGACCGTATCCTGGCCCGGCTTCATGCGGCCGATGTAGTCGGCCAGCGATACCGACTGGGCCTCATGCTCGGTGGAGGAGAAGCGCAGCAGACCGGCGATGCGCTCGCGGTTCTCGGTGTCCTCGACGAGGCCTTCCTTCAGGCAGGTGCCGAATTCGTTCCAGAACGTGGCGTAATCCTCGGCCTTGTCCCTGGCTATCTCTTCCAGCCAGGTCAGGGCGCGCTTCGTCGCCCCCTTCTTCATGGCCTCCATGGCCGGGCTGTGCTGCAGAATCTCACGGGACACATTCAGCGGCAGATCGTTCGAGTCGATGACGCCGCGCAGGAAGCGCAGGTAGCGCGGCAGCAGCCTGTCGCTGGCCTCCATGATGAATACGCGGCGCACGTACAGCTTGACGCCGTGGCGGGCATCAGACTGCCACAGATCGAACGGCGCATTCTTCGGCAGGTAGAGCAGCAGCGTGTACTCGTACTTGCCTTCCAGCTTCTGGTGCGTCCAGGCCAGCGGTGGCTCGAAATCGTGGGACACGTGCTTGTAGAAGTTCCCGTAGTCTTCGTCCGAGAGCTCGGATTTCGGGCGCGTCCACAGCGCCGAGGCCTGATTGACCGTCTCGATCCCTTCCTCTTCGCCCGCCTTGTCCATGCGGATCGGGAACGGGATATGGTCGGCATACTTGTGCACGATGGAACGCAGGCGCCAGGGATCGAGGAACTCGTCGGCATCCTCGCGCAGGTGCAGGGTGATCTCGGTGCCGCGCGCCGCCTGTTCGACGGTTTCCAGCGTGTACTCGCCGTCGCCCGCCGATTCCCAGCGCACGCCGTGCTCGGGCTCCATGCCGGCCCGGCGCGTAAACAGCGTGACGCGATCGGCGACCAGGAAGGCGGAGTAGAAGCCGACGCCGAACTGGCCGATCAGGTGCGCGTCCTTCTCGCGGTCGCCGGACATCGTCTCGAGGAATTGGCGCGTGCCGGAGCGGGCGATGGTGCCGATGTTGTCGACGACCTCCTCGCGGCTCATGCCGATGCCGTTGTCGCGCACGGTGATGGTGCGCGCCTCAGTATCTACGGCCACATGCACGTGCAGATCCGCATCGCCCTCGTACAGACTGTCGTCGGTGGACGCTTCGAAGCGCAGCTTGTCGGCCGCATCCGAGGCATTGGAGATCAGCTCGCGCAGGAAGATCTCCTTGTTCGAGTACAGCGAGTGGATCATCAGATCCAGCAGTTGCCTGGCCTCGGCCTGAAAGCTCAGGGTTTCCTTCGTATCGCTCATGACAACCTCCCAAAGATGTGTGTGCCGTTTATCGGGTCATTGCCGCCGGATTTCAAGCCCCCCGTTCGGGCTTCTCCTGCAGATGATCCAGGATGCAGCGCCAGGCGGCGAGCTTCTCGCCAAATGTTCGCGCCGCGTGCGCCGGGCTGGTCGAGGGCAGCGTATGGCAGGGAAGTTCCCGCCAGGGACCGGCAAGATACGGTAGTGCGTGGCGGCGGTACAGGCTGGCCGCGGTGGCCCCGTTGAAATAGACGGCACGGATATGCGCATGTTCCCGGAGGAAGGCGGCGAAATCGTTGGTCTCGACCGAATTGGGCCGGATGGATGCATCCAGGCTGCCGGGGCGATGGCAGCGATGCACCACGTCCCACAGTGCCACGCCGTGATTCTGCAGATGCGCTAAGCGTTCGGAGTATGGCTCGGGGGTATCGAAGCCCAGAAGCTGTCCCATGATTGGCCAGAAGGCATTGCGCGGATGGGCATAGTACTGCAAGGCCGCCAGCGAGGCGGTGCTCGGCATGGAACCCAGGATCAGGATGCGCGCATCGGCGCGCGCCACATACGGGAAGCCGGTGTCGGCGGGCATGGGGCCAGCGTCGCAGCGATACCCATTGACGGCAAGTCCCAAACCCGTGAGTAAGAAATCGCCGATTGTAAGCGACTACCGCGCATACCGGCGATATCCGGCATGGAGTATCCTATGGCGATGAAGCAGGCACACGATAGCGGACCGGACGAAGGGAAGCCCAGACGGGCCTTCATTGTCTGGGCGGCGAACGGACTGGGACTGCTGGTACTTTCGAGGTTCTTCAAGCCGTTGCCGGCCTTGGCGCAGGAAAGGAGTACCGAGAAGATCGATAGAATCGTCAAGAACGATGCCGAATGGCGCCGCATCCTGACGCCGGCGCAGTATGAAATATTGCGCCAGGAGGGTACCGAGCGTCCGTTCAGCAGTCCGCTCGATCACGAGACGCGAGCCGGGACCTATGTCTGCGCCGGCTGTGCACTGCCGCTGTTCCCGTCGAAGTTCAAATACGACAGCGGCACGGGCTGGCCGAGCTTCTACGACGTGTTGCCCGGCCATATCGAGACCAAGTCCGATTACCATTTGATCATGCCGCGTACCGAGTATCACTGCGCCCGCTGCGGTGGCCACCAGGGGCATGTGTTCAAGGACGGTCCACCGCCGACGGGTCTGCGCTACTGCAATAACGGCGTGGCCCTGCGCTTCGTGCCGGATCGGGGGTGAGCCATGCACGGTCTTGATATCGGACTGGCCTTCCTCGAGGGACTGGCGTTGATCGTCTCTCCCTGCATCCTGCCGGTACTGCCGCTGGTGCTCGCGGCCTCCAGCGACGGCGGCAGGGGGCGCCCCTACGGCATCATCATGGGCTTCGTGCTGGCCTTCAGCGCCTTCGCTATCGCCGCGCGCCAGATCGTGGCGGCAACCGGTGTCGATACCGGCCTGATCCAGGATGCATCCCTGGTGCTGCTGGCGCTGTTCGGCCTGGTGCTGCTCTCATCGCGGCTTTCCGCGCGGTTAGCGCCCTGAGCTGTAGGGGCGGCCGAATGTCGGCAACCGCGTCGCATCCGGCGGTGGCGAAGGCTTCGGCAGTGGCATGGCCATCGGTGCCCTGATCGGACTGGTGTGGACCCCGTGTGCCGGCCCCATCCTGGCTGCCGTGCTGGTGCAGGTGATCCGCCAGCAGTCCAGCCTTGGCGGCGATCTCGTCATCTTCGCTTTTGGACTGGGCGCCGGCGTACCGATGCTGATCATCGCCGTCGCCGGCCGCAGGATCATGGACAGACTGGGCTTCTTTACCCGCCATGCCGAGGCGGTGCGTCGCACCTTCGGGCTGCTGATCCTGGGCTCGGTGGCCTTTATTGCTGCCGGCGCCAATGTGCAGGCGCTGTTCATGCCGGCGGGCAAGCCGGAAGCGCAGTCCGTGGCCATGACGACAACCCATGCCCCACTGCAATTGCAGCACGGCCTGACCACTCCGTATGCGGCCCCGGATTTCGCCGGCATCTCCGCCTGGCTGAACTCGCCGCCGCTGACCATGAAGGGACTCAAAGGCAAGGTGGTTCTCGTCGATTTCTGGACCTATTCCTGCATCAACTGTATCCGCACCCTGCCGTACCTGAGGTCCTGGGATAAAAAGTACCGCGACAAGGGTCTGGTCATCGTCGGCGTGCATTCGCCCGAGTTCGCGTTCGAGAAGAATATCGGCAATGTGCGCGCCGCCGTTTCCCGCTTCGGCATCCATTATCCGGTGGCGCTGGATAGCGATCTGTCCACCTGGGTGAACTTCCGTAATCAGTACTGGCCGGCGCATTATCTGATCGATAAGCAGGGCAGGGTCGTCTACACGCATTTCGGCGAGGGCGATTACGGCATCACCGAAGACAATATCCGCTACCTGCTGGGGCTGAAGGGCGAGGTGGCACCGGCGCGCGCTGCGAGTCCCTATGACCCCGGGCAGACGCCGGAGACCTATCTCGGCTATGGCCGCGCCGAGCGCTTCGCGGGCGAGGATGTGGTCAGGGAGGACGTACCGGGCTTCTACAGCTTTCCGGTTGCGGCGCTTTCCCGCCATGCATGGGCGCTGGATGGATCCTGGACCGTCGGTTCCGAGAAGATCACGGCGGGCGGGGGGGCGGCGCTGCGCCTGCATTTCCATGCCCGGAAGGTGTTCTTGGTGCTGGGCAGCGCCAGCGGCAAGCCCGTCGAGGCAAGGCTGACGCTGAACGGCAAGCCGGTCGGGGAGAGTGCCGGCCGCGATGCTGTGGGCGGTGTCGTACGTATCGACGGCCACCGGCTCTATGAGTTGATCGACCAGAAATCCGCCAAGGACGGGCAGCTACAGATCGACGCCGCTCCCGGTCTCACGGCTTATGCCTTCACCTTCGGAGGATGATGACGATCAGGCGATGCGCATGAAGCGGGAGAGCAGGGCGACGGCGAGGGCCAGCAGGACGAGGCCCAGAAGCATATTGGCGACGAAGCCCAGGTGGGTGTGGCGCTCAAGGGCGAAGGGGGCGAAGAACACCAGCGACACCGGCACGATGATCAGGATGCTGCGCGCGAATTCGGCCGTCAGTAGGGAATTGCGCGTGTCCCAGTAGGTCAGCGACATGGCCAGGATCGAGGTCAGGGGCATGGCGATCAGCACCGCTGCCCAGAACGGGCCGATGCGCTTGGCGATCTCGGAGGCCGTGGCGATGACCACGGCGGAGATCAGTATCTTCAGCGCGTAGATCACGACACGGCGGCGAGCCGGCCGTGGCTGCTGTGGGTAATGCGGTTATCCGCATCCACATAAACGAGCGTGGGCTGGAAGCGCTCGGCCTCTGCATGCTCCAGCTCCGCATAGGTACAAACGATCAGCAGATCGCCGGGGCTTGCCTTGTGCGCGGCCGCACCGTTGACGCCGATGGTGCAGGAGCCGCGCGGAGCGGTGATGGCGTAGGTGGTGAAACGCTCGCCGTTGGCGATGTTGTAGATGTGCAGTTGCTCGAAGGGGAGGATGCCGGCGGCGTCCATCAGAGCCTGATCGATGGCGCAGGAGCCCTCGTAATCGAGCTCGGCGTGTGTGACGGTGACGCGGTGCAGTTTGGATTTCAGCATGGTTAACTTCATGGTCTACTCCAGCCCCTCGAGGGAAACATTGTCGATCAGGCGCGCCGCACCGATGCGTGCGGCAACGAAGGCGCGCGCCGGCCGGCCCGGGCTTGCTGCCTGCAGAGTCTCGGCATCCCGGATCTCCAGGTACTCGGGCTCGATGCCGTCCTGCTTGAGGCTTTCCCTGCCGATGTCCAGCAGCGCATCGGTTGACACTTCAGCGCCCCCGGGGGCCTCGCGCATGGCGGTGAGCGCCCGGTACAGCCCTGCGGCCAGGCGGCGTTCGTCCTCGCCCAGGTAACGGTTGCGGCTGCTCATGGCCAGGCCATCCGGCTCGCGCAGGGTGGGGGCGCCGATGACGGACACCGGCATGGTCAGGTCCGTCGTCATGCGGCGGAGGATGGCCAGCTGCTGCCAGTCCTTCTCGCCGAACACGGCCACATCCGGGCACACGATGTTGAACAGGATGTTCACCACGGTGGCGACGCCGTCGAAATGCCCGGGGCGGCTGGCGCCGCACAGCACGCCATCGAGTTCCTGCACGCGCAGCGACACTTTCGGCGAGCCCTGCGGGTACAGGTTCTGCGGATGAAACAGCATATCGACGCCGGCCTCCCGGCATTGCTGTTCATCGGCCTCGAAGGGGCGGGGATAGGCGGCGAAGTCCTCGGTCGGGCCGAACTGCAGCGGGTTGACGTAGATGCTGACCACGACGGTGTCGGCCAGCTCCCTGGCCAGGCGGATCAGGCTCAGATGTCCCGCATGCAGGCAGCCCATCGTCGGCACCAGCGCCACGCGCCGACCGCGGCGCAGCGGCTCCAGCTCCCGCCTGAGCCTAGGGGGGGATTCGATGACTTTCATGCGGAAAAAACTCCGCCCAAATCGGCAGAAAACCCCTTTTTCACTTCGGGAAGGCCCCGGATTTGACGTCGTCGGCCCAGCGGGCGATGGCCTCGTGCATGAGCCCGCGCAGCTGCGCATAGGCCGGAGCGAAGGGCGGGTTCGATTCGGAGATGCCCAGCAGGTCGTTCCACACCAGCACCTGTGCGTCGCAATCGGTACCGGCGCCGATGCCGACGGTGGGGATGGATGCGGTCGGCGGTGATCTCGGCGGCAAGCCCGGCGGGGATGTTCTCCAGCACCACGGCCACGGCCCCGGCATCGGCCACCGCCTGGGCATCGGCGATCAGGCCCGCGTGCTCGGCGTCGTCCTTGCCGCGCTTGCGGTAGCTGCCGAAGCGCTTGACCGACTGCGGCGTCAGGCCGATGTGGGCGACGACGGCGATGCCGCGCTCGGCCAGGAAGCGGATCGTCTCCGCCATGTGGGTGCCGCCCTCGAGCTTCACGGCATCGCAGCCCGTTTGCTGCAGCACGCGCACCGCTGTGTCGAAGGCCTGTTCGGGCGATCCCTGGTAGCTGCCGAATGGCAGGTCACAGACCACCCAGGCATGCGTGCGGCCGCGCACGACGGCGGCCGTGTGGTGGATCATCTGTTCCAGGGTGACGGGGATGGTGGTGTCGTAGCCAAGGACGGCCATGCCGAGCGAGTCGCCGACCAGCAGCACGTCGATGCCGGCGGCTTCGGCGATCTCGGCGGATGCGGCGTCGTACGCAGTCAGCCAGACTGTTTTTTCGCCACGCTGCTTGGCGCGTGTGAGCGTCGCCGCGGTGACGGGTTTCTTCTCGTTCATATCACATCCTTCCGCTTCGGTCCGCCGGTTCAACATTGGCGGTACCGTCTTCAGGCCCGCCGAATGTTATACGCTCTGCCGCGTTTCTGCTATCGGCCATGGAGGACATGTGCCGAAGGCGATGGGAAAGATGGAAACACCCGAAATTTCCGAACAAGCCCTCACGAATGGTTAGGTTGAAAATGCGCTTGACGCCATCTCTAATCCATTTGGAGGGTCGCATGGCTCCATATCAGGTTGATTACAGGGCGGGATCGGGGAGGCCGTTTACCGTATCAACGCCTTTGCCGCAGGGATGTCTCGTATGAGGCGCCGTATCGACGATATCGGCCAGAAAGAGAGGGGATGGGCTGAGTCCCAAGGTTTTCCAGGCCTTGCTCGATCGGGCCAGCGACGCCATCGAGTTGACGGATCCGGAAACGCTCCGCTTCATCTATTTCAACGATGCCTTCCTGCTTATGTATGGCTACCGCCGCGAAGCGATGCAGGCGCTGTCGGTCCATGATATCGATCCCGATATCAGCAAGGCAGAGATACTAAAGATCAACAAAACGCTGCAGACAACGCCGTTCTGTGATGTTCGAAAGGGTTCATCGGCGCAAGGATGGGTCGACATTCCCGGTCGAGGTTCATCTCTCGCTGGTTCGTATCGATGACAGGGATTGGCGGCTTGCCGTGGTCCGTGACATTACGGCGCGCAAGAAGGCCGAGACGGATCTGAAACTTTTCCGTGCCTTGCTGGATAAGGCCAGCGATGCCATCGAGGTGATCGATCCAGAATCGCTCCAGTATCTTGATGTGAATGAGACGGCCTGCCGCATTCTCGGTTATAGCCGGGACGAATTGCTGGCGATGCGCGTCTGGGATGTCGACATCGGCATGGATGCGGTGCCGATGGACAAAGTGAACGAGGAATTTCGGGAGGGGAAATTGGTGACCCTCGAATCGTTCCATCGCCGCAAGGATGGCTCCACCTTTCCGGTCGAGGTCATCATCTCCCAGGTCCAGTTGGACAGGAAATACAATATTGCCGTGGCCCGCGACATCAGCGAGCGCAAGAAGACGGAGATGCTACTCCGGGAGCGCGAGCGACAGTTGCAGGAGGCTCAACAATTCGGGCATCTCGGCCATTGGTCGTGGGACCTCAGTGGCAATCGGGCGACATGCTCCGACGAGATATACCGCATATTCGGCTATGCCCCTCAGTCGGTGCCCTTTAGCGTCGATTGGTTTCTGCGTGCGGTGCATGCCGATGACCGGAAGATGGTCCGGGACTTGATGCGACGTGCCATGAAAGCGAACGAAACCACCGATGCCGATTTCCGCATCAAGACGCCGAGCGGTGAGGTACGCTGGCTTCACGAGAAGAGCACGGCGTCGGTAGCAGGCGATGGAAAGCCGATTCGGGTATTCGGAATCTTTCAGGATATCACCGAGCACAAGCAGCAGGAGGAGGCCCTGCGCCAAAGCCTGGAACAATCGATCCTCACCATTGCCGAAACCGTCGAGGCGCGTGATCCCTATACCGCCGGCCATCAACGGCGTGTTGGCAAGTTGGCGATGGCCATTGCGCGGGAGATGCTTTTACCGGAGGAACAGGTGCAGGGCATTTATCTCGCCGCGCTCATTCACGATCTCGGCAAGATTCATATTCCGGCGGAGATCCTCTCCAAGCCCAGCCGACTCAGCGACGTCGAGTATATGATGATCAAGACGCACCCGCAGGCCGGATACGACATCGTGAAGAATATGAAGTTCCCCTGGCCGATTGCGGACATCATCCTGCAGCATCATGAGCGAATGGATGGCTCGGGCTACCCGCAGGGACTCAAGAAAGGGAAGATACTGCTCGAGGCACGCATCATCGCCGTGGCCGACGTGGTGGAATCGATGACCTCACACCGGCCATACCGCGCTGGTCTGGGTATGGAGCTGGCGTTGGCGGAAATCGAACAGACACCGGGGAAAGCTCTACGATCCGCAAGCCGTGGATGTCTGCCTGAGACTGTTTCGCCAGGATGGTTACACCTTTACCGACCGAACCGAATAGAGACGCCTGCTGTCAGGAATGGTCCGGCCCATTGGCTCGAAGGTCGGCCCAACTCGCTGCGCGAGCGCATGCCGCGGATGCGCCGGATCAGGGTGTCGACGGCCTCGGGGTCCTCGGCGAAATTCATGCGGTCGGTCTGCACGACCAATAGCGGCGTGTCCTGGTAGCGGAAGAAGAAGCGGTCATAGGCGGCGATGACCTCGCGCAGGTAGACGGTGGTCATGCCGCGCTCCATCGGCCGGTTGCGCTTTCGGATGCGCTCCATGATCACGTCCGGATCCGATTGCAGGTAGATCACCAGATCCGGCTGCGGCACCTCGGCCGTGACCAGTGGTGCCACCTGGTCGTACAGCGCTAACTCTTGGTCGGAGAGGGTCAGCGTGGCGAACAGCCTGTCCTTGGCGAACAGGTAGTCGCTGACCAGGCCGGTGGTGAACAGCTCCTGCTGATGGATGCCCTGCCACTGCTTCAGGCGGGAGAACAGGAAGGAAAGCTGCACGGCGAGCGCATGGCGTTTCGGATCCTGGTAGAACAGTTCGATGAAGGGGTTGTCGTCGGTGGTTTCGAACAGGGTGCCGGAGCCCAGGCGGTCGGCCAGCTTGCGCGCCAGCGTCGTCTTGCCGACGCCGATCGCCCCCTCGACGGCGATGTGGCTGCGCTCCAGCGCCTGATTCACCACGGGCTGCCGTGATTCAACAGGGCCTGGCCCGAGCGCAGGCAGGTATCGAGAAGTTCGCGCGCCGTTTTTTTCATGCGGGGATGTTGCCACCCCGGCGCCAAGTCGCATAGAGGCTGAAGCACGAACACGCGTTTGGGCATCTCGGCGTGCGGCAGGATCAGTTCGGCGGTATCGGACAGCACATCGTCGATGGCGATCAGGTCGAGATCCAGGGTGCGCGGTCCCCAGCGCACATCGCGAACCCTGCCGTGCGCGTCCTCGATGCGCTGCAACTCGTGTAGCAGGGTGCGCGGCATCAGCTCGGTATCGAGGGCGATGACGGCGTTGCCATAGTCCGGCTGGCCCGGCGGGCCGAGGGGCGCGGACCGATACAGCAGGGAACTGCCCGCAAGCCGGCATCCCGGCAGTGCGGCCAGGGTTTTGCGCGCGGCCTGGAAGGTGCTGCGTACATCCCCGACGTTGCCGCCGAAGGCGATGAATGCCGTCATCATCTCAGCGCTGCCGGCCGTACCGGTTCACGGGGTTTGCACGACGAAGCCCGAGATTCCCATTGCCTTGTGCAGCTGTTGCTTGGCCTGGTCCACCTCGCTGCGCGTGCGGTACGGACCGATCCAGACGGCATGCAGGCCGCCCGGCCGTGGGGCGACATAGGATGACCAGTGCCTGGAGGCGGCCTTCTTGGCCAGTGCTGCCGCCCCTTCCTTGTTCTTGAAGGAGCCGAGTTGCACGTAGTAGCCGGCCGGCATGGCGGTTACCGGGACAGGTCGCGGTTGCACGGCAGGGGCGGGTTTAGGCGGCGAAGCGGGTGCGGTCCCTTTCACGGCGGGTGTCGGAGCGGGTGCAGGCTTGGCTGTGGGGGTCGGGGCCGTCGGCTTCGGCGCGGGCTGGGGAGCCGGCTTCGGGGCCGGCGGCTGGGATGAGGACGGGAACAGCGGCTTGGCAGCCAGCTCCTGCTGCATGGTGCTGGGTGCGGCCGGCGCGGGCGCGGGCGCGGGCTGGGGAGCCGGGGCCGCAGCGGGCGCCGGTTGCTGTGCAGGCGTGTCGGGGGTAAAGGCGGGGGCGGAGGGTGCAGCCGTCTTCACCGCACTGATCGGCGGTTGCGGCTTCGGGTTGGGCCAGAGCAGGCTACCCAGGATGACGATGGTACAGGCGGCGGCCACGCCGATGGCGATCTTGTGTTCCCCGGCCCTGGCGATCCAGCTGTTGAGCATTTCCTTGTTCATGATCCTTCCTTTGGTTGATGTGTGGCGGCATCGAGCAATGTGTCGAGTTCTTCGGTAAAGGCCTGGTAGCGAAAGGGCTTTTGCAGGATGCGCAGTTCCCGTGTCGGGAAGCGCTCGGCCAGATCCTCCGGATAGCCTGTGACGAACAGCACGCGGTCGAGCAGCCCAGGGTTGATCTGCTCCAGGCTGTTGTAGATGTCATCCCCCGTCAGCTTCGGCAACCGCACGTCCAGCAGAATCAGGCTGTAGCGCTCGCCATTCGTTGTCAGTTCGAACAGGCCCTGCACGGGGTCGCTTAGCGTGCGGACCTGGATCGTACGCCCGGTTTGTTGCGCATAGCGACCGAGGAATGCGGCCAGGATGCTTTGTACGGTATCCTCATCGTCGATGACGAGGGCATGCAGGGTCTGGGTATCGCTCATGGGGCCTCCCTAGATCGCGCCCATCGGCTTGATGGTCATGATGATGGATTCGATATGCTCAAGCGCCAAGTTCACATGCTCGGCCAGGCGGCGATTGTTGCTCGCTGCGGCATCATCGCGCTGCCGGCGAAGCTCCGGGATACGCTGCTCCAGGTTGGCCAGAAAATGCACATTGGTCAGAAAGTACGGGCACAGCAGGCAGGCGTCGAGCAGGAAGCATGGCAATGGCTTGCGGCAGAAGCCATAGAGGGCTACCTGCAGGTTGCCGCTTTCCAGGATCTGCGCCATCGGCAGTTCGGAGGCCCTGGCATCGTGCACGGTGAGATTCCCCTCTCCGTCGTACAGCGCCCCTTCGTAGCGGCGCTGCCGCTCGTCCCGGTCAGCCAGCTGCCAGCTGCCATCCTCCAGCTGGCGGATACCTGGCCACTGCCACAGAAAAAGCTCCACCATATAGCGCTGTTCGTTGCCGATCTCTGCGTGCCTGGCGTTGAGCCAGTCGGCGGCCAGCTTGGCCGCATGCCCGGCTGGGGTTTGCTCATAGGCGGCGAAATCCATGCGGTGACCTGCATGCAAGCGCAGCACTGGGATACCGTGCTGGGAATGCGGGGAGTCGGTGGTCAGGCTGACGGCGACCTTGTCGATCTCGCCTCCGCCGAAGGGGATGTCGCAGGGGTATTCGCCGAGAAAAATCTCGGTTGGATGTTGGCCTGGTACGACCTGGAAAAGACGCTCTCCCGGTGATCCCACCACGGTTCTCCTACCCGTCCTCTTATAGCAGACCGGCCCCTTAGCGCAAATCGCCGACGGCGATGGCGGCCGCCTCCGGCGGCAGCAGGGAGGCGGGATCGACGCGCGCATTCCCGAAGTGCACCCCCCAGTGCAGGTGCGGCCCCGTGGCGCGTCCGGTCATGCCGACCTTGCCGATGACCTGGCCGCTTTGGACCCAATCCCCCTGCCTGACGTCCGTATGGCTCAGGTGACAATAGATCGAGACGAGTCCGTTGCCATGGCCCAGCACCACGGTATTGCCGTCCAGGTACATCGCCTTGACTAGCAGCACGCGCCCGGCCAGCGGGGCATGAATGGGCGTGCCCTTGGGTACGGCGATATCGATGCCGGTATGCGGTGAACGGGGCTCGCCATTGACATAGCGCCGGGCGCCGAAGGGGGTGGAGATGATGCCTGTGACCGGCCAGTGATCCATGTGAATCTCCGGGCTCGCCTTGACCCTGATGCCGTAGGTGTGCCGCAGTGTGCGCTGGTCGGCGAGCACACGAGCCAGGGTCTTGGCATCGAACTCGGCCATCTTGCGCTTCACGGTGATGTGCGAGATGCGAAACGAACCTGCATCGACGGTCAGGTGCTCGGTACGGTGCCAGGCCTTGGCGCCGTGGCCGATCGTCCAGTGCAGTGGGTAGCGGCCCGGCCTCCGCGCCAGATCGACGCCGATCCAGGCCAGCACCGAGCCGTCGGCCTGGCGCATCGCCGGCCAATGACGGCCGAAGGCGCGCAGCTGTACCGGCCCGGCCGGCATGGTGCGCACATGAATCTCGATGACCTGCCCCTGCACCGCGCTCAGGGCCGCGGCCGGTGCCGCCAGAGGGAAAAGGATCAGCATCATCAGGCCGGATAGGGCAAGCGAGCAGCGGTTCATGGCGTTTCCTCCGTGCGGTTGATCCGGGCATTCGCCGTGCCGTCATGGAAGCGCACGGCGATGTCCGAACCCGGGCCGACCTGTGCGATGGAATGCAGGATAAGCCCATCGGGTGTGGTGGCAAGGGTGTAGCCGCGGCGCAGCACATGCATGGGATCCAGCGCATGCATCTGTGCTTCGGCGCGTCCGAGCCGCTGGCGGCCGGCATCGATGTGCTTGCGCACCGCTCGTTCCAGACGCGGCAACAGCTCCCGAGGGTGTCGGCGCTGCCCATCCAGCATCGTCCCGGCATGGCTTTCCAGCCGCTGTTTCCCGTGATCGAGCGCGCGCCGTTGCACGGCGATGGCACGGGATACACCGAGGGAGATCGGCAGCTGCATCTGGCGCACATGCTGGCGCGCGGAGGCCAGATCCGAGGCCATGCCTTGGCCCAGTCGGTGCCTGAGCTGGCTCACGCGCTGGCGTTGGCGGCGTAGCTGCAGATGCGGTTCCAGGGGTTCAAGCCGACGTAGCCCGGCTGCCAGCGCTGTACGGCCGGTGCGCACGCGCTGGCGCATGGCGTCGCGGGCCCGGCTGTCCAGGCGCTCGATATGCAGGTGGCGGGCATCGGATGCCAGTCGCCAGGCATGGACGAGACGGGCACGCTGGCCGGCATGCTGCTCGGCGGCGTGGGAGAGTCCTCGGTCGAGCAGGCCGCGCAACAGGGGCAGGCGGGGCAGGCGCTGGCGCAGCTCCGCGCGTGCCGGGCAGGCCAGTTCGGCGGCATTGGACGGGGTGGCTGCACGCGCATCGGCGGCGAAATCCGCGAGCGTGACGTCGATCTCATGCCCGATGCCGGCGATCACCGGCACCGGGCAATCGACGATGGCCTGGACCACCTGCTCGTCGTTGAAGCACCAGAGATCCTCGACACTGCCGCCGCCGCGCACCAGCAGGATGAGATCGGGTGGTGAGGCCATGCGCGCCATGCGCGCGAAGGCGGCGGCGATGGAGGCCGGGGCCGCATCCCCCTGCACTAGGCAGGGAGAGAGGGTCAGGCTGAGCCAGGCGGGCCGGGTGGCCAGCACCTTCTTGACGTCCTCGATGGCGGCGGTGGATGGGGAGGTGATGATGCCGATGTGTTGGGGCAGCGATGGCAGCGGCCGCTTGCGCGCCGCATCGAACCAGCCGCGGGCCGCGAATGCCTGCTTGCGCCGCTCGAATTCGGCCGCCAGGCGGCCACTGCCGGCCGCCTCGACCGATTGCACGATCAGCTGGTAGCTGCCGCGTGGCTCGTACACGCTCAGGTGGCCATTGAAGACGAATTCGTTTCCTTCCTGCGGCAGTGTTTTCAGCCGCACGGCGGTGGAGCGCCAGATCACCGCCGAGATGGCGGCATGCCGATCCTTGATGGTGAAGTACAGGTGTCCCGAGGCATGGCGGGTCAGGCGCGACACCTCGCCGGCGACGCGCACATGGGCGAAGCTTTGTTCAAGCAGCTGCTTGATGCCGGCGGTGAGTTCGGTAACGCTCAGCGGTGGTATGGCGTTCGCCTGGGAATCCATCGCTGCATGTTGCCCGACATCGCCATCGGGTCAACCGCAGGGCGGAGCTCAGAACGATGGGTGCAACTGGTAGGGCTGGGGGGCGCGGCGGAAACCCGCCCGGTGCTTCTGCTGCTGTTGGCGAAGCAGCGCGTGGGCGATGCCCGCATGCGGATCCAGGGCCACCCCCGCACTGTTCAGGAAGAAATAGCCGCTGACCCCTTTCTCGCGGGCCAGGCGCATATTGCGGCTGTTGCCGTAGCGGCAGATGGCATACCATGGGGCGCCCTGGGACTGGAAGCGGAACCATTCGGCAACGGCGATGCCCTGTACATCCGCATCGTCGATGTCACAGATCAGGAAGCTGCATGAACGGCGGCTCAGGCGGGCGTAGACATCGAGATCGGACAGCACGATGTCTGCGGCCATGTCGTCCAATTCGAGCACGCTGCGAATCTGGTAGGCGGGCACGATGTTACGGGTCAGGATCAGGCCGTTGTGCGCATGCATGGCAACACCTCCGAGGATTGGGTGCCGGTCAGAATATCCCTCGATTGTGTCAGGTTTATGGCAGGGTCATGACAGCCGGTGGATGCACCAGCCGTCCCATTCGGGCTAGGATGGCGTGCGGTCACCACGATGTCATGCGGTGCGGGCAGCATGTGCGCCTTCGCGCACGATGGGAGATGGGTCTTGGATCAGATGCAGATGGACACGCCGGAAAACTTTCTGAATCGGGAGCTGAGTCTTCTGGCCTTCCACAAGCGGGTGCTGGCCATGGCTCAGGACGACAGCCTGCCCTTGCTGGAGCGCCTGCGCTTTCTGTGCATCTCCAGTTCCAATCTGGATGAGTTCTTCGAGGTCAGGGTGGCGTCCGTGCGTCATCTGCTGGATGTCGGCAAGCAGCGCATCGGCGCCGACCAGGTCAGTCCGGCCAGGCTACTTCGCGATATCCGTGAGCAGGTGGCGGAGATGGTGACGTGCCAGTACGACCTGCTGAACCAGGAGCTGATCCCGGCGCTGGCGGCCCAGGGCATCCATTTTATCCGGCGTACACACTGGAACGATGCCCAGCGCGCGTGGCTGAAGGGCTTCTTCGACAGCAATATCATGCCGATGATCAGCCCGCTGGGTATCGATCCGTCGCATCCGTTCCCGCGCATCGCCAACAAGATACTGCATTTCATCGTGTCGCTGGAGGGCAAGGATGCCTTCGGGCGTGCGCACAACCTGGCCATCGTGCCGGCGCCGCGCTCCCTGCCGCGGCTGATCCGGCTGCCGGAGGAGGTGGCCGGTGTGCCGGATGGCTTCGTCTTTTTGTCTTCGATCATTCATGCCTTCGTCGAGGACATGTTCCAGGGCATGCACGTGACCGGCTGCTACCAGTTCCGGGTCAGCCGCGATACGGAGCTGTACCTGGACGAGGAGGAGATGGAGGACATCAAGTCGGCCCTGGAGGGTGGCCTGCAGCAGGAACGCCGGTTCGGGCGCGGGGTGCGCCTGGAGGTGGCCGATAACTGCCCCCAGGACGTCATCGATTTCCTGCTCAACCGATTCGATCTGGGCGAACAGGATTTGTATCAGGTGGACGGCCTGGTCAACCTGTATCGCCTGGCCTCGCTCTATGACCGGGTCGAGCGCCCGGATCTGAAGTTCCCCGCATTCCGGCCGTCGCTGCCTGCGGAGCTGAAGGACAATGACGATATCTTCGCCGTTCTGCGTCGCCGCGATGTGGCGCTGATCCATCCCTTCCACGCCTTCTCGCCGGTGCTGGCGATGCTGAACCAGGCTGCCGACGATCCGAATGTGCTGGCGATCAAACAGACGCTGTACCGCACCGGCGAGGATTCCCCGATCGTGCAGGCCTTGCTCAGGGCCGCGCGCAAGGGCAAGGAGGTGACGGTGATCGTCGAGCTGCGCGCGCGCTTCGACGAGGAGGACAATATCCACCTGGCCGAGCGCCTGCAGCAGGCTGGGGCGCATGTGGTGTACGGGGTGGTCGGGTACAAGACCCACGCCAAGCTGCTGATGGTCGTGCGCCGCGAGGGGAAGAATTTCCGTCGCTACGTGCATCTGGGCACGGGGAACTACCATCCGGTGACGACGGCCTTCTACACCGATGTCGGCCTGATGACCACCGATGCGCAGATCGGCTTGGACGTGCACCGCGTGTTCCAGCAGCTGACGGGGCTGGGCCGCACCACCCGCATGAAGAAGATCGTGCAGGCACCGTTCGAGATGAAGAAGCGGTTGATCGAGTGGATCGAGCGCGAGGCCGAGCATGCCAGGCAGGGCAAGTCTGCGAAGATCCTGGCCAAGATGAACGGCCTGGAGGAGAAGGATGTCATCCTCGCCCTGTACCGGGCCTCGCAGGCGGGGGTGAAGATCGAGTTGATCGTGCGCGGCATCTGCTGCCTGCGTCCCGGCGTCAAGGGCTTGTCCGAGAACATTCGCGTGCGCTCCGTGCTCGGCCGTTTCCTCGAGCATTCCCGCCTCTTCTATTTTGCGAACGGCGGCGCTGCGGAGCTGTACGGCGCCAGCGCCGACTGGATGGAGCGCAACCTGCTTAGGCGGGTCGAAACCTGCTTCCCCATCGAGGATGCCCGTTTGAAGCGCCAGATCCTGCGCCAGGGCTTGAGAACCTACCTGCTGGACAATACGCACACCTGGTTTCTGCAGCAGGATGGCAGCTACCGCAGGGCGGTGGCGCGGGGACGAGCCAAGCCCGTATCGGCCCAGGCCGCATTGCTCAGGGAGCTGACGGACTGAGGCGTGGCGCCGGACTTCGCAGGCCGGCGATATCCGTGATAGCGTGGACGGGTTGCGGGGTGGGCATGGCACGATGGAACCGAGACAGGCTGAAGGGCGAAATCGCGGCGGTCGATCTCGGTTCGAGCAGCTTCCACATGATCGTCGCCCGCATCCAGGAGGGGCAGCCGCCGCTGGTCGTGGACCGGCTGCGCGAGATGGTGCGCCTGCGCGAGGGCCTGGACGAAAACTATAATATCACCCCCGAGGTGCAGCAGCGGGCACTGGCCTGCCTGCAGCGCTTCGGCCAGCGCCTGAAGGGCCTGGCTCTTTCCAATGTGCGCGTCGTCGGTACCAATACGCTGCGCCATGCCGAGATGGCGCAGGGCTTCCTGCGGGCAGCGGAGGCGGCGCTCGGCCACCCGATCCAGATCATTTCCGGTGATGAAGAGGCGCGCCTGATCTATCTCGGCGTGGCGCGATCGCTCGGATTCGACGATCAGGAACGCCTGGTCATCGATATCGGCGGAGGCAGCACCGAATGCATCATCGGCCAGCGTCTGAAGACGCGAGACAGGGAAAGCCTGGCCATGGGCTGTGTCAGCTTTACCCAACGATTCTTCGCCAACGGCGGCATCCAGAAGAAGGCATACAAGGAGGCGGAGATCGCCGCCTTGCGCGAGTTGCAGGATATCAGCGTACGCTTCAAGCGCCTGGGCTGGCAGGGCGCGGTCGGCGCCTCGGGCACCATTCGTTCCGTGGCCCAGATTGCCAGTCTTTGCGGCTGGAGCACCGGCGGTGTGATCACGCGCGAGGCTCTGGATCTGTTGCGCAAGCGCATGTTCGAGTTCGATCGCATCGAGGCGCTCGATATCCCGGGGCTCAGTGTCGAGCGCAAGCTGGTGTTTCCGGGCGGGCTGGCAGTGCTGCGTGCGGCCTTCAAGGCGCTCGGCATCGAGCGCATGACGGTTGCCGACGGTGCCCTCAGGGAGGGCGTGCTGTATGACCTGATCGGGCGCATCATCCACGAGGACATGCGTGAGCAGACGGTGCGCGGTATGAAGGAGCGATACCTGGTCGATGAGGCGCATGCGGCGCATGTCGATCAGGTTGTCGCCGGGTTGTTCCGGAAGGCATGCGGGCCATGGGGGCTTGAGGATGGCGAATGGGCGTTGTACCTGTCGTGGGCGGCGACATTGCACGAGATCGGCCTGGCGGTTTCGCACAGCCAGTACCACAAGCATGGGGCTTATCTGCTTGCCAACAGCGATATGGCCGGGTTTTCGCAACAGGAGCAGCAGATGCTGGCCTTCATGGTCGGCAGCCACCGCCGCAAGCTGAACATGTCCGATCTGCAGAAACTGCCGGAACCGAGTCGGGTGCCGGTGCTGCGCTTGTGCATCCTGCTGCGCCTGGCGGTGCTTCTGACGCGCAACCGGATCCCCAAGTACCTGCCCGATTTCTCCGTGGATGCGGACGGACGGGGCATTGAGCTGGGCTTTCCCGATGGCTGGCTGGCCGAGCATGCGCTGACGCGGGCCGATCTGAACCAGGAGCAGGGTCTGCTGCAGCCCTCCGAGATGAGGCTGGCCTTCGGCTAGAACTTAGTAGGGGGCCAGGTCCTAGTGGCCGCGGCTGTCCTCGCGCAGCATGCGTGCGGCAGCGGCGTGATCGACATGGCGGATGTCGTGCCCACGGATCATGTAAACGACCATCTCGGCGATATTCGTGGCGTGATCGGCGATGCGCTCCAGATTCTTGGCCATGTTCGACAGGATGATGGAGGAGCTGATCTGGCGCGGATCCTCCATCATATAGGTCAGGGTCTCGCGGTACATCGACTTGTGCAGCTGATCGATATGCTCGTCGTTCTCGATGACTTCCATCGCCATGTCGATATCGCCGCGGGAGAAGGCGTCCAGGGCCTTGTTGACCTGACGCTTCACCTTTTCACCCATCAGCGCGAAGCTGGACAGGTTTTTCGGCGGGTGTTCCATGGCGCGCAGCATGCCCTCGGAGATGCCGGCTGCCAGGTCGCCCATGCGCTCCAGATCGGTGACGACCTTGATCGAGGCGACGATCAGCCTGAGATCGCCGGCCGCCGGCTGCCGGCGCACCAGAATGGATTTCATCAGTTCGTCGCTCTGTACCTCGAGGGCATTGATGGCGGCATCGCCCTCGATGGTCGTCTGGGCCAGATCGGAATCCTGTTCCATGGTGCCACGAATGGATTGATCGATGGCGCGCTCGACGAGACCGCCCATCTGCAGCACCAGCTGTTTCAGCCGGTCCAGTTCCTCTTCGTATTTCTTCATCGTGTGCACCGTCATGGTTGCTCCTTGCTGCGTGCGAAGCCTAAACCGCAATATAGTTCTTCGTAAGCCCCCACATGTGTGCTGGCGCACACGCTAACGCATCCGGATAAAGCAAAAAACCGGCCGGGTTGAACCCGGCCGGGGCGTTCTCTTGGAGGAGAGAGGAGAAACGGGATGTTTGCCTTTTGCCGCGCCGCATCGGATGCCTTGCGGACTGTCAGGCTGTGGCCGGTACATGGTAAGAGGCAGTTCACGATACCAGCCGCATCCCTTCTTCGTTTGCTTGCCCGAGGATAGAGGGGCATTAAGGCATGATGATGACATGAGAGAGGCTCGGCGCGCGCAAAGAAAAAGGCCCCCGTCCTTGCGGACGGAGGCCTTTGTGCCAGGTGTACGGGCTTCTTAGAAGTCGTACTCGGCCATCACGCGGTTGTACACGAACTTGTCCGAGCCGTTGGCCAGCTTGCCGTTGCTGACCTCGATACGGTCGCGCAGCGACAGGCCCTTGTAGGCGCCGCCGAAGAAGTAGGTGATGTCACCATAGGTGTTGGTGCTGTTGCCCTTGAAGTGGGTGTTGTAGCGAGCCCAGGCCGCCATCACGCGCAGGTGATCGTCCAGCAGCTTGTACGTGCCCTTGATCTTCACAGCATTACCCGCACCCAGCTCGACCAGGCCGCGGATCATCGAGGTGGTCCACAGCGGGTCGGTTGCGTAGTTCGCGGTATACGGCGAGATGATGGTGCCGCCGCCGAAGGCGCCAGAGTTGTAGTTCACCTTGTCGTAGGCGACGAACACGGAGCCATGCGGGATGTTCACACCGATCTTGGCACCCTCGACCTGCGAGTTCACATCGCCGCCGACGCCATTGTCCGTGACATTGTACTGGCCAAAGAAGCTGTTGCTGGAGCCCAGGTTCTGCTTCATGCCCTGGATGCCGATGAACGGATCGAAGCCGGTACCGGTCTTGTAGGTGTAGGTGGCCTCACCGTAGTAGGTCTTGGCGAAACGGTAGAAGTCGTAGTACCACAGGCGGGCCTTCAGGCCGTTGGCCTTGTAGTCCGCGCCGATGACCAGCGTGCCGGGGGACTTCTGCGAGGTAGCAGGCGTGGTGCCCGGCAGCGTGTACGGCTGACCGCCATGCGAGTCGTCGCCACCCCAGGCACTGTTGTAGTACAGGTTGTTCTGGAAGTAGTTGCTCGAGGTGCGGCTCTTCCATGCGGTCTCGCGGATGCCGTAGATGTGCAGATGATCGATCGGGTTCAGCTGAAGCAGCACGGCCTGGTAGGTGGCCGGCAGCACGCGCGAGTCGGAGCCGCCCATCCACGGGGTGCTCAGCTCCTGATCACCGGCGCGAACCATGTACAGCGGCTGACGGTACTGCAGATACAGCTGACCGAGAGCGGTGATCTGGTTCTTCGAGCCCATCAGGGTGGTGTCGACGTTACCCTTGTTCAGGCCCATGGACTGGGCGGTAAAGGCGCTGGCGCCGAAGCCCCAGCCGTTGGCAGCGGTATCGGTGTGCAGGTTCAGGATAGCGGCCGCACTGAATGCGTTGACGTCAGTCTTGTTGCCAGCGCCGCCATTCGGGCTGAACTGACGGGTGAAACGGTAAGCACGGGCCTTGCCGTCGACCTTGACGCCGCTGAGGATATCGGTCAGCGACGCGGCTTGAGCGATACCCGTGCTGGCGAATGACAGGGCAAGCGCCAAGGGGATGGCTTTCATATATTTACGCATTGTTGTTTGCTCCTCACAAGTGTATATGCCAAGGGGGGATCCGGTTCCGACCGGTCGCAAGGCCCAAGGGGCTCGCAGCTGGGCGGAATTTTTCCTCCCCCTTTTGCAAGCCGTACTATTATGTTGGTTTGTGACATGGTCGTGACAAGTTGCCACACCTGTATCAGGGCGGCACACCCGATCAGAAGCTGATGCGCGAGTACAGGCCGTAGATATTGTCCTGCTGGCCGACGTTGGCCGCCATGCCCAGGTTCGCATAGCGGGTGTGATCCCAGGCCACAGCCAACTTCAGGTGCCTGGATGCCCGGTAATTGAGGGCCAGCACGGCGCGCATCTTTCTTTCCGGAGCCGCCGAGATGGCCTCGTCCTGCTGCCTGAATTCGTATCGGCAGTAGCCGTCGATGCGCGGAGTGAACCTGTCCCAGGCCCAGGCATAATAGGCATGGGTGGCCAGGCCGTTGCTCGCCTGGTCCTTGTAATGGCTCTGGTGCTGGATGACGTAGCCGGTGGCGATGCGGAAGGTGCCGTCATGCGTGTAGGTGATCAGCGCCTGGGCCAGTTGGCGTCGGGGCGGATAGGCGATGCCCGCCACATACTTGCCGAGAAAACCGTTGCGGTACTGCACATCGAAGGTCCAGCCGTTCGTCGGCGAGGCCCCGGAAGGGTAGAGGCCGATACGGCCGTCAAAATCGAGTCCCTTTGTGCGTTTGAGATCGGTATAGCCGCCGCCCACCGTTTCGGTCATCCAGTAGCCGAGCCGGCCATGCATCATTTTGCCCTTGAGTCCGAGGCCGGCATCCGAGGAATGGTCCAGTTCGTTGCTGTTGATGAAGCATTTGGTGATGAAGCGGTGCTGGTCGAGATTCTGCTCGTAGTGAATCCAGGGCGTATGCATCAGGCCGGCCACCAGATGGGCGGCCGGGGATATCTTGCCGACCAAGAAGGCATATTTCACCCAGGCATGGGTCTTCTGGCCATGCAGGTAGGGATCGGACTCGACATTGGTCGTTAGCCGCATGCGTACGCGCGGGCTGAAGCGATAGCGGGCGTTGATGTAGCCGCGGCTCAGCACCGGGGCGATCTGGTTGTGCTCCGGGCGTCCGCTGGTGACCTGTCGCTTGCTGGTCAGGCTCAGGAACATCAGCGAGCTGATATTAAGGCCGTCCGGGGCGGTGGCTTGCCCGCCCATGCCTGCGGCCTGGGCCCCGGAGGGGGCACACAGCATGGCAAGCACGGGGATGCATATAAATCGAAGCTTCTTGATGTCCGGCAGCCTTTATCGTGCGATTGGTTTTAATAAAGCCTATGAACCGCGTTTGACACCGACGTGACATCGCCAACTCCGTCCGTGACGGGGGCAGTGCCCCGGCCGGGATGGACGCCGATGCGCTTTCGCAGCCCGGCCCAAAGCCTGATCACATCCACCGGTATTGCGCAAGGGGTGAAGGCGACGCCCTTTCTTGGTATTCACTTAGAAATGGGCATCAAAATAGTTACAGGCATGTCATAAGCCTGTCATGTTCGCTGCGCAATTTGTGTCCGAAGATTGGAGGTGTACTATGAATGCACTGAGTTTCGAGACTGGTTTCGAAGCGGCGGTCGCGGCCAACCCGCATTTTATGCGTTTTCGCACAATGCCGATAGGCCAGGAACTGGGCGGCCGCGAGGCGATGCTGTTGTTCTCCTGTTTCATCGAGCGCCACGTGCCGGCTGGCACGGAGATCTACTGCGCGGATACCGAGTCCGACAATACGATCCACATCATCCTCGAGGGTACGGCCAGCGCGGCCGACCGCAACGGGCATATCTACGAACTTTTGCAGGCCGGCAATGTGTTCGGTCTGTTTTCGTTTCTGGACAACGGTCGCCTGCACTCGGCCACCATCACGGCGGTGCAGGATCTGACCCTGTTGACCTTGGAACGCTCCTATTTCGATGTCGTGATGCTGGAGGATCCGGCGCTCGGCTATCAGATGCTGCGCTTCATGTTCGGTCTGCTGTCCCGCAAGGCGCTCAGGCTGGAAACGGAGTACGCCGCCATGCACGGCTATGCCATGTCTCGACGGGTATAGCGGTGGGTAAATCAGAAACGGGAGCAGCCTTGTATTCGCAAATCGGCGGGCGCACCATACGACAGATGGACAGCGAGTTGGCGGACATCCTGATCGTCGAGGATGACGAGATGATCGCCCGCCTGATGCAGATGCATTTGCGGGCATCCGGCTGGCGCACACATCATGTCGACAACGGCAACGATGCCCTCGAGGTGCTGCAGCGCGGCTCCTGGAAGCTTGTCGTGCTGGATCGCATGCTGCCCGGCAAGAGCGGCATGCAGGTCCTGCGCTGGCTCCACCGCCCGGATCAGAAGGAGCGCGTGCCGGTGCTGATGGTCACCGCGCTTGGCAGCACCTCCGACACGGTGCAGGGGCTTAACGAGGGTGCTGACGATTACCTGGCCAAGCCGTTTGAGCCGGAAGAGCTGGTGGCCCGCGTCAATGCCCTGATGCGTCGTAGCGCCCAGGAAGCGACGAAGGTCATGCGCCTGGGCGATATCGAGGTGGATGCGGAGGCAGCGGAGGTGCGTATCGGCGGCGAGGTGGTTCCCTTGCGTCGCCTGGAGTTCCTGCTTCTGATGGAACTGATGAAGAAACCGGGCAAGGTCCGCTCCCGCGATTATCTTCTCGATAATGTCTGGGGCAGCGGCACCTATGTTGAACCGCGCACGGTCGACGTGACCATCAAACGCCTGCGCAAGGCCCTGGCAGACTATGGCTGCGAGGATTATGTTGATACTGTGCGGGGTATGGGTTATCGCTTCGTGGCAAAGGGCGCCTAGGATTGATTGAGGCGTGGATTCCATGGCTGGCGGTCATCGCGGCCGGGCTGGCGTGGTACGCGCATGCCGCCGGTCTGCGCCGGCACCTGCATCAGGTTCAGCAAGAGCTCAAGGAGAGCGATCAGGCCCGCGGTGAACTCGAGGAGCGGCTGGCCAGACGCATGCGTCGCCTGGACGCCCTGCTTGCCACGATGAGCGAGGCGGTGATGCTGGTCGACCGGGACTGCCGGGTGGTGGTCGCCAACCCGGCGGCCATGGAGATGTTCACCATGACCGAGATGGAGGAAGGCCGGGCCAGGCCGATGGTCTGGTTCTACCGCGATCCGGACTGGAACCAGATCCTGGGCAAGGCCATGACCGGTGCCCTGAGGGCGCAGGACCTGCCGGACATGAGCGTGGCCGATCATGTGCTGGCGCCGAGGCTGGCGCCGATCGGCCAGGATCAGGCACTGCTGGTCTGCCTGGATGTGACCGAACGCTCGAAGCTGGCCAAACAGCGCGATGAGTTTCTGGCTAATCTGATGCATGATCTGAAAACCCCGTTGACGTCGATGCTGGGCTATGCCCGTAGCCTTGCCTCCTTCGGCGAGGATAAGGATTTCCGGCAACTGGCCGGAGAGGTCATCGCCACCGAGGCCAAGCGCGTCAACGAGCTGCTCGATGCTCTGTTGACACTGGACCGCATCCGCTTCACCTCCTCCGATCCGGAGGCGCATTGCGAGCTTCCGCAGGTGCTCACGCGGGTGCAGGGGAGCATCAAAGGCGCGGCCGCAGACAAGAAGCTGCGCTTCGCCACGCATGTGCCGGAGGCAAGATTGCCACCGCTGGCCATCGCCGAGGATGAGCTGATGCGCGTGCTGATGAACGTGGTGGACAATGCCGCGCGCTTCAGCCCGAAGGCGGGGAAAATCGCGGTGGAGGTATCGAGCCGTGGCCAGCATGCCCAGATCGTCGTCACCGACGAGGGCCCGGGCATCCCGGAGTCGGACCTGCCGCATGTCACCGAGCGTTTCTACCGCGTCGACCGGGCGCGCGGCCGTGGTGGCCATGGCCTGGGGCTGTCCATCGTGCGGGAGTTGCTTGAGGCGCGTCATGGCACGCTGGATCTCGTCAATCATGCTCCGCACGGCCTGAAGGTGACGATCCAGCTACCGGTATACCTGCAGGAGGAGGCCGCGGCGGCCTGAGTACGGCCCTTAGGGGCGGATCAACACGCGCTCTCCGGCGCGGCAATGCATGAATAATTCGAGCATGTCCAGGTTGCGCATGCGGATGCAGCCATGGGAGGCGGGGCTACCGATCCTGTCCTCTTCGTGGGTGCCATGGATGTAGATGTAGCGGGAGTGGGTATCGACCGGCCCGCGCCGGTTGCGGCCGGTGTCCATGCCCTGCAACCACAGGATGCGGGTGAGGATCCAGTCGCGGCCCTCATCCTTGCCGCCAGGGGTATAGATGCCGACCGGACGGCGGCCGACGAAGGCGGTGTACATGGGCAGGCCTGCGCCGATCTTGTTCCCGATGCGGTGGCGGCCGAGCGGTGTCTGGAAGCTACCTCGCCGGTTGCCGGTCCCATGGGCGGCGGTTGATACTGGATAGGCATGCCAGACGCCGGTGGCGCGGCGGTGGTACAGCATCTGTTTGCCGATGGAAACGATGATCACCGGCGCATGCTAGCGCAGTGTGCGGCTTGTGCCGAGCAGGCTCATGCCTACAATGCGCGTCAAATCGGTGCACAGGAGGGGCGCATGGACATCTCGAAGATTGCGGTCGGCAAGAACCCGCCGGAGGATATCAACGTCGTGATCGAGGTGCCGCAGCATGCGGATCCGATCAAGTACGAACTGGACAAGGATTCCGGTGCCATCTTCGTCGATCGTTTCATGCATACGGCGATGCATTATCCCTGCAACTACGGTTTCGTGCCCAATACCCTGTCGGAGGATGGCGATCCGGTCGACGTGCTGGTGGTCTCGCCCTTTGCCTTCGTTCCCGGCTGCGTGGTGACCTGCCGGCCGGTGGGGGTGCTGAAGATGGAGGACGAGGCCGGCATGGATGCGAAGCTGCTGGCCGTGCCGGTGTCCAAGCTTAATCCGGCCTACGACAACGTGCAGAGCCCGGAGGATCTTCCCGGCTTTCTGCTCGATCAGATCAAACACTTCTTCGAGCATTACAAGGATCTGGAGAAGGGAAAATGGGTCAAGGTGACAGGCTGGGCCGGCCTCGACGAGGCCAAGCGCGAGATCAAGGCCAGTATCGACCGCTACGGCGAGGAGAAATAACGGGCCCGGCCACTCGGGAAGCGGGATGTGCGCGGGCGATCTGCTAACCTAGGGGATGCATGCCGGTGGCGAGCTTCGGATACGCGGGGTCATCGTACCGCTGTTGCACTGATGGGAGGTGGATATGGATGATGAGCTGAAACAGCATGTGCGGGATGGCAGCGCCTGGATGCGTCTGTTGTTCATGCTGCTCTTCGCAGCGATCTTCAGCGTGGCCGAGGCCGTGCTGACCGCGGTCGTCGTCTTTCAGTTTCTGTTCGTGCTGTTCACGGGAAGGAAGAACGGCAGGGTGTTGTCGTTCGGATCCAGCCTTGCCGCCTACGTCTATCAGGTCTTCCGGTATCTGACCTATAACAGCGAAGAGCGGCCATTTCCGTTTGCGGACTGGCCATCCGACAGGTCCCTGGTGGCCGAGATGGAGCCGAAGCCGGCCGCGAAACGTCCGGTACGACGTCGCCGCAGCACTGCCAAGCCCAAGGCTCAGCCTGAGACGACCGGCAGCGACGAGACAGGGGGCGCGTCGGGTCGCTGAGCCATTCAGTCGACCAGGACGATCTTGTTCTTGCCGGTGTTTTTTGCCGTATACATTGCCTGATCGGCGCGGTGGACCATGGCCTCGAAACTGTCGTCTTCATCCCGGTGCGCGGTGATGCCGATGCTGGCTGTGATCCGTCGCTCTCCCAGTTCGGGAACTTCTTCCTGTAGCCGCTTCAGGCCGTCTTGGATGCGTTCGGCAAATCGCATGGCTCCAGCCCCGTCGGTTTCGGGCAGGAGCAGTAGAAACTCCTCCCCGCCCCATCGCGCGAGGATGTCCGATTGCCGGATCTGACGCCGGCAAACCGACGATGCCTTGAGCAACACCTTGTCGCCGATGTGATGGCCATGGATATCGTTGATACCCTTGAAATCGTCCAGGTCGATAAGGACGACCGCGGCGGGATGGCCGAAGCGCATGGCGCGGGTCAGCTCCTTTGCCGCCGCCTCGGTCATATGCCGGCGGTTGTATAGTCCGGTCAGCGGGTCCGTGGAGGCCCGGAGATGCAATTCGTCGATCAGGCTCATGTGCTCCGAGACATCGCGTACGAAGGCTGCGAGCTCCAGCTCTGTGCCGACGTCGATCTTGGCAATGGAAACCTCGGCCATGAATTCCGATCCGTCTTTGCGCCGTCCGGAGATTTCCACGCGGCTCTCCATCGGACGTGCGGTTTCGTGTGCATCCTGAAACTGGCGGACATAGTCCGGATGGCGGGCACGGAAGCGTTCGGGAATCAGGGTGTCCAGTGCTTGCCCTACCAACTCGTCGGAGGAGTAGCCGAAGATATGCAGGGCGGCCTCGTTGATCGTCTTGATCCTCTGATCGGTATCGATGGTGATGATACCTTCATAGGAGGAGTCGACGATGGATCTCAGGCGCGCATAGGCGATCTGCAACTCCTGTTCCAGCCGGCGCTTGGCGGTGATGTCCACGACGGTGGCGAAAACGCGAGCAAACCTGCCTTCTTGATGGGCAAACACCGGGATCATGCGTACCCGTTGCCATCGGGTATCCACGTTGCTTGCCTGAAGCGGGTGTTCGAAGTCGATGGGGGCGAGCCGTTGGGCGCACTCGCGCGCACGATCCCTCAGGATCCGGGGGACTTCCTGTGGCAGCTCATGCCCTGGTTTGGTACTCGGCAGGTTTTCCAGGCCATACATGGCGCGGAAAAGGTGGTTGGTGCACAGAAGGGTGATTTCATGTTGCTCATGCACGTCGAAGACGATGACGCCGGCTCCGACCACCTCGAAGAAGGCGGCCAACATCTTTGGATCAGCGGTATATAGGTTCATGGCGCCTCTCTTCCTTGAAACCATGCCTGGATCCTGTTCTACAACATAAGCAAAGGTGTTGCCAGACGCATAAACGATTGACGCCGGCATGAATTGCCTTTTCACTGGCTGCATGCATGCGGAGTTCTCCCTCGATGCCGATATCGCCTACCTGAACCATGCTGCGGTGGCTCCATGGCCCAGGCGTACGGCTAACGCCGTGCAGGCCTTTGCCGAGGAGAACCGCGCCCGGGGGGCGGCGGCATACCCCGACTGGCTGAAGACGGAGCGCGCCCTGCGTGGCCGTCTCAAGCGTCTGGTGAATGCCGCCGGCGAGAC
>CAVXSB010000019.1:0-19798 GCA_963764315.1 uncultured Zetaproteobacteria bacterium
CTGCGGCAGATGCTCATCGAAGCATATATCGACGACGCTGCCACGCACCGAGGCGACCACGCCCGAGTTCCCTAAACGGGCTTTGCTCGGTGCGGCGCTCATACAGTTGATCTCTTCCATCGCCAATTGCGAATCTCCGGCATATCGCGTCCTTCCTTCGCGATGTACTGCCTATGCTCGATCAGCTTGTCCTTGAGCCGCTGCTTCAGGTAGATGCCCTTGTCGCCGGTCTGCGGCAGGCGGTCGATGGTGTCCATCACCAGATGGAAGCGATCCAGCTCGTTCAGCACCGTCATGTCGAAGGGGGTGGTGATCGTGCCCTCTTCCTTGTAGCCGCGAACGTGAATATTGCGGTGATTGGTGCGGCGGTAGGTCAGCCGGTGGATCAACCACGGGTAGGCATGGTAGGCGAAGATCACCGGCTTATCCCGGGTGAACAACTCGTCGAAATCCATGTCGCTCAAACCGTGCGGATGTTCGCTGGGCGGCTGCAGCTTCATGAGGTCGACGACGTTGACCACGCGAATCTTCAGGTCGGGCAGATGCTCGCGCAGGATGGAAACGGCAGCCAGCGTCTCCAGCGTGGGCACGTCGCCGCAGCAGGCCATCACCACGTCGGGTGCCGCGGCCTGGTCGTTACTGGCCCACTGCCAGATGCCGATGCCCTCGCTGCAGTGCTTGACGGCGGCGTCCATGGTCAGCCATTGCGGCGCCGGGTGTTTGCCCGCAACCACAACATTGACGTAATGGCGGCTCTCAAGGCAATGATCCATCACCGACAGCAGGCAATTGGCATCCGGCGGAAAATAGACCCGCACGACCTCGGCTTTCTTGTTCACCACATGGTCGATGAAACCGGGATCCTGATGGGTGAAGCCGTTGTGATCCTGGCGCCAGACATGGGAGGTCAGCAGATAGTTGAGCGAGGCGATCTTGCGCCGCCACGGCAGGTGCGCGGTGACCTTCAACCACTTGGCGTGCTGGTTGAACATCGAATCGATGATGTGGATGAACGCTTCATAGCAGTTGAACAGACCGTGGCGCCCGGTAAGCAGGTAACCCTCGAGCCAGCCTTCGCTCTGGTGCTCGCTGAGCATTTCCATCACACGCCCGCTGGGCGCGAGGAATTCGTCGTTGGGAACGGTCGCCCCATCCCACTGGCGATTCGTCACTTCAAACAGCGCCTCCAAACCGTTGGAGAGCGTCTCGTCGGGACCGAACACCCGGAAATTCCGCTGCTCGCTGTTCAGCTTCGCAATATCGCGCAGAAACGGCCCGAGCACATGGGTATCGCCGATACCGGGGGCGCCGGGCACGGGCACGTCGGCAGCGTAATCGCGGAAATCCGGCATGCGCAGGTCGCGCAGCAGCATGCCGCCGTTGGCATGGGGGTTCGCGCCCATACGTCGTTCGCCTTCAGGTGCCAGTTCGGCCAGTTCCGGCTTCAGGCCGCCCTCGGCGTCGAAGAGTTCCTCCGGCCGGTAGCTCCGCATCCAGTCTTCCAGCAGCTTGAGGTGCTCGGGTTTCTTGTCCGGATGGAGCGGCACCTGGTGCGCGCGGAACGTTCCCTCGATCTGCAAGCCGTCGACCACCTTCGGTCCGGTCCAGCCCTTGGGCGAGTTGAGGACGATCATCGGCCAGCGCGGGCGCGCGAGATCGCCGCGGACACGGGCGTCCTGCTGGATCTTTTTGATCTGCTCCACCGCCGTGTCGAGGGCCGTAGCCATCGCCTCATGCATCAGCGCGGGGTCGTGACCCTCGACAAAGATGGGGGTCCAGCCATAACCGCGTAACAACTGTTCCAGTTCTTCATGTTCGATCCGAGCAAGTATGGTCGGGTTGGAAATCTTGTAGCCGTTCAGATGCAGGATCGGCAGCACCGCGCCATCGGTGGCCGCATCGAGAAACTTGTTGGAATGCCAGGAAGTGGCCAGCGGCCCCGTCTCCGCCTCGCCGTCGCCGACGACACAGGCAACGATGAGATCGGGATTGTCGAATACCGCACCGAAGGAATGGCTGAGCGAATAGCCCAACTCGCCGCCCTCGTGGATCGAGCCCGGGCACTCCGGCGAGGCATGGCTGGGAATACCGCCGGGGAACGAGAACTGTTTGAACAGTTTCTGCAACCCCGCCTCATCCTGGCTGATGTTCGGATAGGTCTCGCTGTAGGTGCCCTCCAGATACGTGTTTCCGACCACCGCCGGACCGCCGTGCCCGGGACCTGAAACGTAGATCATGTTGAGGTCGTATTTTTTGATGATCCGGTTCAAATGCGCATAAATGAAGTTCTGCCCGGGAGTCGTGCCCCAATGTCCCAGCAGCATGTGCTTCACATCCGCGAGTGCCAGCGGTCGTTTCAGCAATGGATTGTCGTACAGAAAAATCTGACCGACCGACAGGTAGTTGGCGGCGCGCCAATAGGCGTCGATCTTGCCCAGCTGCTCCGGTGAAAGCGTTTTGATCTCCATGCCTGCATTCTCCATTTTTTCAGCCAAGACCGAGAACATCGCAAACCGTCTTGGCGATCATGTATTCCTCGTCCGTGCGCATGACGCGGACCGTAACCCGGCCGGCCACCGCGGAAATTACGCCCTCATTCGCTGCGTTTTGTTTTTCTTCGAGTTCGACGCCAAGGAATCCCAGTCCTTCGCAGATTCGCGCACGAACCGAGGGCGCGTTCTCTCCGATGCCGCCGGTAAACACCAGGGTGTCCAGCCCGCCCAGCGCCGCGGCATATGCGCCGATCCGTTTCTTGATCTGATAGCAGAACAACGCGACCGCTTCAGCGGCGCGCTCATCATGCGCCTCGCCCTCCAGCAGATCGCGCATGTCGGAACTGCTCTCCGACACGCCGAGCAGCCCTGAGCGGGAATTGACCATTTCGTTGAATTGCTTCGCGCTCATGTTTTCGCTGCGCGCCAGATACCACACCAACCCTGGATCGAGATCGCCCGAGCGGGTGCTCATCGGCACCCCGGCTGCCGGAGTGAACCCCATGCTGGTATCGATGCTCTTGCCGTCGCGCACTGCCGCCAGGCTCGCGCCATTGCCGAGGTGTGCGAGGATCACGCGTCCCTTTGTTGCAGCCGGGTCGCCGAGACGGGCGAGTTCTCCCATCAGGAATTCATATGACAAGCCGTGAAATCCGTAGCGTCTTATGCCCTGCGCCTCATAGCGACGCGGAATCGGCAGCAGCTGTGCCACGCGAGGGAGATCATGATGGAAGGCCGTGTCGAAACACGCCACCTGCTTCAGATCCGGGAAGCGGCGCTGAAACGCCTCGGTCAAAAGGATCTCCTCCGGCAGATGTTCCGGATCGAACGGGCTGAGCCGGTGCAACTCATCGATCATTTCCGCAGTGATCACTTGCGGCTCGCTATACTTCGGCCCGCCGTGCACCACACGATGCCCCACCGCGGTCAGAGCCTCCTGACCGCTGCGTTCCTCGACCCAGTCCATCAGCGCTTCCACCGCCACAGTATGATCAGGCGCTTTCACAGACCGCGAAACGTCGTCCGTCTGACGCAAGCCTTGCACCCGCAAGCTGGCATCCGGCAGACCGATACGCTCGATCCCGCCCTCCACAATACGCTGTAGAGAATTCCCGACCTCGAACAGCGCGAACTTGATGCTCGACGAGCCGCCGTTGATCGTCAGGATGCGTGGGGTAGCTGGTTTTATGGATGCGTCAATCGTCATTCCGTAATCCGAACGAAGCCAGCTTCACGCACGTAGACTGGTAATCCGTATGCAGAACACATTGAATCTCCAAACCTTCCGCAATCCGGACGAACATCGGGGTGTTTTCAATATAGACGATCTGCCGTGCTGGTGTCTGGACAATGTCCAGCGCCAGCCGAAAGATCTCCACGTCCGGCTTGCGGACGTGGACGAAGCAGGAGGAAATGAAGGCATCCACAAACCCGTCCAGCTTGAACTTGCGAATCCGATAATCGTTCAACTCGCGCCCTTCGTTGCTGACCACGGCGATCTTCAGTCCGTACTTTGCCTTGAGCTTACGGACCAGCTTGAGCATCTGCGGGTCAGGTTGCGATTGCGCGAACATGAAGCTCCGAAACTGATCACGGGTGAACGCTCGCTCACGGTGGAAAACCACCCGAGCCAGATATTCATCGAGCGTAAGCCTTCCCTCCTCATAGACGGCGGAGTTCAGCTGATGCCGCTCCTCCAGCCCGTCCCACGCCAGCCCGAATCTAGCTGCCGCCCGCTGGCGGGCATGATGGTCCCAACCGTTGGTGAGCAGGACGCCTCCGATATCCAGAAATAACGTCGTGATTGGGCTTGCTCTCTTCACCGACCCTCCATCAACGTCATGTTCCACCCTTTATATATTTATATGGAAGCATTTGGCGCACCATCAGATTAATGGCCACCATCACTGTGTAGTACACTCCGAAGGCTGAGGCCAGAGGTTCGAACCCTCTACCACGCGCCATCTTTCCTTGTATCTCCATGAAAAATCGGTGATGAGCCGGCGCTGCCGCGAACCCGCGATCTTATCGCTAGACGAAGTGGCCGAGCCGCTGCGACAGTTCCTGGCCTACCTGCTGCAACAGCGTCACCCAGGAATCCTTCCGGCGCTCGCGCGGGGCCGAGATCGACAGGTCCGCCACCGCGACGCCGCGGCTTAGCTCAGCTGGATAGCGCGTTCGCTCCGAAGGCTGAGGCCAGATGTTCGAATCCTCTTCCGCGCGCCATTTGCCCCCACCATACCCATTTCCCGTTCAGAACGCATAACCGATGCCCGCCGATACGGTGGTGTACTGGGTCGAGCTGTCCGGTTCCCAATAGGTGCTCGCACCGATGACGTGCAGCCCGCTCATGCCGTACTTGAAGCCGGTCCAGTCGAAGCTGACATGCATGTGCACGCCCATGCCCAGGGCATAGTCACTGGCGATGCCGGCGTTGTAGATACTGGAGTTGCCGAGATTGTCAGCAAACCCGGTGGTGCCGGCGACATCGATGTGGGACGAGAACGTCTGCCCGGCCATCGCATGCTCGGACAGCACCAGGCCAGGCAGGATCTCCGCCTGCGCCAGCAGGCCCGCACCCCAGTAGTTGTGCCGATAGGTCTCACCAGAGTTAACGCCGCGGAACCAGCGATGACGGCCGATCTCGGCATAGGGGGTGAGCATGAAGTTGTCGCCCAGGGTGAAGCCCATGCCGAGGCGCGCCCGGTAGTCGGTCAGCGTCGCCACATCTGAGCCGACAACGGAGCCATAGGCACCGCCACCGATCGGAGCCCCGACATAGCGGGTATAGCCGTCGACATGGCGGTAGCGCAGGTCGAGATAGGCGTTTTCGAACAGGACGTTGCCCATGGCGCTGAGGTCGAAGGCATAGCCGGGAACGGATCCCTTCTCGGTATCGAGCAGGCCGGTCTGCGTGCCCAGGGTGCCATTGCCGGTCTCGCTGTAGTCGACATGGGTCGAGACCTGTTCGATGGCGAACTGGTTGTTCGAGGCCCGGATCACGTCGTTGCCGGCATACGCCGGTGCGGCGGTCAGCATCAGCGAAGCCGAAGCCAAGACCATGGACAGACGTTTCATCGCACACCCCACCGGGAACAGGATGACCACATCATGCCTTAGACATGGGGAATGGATTAAGCGTTTTTATCCCGCTGGCCGAAATGACCGAGGCGCTGCGACAGATCCTGGCCGGCCTGCTGCAGCACGGCCACCCAGGCATCCTTCCGCCGCTCGCGCGGGGCCGAGATCGACAGGCCGGCCACCGCCACCCCGCCGGCGTCGCGCACCAGCACGCCGATGCAGCCGACGCCGATCTCAGCCTCCTCGTCGTCGAAGGCATAGCCCTGAGCCCTGGCCTGCCCGGCCGCCTGGCACAGCCGATCGGCATCGGTGATGGTGTTGGCTGTATACGCCGGAAGGCCGGTGCGCCGGGCGTAATCGAGGCAGGCCTGGGCCGTGCCCTCGCCGAGCATCAGCTTGCCCACCGCCGTCACGTGCAGCGGGGCACGGCTGCCGATGACCTGTTCCACCCGCATCAGGCGGTTCGAGATCTGGCGCTCCACATAGATGACCTCGTCCCCCTCGCGCATGGTCAGGTTGACGGTCTCACCGGTCTGATCGCGCAGCCTGGCCATGATCGGCAGCGCCGCCTGGCGCAGGTCGACCTGCTCCCCGGCCCGAGCGGCATAGCGCATCAGGCCACTGCCCAGCACATAGGCGCCGCTGCCGTCCCGCGCCACCCAACCGTGACTCTGCAAGGAAGCCAGGATGCGGAAGGCCGTGGAACTGTGCAGCCCGGTCTCGGCGGCCAGGATCTTCAGGCCGGCATGGCCGTGGCGTGCCAGCGCGTCCAGCAGGGATGCCGTGCGGTCGATGACCTGGATACCCGAATCGTTGCCCATCGCCCCAGGCTATGCGTTTCGTATTATGAAATCAATTCTGCATTGCGTAATGCGGAGCAAATCGGTAGGGTATGGTCCATATTGTGATTCCGAGGAGCAGCACCATGAGCGCACCCGCATTCTGTCAGGGCATCCAGCATTACGGCGACAAGTGGCCGGACTTCGATACGCATGCCGCAGAGGCAGTGATTGCCGAGGGCCAGACCGCCATCGCCGATGCAGCCGACGGCCGAGCCGCCTACCAGGCGCTGCTGGCGGCGGACGCGCTACGCTACCTGACGCTGCAGGTGACGGGCTCCAAGGGCTCGGGCCATCCCGGCGGCTTCGCATCCAGCGCCGAGGCGCATGCGGCGCTGATGATGCTGGGACACACCAATATCGTCACCGAGGTCGGCCACCATGCGCCGGGCTTCTATTCCTCGATGTTTCTCGATTCCTCGCTGGAGGAAATGGGCATCCGCAATATGGACGACATGATGGCGCGCTTCCGCGAACGCCACGGCCTGCTCGGCCATCTGTCCGGCGCCGTGCCGGGTTTGCTGGCCCCCGCCGGCCCGCTCGGCCAGGGCCAGCACTTCGCCATGGCCGGCGCCCTGTTGCATCCGGGTACGCTGTTCCCGGTGACCATCGGCGACGGCGGCATGGGCGAGCCCTATGTGCTGAACAGCATGATGCATTTCCACACCGCCTACCCGAATGTCACGAACTTCCTGCCGGTGCTGGTGTGGAACGGCTACTCGCAGGAGCACCACTCGATGGTGTCGCGCCTGAACAACGACGAGATGACGGCCTACTGGAAGGGCCACGGCTTCGAAGAGGTCGTGCTCATCGATGCCAAGGACTTCGACGACAGCGGCCAGGAGCTGCCCTACGTCGACAGCACCCGCTTCTCGCACGCCCGTCGCCTGGCCTTCGCCCAGGCCGTGCTCGCCGGCGTCGATCGTGCGGCGCGCTCGGCACTTTCCGGCACGCTGACGGTGTTCATCATCAAGCAGCTGAAGGGGGCCGGCGTGCATGCGACGGGTGCCAAGTCGCACAACCTGTACCCGAAGGACACCCTGGATCAGCCGCATATCATCGAAGGCCTGCAACGCCGGGCCCTGCCGCCCGAGGCCTGGCAGATCGTGCGCGACAACCTGTCGCGTGCCGGCGGCGGCCCGGCCGCCAAGACCGTCGTCACCGAGCGTGAGCTGGACATCGTGCCGATGCCGAAGCTTTCCATGGAGGCCTTCAAGCCCGGCGACAAGGCCGTGCCCGCCACCGCCATGGGCGCATTGGTGGCGCAGATGGGCAAGGCCGACCCGCGCTTCGTCGTCACCAACGCCGACGGCAACGAGGCCTCGGCGATGAAGAACATCAACGACGCGCTGAAGATCCGTCATCCCTCGCCCGATCCGCTGTACAACCAGGAGCCGAACGGCCAGGTCTACGAGCCGCTGAACGAGGATGCCTGCGCCGGTCTCGCCGCCGCCCTGGCCTTGTTCGGCTCCAGGGCGCTGTGGCTGTCCTACGAATCCTTCGCCATCAACGGCTGGCCGATCGTGCAGACGGTGACCCAGGCGATGGCGGAGCTGCGCCGCAAGACCCCGTCCATCGTCTGCATGTTCACCGCCGGCGCCCTGGAGCAGGGCCGCAACGGCTGGACGCACCAGCGCCCGGAGATCGAGAACCATTTCGCCGCCATGATGCGCAACGGCAACGTGTTCCCGCTGTTCCCCTGCGACGCGAACGCCATCCAGGCGGCCTACGCCTATGCCACCGACAGCATCAACAAGGGCATGGTCATCATTGCCTCGAAGAGCCCGCTGCCGGTCTATATGGACCTGGACGAGGCCAGGCAGGCGATGGAAACGGGCGCGGCAACGATCTACGAGAGTGCAGCGGGAACCCGCGGCACGGTGGTGTTCGCCGTCACCGGCGACATGGTGCTGCTGCCGGTGTTCGCGGCCAAGGAAACGCTGGAAGCGGCAGGCTACCGCGTGCGCATCGTCGCCATCGTCAACCCGCGCCTGCTGTACCGGCCCACCGACGTGGCCTGGGACACGGTGTCCCAGCCGGACAACGCCTTCATGGACGACGATCATTTCAACGCCCTGTTCGACGGCGATGCGCTGATCGCCGTCAGCGGCGGTCCCTCCGCCTCACTGGAGCCGGTGCTGCTGCGCACCCGGGCGCCCCGGCGCGACACCTTCTGCTGGAAGCGCGGCGAAACCACGGCCTCGGCCGACGAGATCATGGCCTTCAACGGCATCACCGCCGAGGCCATGGCCGGGCGCGTGCAGGATCTGCTGAAATAAGGCCATGGAGCAGCCCACGAAAATCATCGTCCTCGACGACGACCCCACCGGATCGCAGACGGTACACGGCTGTCTGCTGCTGACGCGCTGGGATGTGCCGACGCTCATCACCGCGCTGGACGATGCCTCGCCGCTGTTCTTCGTGCTGACGAACACGCGCGGCATGTCGGCGGCAAAGGCGGCGGCGGTAACACGCGAGGTCTGCGCCAACCTGCGCACGGCGCTGGCCCAAAAGGCCGCTGCGGGGCACGACATCAATCCGATCCTGGTCAGCCGCTCGGATTCGACGCTGCGCGGGCATTACCCGGTGGAGACCGACGTCATCGCCGAGGAGCTGGGGCCGTTCGACGCCCATTTCCTGGTACCGGCCTTCTTCGAGGGCGGCCGCATCACACGCGATGCCATCCACTACCTGATCGTCGACGGTAGCCCCGTACCGGTGCACGAGACGGAGTTCGCAAAGGACTCGGTGTTCGGCTACCGGCACAGCCACCTGCCCGACTACGTGACCGAGAAGACCGCCGGCCGCATCGCGGCCGAGCAAGTCGAGCGCTTTAGCCTGAGTGAGGTGCGCGGCGATATCTCGGCGCGCCTGGCCGCATTGCGCGGCAATGCCTGCGCCGTCGTCGATGCCGAGGCCCAGCCGGATCTTGACCGCTTCGCCGCACAGGTCCGAGACGCTGCGGCCACCGGCAAACGCTTCCTGTTCCGCAGTGCGGCCAGCCTGCTGACCTCGCTGGCCCACCTCGGCCCGCAACCGGTAGCGGCCGAAGCCATGGCGCAGTACGTGCGCGGCGGCAGGGCCGGCGCGGTCATCGTCGGCTCCCATGTGAAGAAAACCACCGCCCAATTGCAGGCCCTGCTGCAGCAATCCGGTGCCACGGGCATCGAGATCGACGTGGCGCGCATCGATACGGAGCGCACCGCCTTGCTGGCCGAGGCCCTGGAAAAGGCCAGGCAAGCCCATGCGCGGGACGAAACGCCGGTGATCTACACCAGCCGTGCGGAAAAGACCTTCGCCGACCAGGCCGAACGCCTGGCCTTCGGCGAGCGGGTATCGGCCTTCCTGATGGATGTGGTACGGGGACTACCGGCCTCGATCGGCTTTCTGATCAGCAAGGGCGGCATCACCTCCAACGACGTGCTGAGCGATGGCCTGGCCCTCGGCACCGCGCGCGTGCTCGGCCAGATCCTGGCCGGCTGCTCCGTGGTGCGCTGCCCGGCCGATCACCCCCGCTATCCCGAGCTGCCGGTGGTGATCTTCCCCGGCAACGTCGGCGACGACCGAGCCCTGGCCACCGTCTACGACCGCCTGCGCGGCGCCTCTTCCGGATGAACGGGGCCGAGGCCGGCCTGGTCGCGCGGCTGCGCGCCCTGCTGCCCGCCGATTGCGTGCTGCACGCGGCGGAGGATCTGCGTCCCTACGAATGCGACGGGCTTTCCGCCTACCGCCAGCTGCCATCGGTGGTTGTGCTGCCGCGCGACGTCGCCGAGGTGCAGGCGGTGATGCGCCTGTGCCATGAACTCGGCGTGCCCGTGGTGGCCAGGGGCGCGGGCACCGGCCTGTCCGGCGGGGCGCTGCCACACCCCGAGGGCGTGCTGCTGAGCCTGGCGAAGCTCGATGCCATCCTGGCGCTCGATCCCGTCGGGCGTATCGCCCGCGTGCAGCCGGGGGTACGCAACCTTGCCATCTCCGAGGCCGCCGCCCCCCATGGCCTTTATTACGCCCCCGACCCCTCATCGCAGATCGCCTGCACCATCGGCGGCAATGTGGCGGAGAACTCCGGCGGCGTGCACTGCCTGAAATACGGCCTGACGGTACACAACATCCTGGAGATCAAGCTGGTGACGCCGGACGGGGAGTTGCTCGTCGTCGGCAGCCAGGCGCTCGACAGCCCGGGCTACGACCTGCTGGCGCTGATGACCGGCTCCGAGGGCATGCTCGGCGTCATCGCCGAGGTGACGGTGCGCCTGCTACCGGTACCGGAACGGGCGCAGGCCATGCTCGCCGCCTTCGACGACGTCGCTAGGGCCGGTGAGGCGGTCGGCGCCATCATCGCCGCCGGCATCATCCCCGGCGGTCTGGAGATGATGGATACGCTCGCCATCCGCGCCGCGGAGGACTTCGCCCATGCCGGCTATCCGCGCCATGCGGCGGCCATCCTGCTGTGCGAGCTCGACGGCATGGAAGCGGAGGTGGCCGAGCAGGTGGCAAGGGTGCAGGACATCCTCGCCGGACTCGGCGCCACCGAGCTGCGCCTGGCCAAGAACGAGGCGGAACGGGCGCTGCTGTGGAAGGGTCGAAAATCCGCTTTCCCCGCCGTCGGCCGCCTTTCCCCAGATTATTACTGCATGGACGGCACCATCCCCCGCCGCCAGCTGCCGTTCGTGCTCGGCCGCATCGGCGAGATGTCCGAACAGTTCGCATTGTCCGTGGCCAATGTGTTCCATGCCGGCGACGGCAACCTGCACCCCTTGATCCTGTACGATGCCAACCGGCCGGGCGAGCTGGCGCGGGCCGAGGCCTTCGGGGCCCGTATCCTGGAGCTCTGCGTCGAGGTCGGCGGCACCATCACCGGCGAGCACGGCGTCGGTATGGAGAAAATCGATCAGATGTGCGTGCAGTTCGGGCGCCTCGAGCTGGCCCAGTTCCATGCCATCAAGCACGCCTTCGATCCCGAGGGGCGGCTGAATCCGGGCAAGGCGGTGCCGACGCTGCATCGCTGCGCCGAGCTCGGCGCCATGCACGTGCATGGCGGCCAGTTGCCCTTCCCGGAGCTGGAGCGCTTCTGATGCCCGCATCCCAGGATCTGACGGAATCGCTGCAAGGACAGGTGCAACAGGCCCATGCCGAGGGCACGCTGCTGCGCCTCATCGGCGGTGACAGCAAGCCCTTCTACGGCCGGCCGACCGAGGGCATGCCGCTCGCCGTGGGCGGCCATAGCGGCATCGTCCATTACGAGCCGTCCGAGCTGGTGCTGACCGCCCGCGCCGGCACGCCCCTGACCGAGATCGAGAAGCTTTTGGCCGAAAACGGCCAGATGCTCGGCTTCGAACCGCCGCACTGGGGCGAGGGGGCGACGCTGGGCGGCACCGTCGCCTGTAACCTTTCCGGGCCGCGCCGCCCCTATGCCGGCGCGGCACGCGATGCCGTGCTGGGCTGCCGCATCATCAACGGAAAGGGCGAAATCCTGCGCTTCGGCGGCGAGGTCATGAAGAATGTCGCCGGCTACGATGCCGCCCGCCTGATGGCCGGCGCCCTCGGTACCCTCGGCGTGCTGCTCGATGTCAGCCTGAAGGTATTGCCGCTGCCGGCGGGCGAGCTGACGCTGGTGGAACCCTGCACGCTCACCGAGGCGCTGGCACGCATGAACGCCCTGGCCGGCCGGCCACTGCCGATCTCGGCCACCGCCTGGGCCGACGGCCAGCTGTACCTGCGCCTGGCCGGCGGCGCCGTCGATGCCCTGGCCTCGGGGCTGCCGGGCGAGGCGCTGCCATACGCCGAATCCTTCTGGCATTGCCTGCGCGAGCGGCGCACGCCGTTCTTCGCCGATGCCACGCCGCTGTGGCGCATCGGCCTGCCGCAGGCCGCCCCGCAACCGGATCTCCCCGGCGAATGGCTAATCGAATGGGGCGGTGCCCAGCGCTGGCTCAAGGGCGGGGCGCCGACTGCCGAGGTACGCGCCGCCGTATCGGCGCTGGGCGGCCATGCCACCCTGATGACTGCGGCCGACGATGAGCCGATGTTCCATCCCCTGTCCGACGGGCTGTGGCAGCTTCACCGGCGGCTCAAGGCTGCCTTCGATCCGGACGGCATCCTGAATCCCGGCCGCATGTACAGGGGGCTATAGGCGATGCAGACCTCGTTGGATAAGGCCTTCGCGGACACGCCGGAGGGACAGGAGGCCGATGCCATCCTGCGCTCCTGCGTGCACTGCGGCTTCTGCACCGCCACCTGCCCGACCTATCAGCTGCTGGGCGATGAGCTCGACGGGCCGCGCGGGCGCATCTACCTGATCAAGCAGGTGCTGGAGGGAACCCCCGCCACCGGCAAGACGCAGATGCACCTGGACCGCTGCCTGACCTGCCGCGCCTGCGAGACCACCTGCCCCTCCGGGGTGCAATACGGACATCTGGCGGATATCGGCCGTGCCGTCGTCGAGCAGCAGGTCGCCCGCCCGTGGCGTCAGCGCCTGTTGCGCCACACCCTGCGTGCCCTGCTGCCACATCGCCGCCGCATCGCCGCCCTGCTCTCCCTAGGCCGGCTGGCACGCCCCATCCTTCCCGCCACGCTGCGAGCGAAGATCCCCGCCGCACAGACGGCCGGAGCCTGGCCGCCTGCGCACCATACACGGCGCATGCTGGTGCTCGCCGGATGCGTACAGGCGGCGGCAACGCCGGCCACCAATGCCGCCACCGCGCGCGTGCTGGACAGGCTCGGCATCTCGCTCCTCAGTGTTGAGGCGGCCGGCTGCTGTGGCGGCATCGAGCTGCACATGGGGGCGAAAGCGGCGGCCTGCGCGGCGGCGCGACGCAACATCGATGCCTGGTGGCCCCATATCGCGGCGGGGGCGGAGGCGATCCTCGTCACGGCCAGCGGCTGCGGCGTCACGGTCAAGGATTACGGCCACCTGCTGCAGCACGACCCGGCCTATGCCGACAAGGCAGCACGCATCTCGGCGCTGGCCCGCGATCCCGTCGAAGTGCTCGCCGCCGAGGACCTGTCCGCGCTCACCCTTGCCGATCACGGCCCGATCGCCGTGCATGCGCCGTGTACGCTGCAGCATGGCCAGCAACTGCCGGGTGCCCTGGAGGGGCTGTTGAGCCGCCTGGGCTTCATGTTGACCGAGGTGCCGGATGCGCACCTCTGCTGCGGCTCGGCCGGCACGTATTCGCTGCTGGAGCCGGAGCTCTCGCGGCAGCTGCTGGACCGGAAGCTGGCGGCGCTGGAGGGCGGCAAACCTGCGCTCATCGTCACCGCCAACGTCGGCTGCCAGATGCACCTGGCCAGCGGAACCAACACCCGAGTCATGCACTGGATCGAGCTACTGGACAGACCGGGCTGATGCGGCAAGGCTGAGCGCCATGTCCCGCTCCTACCCCATGCTGCTCGTCTTCCTCATTCTCGTCGGCGCCGTGGCCATGAGCGGCGTGCATTTCCAGCCGGGCCTATGGTATGCGGGCCTGCACAAGCCGTTCTGGACGCCTCCGGCCTGGCTGTTCCCACCGGTGTGGAGCGTGCTCTACCTGATGATGGCGGTGGCCGGATGGCTGATCTATGCGAGTCCGGACCGCCGCCTGAAATGGCTATGGGCGATCCAGCTGATGCTCAATGCCCTGTGGTCATGGCTGTTCTTCGGCCTGCACCGCACGGATCTTGGCCTGGTCGATATCTCCGCCCTGCTGATCACGATCGCCGCCATCGTGTCAATCGCCCGCGGCCGACAGCGGGCCGTGGTCTGGCTTATGGCGCCGTACCTGGTCTGGGTCGCCTATGCCTCGACACTGAATGCGGCGATCCACGTCCTGAACTGAGGGGAGCTACGCTTCCGACGGGCGCAGGCCGGCCAGCGCGTCCCTGACCCCGGCCAGCGCCGCCTCCCACTGACCGGGCTCTTCCTGCCGGCACAGGCGCAGGGAGGGATACCAGGCGGAATCCTCCCCATCCTCGCCCCAACGCCAGTCGCCGGGACGCGGCAGCAGCACCCATGCCGGCACACCCATGGCGCCGGCGAGGTGGGCCACCGAGGTATCCACCGTCACCACGCCGTCGAGCTGCGTCAGGGCCCCGGCGGTCTGGGCGAAATCATCCAGGTACGGCGCCAGATCAGTCACCCGCCCCTCGGGCAGTCGTGCCAGATCCTCCCGGCGCGGGCCCAGCTGCAGCGCATACCAGCGTACGCCCTCAATCTCCATCAGCGCCTGCAACGCCGCCAAGGGAAGCGAACGTCTGGCGTCGTTGGCGTATTGCGGACGGCCGGCCCAGACCAGCCCGAGGCGCGGCCCATCCTGCGCCCCGATGCGCGTACGCCAGGCCTCCCGATCCTCCGGCAAGGCCTGGAGATAGCCCTGTGCCAGCGGCAAGGCGTGGACGGACAGACCGAAACGTTGCGGCAGACTCATCAGCGGCACGGCGTAGTCGAACGGTAGTTCGCTGTTCACCGTATCGGGATGGTCGGAGCGCTGGATCACCTGCAGATCGGGCAGGTTGGCGGCGAACAGACGAACCAGCGTCTGCGGCACCTCCAGCACCACCTCGGCCCCCTGCCCGACGAGACGCGACACGAGAGACAGGAACTGCATGGTGTCGCCCAGGCCCTGTTCGGACCAGACCAGGATGCGGCGCCCACTCAGCGGCTCGCCCTGCCATAGCGGCGCCGGCAAGGCCCGGCGCGGTTCGGGGAATTCCGGCCAGCGCCAGCGCCATTCGTACTCGCGCCAGCCCTCCTCGTACTCGCCGGCCTCCAGCAGTGCGATCGACAGGTTCCAGTGCGCCAGCGCATAGCCCGGCGCCTCCTGCAGCGCCCGCCGATAACAGCTGATCGCCGCATCGAGATGCCCCTGCTCCCGGAACAGCTTGCCCAGCGTGGTCAGTGCCCCCTCGAGCATCTCGAACGGGCCGCTCGGCCGGCCGTCCGGCAGCGGAGTCTCGTCCGGCAGTTCCCCCTCGGGCAGCCGCGCCCGCAATGCGTCGGGGAAGCCGGCCATGTCGGCCATCGTCCGCCCGTAAAGGCGAAGCCCCCGCATCATCAAATCGATCGCCTCCGCCGCTTGGTGGAGCTCGGCGAGGGTGGTGCCCAGATTGACGGCGGCACCGTAGTGCAGGGGATCGCGTTCGAGGACATGGCGATAGACCGATAACGCCTCTTGCCGCCGTCCCCTCGCCTTCAGGGCGTTGCCGAGGCTCAGCAGCGTGCCCATGGCCGCCGGTATGGCACCGGCGCGCTCCTGCAGCCCGGCCAGTGTCCGGTAGCCCACCATCAGTCCCGGCTCGATCGCCAGTGCCTGGCCGAGCAGGGTCATCGCCCGCGCGGCATCATTCCGGGCGGCCGCGATCAGCGCCAGCTGATGCAGGCAGGGCGCCAGCAGTGCCGGCTGATCGGCAAGGGCCAGGTACCGCGCGCGCGCCTGATCGAGCGCCCCCGCCTGAAGCGCGCGCGTCGCCTCGGCGAAGGCCGGCACCTGGGCCGCCCGGTCCATCGGCGGAAGCGGGGGAGGGGTTTCCGTGTCCAAGGGGTCGGATCAATCCAGGCTGAGCGTGGGAAACGTGAGGCCGAGGGCGGCCCAGGCGGCGGACACGGGGGCCACCGCTGCATCCCCGCGCGCCACCCAGTCGGCGTACTGCTCGTTGAGCTCGGCCAGGATGCCGACGAAGGCCTCGGAAGGGGCAAAGCGAAGCTGGATGTCGTAGTTCATGGCGCCCTACGCTAGCCGAATCCGGCTTAGAAGGCCCTGCCGAGTTGCACCCACCCGCGGGTGGTGGTGCGGTTGGACAGGCTTGCGGGCACCGTGCCCACGGGCCCGGCCAGATAGGCCGTATCCGCTGAGAGCACACCCATGTCGTAGCCGCGCAGGCCGTAAGGGCCGCCCACCACCAGCTTCTCCACCGAATCCAGGTTGTCCCGCGTCCACTGACCGGACAGCGCCAGATTCAGCGTGTTGCCACCGCCCAGGCCCTGCAGGCGCATCAGCTAGCCGGTCCACTTCGAGAACTAGCCCGCCGTGCGCGCCGTCGCCGCATCGGCCGCTGCCGAGTCGCATCGTCGAAAGAAAAAAGCCCGAAACCATATGGTTTCGGGCTTACCATGGTCCTTATCGGACAATCTGATGGTGCCGGAGACTGGACTCGAACCAGCACGGGTTGCCCCACCACCCCCTCAAGATGGCGTGTCTACCAATTTCACCACTCCGGCGTGCTCTCAGAACTTATTTTGCCCCCGGCAGCGGTGCCGGCTTCGGCTGCTGCGGCTTCTGGCCATTCCCCTTCAGCTTCGAGGTATCGAACGGGCCGCTGCCCGGCGTCGACTGCTCCGTCGCCGGCTTGGACAGGTCGCGCTCCACTACCGAGCCGACATGTTTCTGCGAAAAGAAGGCCAGCGTCAGGGAGGTCATCATGAATACCGCCGCCAGGGCACCGGTCAGCTTGCCAAGGAAGGAGCCCGAACCGCGGCTGCCGAACAGCGTCTGTGCGCCGCCGCCGCCGAAGGACACGCCCATATCGGCGCCCTCGCCACGCTGCACCAGCACCACGCCGATCAACAGCACGGCCACGATCACGTGCACCGTCAGCAAAAGAATCGTCATCGCTTCAATCCTCCATTCAGGCGGCGACCTTGGCCGCGGCCTGCACAATCTGCATGAACGTGCCCGCCTTCAGGCTGGCACCACCGACCAGCGCTCCCTCGACGCCGGCGCAGGCCAGCAGGGATTCGGCGTTGTCCGCATTGACGCTACCGCCGTAAAGCACGCGGCAATGCCGACCCAGGCGCGCCAGTTCCTCATGGATATAGGCATGGGTCTCGGTGACCTGCTCCACGGTGGCGGTACGACCGGTGCCGATGGCCCAGACCGGCTCATAGGCGATCGTCAGAGGCAGGCCGCTATCCGTGCCCTCGAGAATGGACAGCTGCCTTTTGAGCACGGCGTTCGTGTTGCCGGACTCGCGCTCGTTCAGATGCTCGCCGATGCACAGGATCGGCTCCAGCCCCGAGGCCCAGGATGCCAACAGCTTGGTGCGAATCACCTCGTCGGTCTCGCCGATGATGTTGCGGCGCTCGGAATGCCCGAGGATCACATAGTGGCAACCGGCATCGCGCAGCATCAGCGGGCTGATAGAGCCGGTGAAGGCGCCCTTGGGCTCGAAATACACGTTCTGGGCGCCGAGCGCGATGCTCTTGGCAGAGAGCGGCTCGCGCAAGGGATGCAGTAGCGTGAACGGCGGCATCAGGGCGATCTCGACATGCTCCGGCGCCGGGTTCTCGCCCAGCTCGGCCACGAACTGCATGGCCTCGGCAAGGACGCCGTTCATCTTCCAGTTCCCGGCCACCAACCGCCGCATTGATCCTCTCACCCCTGCACCTCTTCACACCAACAAAAATGGGCGCGTAGTTTAGGGGATTCAGCCTGTAAGGCAAGGGCGGGCGCGGGCGTGTAATTTGTCGTAGTCTGCGCCGATGCGCGCAACCGCCACCAAAAAATCCCTGGGCCAGCATTTCCTGCGCGATGCCCAGGCCATCCGCACCATCGCCGGGGCCATCCCGGAAGGCTCCGATGTGCTGGAGATCGGCCCCGGCCCCGGTGCCATCACCGAGGCCCTGCTGGCGCGCGCGGCGCATCTGACCGTCATCGAAAAGGACGACCGCTATGCCGCGCACTGGCAGGCTCGCACCGACGCGCGTCTGGCGGTGGTGCACGGCGATGTCATGCAGGCGCTGCCGCAGGCGGTGGCCGAGGCCAGGCCCGACTGGATCGCCGGCAATCTTCCCTACAACATCAGCGGCCCGCTGACCGCCATGCTCGCCGGCATGCAGCTGGCCGGAGGCATGGTGCTGATGTATCAGCGCGAGGTCGGCGATCGCCTGGTCGCCGAGGCGGGAGGGAAGACCTACGGCACCCTGTCCGTGCTGGTACGCCACCATTACGCCCCGAAACGGCTGCTGATCCTGCCCCCCGGCGCCTTTTCTCCGCCGCCGAAGGTGCATTCGATGGTGGTGGTACTGACACCCCACGGACAGACCCCGCCCTGCACCTTTGAAGCGCTGCGCACGACCGTACGCCAGGGCTTCGCGCACCGGCGTAAGACCATCGCCAACAATTTCCGTGGGCTTCTGGACGCCGATGCCCTCACCGCCATCGGCATCGATCCCGGCATCCGCCCCGAACGCCTCGATTATGCGGCCTGGACGCGCCTCGCCCTGGCCATCGAGGCATTGCCCGCAGCCATCTAATTCTGTGCTAACAGAGCGCACCTAGCCTGGTTGGTTGGCGATGAGAAAGACCGGGGGCAAAGGCATGGCACGATGGCGTCACATATGGCTGATCCGCAGGCTGGCGGCGGGCTGGACGGCGGCACTGATGCTGGCCTCCACCCCCTGCCTGGCGGCCGAGGCGGCCTCCGTACTGGTACAAAGCGCGCCGGCGGTGCGCCACACCGTGGCCGAGACGATGCAGGCCTACGGCAAGGTCGGTTTCGACGATGCCTGGCTCAGCAATATCAACGCCGCCCATGCCGGCCAGGTGGTGCACCTGGCGGTGATGCCGGGCCAGGTCGTAGAGAAGGGCGAGGTGCTGGCCCAAATCGGCACCTCCCCATCCGGACTGCGTGCCTACCGCCAGGCGCTCACTGCACGCAATTACGCGAAAAGCGAGCTGAAACGGCTGCAGGACCTGTTCGCCCAGCAGTTTGCCACGCAGTCGCAGATCACCGCCGCCAGGAAGAACCTCGCCGATGCCGAGAATCAGGTAACGCAGATGGAGCAGCAGGGGGTCAACAACGCCCTGGACATCATCAAGGCCCCGTTCAGCGGCATCGTCTCCAGCGTCGCCGTACAGCGCGGCCAGCGCATCGGCGCCGGCAGCACGCTGTTGATCCTCGGGCGCAGCGACCGCTTGAAGGCCATCGTCGGCCTGGAGCCGGAGATTATCGGCCGCAGACGGAGATTCCGCGGGACTGCGTTCGGGTTGGGTACCCCGTTACCCGGTGGTTCGAGTGCATCCTCCGCACGTGGTTGTTCGAGCACGTCCTTCATGGGCGCATCGCCTCGCGGTTGCCACTTGCCGATCAATCGCTCGAGGTGCTTCGCGTGGATTGGCTTGGAGACGTATTCGTCCATGCCCGCTTCGAGACACCGCTCGCGGTCGCCTTTCAGCGCGTGGGCGGTCATGGCGATGATCGGGACGTGCCGGCCGGTCTGCCTCTCCATGAGGCGGATGGCGGCCGTGGCCTCGAAGCCGTCCATTTCGGGCATCTGCACGTCCATCAGCACGAGGTCGAAGGACGAGTGCTCGAGTTGCTCCAGGGCTTTTCGACCGTTCTCGGCCAAGGTCACCTCGTGCTGGGACCGGGCCAGAAGGCCTCGCTGCCACTTTCTGGTTCACAGGATTATCC